>QHYI01000119.1 GCA_003223245.1 Acidobacteriota bacterium
CCCAAGGTTGTTAACGTCGAGATCATTCCGACCGACCAGCCCACCGCGCCGGAAATAACCGAAGCTCCCAGTTTCGAAGCGGCCTTGAAGGAGGCCTATGCCAAGCGGCCAGACCTGCTCGAGCAAGAGTACAACCTGAAGAACGCCGCCCTCGATGTGAAGGCCACGCACAACGCCCTGTTGCCAACGGCGACCCTCAGCGGCCAGTACGGGACTGTCGGATTGGCCGGCAATACGCGCCCCACCTCCACCTCAGGCCCTATGAGTTCCGGCTTCACCGACGCGATGAGCTCCGTTTTTCATAACACGAATCCTGACTATTTAGCCCAAATCAGCATAACGATTCCGATTCGCAACCGCTCCCTGCAAGCGGACAACCAGCGCGCGCAGCTTGCTCAGCGCCAGATCGAAATGGAAGTACAGCAATTGAAAAACGCGGCTTTGCTTGACGTGCGCAATAGCTACATTGCGCTGACCCAAGACCGCGCTCAAGTCGCAGCCGCCAGTGAGGCGCGCCAATTGCAGCAGGAAACGTTCGATGCCGAGGAGAAAAAATACCGACTCGGTGCTTCCACGACTTACAACGTAATTCTCACGCTGCGCGATCTGATTGCTGCCCAAGGCACGGAACTGCGCGCCCTCGCCAACCTCCAAGAGGCCAAAGCCAACTACGAACGCGCTCTTGGGCGCACTCTCGAAGTGCATCATGTCACCATCGCCGACGCGCTCTCCGGCGATATCGAACGCGAAACTCTCATCCCGGGAACGCTTCACGGAAGGGTCGTGGGCGCCGAAGACCTCTTTCGCGACGGCTCGGGACGCTAGCGTCGCTTAGCCTTAAGGGTTTGCATGGGCGTCGTGGCGATGCAAACCCTTCCTGTTCGTGCCTCTACGAATCAACTTCTCAACTTCCCGCCAGGCTTTCCCACGCACTTGCGTTAAGACGTTCCTGCTCTTGAACTCCCCGGGGACCTTGTAGCGCCTTTCTGCGTCTATTATCCTGAGTGTCCGGGGGAGTGTTTCTATTAGCGCATTAAGGCTCAGCGTTAATTTCTCAAAACCAGCCAAGAAAGTGAAACAAATTCCTTTGTTCCAACGTTTTAGATAGTTGAGTGCAAATCAAAAACGTCCCACTGGGACAGAATCGCGAGGGGTGAAAACCATTATGGCAATGCTGTGGAAGACCGTTGACTCGTTCTTTCCGTGGGCAACCAGGGACCATCAGCCGCGCATGGGGCAGGCGCTTCGTTCGCTGCTTGCCGCTTTTCTTGCCGGTGCGCTTGCCGCAGGCTCCACGTCTCCGGCTTTCGCGCAAAACCCGCCGCAGAATCCACCGGCCAACCCTGCTCCAGCGCCCGCTCCGGCTTCCAGCGGCGCGAACATCGCCCCCGTCGCTTCTCTGGGCGTTGCAAGCCAACACTACTCCCGTGGGCCACGCGCTTTTCCAAACATCTTCAAGCCCTACGAATCGCAGTTCGTTCCGCCGCCCGTTCTGGTCAATTCGCCGCGCATCGACCAGCTCATCCACGACAACAAGCTCGAAATCAGCCTACAAGACGCCATTGAGCTTGCGCTCGAAAACAACTTGGACATTGCCGTACAGCGTTATTACCCGTGGATCTCCGACGCCGGTCTGCTCAATGCCCAGGCCGGCAGCTCTGGCTTTGCCACGCCTGGAGTAGCCATTCCCTCCTCTTCCGCCCTCGTTAATCCATTCGTGTTCTTCATTCAGAACTTCGATCCGCTCATCACCAGCTCGACTCAGATAGTAGACGCCGTGACACCGATCAACAACCCCTTCATTTCCGGCGCCGGCACTACCGGCGCTGCTTCGGTTGTTTCGCATAGCTCTCAGTTCAATAACCAGTATTCGGAGACCTTCCATACGGGAACCAACATAACCGTGGGCTGGAACAATACGCGCAGCAGTTCCAATATCGCCAACTTCTTTAATCCGGACGTCAGTTCCAACCTTCAAGTTACTCTTTCGCAGCCTTTGTTGAACGGCTTCGGCAAGCAATTGTGGACGCGCAACATTCGCATCGCCAACAACAACCGCAAAATTGCAGACTGGGCCTTTGCTCAGCAAGCCATCACCACCGTCACGACCACCGTGAATGACTATTGGGAACTGGTTTATGCCCGTGAAAATGTAAAAGTCAATCAGCAGGCCGTTGCGGTCGCGCAGAAGCTCTACGAAGACAACAAAAAGCAGTTGGAGATCGGAAGCTTGGCTCCTCTGGAAGTGACTCGTTCGGAATCGGAACTCGCCACGGATCAGCAGAACCTCATCTTTGCCCAGACCACGCAGCTCCAGGATGAGCAAACTTTGAAAAACGACATCTCCAAGGATCCGCTCGCTCCGAATATCATCAACGTCGAAATCATTCCTACGGATGAGCCAAAGCCCCCAGAAGTCGTCGAAGCCCCTACCTTTGAAGACGCCATTAAGGAAGCCTTCGCGAAACGGCCCGAACTTCAAGAAGAGGCCTACAACCTGAAGAACGCTGATATTGACGCTCGCGCAACCAGGAACGCCCTTCTGCCGTCACTCACTGCGAGCGCATTCTATGAATCTTCTGGGTTAGCCGGAAACTCCTTGACTCCCACGGGCTTGAAGACCATAAGCACGAAAATTCCCATCGTCGATGCTAACGGCAACCCCATTAGCGTCGACATCAACAATGTGCCAACGCCTATCTTCGAGTCCACCACGGTTCCGACGGGCACGACCGTTTCCCAAAACGGTTTCACCACGGCGCAAAACCAGGTCTTTCACAATCGTTTTCCCGTGTACGCCGGCCAGTTGACCTTGACCCTTCCTTTGCGCAACCGCCAGGCCCAGGCCTTTCACGCCCGCGCTCTGCTCGAGCAACGGCAACTCCAAACGCAAATGCAGCAATTGCGAAACGCCGCGCTTCTCGACGTGCGCAAAAGCTATATCATGCTGACCCAAGACCGCGCGCAGGTGGCGGCCGCCAGCAAGGCACGGCAGCTTCAGCAGCAGACCTTCGATGCCGAGCAGAAGAAGTATCAGCTTGGGGCTTCCACGGTTTACCAAGTCATTTTGACGCAACGCGACCTCATTACCGCAGAAGGCAACGAGATCCGCGCCCTCGCCAATCTGGTCGAAGCCAAAGCCAGCTATGAACGAGCCGTAGGTCGCACCTTGGAGGTCAATCACGTTACGATCGCGGATGCGACGCGTCGGCGTGGACAAGCTCTTCTCCGGTTCGGATGCCGGCCAGAAGTAACGTCTGCCACCTTGTCTTTGTAGGCGTAGGGGCACGGCACGCCGTGCCCACTCTTGTCCCGCCTCGCAAGCGCCGTTAGGCGCGCCACACGTTAGCCCAGCGCGTGAGCGCTCGGTGGGATGTCCCAAAATCGTCCGGCGCCACAGGCGCGGCACGATTCTCTCCCGCGGCTTTCTTTTCGCGCCCTGCTTGCTATACTCCGAGACACCCCAAGCGGCCATAATGCGATTCGAAAGAGTCGGCTCGTCGCCAGGGCCGAAAGAGTGCCACAGAGAGACGGTGGCAGCCGTCCGGAGGCGGCGCAAAATCGTTTTGGTACAACCAATACCAGGTGGACTTGCTGCGCGAAAAGCCCTGAACCTGGGGTGGAGCTCAGGCCGCACGCCAGCCCCCCGCGCGAGGGAGGCGGGACGTTTTCTGCTTCCCCTACCGCCCATCAAGCAAACGACTTCTCTTCCCAAAGTGGAACTCGTCGACCTTGCCAGCCTCAGCTTGTATCTGCTTCCAACCGAACGAATCGCAGTTTCCCGAGTGCTTGCCCGTCTTCTGCCTTTCGCATAGCATTAGTTATTGAAAATCTGAGAGGTTTTTGCTCGCATGCACGCTCGACGAGAGGTCCGGGAATGAGCGATAAGCCAAAAGGACCAACGCCAACGCTGACTCCGGCGGAAACTCCTACTTCGGAGCGCCAACCCTCGGCCAAAGAACTCGCCTGGGAGAAGAACACGCTTCAACCATTCTTGGAGAAGAACCCCGAGAGGGCCTACGATTTCACAACCACATCTGGCCATCCGATTCGACGGCTTTACACGGAAGCGGATTTGGCCGGCCGGGACCCTGAGCGTGATTTGGGCCTGCCCGGCGTGCCCCCGTATACCCGTGGAATCCATCCCACCATGTACCGCACACGCCTTTGGACGATGCGCCAGTTTGCGGGCTTCGGCACGGCGGAAGACACCAATGCTCGTTTCCGCTACCTGCTATCGCAAGGTCAAACGGGTCTTTCGACGGCTTTTGATTTGCCCACGCTGATGGGCTACGACTCGGACCATCCTCTTTCCGAGGGCGAAGTCGGCAAATGTGGTGTGGCCATCAGCTCTCTCGCCGACATGGAAGTGCTGTTCGACAAAATTCCGCTGGCGAACGTCACCACTTCCATGACCATTAACTCGCCAGCAGCGGTCATCTGGGCTATGTACCTGGCGGTCGCGGAAAAACAAGGTGCGGATTGGAAGAAGATTTCCGGTACGCTCCAGAACGACATCCTCAAGGAATACATCGCGCAGAAGGAATACATCTACCCACCGGCACCGTCGATGCGGCTGGTGATCGACACTTTTGAATTTGGCATCAAGAACACGCCGAAATTCAACACCATTTCCATTAGCGGCTATCACATCCGTGAAGCCGGCTCGACGGCGATTCAGGAGTTGGCGTTTACCTTGCGCGATGGGCTCGAGTATGTCGAATGGGGCAGGCGCCGCGGATTGCACGTGGATGAGTTCGTTCCGCAGCTTTCGTTCTTCTTTAACGCGCACAATGACTTCTTTGAAGAAATTGCCAAATATCGCGCCGCCCGCCGCATCTGGCACAAAGCCATGACGGGGCGCTACAAGTCCAAGCATCCGCGCTCCTGCGCGCTGCGCTTCCATACGCAAACCGCCGGCTGCTCCCTCACCGCCCAGCAGCCTTATAACAACGTGGTGCGCACGGCCGTCCAGGCCCTGGCGGCCGTGATGGGTGGCACCCAATCCTTACATACGAATTCGCTCGATGAAGCTTGGGCGTTGCCGACGGAATTTGCTGCCACCATCGCTCTGCGCACGCAGCAAATCATCGCGCACGAAACCGGGGTGACAAACACGGTCGACCCACTCGGCGGCTCGTATTTTGTGGAAACGCTCACCAACGAGGTCGAGCGCGGCGCGTGGGACTATATCGACAAGATTGACGCTATGGGCGGTATGGTCGAGGCGATCGAACGCGGCTATCCGCAACGGGAAATTGCGGAAGCCTCGTATCGCTACCAGATGGCCGTAGATAAGAAAGAAAAAATCGTCGTGGGCGTGAACGATTTTGTCTCGGAAGAAAAGCCGCTGGAAATTCTGCAGATTGACGAAACGGTTGCGCATCGCCAGGGAGAGCGTCTCCGCAAACTGCGCGCTGAGCGTTCCCAAGCCGAAGTGGACCACCGCCTAACTGCGCTCCGCAACGCCGCCAAGGGCAAAGAGAATCTCATGCCCTTCATTTTCGAGGCGGTGAAAGCTTACGCCACTCTCGGCGAGGTTTGCGACGCCATGCGCGACGTCTTCGGCACCTACGAAGAAGTCGCCATCACTTAGCCCATGCCCGAAAAGAAAATCAGGGTGCTGATTGCCAAGCCGGGGCTGGACGGACATGACCGCGGCGCGAAAGTGATTGCGCGCGCCCTGCGCGATGCGGGGATGGAAGTGATTTACACCGGTTTGCGCCAGACGCCGGAAATGATCGCCTCCGCGGCCCTCCAGGAAGACGTCGATGTGATCGGCCTGTCCATTCTGTCCGGCGCGCATAATACCATTTGCCCGCAACTCATGAATCTCCTCCACGAAAAAGGCATGAGTGACGTCACGGTCCTCGTTGGCGGCATCATCCCGGAAGCCGACATCCCCGGGCTAAAGAAGTCCGGCATCGCAGAGATTTTTCTCCCCGGCACTTCTACGCAGGACATCGTGGACTTCATCTACAAGCGCGTTTCGCGCGCCTAACGCAGAACGCTTAACTCTGGTGGCTTTCTCTGCCGCGATACATTCGCTTCACGCTGCGCATGAGCTGCTTGATTCGCTGCTTCTCATTTTGCCGGGCTTGCGGGTCGATTTTACGTTGTAGAAATTCCATTTCCCGCTGGAGCTTCCTCCAATTCTCAAACCTTTCTCGATCCACCGTGCCCGCGGCGATGGCTGCTTGAACCGCGCAGCCCGGCTCCACTTCGTGCCCGCAATCGGCGAACCGGCATTGCGCGGCCAGAGTTTCCATGTCCGAAAATGTTTGTGAGATTCCTTCGCCTGCGTCCCACAATTGCAGTTCCCTTAAGCCCGGCGTGTCCAGGAGTAAGGCACCACCTGGCAAAACAAAGATTTGCCGCGCGGTCGTCGTGTGCCGCCCGCGGCTGTCCGCCTCGCGCACTTCCTGTACCTCTTGAACTACATGTCCCATCAAACGGTTCAAAATGGTGGACTTCCCTACCCCGGAAGAACCGAGCAGCACAATCGTTTTTCCGCGAGCTAGTTGCTTTTCCAATTCATCGAAGCCCCGCCCCGTCTTCGCGCTGATCACGCACACGGGAGCGCCCATGGCAACCCTCTCCATTTCCTGCAATTTTTCCTGCGTTTCTTCGCAGGCGTCTGCTTTGTTCAGAACAATCGCGGGCTTCGCGCCGGATTCCCAGCACTGCGCGAGATACCTTTCGACCCGCCGCAGATTGAAGTCGCGATCGAGTGCGGAAACCAGCAGAGCCAGGTCCACATTGGCGGCGATCACTTGCTCCGCAATCTTCTTCCCCGCCATTTTGCGAACAAACTGGCTCCGTCGCGGTAGAACCTCGTGAATGGTCGTTGCGGCACCTTGATTGCGAAGGTCAACGGCGACCCAATCGCCGACAGCTGGCCAATCCGCGCCTTCTTCCCGCGCTAGGCGCAGCTTTCCCGCCGCTTCCGCCAGACAATCGCCGAAATCTCCAGCGACACGCCAAACTCCGCGGCCCTGCGCGACGACTCGTGCAGGAACTACGCTGTCACGTTCGGCGGACTGCCAAACTGCTTTGCAATACTCATTCCATCCCCAACGCAAAATCGACACGGTTGTATCCTCCCGCGGCCATGACAAAACACACGGCCGCAGCTGGCGCCAAAACAAAACTGCTCTGGTTGAATGGAAGGGACCGAAAAGCGCGGGAGGGTGACTCCGTCAGGTCGAATGCGCCGCCGAAACCGTTTATGAACTCAGTTCAAAGAAACAGCGGAGGCACACCTGCCCGCGCAAGCTTCGCTATGCGTTCGCACAGGCGCCTCCTTGGCGGAATTGAGCAGGCTTAGCAAGTGGGAAATCCTGCCCTGACTGCGATCCTATCGGGAGAATGAAGCCCCCGTCAATAATTTTCTATTTCCGTTTTGAAGTTTCGCGTTATTGCGCAATCCTGCCTTGCGCGTCGCGGATTTCCATTTTGCCGAGATTGAGTTTCTTCATTTCGCCCTCAATCTTGGTTTTGTCTCCCACGGCCACAACCACAATCTTTTCCGGATGAATGTATTTTTGCGCGATCGCCTGGGCTTGTTCCGGAGTTACCGCGTCGACGGCCTCCGGCAATCTCGAAAAGTAATCCAGGGGAAATCCGTAAATAAACAGTTCGGCAAAGGTCCCCGCTTCGTCCGTGCCACGTTCGAATCGCCCGGGCATGGATCGCGTGATGGAATCCTTCGAAAGCCGCAGCTCGTCCGCAGTCATTGGTGTGTCGCGTATTTTACGCAGTTCGTTGAAGATTTCGGCAGTCGCCGGCGCGGTTACATCCGTGCGCACGGCCGAATACTCGCGCAAGTTCAAGTTGATGCGGCTCGAGAACAATCCTCCCAATTCGGTGTTCATTACTTCGAGCGGCACATAGTCCGGAGTGGTGCGGGCCGCACCTAGCTCGTAGCACTCCAAGGTGGTCTGGGGAGCGCCTGGGCGGTCAACCAAGATCAAGCGCGCGTCGCTACTTTCCAACGCACCGAACGGGGGCTCCGCCGGCTTGCCTTCTTTCCACGCGCCGAATTCTTTTTCCAATAGCGGCTTGAGCGTCTCAAGCTTAATGTTTCCCGCAATGACCAAAGCAGCGTTATTGGGGAGATAATGTTCCTGCCAGAATTTCAGCAAGTCGTCCCGCGAAATCGCTTTAAGAGACTCCGCGGTGCCGATGTCCGGA
The DNA here is from genome assembly GCA_003223245.1 of Acidobacteriota bacterium. Classification (GTDB taxonomy): domain Bacteria; phylum Acidobacteriota; class Terriglobia; order Acidiferrales; family UBA7541; genus Acidiferrum. The sequence goes on from QHYI01000119.1 coordinate 8,194, forward strand.
TAGCCGTAAGGATTGTGAGGGCCGTAAAGCGTTATCCTCATCACACGCGTTGCTACGGAGAAAGGATCGTCCTTTTCCTGGACAAGGAAGGCTTGCCGCTCTTTGCGAACGCGCTCGCTCTCGGCCGCAGGAAAAGTCGGATGCAGCGCTACGTCGGCCAGTAATTCCAACGCATCGGGAAAATTCCGCGTTAGCGCTTGCATGCCAACGAAGGAACTATCCATCCCAGCTCGGGACCCAAGTGACGCGCCCAGATCCGCCGAGCGATCGGCAATCTGCAAAGCGCTGCGCGTGGTGGTTCCTTGCTGCAGCATGCGCGCTGTGAAGCTTGCGAGGCCCGGCTTGTCCGCGGGATTGGCGCCGCTGCCGGAACGCAGCACCAAACTTGCGGCCACGAGCGGCAGGCCCGGCCGCTCGTTGTAGAGGACGGTCAACCCATTCGAAAGCTTGAACTCTTGCGGAATGGGCAGATGCAACGGGCTCGCCGGCGCGGGCTTTGGCGGGTCCTTCCGCCATTCCGCCTCAAGATTCACGGGCTCGCCGCCCATTTTTGCCGTGTCCTTGGCTTCCGCTTTTGGCGTCGGAACCTCCGGGCCAAGATCTTGTTTCCCTGGCTCGCCGTAGACCACAACGCGTTGGTTGTCGGCGAGTTGCGCTTGCGCAAACGCCGTTAGCGATTCGACGGTCGCGGTTTCGTAGCGCGCGATATCTGCACCAAGGAAATCAGGCGTCCCGAGATAGTGGTTGTAACTGTTCAAGCGGTCCGCGACGCCGCCGAATCCACCGAGCGTTTCGAGTCCCTTGATGATTCCGGATTCCACCACGTTTCGCGCGCGCTGCAACTCCTCTTCGGTCGGTCCGCTGGTTCGGAATGCCTGCAGCTCGGTATTGATGGCTTTCTCGAGATCTTCCGGCTTCACGCCGGGGCGAGCGGTCGCTTGTATTTGAAACTCCGAACCCAGCATCAGCGATTGCTGATTTGCGCCCACGTCCAGAGCCATCTGCTTTTCGTACACGAGTTTCTTGTACAGCCTGCTGGATTTTCCGCCCCCCAAAATTGTCGCGGTAAGGTCGGCCTCGGCGTCGCCAGGTTTGAAAATCGGCGAGGTCAGCCACGCCTCATACACGCGTGGCAATTGCACGTTGTCTTGAATCACGGCGCGGCGCTCGGCCGTGATCGGAGGCGTTTTTGCCGTAATTTTTGGCACGTCTTCGCCCCGTTTGAGGGGACCAAAATATTTTTCAACCAGCTCTTTGGCGTGCTCCGGCTGGAAATCCCCGACGATGGCCAGGCTTGCGTTATTGGGGGCGTAGTACAGCTTAAAGAAGTTCCTTACATCTTCGAGCTTTGCGGATTGGATGTCTTGGTGCGAACCGATAACGTCGCCGTAATACGGATGACCCTTGGGATAAAGCAAGTGCACCAAACTTTCTTCGACGGCCCCGTAAGGCTGGTTCTCCACGCTCTGACGGCGCTCATTGCGGACAACGTCCTGCTGGTTGGAAAGATTGGCCTGATCCAGCTTGTCCGGCAGGTAGCCCATGCGGTCGGATTCGAGCCAAAGCGCAAGCTCCAGCTGGTTCGAAGGCAGCGTCTCGAAATAATTCGTGCGGTCAAAATCCGTCGTACCATTGATGTCGCTGGCGCCCGCGGCTTCGAGGAAACGTATGTGAGAGTTCCCGGGCACGTGGCGCGAGCCTTCGAACATCATGTGCTCAAAAAGATGCGCAAACCCGGTGCGGCCTGCTGTTTCATACGCCGGCCCCACGTGGTACCACAAATTCACCGCCACCATGGGCAACCGGTGATCTTCCGAAAGGATAACCACGAGTCCGTTTTGCAGTTTGTACTTCTCGAATTTGATTTGCGGCACTTGCAGCGGCGCGGGTTTGGGAGCGGCTTTCGGCGCCTGGGTCGTCGCGGCAGTCTTCTCTGTACTCTGCGCTGTCGACTGCGACGGAGCCGGCTTTTGCCCTACCGATACGACCGCACAGAGCGACAACGCGATCGTAATTAGCAACACGACACGCCTGTAATGCGCTTTCATCAAAGTTTCCTTTCGAATGGCTACTGATTGACGCTTAACCGCCGGACCATGCTCGCAGGTGTCCCCGAGGAACCCGTCCCTAGCTTACCCGCCTTCTGGCAGAGCGCAAGCTTTTTACTTCGCACGATATTTGACGGCTGAGAAACGGCTGAAGTTCCGGTCCCGGGCCTCCCCCATCGCTTTGGCATTACCTATGGACATCCCAAAGGAAGCGTGATACTGTCCTTTGGCCATCGCAAAGGAGGCCGAGAATGCCCGAGGACAAATCCGAGGTTCTTCAAGGAACGCTCGACCTCATGGTCCTGAAGACCCTGGAAGCTCTCGGCCCCTTGCACGGATACGGAATCGCGCGACGCATCGAGCAGATCAGCGAAGATCTGTTTCGCCTCAACGAAGGCACGGTGTATGCCTCCCTATTGCGCCTCTCGCAAAAGGGTTGGATCTCCTCAAAATGGGGTGCTTCGGAGAACAATCGTAAAGCCCGGTTTTACTCCCTCACGAAGGCGGGCCGCAAACAACTCTCCCATGAGACCGCAAATTGGGAGCGCGTCGCGAGTGTAATTGGAAGACTCCTGCAAGTCGCGCCTCAGAGGTGACTCATGCTCTCCTTGCGAATATTACTGTCCCGCATTCGTGCCATGTTCGAGCATGCAAAGGCGGACCGCGAGCTGGATGCGGAAGTTCAGTCGCACCTGGACTTGCTGGCGAAGCGTTTCATCAGGCAGGGCATGTCTGCGGAGGAAGCCCGTTATAAAGCAAGGCGCCAGTTCGGAGGGGTCACCCAACTCAAAGAAGAGCTTCATGAGCGGCGCGGGTTTCCCTACGTCGAAACCCTGTGGCGGGATGTACGCTACGCCTTTCGCCAGCTCAGGAACGCGCCGGCCTTTAGCTCCGCCGCAGTGCTGACATTGGCGCTCGGGATCGGCACCAATATTGCCGTTTTTGCCGTGGTAGACGCTGTGGTCTTCCGTCCGCTTCCCTATCCAGAGGCGAATCGACTGGTCGCCTTCGCTTCGTGGGTGACGCGAGGCACGCCGCACCCTGACCACCTGTCTTATCCGAACTTCTTCGATTTCCGCTCCGGCAATCAGGTCTTTGAACATTTCGTCAGTTACCGCGACGAGGAGTTCAGCGTCTCGGGCCGAGGGGAAGCCATTCATGTGGATGGCGAGATTGTTTCCTGGGACCTTTTCCCTGTTCTTCAGGTTCAACCCGAATTGGGGCGCGGCTTTCTTTCAAGCGAGGAAACACCGGGAACGCATGTTGCTGTCCTCAGCCATGAATTGTGGCAAAGCTATTTTGGCGGCGACCCTGCGGTTATTGGTCAGGGCGCTACAATCAATGGCAGGACTTTCACCATCGTCGGGGTAGCCCCTCGTGATTTCCACTTTCCTGCCGAAAGTCCATCCGTGCAGCTTTGGACCACTCTTGCCGAAGACGCAGCCGCACCGGAACCATACCACCCGCTCACCGAGCAACGCGGAGCACGCATACTCGACGTGATTGCGCGCCTCAAACATGGCGTCACCGTGGATCAGGCGCGAGCGCAAATGGATTCCATCGCGGCCGCACTCGCCACTCAATATCCTGGCGAAAACAAAAACCATGCCTCAACTTATATCCTTCCGGAATTGGAACGAGTTGTAGGAGACAGCCGTCAGTCCATGTTTGTTTTGCTGGCCGCTGTCTTTGTTCTCTTACTCATCGCTTGCGCCAACATCGCCAACCTTGTTATGGCTCGCAGCGTCGAGCGGGAACGCGAGGTGGCTGTTCGCGCGGCCATGGGAGCCTCGCGCGCAAATGTCGTCCGGCAACTGCTAATGGAAGGTTTGGCGCTTGGCTTTCTGGGCAGTCTGGCGGGCCTGCTTTTGGCCTTTGCTTGTCTGCGTATCTTCTTACCTCTTGCCGGGGACAGCATTCCCCGAATCTCGCTAGCCGCGGTGGATCGGCGGGTCCTCGCTTTCTCAATCACTCTAGCCTTGTTCACGAGCATTCTCTTTAGCCTTCTGCCGGCGCTTCAAGCCGCTAAGGTGGACCTTGTCCGCTCCTTGAAGGAAGGTGCAAGAGGCATTACCGGTGGCGGCGAGCGCTTTCGCAGCGTGCTGGTCTCGGGCCAAATTACTCTCGGGCTCATGCTACTCTGTGCCGCCGGATTCTTGATTGCGGCGTTTCTGCAACTCGAGCGCCGCGATCTCGGCTTCCGCTCCGACCATGTACTCACATTCAACCTGGACCTTCCCCAGGGGCAGTACAACGCAGCAACGGGGATTCGTTTTTCAGACGAACTCTTGAAGCGCTTGCGCGCTCTTCCCGGGGTGCAATCCGCTGCGGCGGGATGGCCACTGCCGATGCAGGGCGATCAGGTGACTATTTCATTTGACATGGAAGAGCGGCGAGCCGGCCCATCCGACCGACCCCGCTCGGATATGGCCATCGTTACGCCGGGCTATTTTCGTACGCTAGGAATCCCCCTCCTGGAAGGGCGCGACTTTACCGAGCGGGACGATCGGCAAGCACCACCCGTTTTGGTCGTAAATCAGGCTTTTGCTGACAAATTTTTCCACGGAGAGCATGCTCTAGGTAAGCGCATTGAGCCCGGCGCAACGAATGGGGGGGACGGTACCAAGCTACACGAGATAATCGGAGTCGTGGGAAACGCCAAGCAGTCGCCTGGCGGGATGGCCCCGGATCCGATCTACTACTTCCCCTTCAAACAGCTCTCCTGGGGACTCGGAAGCATTGTTCTGCGAACGGCTGTTTCCCCGCGGTCCGAGGAATCCGCCGCGCGCGCCGTGGTTGCGTCCCTCGACAGGCAGGTGCCGGTGTACCAAGTGCGGACCATGGAAGAGTTGTCGGGTAAGGCGATTGCCAACCTCGTTTTCTGATGCTTTTGGTGGGCAGCTTTGCCGCAATTGCCGTGTTACTGATTGTGATTGGGCTCTACGGCGTTTTAGCCTATTCGGTGGTCCGGCGAACCCGCGAAATCGGCATGCGAATCGCTCTGGGCGCTACTCGTGGTGCTGTTCTCAGGATGGTCCTTCAGCGCGCCTCGCGCCTGGTCTTTGCTGGCTTACTGGTCGGCTTGGCAGGGGCGCTCGCCGAGAGCTATTGCCTCCAAAAACTGCTCTCCACGGTTTCGGGCGTCCGCCCTGAGAGTACCGGCCTTCTGCTTCTTGCGTGCGCCGCGATTGTCATTGCCAGCGCGATGGCCGCTTATTTTCCAGCTCGGCGCGCAGCTTCCATTGACGTGATGCAAGCTTTGAGGACCGAATAGGTCGTGCCTGCAGAAGGAACGAAAAATGGGCGTGGAGGTTCGGCTTGCCCCGGCTAAAGTTTTACTTCGCTGATTTGGATGACGGGCTGGATGTTCGTGTAATTCGGAACGTCGCCCATGATTTCCTCGGCGTGCGGGCCAAAAGCCGATTGAAAAGCTTCCACGGAATCGAATTGCAGCTGCCCGATCGCCAGATAAGGGGCGGCGGAGCCAGGGACCCCGCCGCTGATGCCCTGTTCTACGGCGACGCCCCTTAGCGCCGGGCCCAAAAGTCGCTGGACCAGCGGGATATGTTTGTTGCAGTAATAGCTCATGTCGAAATGACTGCCTTGGTTGTTGGGGTACACCACCGTAACTTTGATCATGGTCTTCGTCGGCTGCTTTCCGTAAGGTCTGCCATTAGACTGCGGGCAAACTTCGGCGTCAAGCATAGCCGCCGTTGGCCATCCGATGACCCGGCCGCAGAGCTTCCGGCTTGCGGTTCGCGCAAGTCCGGCAAACCTCGTATACTGTGAGCCGTGACTGGGTAGCAGTCGATTTTATGAGTATCCAACGCTTATCATTGCGCGAGGCTCTAGCGTGGCCGCTTCCGTTCTGAAAACTGGCGCAAATCGCAAATCCCCCGACTTCGAAAAAAACACGCGCCGCATGATCGATCTGCTCACGGAAGTTAAGAACGAGGAAGAACAGATTCGGCAAGGTGGCGGAGCGAAAGCGATCGAGTCGCAGCACAAAAAGGGCCGCCTGACGGCCCGCGAGCGTATCGCGAAATTGACTGATCCCAACTCGCACTTCTTCGAGCTTGGCATCTACGCGGCGTTCGAAATGTACGAAGAGTGGGGTGGCGCGCCTTGCGCGGGCACGATTACCGGCCTCGCCAAAGTTTGCGGCCGCACGTTCATGATTATCGCGAATGATGCCACGGTGAAAGCCGGTGCATTTTTTCCCATGACCACGAAAAAAGTCATTCGCGCGCAGAATATCGCTATCGAGAATCACATCCCCACCATTTATCTCGTCGACTCTGCAGGCGTCTTCTTGCCACTGCAGGAAGATGTTTTCCCCGACACTGACGATTTCGGCCGCGTTTTTCGCAACAATGCGGTCATGAGCGCCATGGGCATTCCGCAAATCACGGCCATTATGGGAATGTGCGTTGCCGGCGGCGCGTATCTTCCGGTGATGTGTGATCACATCCTGATGACCGAAGGCTCAGGACTCTTTCTCGCGGGGCCCGCCCTGGTGCAAGCTGCTATTGGCCAAAAATCTTCAGCGGAGGACTTGGGCGGTGCGAAGATGCACGCGCAGATCAGCGGGACGGTGGACTTTCGCGAAGCGGATGACGAAGCGTGTCTGAAACGCGTCCGTGCGCTGGTAGATAAAATAGGGGCGCCCGCTCCTTCTCCCTTTAGCCGGGTGAAACCGCGCGACCCACTTTATTCCGCCGACGAAATCTACGGGATTTTCTCCAGCGACCCCGCAAAGCAGTACGACATGCACGAAATTCTCGCGCGCATTGTGGACGCGGGAGAATTCGAGGAATACCGTGCCGAGTATGGCGAAACGGTGCTGTGTGGCTACTCGCGCATTGGCGGGTGGGCCGTGGGCATTGTGGCGAATCAGAAGAAGCACGTACAGACGTTGGCGCGCGGTTCAGACCAGAAACGCATCGAGTTTGGCGGCGTCATCTACACGGAATCCGCGGAAAAGGCTGCGCGATTCATTTTGGATTGCAATCAGAATCGCATCCCGCTCCTGTTTTTCCACGACGTCAACGGCTTCATGGTCGGCAAAGACGCCGAATGGAGCGGCATCATTCGCGCGGGAGCGAAAATGGTTAATGCTGTAGCCAACAGCGTGGTGCCCAAAATTTCCGTGATTTGCGGAGGCAGTTTTGGCGCCGGGCATTACGCCATGTGCGGCAAAGCGTACGATCCCCGGTTCATTTTCGCCTGGCCGACCGCACGGTACGCGGTGATGAGCGGCGAGTCCGCCGCGGGCACGCTCGTCGAAATCAAACTGAAGCAGCTGGAACGCGAAGGGAAGAAAGCAGACGAAAAGCAGAAGAAAGAACTCTACGAATCCGTTCGCGCCACCTACGAGCACCAAACCGATCCGCGCTACGCGGCTGCGCGCCTTTGGGTCGATGCAATTATCGATCCTGCCCACACGCGCGAGGCCCTGATCTGGGCGCTCGAAGCCGCCTCACTTAATCCTCAAATTCCTGAGCTCAAGACCGGTGTCCTCCAAACATGAAGAGGTTCGGAGTCGCTAGTTTTGAAAGTCGAAAGAAGAGCAGAACCAATACATGGAAGACGTAAAGCTAATTGAATGCCCGCGAGATGCTTGGCAGGGACTTCAAGAATTCATCCCCACAGAATACAAAGCCGAGTATCTGAAGGAGCTAATGCTCGCCGGTTTTCGGCACATTGACGCAGTAAGCTTTGTTTCGCCAAAGCACGTCAAGCAGATGGCGGACAGCGAAGAGGTAATGGCAAAACTCAATGCGTCAATTGCTTCCGTGAATTCCGACCAGCAAAATCGCCGGCAAGACGCCGGCGCTGCGAGGGAACCTTCAGAAATTATCGGCATTGTTGTGAACGAGATGGGATTACAGCGTGCTCTCGCCACGCCGGGGGTAACGACCATAGGCTACCCGTATTCCATCTCTGCGTACTTCCGCCGCGCCAACGCCAACATGACGCGCGCCGAATCCCGCACGCTCGTCGAAAGACTAAAAAAGCAAACAACTGCCGCAAATCGCGGGTTGGTAATCTATATTTCGATGGCCTTTGGAAATCCTTATGACGAGCCCTGGGGACCGGAAATCGTGGCCGATACTTTGGAGTGGCTCAAGGACCTCCGGGTGCGCACCGTTTCTTTGGCCGATACCGTCGGCACCGCCACACCGGAACTTGTCGGCGCTCTCTATCGCCAGGTAAAAGATCACGTTGCGGGAATCGAGTTGGGCGTCCACCTGCACAGCCGCCCAGAGAGGGCCGAGGAAAAAATTCTCGCTGCGTATGAAGCGGGATGTCGCCGGTTTGACAGCGCGCTGACTGGTCTTGGCGGCTGTCCCTTTGCCGGAGACCGTCTGGTCGGCAATATCGCTACCGAAGACGTTCTTGCGGCGCTGCGCAAAGCCGGGGCCGACCCCGGAATCGAGCCGGCGGGGCTTTCGAAGGCCCTCGAAATGACCAATGAGATTCGCGCAAAATATGCTCATGCTCCACTCGTGAACTGAGAGGAGATATGAATTTATGTTTTCCACGCTGATTCTTGATAACTCCGGCCCCGTCGCCACCATCACGCTGAACCGTCCGGACAAACGCAACGCCATTTCCGCCACCATGATTGCCGAGTTGCAAACCGCGCTCGACGAAGTCGAGAAAAGTCACGCGCGCGTCGTGATTCTCACCGGAGCGGGCAAGGCGTTTTGCTCAGGCATGGATCTGGAGATGCTCGCGGCTATCGCCCAGCAATCTGCCGCTGAAAACCAGGAGGATTCGCGGCGGATGGCGAAAATGCTGCGCCGTATCTGGAGTTTTCCGCGGCCGATGATCGCTGCCGTCAATGGCGCCGCTCTCGCGGGCGGGTGCGGCATCGCCACCTTGTGTGACTTTACGCTCGCCGTGCCTGAGGCTAAGTTTGGCTATACCGAAGTCAAAATTGGCTTTCTTCCCGCGCTCGTTTCCGTCTTTTTGATTCGCCAAATCGGGGAAAAACGAACCAGGGACCTCCTGCTTACGGGACGGATTATCGAGGCAGAAGAAGCCAAGGCCATGGGCTTGGTCAACGAAATTGTTCCTGCGGAAAATCTTCTTCCGCGTTCGAAGGAGCTGGCTGACCTCTTGATTGCCGCGAGTCCCGCAAGCCTCTCGCGCGCCAAACGTTTGATGACTTCTGCTGCGGCCACCAGCGTCGATCACGACCTCGAGCGCGCCATCCTCGAAAACGCGCGCATTCGTTGCACTCCCGACTTCAAGGAAGGGCTTGCCTCGTTCCTCGAAAAGCGCAAACCCGTCTGGCAAGGCAAGCCGGAATAGGCCGAGAGAAATCGCATGCTCGAATATCACGATGCAAGAGTGCGCGTCCGCTACGCGGAGACCGATCAAATGGGCGTGGTGTATCACGCGAACTTTCTGGTGTGGTTTGAAGTCGGCCGAGTGGAATTAATGCGCGCGCTCGGCGTGGAATACAAAAAGATGGAACAAGAGGACGATTGTCACATCATGGTGGCAGACGTGCACTGCCGCTATCATCATCCCGCGCGATACGACGAGGAACTGCGCATCCGCACGCGCATCGCCGAATCGAAGAACCGCGTGGTGGTGTTTTCCTACGAAGTCATTCGCGACTCGGATGGTACGGTTTTAGCCAACGGCGAAACAACGCACGTGATTTGCGGGGGCAATGGACGCCCGAAACTGTTGCCGGAAAAATACCGCAAGCTTATGGGAGCAGCAGGCGTGCCTGAGCCGTACCGGAGCCGCGCATGAGCGTTCTGTTGACGGGCAACGACCTGACGTTTGCGCAGCTTTATGGCGTGGCCCTGCGCCAAGAAAACGTGGGGCTCAGCCCTGCGGCTGTCGAACGAATGAAAGCGTCCCGCGCAGTAGTAGAGCACGTGGTTGCTTCTGGATCGACCGCGTACGGAATCAACACCGGCTTTGGCAAGCTTGCGTCAGTACGCATTTCTCATGAGCAAGTAAAGCAGCTGCAAGTGAATTTGGTACGTTCGCATTCAAGTGGCGTGGGCGCCCCGTTAAGCGAAGCTGAAACAAGAGCGATGATGCTGCTGCGCGCAAACGCGCTGGCCAAGGGCCTGAGTGGCGTCCGGCCGCGCGTCGTGGAAACGCTGTGCCAGATGCTGAACGCAAAACTACACCCCGTGATTCCGTCGCAAGGTTCCGTGGGTGCTTCGGGTGACTTAGCGCCATTGGCGCACCTTGCGCACGTGATGATCGGCGAAGGCCAGGCGCTATTTGGCGGCGAAATCTTGCCCGGAGGCGAAGCCCTGAAGCGCGCGGGCATCGTGCCGCTCGAACTGGAAGCCAAAGAAGGCCTTTCCCTGCTCAATGGCACACAAGCAATGCTCGCGCTGCTAAGTCTCGCGCTAGACGAAGCCGACCTGTTGGTGGACACCGGGGACGTGGCCGCCTCGCTCTCGCTCGATGCCCTGCGCGGCAGCCCGGGCGCCTTCGATGCGCGCATTATGCATGCGCGCGCCTATCCTGGCGCTGCCACGACGGCGCGCAATCTGGCGCACTTGAACGAAGGCAGCCAGATTCGTGAGTCGCATCGTGCGGCCGAGAAAGATCCGCGCGTGCAGGATGCCTACAGTTTGCGCTGCACGCCGCAAGTTCACGGCACGGTGCGCGATGCGCTGGCTCAAGCACGAGAAATTGCCGCAGTCGAGTTAAACAGTGCGACGGACAACCCGCTGGTTTTCGTGCGCAATGGCGCAGACGGCGACATTGTCAGCGGCGGCAATTTTCACGGCCAGCCACTCGCCATGGCCGCAGATCAAGTTGCGATTGCGCTCGCCACGCTCGGCGGCATTGTGGAGCGGCGCGTCGAACAGATGACCAATCCTTTGACTAGCTTGTTGCCGGCCTTTCTGACGCCCGAGCCAGGCTTGAATTCTGGATTCATGATTGCGCAGGTAACCGCCGCCGCGTTGACCAGCGAGAACAAGGCGCTGGCGACTCCACACTCCGTGGATTCCATTTCCACATCTGGAAATCAGGAAGATTATGTATCCATGGGAATGAGCGGGGCCCGGCGCCTCGATCGCATGCTTAAAAATCTTCGCAATACGATTGCGATTGAGCTGCTTTGCGCCTGCCAAGGGATTGATCTCCTTGCGCCGTTGAAGACTGGCAAGTTGGCCACCAAGGCCTACGAAATTGTGCGGGCGAAGTCCCGTATGCTTTCCGTTGATCGGCCGCTCGGCGCTGACATCGAAGCGGTCTCGGCGTTGATTGCCGACGGAGCAATCGCAGCGATCTTGCACTGAGAAGCCGTGTCAATACCAGCTCCGACAAGGAAATCAAAAATGACCCGCGCTTAACTCCGTTTGGTCAGCATTTCGAGCTCATCGAGCGTCCGCGGCCAATCTTCGCGGAGGAGGCGCGAGAGAGCGCGGTCTGCGAGGAGTTTCCCGCCCGTCTGGCAGGTAGGGCAATAATTCGTTTCGGTGGAAGCGTAACGAATGCGCTGGATTTTTGTGCCACAGCGCGGACAGGGCTGTTTGTAGCGGCCGTGCACCGCCATCCCTTCGCGAAAGGCCGTCACGTTTTCGGGAAATTTCTCACCAGCTTCCGAGCGCAAGCGCTCGGTCCAGCGGTTGAGTGTTGTGCGAGTGGCTTCAAACAAACGATCTATTTCCGCGACCGCAAGCTTTTGTGTTTGCGCGAGCGGTGAAAGCCTAGCTTCGTGCAGGATTTCGTCCGAGTAGGCGTTGCCAATGCCGCTGAAGAGGCGCGGGTCGGTGAGCGCGCGCTTCAGCGTATGGTTCGCGGAAACCAGAACGGCCGCAAAGCGTGAGGCATCCGAGTCGAGAACTTCAATGCCGCCAGGATCCACATCGCGAAGATCCGCCTCTCCCGAAACGACGTGAAGCGAAGCGCGCTTTTGTGAGCCAGCTTCAGTCCAGAGTAGAGAACCCGCCCGGAAATCGAACGCCGCGAGGCCACGAGGCGGCGAGACTTTCGCTCCGCAAGCGCGCCAGTGAAGCCGGCCCGCAATCATCAGATGCAGGACGAGCCAAAGGTCATCTTCAAGCCCAATGCAGATGCGCTTTCCCAGACGCCGCAAACGGAGAACTTTTTTGCCCGCAGCACTGCTCAGCGGCGGAACCGCCGTGCGCAGTAAAAAAGGGCTGACAACCCGCACGCGTGTGAGCGTCTGCCCGAGAATGCGCCTCTCGAGCGCTTCAATGTACACGACAATGTCCGGCAACTCCGGCATGCATCAAAAGATTACCACTGGCGTTTTTCGATGCGGGGACGTTCGGCGCGGCTCATGCTCTTGCGAGCGATGGCAGGGTGCTTGAGATTACGCAGTTCGCCGATGTTCTCACAGACCCTGAGAACCGCTTCGGCAATGTCGTCCGTGTCTTTGCGCGTGCCGAGGAAGATATGGTGCGGGAGCCAGACGGCTTCCTCGTACGCGGCGCGTTCGGAGACGGGGCAATGATAAAGCGTTTTTGGATCCAGAGGCGTGGGCCGATCCCAGCTCAATGCGGGAAACTCTGCAGGATGGACGGGGAAAAGAGCGCTGCGGTAGACCGGTTCGTAGAAGAGACCGTCACAAGGGATGCCCTCCATTTCCAGAGCACCGAGAAATGCAGCGCGGAAAATTCCCCCAAAATGGCCGGACAGATACTTGAACACATATTGGTAAGCGGCGACTTGCGTGGTGCGCGCATCGCGCTTCAAGAAGGCCAAGCCGGGAGTGCCACGGAGACGTTTTTCAAAATAATCCATGTTGGCCCGGCGCGTTTTGGCTTGTTTTCCCAGACGTTGCAACTGCACTTCGAGGATCGCGGCTTGGAATTCGGTGATGCGATAGTTGAAGCCAATCAAGCGGTGGCGGAACTGGTCGGTGACGCTGGCGCGTCCGCAGTTCACATAGGACTGTGCGCGCTCGTGGAATTCGAGATTGTTCGTAATAACCGCGCCGCCCTCTCCGGAAGTGATCAGTTTGCTGGACTGAAAACTGAAGCAGCCAAAATCACCGGAAGCGCCCGCACCTTTATCCCGCCACCTCCCCCCGTGAGCATGGGCACAGTCTTCGATGACCGCCAGATCGCGCGAGCGAGCAATGCGCAGGATCTCGTCCAGATCCGCGAAGTTCATCGCCAGGTGCACGGGAAGAATGGCGCGAGTCTTGGGAGTCAAAGCCTGCTCAATAAGCTGCGCGTCCAAACAATAGGTGTCTGGATCGACGTCCACAAACACCGGGACGGCATTCAGCAACAGAATTGGGCCGACCGTGCCCTCCCAGGTGTAAGCAGGGACAATGACTTCGTCGCCTGGTTTGATACCGATCGCTTTCAGGGCGACTTCGATGGCGACCGTCCCGTTGGTCAGTGCGATGCCGTACTGTGCGCCCTGAGCTTTGGCGAATTTCGCGGCAAACGCGTTGGCATGAGTGTTGGGAAAGGGGTAGCCGCCCCAGTTGCGAGAGCGCAAAACTTGCAGCAGCGCTCGTTCTTCTTGCTTGGAGTAAACCGGCCAAGCCGGAAAAGGTTTGGAGCGAACGGGCTTGCCGCCGGCGATTGCGAGTTTTGCCATCTTAAAAATTCCTCTTACCGTCTATGGCTTCTCGCCAACTGATTCGAACGATATTGGAATAGGCCGATTCTCCAGCGTCGTTGAAGGCGCGAACGCGATACCCGACGGATTTTCCGCGCGGGGCGCTGGAATCCGCGTATTCGGTTGTTGCCGCGGGGAGCCGGGCGAGTCTCTCCCAATTCCCGCGGTGGCCCGAACCAGAGTTTTCGACGATCTGCCGCTCGACAATGACGCCTTTACTTTCCTCGTGGACCGCCCAGGTAAGTTTGAGAGAGCTCTCGGTGGGAACGACGTTCAGAGAACTGGGAGCTTCGGGCAGAACGGGCCAGTCAAAATAATTCTCGTCGGCAATGGCCATCACGCTATCGCCGAGGGGCAGCGCCTCGAGGGTATCGGTTGTGCCTTTCTTCCAAGTCACTCGCTTGATTTCTCCGCAGACGACATCGATTAAAACAGGATGCTCGATCCCCGTGTTTTTGAGCGTGAGATTCGAAGAGAGCGCAGGAAAAACGTTGCCCGGAGAGCTCTGGCCTGCAAGCCAGTACGCCACGATGGCTTTCCCGGAGGCGGAGCGAAAACCGTATGCCAGAAACGGATAATCGCCACGAAATTGCGCCGGCACCTCAGACCCAGCAATCTCGATCGATGGATCGAATTTTGTCTCAGAGAAAAGAGCATTGGTGTTTTGGAGTGCGCCGAAGACGGCGCGCGGAGTGAAATCGGTTTCCTGATACGTCAATCCGTGGATAACGCCGAAGTCGTCGTATTCGTTGCCGTCGGTTCCCGCAGTGAGGAGCCAAACGAAAGTTTTGACACCTGCAGCCAGATTGTAGAGGAGGCCTCGAGGAACATATTTCGCTTGGACAGATTCGTCGGAGCCTTGCCAGGATGGGATGGAATTAAACTCGTCATCAAAAAAGGGGATTTCGGCACGAATCCCCGAGTAGCCCCTGACGAACTGGCGCAGAGTCTTTGGAGATTCCTTCCCGTACGCACCGGAGTCCATCGTTTCGGGATGCAGATTCCGGCCATAGCCGGGATAGGTGTGATAGGCATAGACGTCGATGCCGGAAGCGCACTGACAACTGTCCAGCGCGCGCTGAGTGAAGTCCCTGGTGGGATCCGCTTGGGCTCCGTAAATGACTTTCGCTTCTTGATCGGCCTCATGAACGGTTTGTACAAAAGATTTCAGCAGCCGGCCATATTCTTCGGGATCTGGAACGGGATTCCAGTAATCGATGTCCTGCTCATTCCACAGAGCCCAGTAGGAAACGCGCCCGCGAAAATGCTCTACCATCCATCGCGCGTAGCGGCTGAAAGCGGCGATTTGCTCCGGCGTTTTTGGCGGCCAAAAGATTGAGTAAAGGCTGCGGTCGGGGTTGTGAAAAGAACCCGGCGCGGGAACACTCGCGTCTGGAAGTTTTCCGCAGGGCGAAGTATACATGGCGTTTCCGTATAACAGCTGGACCTGGATGAGCACACCGTTATCGACAAGCGAATCTACATAATCTTCTAGCTGCTCTGGAACAGAGAAGACGCCGCGCTTTTGCTCGACCCAATCCCAGCTGGTCCTGTCCGAGCTGTTCTCATATTGGCCGATGCGGATCCATTTGAAACCCGCATCAAACATGCGCGTCCACCAGCGCCGATTCCAGGGCAGGTATGGGTCACGCGGAAGGTCAGAGTTGATTCCGAAGCCATCTCGGATTTGCGAAGATCGCTTGGGAGGAACGTGGGACGGCAGGGCTTTGATTTCCTCATTACCGGAAACCGCAGAAGCCGTTAGGAGAATGGTGAATACGAGGAACACGCAAGCACGACCGGCATGCCGCTGCTTGCGGCTGCGCCCCGACCTGAGAATGCTCTTGCTGAGAGCGCTAAATCGAGTGCTCATGAAAGTCTCGAGTGACACGGAAAAATCACGCGTATCCTAACACGACTCTTGCGCGCTACGAGTCACTGGCGGCGTTTCGTGTGGAAGTGCGGGAGAACTTTTTCACCGAAGAAGCGAGCTTGCTGAAGACGGTCATCGCCCCACAGTTCCAGCATCATCTGCGTGCAGCCTGCGGCGTAGTATTCCTCCAGTTTCTCGATGCATTGCCTGGGTGAGCCGGCAATGGGACAAACCTTATCGAGCGTCGCATCGGAAACCGCGCGCGCGGCCGCCTTACGCCCGCCTTTTGGACGACCGTGCTGACCTGCGTTCTCGCGGGTTCCTGCAGCTCCGAGGTCGCTTCTACCCGGACTTTTTGTTCCATGCTCCCAGGAGTCAGCGTAAAGTTCAGTTTCGCGGCTTGTCCCACTTGTAGGGTGATTGTTTTAGTCTGCTTCCCAAAACCGCTATAAACTGTGGAGACCGAATATTCGCCCGCGGGAAGCGCGGGATCGTATATTCGCCGGCGTCGGACGCCTGCACCGACCGCAAGAATCCCGTGGCGGTGTTGGTCGCCGTGACGGTAGCTTTGGCGATGCTTGCCCCTGAGGAATCAACTACCTTTCCGGACAACGTCGCGTTCACCGCTTGGCCGTACGAGCTTGAAAGAGGAAGGAATGCGAGCCCAAGAATCGCGAGACCAAACAAGAGCTGCAGACAGACAAACGTTTTCTTGCTCACTCCACACCCCCGCCAACCTAAGAAGAAAGGAAGAACTGCGCTGCAGCCTCGTGCGGTCCACCTAACGTGTCAAGGGAGTGCTAACTTGCAAACTTAGCTTCAAAAAATCGTCCGTACTCACTACTATTGCCTGACCAAAGCAGTGCCGTGGAGCAAACGAGCGGGAATCTTTGCGACCTGCAAGCTATCAAGAATTCAGTTTTTTACTGGAACCTCGCAACTTAGGACTTAAAACTCCTTGAGCAGAAAAATTGCAATTGTCGGTGGGACAGGACCGGAGGGTTCCGGACTCGCTGCGCGCTGGGCTGCCGCCGGTGAGCACATCGTTATTGGCTCCCGCGATGCCAACCGCGCCGCAGAAACCGCCAAGCTCCTGCGCGCCCGCCTTGGCAGAAACGTCGAGATCGAAGGTACGGAAAACGCCACGGCGGTCGCTCAATGCGAAGTCGTGGTGCTGACCGTTCCCTTCTCCGGCCACGCTGCGCTGTTGAAGCAACTCAAACCGCACTGGAAACCAGGCCAAATTCTCATGGACACGACCGTGCCGCTTGCTGCTTCCGTCGGTGGGTCACCTTCCCAAATGCTGAGCGTGTGGGAAGGCTCTGCCGCCCAGCAAACGCGCCAACTTGTCCCTTCCTCGGTAGCCGTTGCTGCCGCGTTTCACAATGTAAGTGCCGCAGCACTTGCGCAGAGCGGGCCTGTCGATTGCGACATTCTCGTTTGCAGCGATGACGATGAAGCCAAGCGTGTCACAAGCGAATTGGCTGAGAAAATTTCCGGAGCCCGCGCGCTGAACGGCGGAAAACTTGAAAACGCCCGCATCGTCGAATCCCTCACGGCTCTTTTGATCGGCCTCAACATCCGCTACAAAGTCAACACCGCCGGCATTCGTTTCACCGGCTTGCCCTGATTCGCGAAGGGCTTACCCTGAGCCTCGAAGGGCCTGCCGCTGTAGCTCAGGCCTCAGCCCTGAGAGTTTTTGCCGTTAGCAAATCCGTCAGGGCCAGCTAGCGCATTCATCTTCTCGCGCACGCGCGGCGAAAGAAATCCCTCTCGCCCCACAAATTCCGGATACACCGCCAATCTTTCCCGCAGCACAAAACCTTTCGCTTCGGTTTCCCGCCGCAGCCGCGAAATCTGCGGCCACGCCGCCTCGGGGTTGATGAAATCCTTCGTCACCGGCGAAATCCCGCCCCAATCGTTGATTCCGGCATCGAGAAGCCGCGGAAAATCGTGATAACTCAAATTCGGCGGCGCTTGCACATTCATTTCCGGCCCCAGAATCAGCCGCGCCACCGCAATCGTCTTCAAAAACTCTTCGAGAGAAGGCTCGGCGTGCTGCGCCATGGGAATGTCCGGTTTGGCCCGAAAATTTTGAACGATCACTTCCTGGATGTGCCCGTATTTTTCGTGCATCGTGCGGATCGCCAGCAGCGAATCGACGCGCTCTTCCAGCGTTTCCCCGATGCCAATCAGAATGCCCGTAGTAAATGCAATCGCGCGCTTCCCCGCCTCTTCCATCGTACGCAACCGCAACGAAGGAACCTTATCCGGCGCATTCGCATGCGGCAAGCCATCGCGCATCAGCCGCAAACTGACATTTTCCAGCATCAACCCCACGCTCGCGTTCGATTCCTTCAGTTTGTCGAGCACGGCGCCGTCCATCACTCCCGGATTCGCATGCGGCAGCAGCCCCGTGCGTTCCAGCACCAACTCGCACATTGCCGCCAAATAATCGAGCGTTCGCGCGTAACCTTGCCGCCGCAAAAATTCCCGGGCCTCTGGAAAAATCCGCTCCGGCTGATCCCCTAAACTAAACAGCGCCTCTTTGCAACCCGCGCGTTGCCCTTCTTCGGCCAGCGCCAGCACCTCCTCCGGCGTCATGAAGTGCGCGCCCGGCTGGCCTGGATCCTTTCGGAATGTGCAGTACGAACAATAGTCGCGGCACAGTGTTGTCAGCGGAATGAACACCTTCTTCGAGTAGCTGATTGTTTCCCCTTTTCCCTGCTCGCGTACCTCCCTCGCCGCTTGCAGCAATTCGTCCAATAAAGCGTTTGTCGCTAACGCCAGTGCCTCTTGCCTTTTCAGGCCCTGGCCTTCTATTCTTTCTTGCAATCCTGTGGCGGCCATTTTTGTGGCCCACTCTAACGCCGTCTCCGCCTTCCTGCTTGCAATCCCTTGCCTCATCATCTCCACTCTTCCACCTGTAAACCAGGCACACGCTGGAATTCCTTGCGATTACTCGTTACCAGAACAGCCCCCAAGCTAACCGCTTGCGCGGCAATGAGGGTATCGAGTGCCCCGATGGGCTGCCCGGCCTGAACGAGGTGAGCGCGTACCTTTCCATACGCGGCCACCACCCTATGATCCAACGGAAAAACGTCAAACGGTACAAGGATCATCCTAAGCAGGTGCTCCTCCCGTGCCCGCAAAAGGGGATGGTGTACCGCCCGTATCTCGATGCCATACTGCAACTCGCAGACGGTCACAATCGAAAGCCCGATCGTACTCTTGCTGTGAGCCACCAGTTTCCGTCGAATCCCAGGTGCGTTCGTACGCAGCAGGTCTAGGCACACCGTCGTGTCCAGTAGGTACACGCGACTTATTCCTTTTCCTCACGAAAAGATTCTTCCAGCCCGCGCCTCTTGTGCTGCCGCTGATCCCGTGCCAACTTAAAATTGTGGGGCAATTCATCAAGTGCTGCAAAGAGTCCTTTCCAGCGATCCGCCGTCTTGGGAATCAGCAGGATGCCGTCGCCGAGGCGCTTGACATAAACGCTTTCGCCCGGCACTCGGTACTCTTTCGGGAGTCGTACCGCCTGGCTTCTTCCCGTCATGAATACCTTGGCCTCCGCTGTCCTGCGAACCTCTGGCGGCACCGCCTTTTTGCTTGTTGTGCCTGCCATTTCCCCTCCCTTGCGGCGTATTTCAAAATACCTATGATATCTATCAAATGATATCTATCGCCCTCTTAAACGTCAAACGTGTTTGGCTCCCCAGAAGACCGATCGACACTCCGCTGGCGGTGATCATCGGCGTCATCCCCGGCTATCTCTTCCCCAAGCAACTTGCTCCCACCGGCCATACCCCGCCGGGCGGCTGCTGTCTCCTTTGGCCTGCTCGCGAGCGGAAGACGAATTGCAGGCTCCATCTCCTTGTCGGCGAGGCTTGCCGATAGTAATCAATGGTCAGTCACGGAAACGCAGTTACTGAAACGCCAGCAACGAGGATTCTTCCTAACATTGAGACGAACCCAGCTGCCAACGCGCTTCTAAAAGCTAAACCTCTGGGCGACGAGAGGACCATGTCAAATGGCCGGTTGGAAAGGCGGATCGCAAAGACGGTGAAGCTCGAAGTGTGTCCCCTGGATGGCTCAGCTTCTAAAGAAACGACCTTGACCGAGAACGTGAGTGGCCAAGGCGTGCGCGTCGTTCTGCATCAGAAGCTGCAGCCCAGGCAGGAGGCCGTGCTCATCTCTCCCACCGAGGGCGTGCGCTCGACGGCCAAGGTCGTTTACTGCCGCCGGCTTGCCGACAACCGGTTTGCTGTGGGGTTGGAACTATCCAAAAGAGTAGAGGCCTGGGCCAAATCTTATTGACTGGCAGCACCACGGGCTTTAGCCATCGACAGGTAGGCGAATAAGCGGCCCTAGCTAAGAGGGTCTCCAGCTCCCATTTTTCTGCCCACCGTGGACTCTTCGTTTGTGAGCGTTGCTCCGCACTTGGGGCATTTCCACAGCCGGAAGTTTCTTCTTTCCGGTTGCACCTCAGCAAGGTACATCGGCTGCCCATCGGTGGGACAACTCACACGCGGCAGGATTTCTTGCTTGAGCGTGACTGGGTCTGTGGTGTCTAGGAAGTAGCCTCGCGTGTTTTCGTAGTGAACCAGGCACCCCGGCTTCTGGCAGGCATAGACCACCGGCTCCGTGGTTTTGGCAAGCATTTCCCCGTGATGCTGGAAGCAGAGAAAGTGCAAATCTCCCAGACTGCTTGAACCCATGTCCCTCCTCGCTCCTCCTGCGCCGTGGCAGGCACACGCGAGCCCTTGCAAGAACCAAAAAGCAATTTTGCTGCCCAAACCCTCCTTGCCTACTTATCTTCCTGATTGCAGAGCGGTTACGGCTCGCCGCGGGAGTGCCTGCAAGTGCCCCGGCTTTATCCATCGTGTCCACGCAGGGGGTAAGACACGGAAAATGTTTTCTCTCCCCAACGCCTTCACCCGCCGTCGTTATTCCTTTCCTTTCTGCGCGCCTAGTTCACTTCCGCAATCCACCGGAGAGGCACTAAGGCGGCTTTGCCATAGTGCTCTCCTTCCAAGACGCGTACGAGGCAGCAGCACGTCGCTTCCCGAACTTCTAGGATTCGGATTGGCGTTCCCTTGACTACCAGAAACAACCTTTGCGCGGCAATCAGCAGAGACAAGCCCACATCGTCATTGGCGCCTTCCAGTTTTTCTCTTTCGGCGGCGGATTCTTCATCCGCGGAAACCAATGCGAACGCAGATCTTCCATCCGTGGAGAGCTTTGCGAGGCGTCCAACCCAGGAGTGCGCAGCCTTACCCTCCGCCGCCAACCCGCCCTTTCGCGGGAGAAGAGATGGAGCAACTGCCGCCGGTTTAGAATTTCCCTCCACTTTACCGATGAACCGGTACCCGCGCTTTGGCAGTGTTTCGATGAACCGCGGGTTCTTCTTGTTATCCGACAGCGCCTGCCGCAACTTCTTAATCGCGGTGTTTAGACTGTGATCGAAATCCACGAACGTGTCCGCAGGCCAAAGCCGTTTCTGAAGGTCTTCTCGCGTCACGACCTCGCCCGGGCATTCCAGTAGCATCGCCAGCACTTGAAACGGTTGGGCTTGCAGCTTGATCTTGCGGCCCGCTTTGTACAGTTCCCCTGCGCGCAGATGCACTTCGTAAGCATGGAAGCGCACGACATCGGCGGATTGCCAGGCAAGCCCCATACAAACCTCTCTGCCCGCGACGAATATACCACTGCTGTCGCTCTCTGCGCGCTTCTAACGGAATAGAGTGTCTGCCGATCTAAAATCCGTTTCCCCGTCGCGATTTCCGCGTTCACTTAAAGTTGGTCTGCAGTTCACCCACAGTGCATTGCTCCGCGCCAGAGAGTGCGCGAGAGTCGCGCACATTACAGCGCGCGGTCAGGGAAAGGGGCTTCACGCTGGGTAACCTGGCCGCCGTTGAAACCGGAAGACAGGAGGATTCCATGAAAAACACACTGTGGAAAGTAACCGGCCTTTTGTGGCTGGCCTTCTTGGCAGCGACGCAGGCGCGAGCGCAAGAGCCCCTGCTTGTGAGCATTCCTTTTTCCTTCACGGCAGGGAAGGTGACGCTCCCAGCAGGCGAATACCGGGTCCAGAAACCGTCCGATCGCTCTCTCGCCTTGCTGATTCAACGGACCGATGGGAGCCCAGCCATGTTTGTGACCCCTATCGCGGTATCGGCGAATCGGCCGCAACCCCAGTCCAAGTTGGTATTCCATCGCTACGGCAACCGCTATTTCCTCTCCCAGATTTGGGTAGCCGGCTATTCTCGAGGAAAGCAGCTGCCAAAATCGCCGGAGGAGAAGGAGCAAGCTCTGGCCGCGCACAACCAGCTGCCCGCGCAGGTCACAATCGTTGCCCGCCTCACCCCACCCCAGCCTTAGTGCCCTTCCGAGTCTGAGGCGGCAACGCGGGAATCCGGAGCGCTCCTCCGGATTCCCGTTTGTTTTGTCCCGTGAATGCCCCTAGGCGCGTTGGGGACCTACTGAATCTCGCAACATATTGCCGTCATGCCCTTTGAAGTGCGGCAGCCTCGTTTATCCTGAGGTAGGAAGGGCTGCCGCTTTTCCGCCTGCTCACACCACTCCGTACTTTGCGATCCTCAGTAAGTGCCGCACGCAGGCGACGTTGCCTAGGCCCAGAGGCGGATCCGCCCGAACGACTCTGTGTGGCAACTCCGATTTTCGTCAGGGCACGGCTTTTTGCCCTGGGGCAGGAAGGGTCAGCCGTGCCGTTAGTAGCAATCAACCCGGGTCGTGTGGCCGTGGCTTCAGCGCTGGGCGCAGGGCGCCGCTGAGGGCACCATTTTCGAGGTGCGACACAGACTCTAGCTTATCAGCTAGCGGCCAGAAGCCAGCCGCGAAGCGATCTCAACGACTCCCCACACGGCAAGGCCTAAGAGCCCCGATGTGACAATTGCAACGGCGACTTTCTTGCTCTTGCTGAAGGAAGATTCTTCTGCCTGAAAAAGGGTATTCACGTCTGCTCCTCATCGGGCTCGCCCTAAGGGGAGCCCGGCACTGTGACCTTCTCCTAGCTTGCAGGCAATCTCCATCCCTTTCGATGAGTTAGCGCAACCATCTTGTAAGCTTCCTGTAAAACCAGTTGCTCTAAATCAAGTAGCGCCGACCACTGTTCAACTTATCTGTCCTGAGCGGCCGTCGATACGTCCACAAGGTTCCTGGCTGGCGACATAAGGACTTCCTGCACCTTGCGCATGAGAGCTGCCGGCGCGTAGGGCTTCTGTAGAAAAGCGATATTCGGATCCGAGATCCCCTCTTGCGTCACGGCGTCCGCCGTATAACCCGACACATAGAGAATCTTCATCTCGGGACGCCCGGGCCTGAGCCGCTTGGCCAATTCTGGGCCGCTCATACCGGGCATGATTACATCAGTGAGCAGCAAGTCAATTCGTCCGGGATATTCTTTACAGATTTTCAGGGCTTCATCGGGTCTTTGCGCAGGAAGCACTGCGTAGCCCGACTCCTTTAGGACCTCAAACGTGAATTCCCGAACCATCGCTTCATCTTCGACCAAGAGGATCGTCTCGCTGCCTCTCTGGTCGGGTTGGTCCACTTGGGTATCTCGGCCGGGTTTCGTCACAGGATCGACTCGTGGAAAGTAGATCTTAAAGCAGGTGCCCCTTCCGAGTTCGCTGTAAACGGAGATGTGCCCCCGGCTCTGGCTCACAATGCCGTGCACGGCCGCTAGGCCAAGCCCCGTCCCTTTTCCGATGCCCTTGGTGGTGAAGAAGGGCTCAAAAATATGCTTCTGGGTTTCTGCATCCATGCCAAGCCCCGTATCGCTCACGCTAAGCAGGACGTACTGTCCGGCCGGAATGGGATAGTGGGCTCGAGCGTAACTCTCGTCGAGGCCGACGTTTTCCGTGCGCAGGGTCAATTTGCCTCCCTGGGGCATGGCGTCGCGGGCATTTACAGCCAAGTTCAGAATGGCGCGGTCGATTTCTCCTGGGTCGGCTTTCACGCGTCCCAGTCCTTGGCCCGGAACGATCTTCAGCTCAACATCCTCGCCGATCATACGGCGCAGCATGCTCGCTACGCTGGCAAGGGTGATGTTCAAGTCCAGCACCTGCGGTTGTAGCACCTGCTTGCGGCTAAAAGCCAAAAGCTGCCGCGTTAGGCTAGCCGCTCGATCCGCCGCTTTTAGCACGTCGCAGATATGCCGATACTTTGCATCAGCAGGATCCAGATGTCCTAAGACGAGTTCCCCACAACCCGAAATAACCGTCAGCAGGTTGTTAAAGTCGTGGGCTACTCCGCCGGCCAAACGCCCCACGGCCTCCATCTTCTGCGCTTGGCGAAGCTGCTCTTCCAGTTTTCGCCGCCGCGTGATGTCTCGGCCGATGCCTTCGATTGCGACGGGATGCCCCTTTCTTAAGATGGGCCGTGTCCCCAGTTCTACGCGCAACCGGACCTTACCTCTGCCCACGATTTCTACTTCATGCGTTTCTTGCCCCTCTTGACTCGCTACCTGAAGCATCTGGCTCGTCAAAGGCGCATATTCGGGCGCCAGGATTTCGGGGAGGCTCAGCTGCAGCTCTTCGTCAGGCCCAATGCCAATCATTCTCCGGCCAGCCTTGTTTAGAGCGTGCAAGCGTCCCTGCTGGTCGCAGGTAAAAACCATGTCGCTGGCGTTCTCGAATAGTTCCTCATACCGCTCCCTGGCCTGAGTCTCGCGCTCCAGCCCTTGCCGGATGGCTTCCGTTTTTTCTCTAACCTGTAGCTTGAGCGCTCGCGTCCAGATCATGAAAGCAAAGACCAGCCCGGCGAGAATAGCGAGCAATGTGCTCAGGTGCCCGATCGTCCACCACGAAGGCAGTTCGAGCACGTCAAGGTCATCCAGGGAGCGCATAAGAATTCGAAAGTCCCGAGGAGTATGATTTTCATCCGCTCCGACCACACAAATCCCCCTCAATTTGAAGAGGCTTCCCGGCGCCAGAGTCTCCAAATGATTCCTCGGCTGCGCATCCTCCAATTCCACCTGAAAGACCGTATCTCCGTCTTGCATGTTCAGCGTGTGCCGCCCGCGACCGAGTGCTCCTTCCAACAGTCGTGCCTCGATGCTCACTAGGTCGCCGTCATGGCTGCCGCCGAGCGCCTGGGTGGCCGTGACTGGATTAGGCTGAGGCACAGGCCCTTCTCCGGTGCGCCGAAAAACGGCATCCTGCAGCATCGCTGAATACTCACCTACAGCCGGAAAGCCCACAATCTCCACCAGGTCTCCAGCTCCTACCGGAGTCGCTACCGCCGTGTGAACGTAGAGGCCATAGTTCCCGTCCCGGATAAAAAGGGACCTCCCGGGTTGCTGAAGCGTAACCGTTCCCTGCACTCGGACGAGGTGCCCGGATGCCCCAAGCGGATTAAACCGCAGCAGGCTCGCGATAGGCCGTAACGGCACCAAAAACGGATCCCGGAGTGCTTGTTCGACGATGTGGACTTGGCTGAGGCTCGCGGTATACAGGATGACACCAGTCATCTGGTTCTTCTGATTGAAAATCGTGCCACACACACCTCTCACACGGACTTCGGCATCTACGAGGAACGTTGGCATGGCTCCTAGAAAGTTGGGAATCTTGATTCTCACCCTTTCCGCATCCACGGCCACATCAAGAAGCAGGGCATCCTCTTGTTTGTGCGCTGCGTGCACGATGCCCTCAACTTCCACCCATTGGCTGTCTTCCTTCGTCGAAGCCATTCGGTTGAAGGTGACGTGTTTCGCCTCCGGCAAGGGCGCCTCGCCCAGGACACGAATGTGGGGTTTGCTAATCTGCGGCGCGAAATCCGGTGCTTCGCTGAACCCTTCCAACTCTACGAGCTGACCAGGATGAACCTTTGGCTTTGCGCTGCCCAAGTCTACCCAAATGCCCGCCGTCGAATCTTGGATAAACAGGTCGGTTTCGGCCGGATTCTTTTCGAGGTCGTAGTAGGTAACGACAGCACGAACGCGCACGGGGTAGCCGCGATTCGCCTCTTCTGGGCTGAGGTTACGAATCTGCTCCACTTGGGTGAGGAGAGGAGGATCCGACCTTTGTGCGCGAGCCTGACCGGCTCTTAACGACGCTGTGCACAACAAACAAAATAGAACCAGGGGTAGGGGAAGAAGTCGCAGCCCGTGGCTTGCCACTGGTCGCGCCCGAAACTCTTCTCGACAAGTTCCCTCGGCAAGTTCTTTGCACAGAAAGGGACCATCGTCGACGACAATGCCTGAAGTGAGGGCGCTTGGGGGCATACACGCCACTGCTGCTAGTTACCTCGAATGGTGTGACCCGACATTCGTGCTCTTTCGAATTACGCTAACTGTGTTCGCCACGCCCCACAAGAGAACGCAAGTGCCACTGCGCCGGTACTCTCGTTCCACGGAGATTGCGCTGGCCGACGATTATACGGACTGCCCAATTTCCAAGTCCTTTGTTTCCACCACAATGCAAGCCCACCCGGGGTGCCGGGGGGGGCTGTGTACAGAACCTTGCAATAAGCGCGCAATCTTCCGCTCGCCGCCATCTTCGGGGCTCTCGGCTATCAACTTCCTCCATTTCCTTTCCTCTCGCAGACCCCTTCGCCTAGGAGTAAGCTGCACTCTCTGGAGAGGTCCCAGCCGGGAGGCAGCTCTTGAACACAAACTGGAAGACCATCGGTGGGATAGGTGCGGTCGGCGCATTAGTCTTGGCGTGCGCTACGGGTGTGGGCTTTACGTCCCGTAGCGCTGCGGAGGTTGGGACTCGGCCGCTTCAGGCGAAGCCCAATGGCGCCCGGCCGGACAAGGCGTTTCCTCCGGAACTGACGGTTGGAGACCTGCATGCCACCATCAAGGAGTGGGATGTCCCGACCAGGGGCGCGCATCCGCATGATCCTGCCGTAGGCCTGGACGGTGCTCTTTGGTTCACCGAGCAGATGCAGAACAAAATTGGCCGTCTCGAGCCTTCCAGCGGCGCGTTCAAGGAATTTCCCCTCAAGGTAGACAATTCCGGCCCTCACGGGCTGATCGCCGACTTCGAAGGCAACATCTGGTTCACGGGCAACTTCAAGGGCTACATCGGCAAGCTCGATGTGAACACTGGCGAAGTCAGGGAATACAAAATGCCCGACAAGAAGGCCGAGGACCCGCACTCGCTGGTCTTTGACTCCGATGGCGTCCTGTGGTTCGTGCAAGTGGGCAATTTTGTCGGGCGGCTGGATCCCCGCAGCAGCAAAATCGATTTACAAAATGTTCCTACCCCGAACGCGCATCCATATGGGGTGCAAGTCAACAGCCAGGGCGTGCCCTTTTTCTGCGAATTCTTCACCAACAAGCTGGCGAGCATCGATCCCAAGACGATGGCCATCCACGAGTACGTGCTGCCCGAAGGCGCGCGGCCGCGCAGGCTTGCCATTGATGATCATGACCTCGTCTACTTCACCGACTTTGAAGGCGGCAACCTTGGCCGCCTTAATCCAAAAACCGGCGAGCTGAAAATGTGGCCCTCGCCGGGAGGCGCGAAGTCACAGCCTTACGGGATCACCATTACGCCGGATGGGATGGTTTGGTATAGCGAGGCGGGCGTGAAGCCTAACACCATGGTGCGATTTGACCCCAAAACGCAGGCGATGGCGCGCACCGACATTCCCTCCGGCGGCGGAGCGGTGCGCAATATGGCTGCAACCGCGGACGGACGGGTGTATATTGCCTGCAGCGGAGTGAACAACAAAGTGGGTGTGGTGATACCTGCCCGCTGACCTTCCTGGCAGCACCTCACTTGCCGAGGAGGAAACGATGTCTGGACCGGCCGCACAGCCTCAACAAGAAATCTGTCAGGGAATTTCGCGTGTGGAGGAACCCTGCGACAAGAGCGCCCAGCAGTATTGCGAGCGTTGCGGGCAGTGGTTCTGCCGCACGCATTATCCCGATCCGGAGTGGCACGCCTGCGCCCCCGAGCAGGGGCACGTCTGAATTTCACGCAGCCCTCAGGCGTGCCGGGACGCCCTTTTGTTTACCCCGACTTGGTCGGGGCGGCCGTCCGGTGCCCGCATTGTGCATAGGCAAATTGAACAAACGCATTGGGTGTCCATTCTTGACGCAAGCAGCGGCTTTCGTTAGCGTCAAAAGGCGCGGGGGCAAACTCTGTTCCCAAGCCCCCATTGCGCAACTTCAGTAACGAGAGAGTTCCTTGGCCAACCCGATCATTACGCTCACGACGGACTACGGCACGAACGATCATCTGGTCGGCACGTTGAAGGGCGTGATCCTCAAGGTCAATCCCGATGTGACCATCGTGGACATCACGCACAACGTCACGCCGTTTGATCTGCTCGACGGCGGCACGGAGCGCCGGCCAATCCTGGTGAGCGCAGGCAATCAATATTTTGTCGCGCCGGATAACGGCGTGCTGTCAGTGATCTACGAACGCGAGCCGGAAAATCTCCTGGTGCGGCACGCCAACGCGGAGCACTATTACTTTCAGCCGGTCAGCAAAACGTTTCACGGGCGCGACATTTTCGCGCCGGTGGCGGCCTGGCTTACAAAGAATTGGCAGCCGTCCAGCATGGGCGAGGAAATTCAAGACTACAAACGGTTTGCTCTTCCCCGCCCCAAGGAGGCCGAGGGCGCGCTCAAAGGCGTCGTCCTGCGAACCGATTCGTTCGGCAACCTGGTCACGAATTTCCGGCAGGAGGATTTGCCAGAAGGCGCTCTCAACGGCGGCGCGATCAATTTGCAGATCGGAAACCAGGCCGTAACCCGCTTCGTCGAAACGTTTGCGCAAGGCAATGGCGCCGAGCCGTTTGCGTATCTGGGATCGAGCGGGTTTGTCGAAATTGGTGTAAACAAAGGCAACGCCGCCCGGACCCTTGGCTTGAATCGCGGGATGGCGGTAGTGCTGACGAAATAGTCCTTCCACCATCCTTCGGACCAGCCCGCTGCCGAAACCGCGTATTTTGATTGCTCGGAAAAAAGCCGCCAAGGAGCGCGGACTTAACTAGAGGTGGCAGCAAGGAGAGACAGCCACTCGTCCCAATCATTCAGCACGATATTGTAATCAGCGCGCGGCAACTGACGATTGGCGGTGGGAATCAGGGCCACGATTTTCACGCTTGGATAATTGCTTTTCAGCCAGTCGACCATCTCTTTTCTCGTTGGTTCGGGCGCCGTGTGGCCGACGACAAATACGTCGACCTTGTCAATCGCGGCCAGAGCGCGCTTTGCCGATTCGTTGTCGGGGACCGATACGACGTGATGGCCGCATCGACGAAACAACTCGGCTCTTGCGTTCAGGTCTTTTTCGTCGTATCCGATCTGAAACACGATCTGTTTCCCTGGTGGTTTAATCCAAATTTTTTCGCCGGTGAGGTTGGTAATGACATATTCCCCCGGCGAGGATGCCAAGAGCGCTTTCGCGCGCACCTTCGCTCGATCTAGATCAGCTGCAGCTTCCGCCCAGCGGAGGCTGCCGTCGCTCTGCACCTTAAAGATGTGGAATGGCGGGAGCATGCCTCACTCGTACTCGGTGTTTGTGATTCAATCATAGTGTGGATGCTATTGTCGAGAAAAGATTCGAGAGGTAATCTTTTTGGATCTTCACCTGATAGGTTATGTCTTCTTGTTACTTCATTTAAAGCTATTACTTGTCCCCTGCACCGCACGCGGCGGCGAGCTTTGCACGTGTCGGCAGAGGAGGTGGGCGAGTTCGATTTGGGCGCGGGTGCAGGGGTCGAGCCAGTCGCGCCAACTGTCGCCGAGCGGTTGAAGGAAAGCACGGCGATCATCGCGCAGAGGCGGGAAAGCCGACCATGCGCGGCGCGTCGAACAGGTGGCCGCGCGCGTCCTTGGCGCCCTGGAAACCGGTGAAGGGGCGAACGACGTGTCGCGCTCCCATACACGACCTCATCCTGGCTTAATGAAAAAAAAGGACCGGCTTTTGTGAGTGCCGGTCCCGGAATCATGCAGCTTGGTCTTTGTTGTTGGTTAAGCCTTACCACCGGCAGCGGCAGCGGCCTGCTCTAGCAGCGGCGTAGCTTTGCCAACCTCAGCGACACCAAAAATAATGAGTGGTGCGTTTGAGCTTGGCTCGGCTCCACAGTACAGGTAATTGATGTTGATGGCGGCGTCGCCCAATTTTTCTGCGGCCCGCGCCAGTTCTCCCGGTCGGTTTGCTAGTTTTACCTTAACAACGTCGGTTTCCGTGTAGGTCACTCGCTCGCTGTCGAGCACGCTCCGTGCCTTGGTTGGATCGTCGAACACGAGCCGCGTCAGGCTTTTCCCGCTGGAAGGAAACGACTGCGCGGCAACGATGTTCACGTTGCGCTCGGCCAGTGCTCGGCAGAGTTTGCCAAGCATCCCTGGCCTATCGTCCATCGTGAGGCTGAATTCTCTAGCTATAGGCATACTGAGGAACCTCCCTTTGATATTTCACATAGGGTGGAGGGCAGGATGCATCCTAGCGCTGGAGGGGCACATCATACTCCCCACCGTTGTCCGCTTCAAGGCCATCGTCGAGCAGGTGTCGAGCAGGTGTCGAGCAGGAGGTTCATTCCAGGTGGGCGATGACGAAATGCTTTGGCTTCTTCGAGAGCAGCGATGGCGGCTTCCCGGCTGAGGGGTGGAAAAGTCATCCTATTCGTTGCCGGGGCGGCCAAAGCAGAGCACATATCCACTGTTATCGGTGATCTCGAAGGCCCTGAGTCCATCGTGCGTATTGGCCAGTTCCTGATGCATGGGGACTCCCCTACCTAGGAACTCCGCGTAGAGCGAGTCGGGATCATCCGTGTAGATGTAAGCATCCCAGCGAGCCCATTCGTGGCGGGAATGATTCGGCTGTGGATGGACCTCGGGCGTGATGGCCTTGAACATGAGCATGACTCGGTCGCGTCCAAGGATGGCCCAGAAGTCGTCTGCGTTTCCCTCACCTCCGCCCTTATAACGAACGTCGAACCCCAGCTTGGACTGATAGAACCTAAGCGTAGCGCTCAAGTCGTCGACAACAAAGAAGGGAGTAACACTGTTCAGCATAGGTCGGTTGACAGTCTACCGTTAACAGTCGACAGTAGGAACCGGAAAGAGCGGGACTTGCTTGTCCATTTGAGGCCGCCCTCTGTCACATTTTACTCAGGCTTGTTAAGCGCGCGAAGCCATTTCGCGAAGGTTTGTTCGGAACGTTTCTTCTTTCTCATCAGCGCATTGTTTTCTTAGAGGACCTGCATTGCCGCAACGACAGGAATGGCTAGCGAAAAGCAGCCCCCAAAATATAACCCGCAAAGGGTGGGCCACCCAAGAGTTCTCTGCGGATCGATGGTCGGTGTTGGCGTTGAAGGGCTCGCCGCGACCGCTTCTTAGATCAAAGGGCTGGACGTCTTAGAACCGAACTGATTCTTAGGCAGCGGCTGGGACGGGTTGCTTCCGCCTGTGCCAGTAACCCAATGCCGCGAACAGAAGGACCGCAGGCACGCCGGTCAGTCCGCAAGCGATAAAGAAAATGCCGTAGGCGTGAATGAGGCCGTGCGTGGTGCTCAGGCTTTCAACTGCAGCGCCGGAAAACCCCTTCAAGATCTTTCCCAGCCAGGCATAGGTTGAACTCAAGAGCGCGTACTGCGTGGCCGTGTATCCCAGATTGGTGAGGCTCGACATGTACGCAACAAGCGCAACGCCTGCAAAGCTGAAACTGAAGTTGTCGCCTACCATGACGGCCGCGAAGAGAGGAATGCTCGTGCCCGCGAACGCCAGAGTGGCATACGAGGCCGTCGCAGCTGCCTGCATAATGCCCCCGATGATGAGGGCGCGCATGTAGCCGAGCTTCAGGGAGCAGAATCCGCCCGCCGCGATGCCTGCAAACGTAGCGATGAGTCCGACGGAGCCGCGCACCGCTCCGACCGTTTGCTTCGTAAGACCGATATCGTGGTAGTAGGGATTCGCCATCGGACCCATGAGGAAGTCCGGCAACCGGTAGAGGCTGATTGCCGCCAACATCACAAACGCGAGCCAGCCATGTGTGCGGAAGAAGGCGATGAACGGTCCCACAACGGCGTCGAGGAAACCGCGCGGCGTCCAAAGCGGCGCTTCGCGCTTTGCATCCATTACTGCATCCGCGCGCTCCGGCTCCTTCGCGAACCAGGTCGCGATCATTCCAATGGCGATACATGCGCCGTAGATACCGTAGGACATGCGCCAGCCCAGGTACGCCGCCACGATGAGGATAACGGTATCCGTAGCCAGAAGGGCCAGGCGGTAGCTGAACATCCAGGCAGACGCGAGGAGACCTTGTTCGTCTGCGTCGTCTGCCGATTCAATTCGCCAGGCATCGATGACAATGTCCTGTGTCGATGAGGCAAATGCTGCGACGAGCGCAAGAGCGCCAAGCCGGCCGAGCCCGGCTTTCATGCCAGTTCCGCCCATGGCGGCCAGCGCCAGCCCAACGACGATCTGCGAGAACATCATCCATCCTCGCCGATGTCCAAGCCGTTTAAACAACGGCAAGTCGACGCGATCCATCAAGGGCGCCCACAGAAACTTCAGCGAATAGGCAATGCCTACCCAGGAAAGAAACCCGATCGCCGTCAGGGAGGTGTGTTCATCGCGCAACCAGTAGCCGAATGTATTGCCGACCAGATAAAAAGGAAGGCCGGAAGAAAACCCGAGCAACAACATCACCAGGGTTTTGGGCCGCAAGTAATCGGCGAGCCGGTGCTTGTGGGGACTCACGCCTCCATTGTCTGCGGGGGCCTCACGGAACTCAACGCTCCTACCACCGAATGTTGTCCATGCTGACACTCTACCGAGTGCAGCAAGCACCCCCGCCCTCTGGTCAAAGGTCAGCGTGAAGGGACAGCCCGCCTTGGCGCCCAGAGCGGCAATCAGAGCTTCGGCAAACGCGCCGCGTCCTTCCTTGAGCGCAATCATGGCGGTAAAACTTCCTGCTCGTTTTCTAGGTGGCCTGGCCTTTGACGGTGATTGCGGAATCCTTAGGGCCTCCATTACATCGGTAAGAATGTAAGACCACAGCAGAGCCCTCGAGTCCAATGCCCCGCCGATAGAGCCAGTTTCCGCAAGAAGGGCTGATTTATGAATCGCCGCGGGAAGGCTTTGAGCCTTTGGCCAGTTGCAGCATGGCGTCAGCACTTGGCGAAGGCTGGGTGTCCGGTTTGCCATCTGTTTCGGTAGGACGAACGCGTTGAATTTTCACGCGAGCCACGCGCTTGCCATCCATTTCCACGACGGAAAAACGGAAATTGCCAAAGTCAAAACTCTCGCCGCCTTTGGGGATGAAGCCGAGTTGATCGAGGACAAAGCCGCCGACGGTGGCGTAAGCCGGATCTTCGGGCAAGGTGATGTTGTATTGCGCATCGAGGTCCCGGACGTTGAGCGCGGCGTCGAAGATCATCGCGCCATCGGCCAGAGGAAGCGGCTTCTCCACCACGTCGAATTCGTCGTGAATCTCGCCGACCATCTGTTCGATGATGTCTTCCATGGTCACGAGGCCAAGAATGCTGCCGAATTCGTCGACGACCATGGCCATGCCGACGCGGCGCGTGCGGAGTTCGAAGAGCAGTTCACTGGCGGGCTTGGTTTCGGGGACGATGAGCACTTCGCGCAGGACGCGGCGCAAATCAAAAGGGGGTGCGGGAACGTTTTCTTCGAGGCGGCGCTCGCGGTCGAGAAGAACCCACATCATGTCCTTAATATGCACGAAGCCGAGAATGTGATCGAGGGAGCCACGGTAAACGGGGATGCGGGAGCGCTGCGTGGTGGCAAAGATGCGCATTACGTCATCGAGACTGGCTTCGATGGGGAGCGCGTGCATGTCCGGACGAGGAATCATGATTTCGCGGACCTGGATTTGCGAAAGCTCAAGGGCGCTGAGGATGAATTTCTCCTCGCCTTGAGCGAGGAGACCGCGTTCACGCGCTTGCTGAATCTGGATTTGCAGTTCTTCGGTGGAGTGCGGGACGCCGTACACTGGCGGCACGGAGACGCCGAGCATTTTCACGACGGCGCCGGACATGCCGTCGAGCAAATTGATAGCCCAGCGAAAAGTATTGAGGAACCAGCGAAACGGGACGGCTACAAGCAGGGCGACGCGTTCGGCGCGGGCCAGGCTCACGGTTTTGGGAACGAGTTCGCCCATCACGACGTGCAGCGCACTGAGCGTGGCGAATGCACCAGCCAAGGCGACGCCGTGCGCCCACAAGCTTCCGTGCACGCCAGGTTTGCCGGGCCACAACACCTGGAGCTCCCTTGCCAAGGTGATTTCGCCAAGAGCGCCGATGCCGAGGCTCGTCAGCGTGATTCCGAATTGCACACCGGAGACGACGCGGTGCAAGTCGCCGAGCAAGCTCTCGACGACGCGAGCGCGGGCGTTGCCTCGCGCCACAAGCTGGCGGATGCGCGACAAACGCACGGCTACAAGAGAAAACTCCGTCGCGGCGAAAAAGCCGTTGAGCGCGACCAAGGCCAATACGCCGATGAGGCGCACGAGAAACATGGCAGAGGAACTTCTCCTATGGGCTTCTCCTGCGATTGTAACAGGACAGGCGGGGGACGTTTGCGCGTGTGTTTCGTGAGAAACAGCAGAAGTTTCGCAGAAAACCGAAGGCGAAAAATTTGCAAACCGCTTCTGTGAGCAGGCACCTTTTTTCAGAAAAATGTAATCAGAGTTTTAAAGGGAGGGTTGACACATGGCTTCCCGACTTTTTAGGATATGGTTTCACTGCAACGCATTCAGTGAAGCATATCGGCGGTTCTCGGCCGACTTTGGTTTGGGCACTTTCTCCTAAATTGAAAAAATTATGATCAAAGTTAGCGAGCTTACAAAAAGGTACGCACGCACGACTGCTGTCGACCATATCTCGTTCGAGGTCGAGAAAGGCCAGATCGTGGGTTTCCTCGGACCGAACGGCGCCGGGAAAACCACGACCATGCGCATGCTGACGTGCTTTCTGCCTCCCACGTCAGGCGCAGCGACGGTGGCCGGCTTTGACGTCGTTGAACAACCCATGGAGGTCAGAAAGCGGATCGGCTATCTGCCGGAAATGCCGCCGCTGTACCAGGAGATGCGCACGACGGAGTATCTGATGTTCGTGGGAAAACTGAAGGGCTTGTCAGGTACGGACCTGCGGCAGCGCGTGGATACGGTGTACGAGCGTTGCGCGATTACCGACGTGAAAGAAAAGCTGCTCGGCAAGCTGTCAAAAGGCTACCGGCAGCGCGTCGGGTTGGCGCAGGCGATTCTGCACAATCCGGACGTACTCATTCTGGACGAGCCAACGGCGGGACTGGATCCCAAGCAAATAAACGAGACACGTGATTTAATCAAGAGTCTCGCGGGGGATCACACCATCATTTTGAGCACGCACATCCTGCCGGAAGTCGAGCACACCTGCCAGCAAGTGATCATCATCAATAAGGGCAGGCTCGTGGCGACGGATTCGGTGAGCAACCTGCAAAGCCGGGCGCGCGGCGCGGAAACGATGCTCGTGGAAGTGGCGTCGCGCGACGGAGCGCTGGATACCCCGTCTGTGCGCGAGCGATTGGAGAAGGTTCCCGGCGTGAGCCGCGTAACGTTCAAGGAGACGCGCGCGCGCGGAAGCACGTTTGAAGTGGAAAACCGCAAAGGCAGTTTTGCGCGAGGCGACCTGGCCCGCGCGGTAGTGCAGGCCGGGTGGGACTTGAATGAACTGCGTCCGACTTCGGTCAGCCTGGAAGAAATCTTCCTGCAACTGACGCGCGAGCAAGCGGAGGCGCCGGCGGAAAAACCAAAGGCAAAGGAAGCAGCGCAATGAGGAACATCTGGATCGTTTGCCAAAAAGAGCTGCGTAGTTATTTCGTTTCGCCCATCGCTTACATCTTGATCATCATGTTTGCCGTGATTTTCGGCTGGTTCTTCTGGAACACGGTGGGTGCATTCATTTTTTACAGCATGGAAGGCCAGATGCGCGGCGAGATGTTCCCCATGAACGTCAACGAGTGGGTGATTCGCCGCGTGCTCGAAAACATGAACGTGATCGGGCTGTTCTTCATCCCCATCATGACCATGCGGCTCTTCGCAGAAGAAAAACGCAACGGGACGATCGAACTTCTAGCGACTTCACCGATTAAAGACGGCGAAGTGATTCTGGGAAAGTGGCTGGCTTCGGTCATTCTTTATGCGGCAATGCTTTTCCTGACCGGCCTGAACTTCATTTATCTTTTCAAATACGGAAACCCTGACTGGAAGCCGATGCTGGTGGGCTATTTAGGAATGTTGCTGCAGGCGGCGGGCATGCTGGCAATTGGCACGTTTATTTCCACGCTGACGAAAAACCAGATCATTGCGGGGGCAGCCACGTTTGGCGTGTGCATTCTGATTTTTGTGTTGGGCTGGGTCAGCGGTTATCGATCCGGGACCTGGGCGGATGTGCTCACCTACATGTCGGTGACCTCGCACATGGATTCGTTTGCCAAAGGCGTGATCGACACGAAGGACGCGGTTTATTACCTAAGCGTGATTTTCCTGGGGCTCTTTTTTACGGCAAGGTCGCTCGAGTCCCTGCGGTGGAGGGCATAAAATGAAGCTTCCGCTGAACCTCCCACTGCTCAAAGCGAGACAAACGAAATACGTGGCCTACGCCACGCTGTACATTGCGGTGGTGCTGGCCGTGATTGTTGTGGCGAACGTGCTGGGCGACCGTTACAACAAGACTTACGACGCGACTGCAAACAAGCGCTACAGCCTCTCCGAGCAAACTGCGAAAATCGCAAAAGGACTCAAGGAGCCGGTGACGATTTATTACTTCGACCGGCCGACGGGGTTCACTCGCGCTAAAGACACGCTCGACGAGTACGCGAATCTCTCGCATAAAGTTCACGTGGAATACGTGGACCTGGAAAAGAACCCGCTGGCCGCGCGCGAAGCCGGAATCCGGAGCCTGGGCACGGCCGTCGTGCAGATCGGCTCGCGAAAAGAAGAGGCGAAGAGTCTGGACGAAGAAGGCATTACCGGCGCTTTTATTCGCGACCTCAAGTCGACGACCAGAACCGTGTGTTTCGTGACCGGGAACGGTGAACATCAAATCGATGAAACCGGTACCGATGGGTATTCGCGGTTCAAGGGCATGCTAGGCAAGGAAGGTTATGAAACCAAGTCCATCGACTTACTGACGAAGGCGGAAATTCCCAGCGAGTGCACGGTTGTGGTTGTCGGTGGACCGAAGTCGGATTATCAGCAGCCGGAAGTGGACGCCATCAAGAAGTATGTCGAGGGCGGCGGGCGGGCCATGTTTTTGCTCAATCCCCCCTTGAAGATGGGCCGAAGCGAAATTGCCGATAACGAAGGGCTCTCGAAGGTTCTGGAAGATTGGGGCGTCACACCGGACAAGGATTTGATCCTGGACTTAAATCCCATTGGGCAAATCGCAGGGCTTGGCCTCGAAGACGCACTAGTGACGCACTACGATTCACAGGAGATCGTGAACCCGTTGAAAGGCACGGGCACGGCTTTCCCTTATTCGCGTTCGCTGGCAGTGAAAAATGGCGACAAGACCACGGTCGATAAATTGTTCGAGACTTCCGGGCAAAGCTTCGCGACGCCGAAGCTGGATACCCCGCGCATCAATGAAAACGATCCCAACAATAAGAAAGGGCCGCTGACGCTCGCAGCAGCGGGCTCGTACCGAACAGCAAAAGAGAATACGCAGGGCCGGTTTGTGGTGGTTGGGAGCTCCGACTGGGCCTCCAATGCCTACCTTCCTTTCGGTGGAAACCGGGATCTGGCAATGAACGCCATCAACTGGCTGGCGTCGGATGAAGAGTTGATTTCGATTCGTCCCAAGGACCGCGACAACCGCACCGTCACGATGACGCGCGCGCAACTCAATTGGGTGGGAATCACAAGTTTGGGGATTCTGCCGATCGGAATCGCCGTCGCCGGAGTCTGGGTATGGTGGCGGAGAAGGTAACCGGCTGCGCTTTGCGCGCGAAAGTATTTTCGGGAAACAATTTATGAAGGGAAAAGGACTGCTTGTAGCCGCGATTGTGCTCGCGGCGCTGACGGGAACGCTGTACTGGTCGAATCATCGCAAGCCGGCGTCGAGCAGCTCGGCTTCCGCGGCGGAAGCCTCCCCGAAAATTCTGGACATCAAGCCGGTAGACGTTACGAGCATCACGATTTCGAAGCCCGGCGCGTCGGAATTGAAGCTGGCGAAAAACGATGCGGGCAAATGGCAAATCAGCGCGCCGAACCCTCTGACAGCCGACCAGGATTCGGTTTCGAGCCTACTCTCCACGCTCTCGCCGCTCGATTCCGACCGCCTCCTGGAAACGAAAGCCACGGACATTGGCAATTACGGGCTGGCGAAGCCGGCAGTTGAGATCGACATCACCGAGAAAAATAAAAAGTCCGCGGACTTGCTGTTGGGCGACGATACGCCCACGGGAAACGGAGCGTACGCCGCGTTGAAGAGCGATCCACGCGTTTTCGTCATCGCCAGCTACAAGAAAAACAGCCTCAACAAGGGCGAAAACGATCTGCGCGACAAGCGCTTGTTGACGTTCGATGCAGACAAGCTGAGCCGCCTGGAATTGACCGCCAAGAAACAAACCATCGAGTTTGGCCGCAACAAAGAGCAATGGCAAATCCTGAAGCCCCAGCCGATGCGGGCGGATCAAACGGCCGTTGAGGATCTGGTGCGGTCCCTGGGCGACGCAAAGATGGAGCTGAGCGCGTCGGACGATCAGAAGAAAGATGTGAGCGCGTTCAACGCGGGCACGCCGGTGGCCAGCGCGAAGCTGACGGATGTTAGCGGGACGCAAGAATTCCAGGTGCGCAAAAATAAGGACGACTATTACGCAAAGTCCAGCGCAGTGAGCGGCGTCTACAAGGTGGTGTCGTCGGTGGGCACATCTCTGGACAAAAGCCTCGACGATTTTCGGAACAAGAAAGTGTTTGATTTCGGATGGGCCGATCCGGAGAAGATCGAATTGCACGATGGCGCGAAGAGCTATTTCCTGACGCGCAGCGGATCGGATTGGTGGTCCAACGGTACGAAGATGGATGAAAGCAACGTGAGCACGCTGGTGGCGGACATCCGCGCGCTGACCGCAACAAAATTCCCAGAGAAAGGCTTTACCAACCCCTTGATCGACATCACGGTGACCTCCGACGGCGGCAAGCGCGTGGAAAAAGTACAAATCGCAAAGAACGGAGACGATTACATCGCGAAGCGCGAGAATGAACCGGCGCTGTATGAATTGAGCGCTACCTCGATCAAGGACCTGCAAGATGCCGCTGCCGGCTTGAAGCCCGCCGCGCCGCCTGCGCCCGCGGCGAAGAAAAAATAGACAAGGTCTCTTTAAGCGGACTGAAATCCAGGTTTCGCGAAGATTGATTTATTCCCGCAGAGCGCACGGCCTTTCCCCCGCGCGGTTGCGCATGGGGAATGGCTCCTCTAAACTGATTCTTCTTCACAATTCGGAGTGAAATTGCGAACCTTCGTCCGAGTCGTTTCCTGGCTTCTGGGGTCAGTTGTCCTTTTTGCCGGCGGATTGGCGTGGTGGGTTGTCTACCGGCCGCTGCCGCAACTCGATGGCAGCATTTCCCTTACCGGCCTTCAGCAACAGGTTACGGTGGGCCGCGACGGCTGGGGCGTCCCGCACATCCGCGCTCGATCGGTGGGGGATTTGGCCGAGGCGCAAGGTTACGTCATGGCGCAGGACCGGCTGTGGCAGATGGATTTGTTGCGGCGTGTGGCCCGCGGACAACTCTCCGAAGTTCTGGGGGAGAGGACCCTTCGCTTTGACCGAGACTTCCGCACATTGGGGATTGGCCGGGCGGCGGACCGCGAAGCGACGACGCTTGATCCAGAGACACGCAAGATTTTCGAAGCGTACGCCCGCGGCGTGAACCAGTTCATCGAGCAGCACAAGAACAATTTGCCGCTGGAATTTTCGCTGCTGCGCTACAAGCCGCAGCCCTGGAACCCGGCGGACACTCTGGCGATTTCCGGCTACATGTATCGCACTTTGGCGGACACGCGGGAGCGCGAGATAAACCGCGCAAAAGTCACCGAGCGTGCAGGGCCGGATCTCGCTAAGGATCTGTTTTCTCAACAATCCCCGATGGACCATTTCGTTGTTGGCGATCCGAATGTTCCAAATGATGGCTCGCAGCGCTCTGGAACAGACCCAGACGATGACGATGAGGACGACATGCAGCCGGATACGGTCTTCAAGGCAGGGCTGGGAACAGCCACGGGCGAGTCGGCCTACCGTGGGGCCGTCGATTTAACTACGGCGTTGGCGCAATCGGTCGGGAAATTTCTGGCGGAATCCCGAAGCGAAATTCGGCAGGGGCTCGGCAGCAACAATTGGGTTGTCAGCGGCGCGCACACAGCCACAGCGAAGCCGCTGCTCGCAAACGACACACATCTCGATTTGATGATGCCTTCCATCTGGTATGAAGTGCACCTAACCGCTCCGGGCTGGAACGTCAAGGGGTTTACTCTGCCGGGCGCACCCATGGTCATTATTGGCCACAACGACCACATCGCGTGGGGCTTCACCAACAACGGCGCCGATGTGCAGGACCTCTATATTGAGACGTTCAATCCGACTTCGCCAGACCAGTATCGCGTGAAAGGCTCGTGGGTAAATGCGCAAGTCATCGACGAGGTCATTCACGTCAAAGGGCAGTCTGACGAACACCTTCCTGTCACCATCACGCGCCACGGGCCGGTCGTCCATCGCGAAGCAGGTAAGGGCTACGCGATGCGCTGGACGGCCACAGAGCCTGGCGCGCTGGCCAACACCTACGACTGGCTGGGCAGTGCCCGCAACTGGAAAGAGTTTCGTGAAGCGATGAAACGCGTTTGGGGGCCGGCGCAAAATACGGTGTACGCCGACGTGGAAGGGAATATTGGTTACATCATGGCGGCGCGCGTGCCCGTTCGGAAGAAAGGGCATGGCGAAGTACCGGAACCGGGAGACACGGATGACTACGAGTGGACGGGGTACATTCCGTTTGATCAACTCCCGCAGGCGCTTGATCCTGCGAGCGGGCTAATCGTCACCGCGAACGCGCGCGTGGTGGGGCCAAATTATAAGCCCCATTTGACCGACCGCTGGGAAGATCCGTACCGCACGGCTCGCATCTACGATTTGTTGCACGACCGCCGCGATTTGCGCGCGGAGGACATGCTGAAAGTGCAGACCGACACGTACAGCTATCCACATGTTTTTCTCGCCGAGCAATTGCAGGCCGCGGCAAAGGCCGTGAGGCCAAAAGATCCGCGCACGCAACAGCTTATTGCCGGCCTGAAAGATTGGAACGGGATTGCCGATGCCAATTCGCCTGAAATTTCCTTCCTTCACAACGTGCGGCTTACGGCGCTCAGGCTGCTCCTCGAGCCGGTTCTTGGGGAACAGACAAGCCTCTACCAATGGCGTAGCATGACATTTCTCCAGAAAACATTGACCGATCGTCCCGCCAAGTGGCTTCCAGCAACTTACAAAAACTACGATGAACTACTGGTTGTGGCAGCAGACATTGCAGTGAAGAGACTCGCGGAAGACAGCAAGAGCGAACGCGTCCAAGAGTGGGCGTGGAAGAATTTCAATTCGCTGGATATGTTCCATCCGCTCGGGCACGAGGGGCTCTTGAAAAGGTTTTTGAGCATTACGGGTAAGCCGCAGTCGGGGACCGTTTACAGCGTGCGCGCAGCGACGAGGACGCATGGGCCGGCGATGCGCTTTGTAGCGAATCCTGCAGATTGGGACGACTCCATTTTGCTGATCACTTCCGGTGAATCAGGCCAGCCTGGAAGCAACCATTATGCCGACCAGTTTTCTTTTTGGTACGAAGGCAAGCCGATTCTCGCTCCATTTAGCGATGCCGCCGAGGCCAAAGCGGCGAAGCATACGCTCAGGCTCAAGCCAGGTTCCTGATTTGCATTTCTTCTCCCGCTGATGCCGGAATTGCCCGAAGTCGAAGCAGTGGTACGCACGCTGCGCCCAATCCTGGAAGGGCAGCGCATTCGCT
The DNA here is from genome assembly GCA_003223245.1 of Acidobacteriota bacterium. Lineage (GTDB taxonomy): Bacteria > Acidobacteriota > Terriglobia > Acidiferrales > UBA7541 > Acidiferrum. The sequence goes on from QHYI01000119.1 coordinate 49,701, forward strand.
GCGTGCACGTTTTTCATCCGATCGCGCTGAAACCGCAGCGCGCGCCTTGCTTGGCCGAGTTGGCAACCGATCAATGCATTCAGCGCGTGGATCGCAAAGGGAAATACGTACTTCTGCTGCTCGACCGTGGGTTGCTTACACTGCACTTCCGGCTGGATGGGCAACTGGTGTGGTTCGCGAATGGAGCAGAGTTGCTCGAACGCGCGAACGTCAAGGAAAATGGAACTCATGTGGATGTGGCATTCGAATTTGGGAAGGGCGTTTTAGGGTTTGCTGACCGTCGGCACTTTGGGCGCGTGCATGCGTGGGATCGTTGGGAAGATAGCTCCGGGCTCGCATCCCTTGGCGTCGACGCGCTGTCCAAAGATTTCACCGTCGCGCGATTTCGCGACCTGCTGGCTGCCTCCGTACGGCCGTTGAAAGATTTCTTGCTAGACCAGACATGGGTCGCGGGGCTGGGAAATATTTATTCGTGCGAAGCCCTCTGGCACGCCCGGCTCGACCCGCGGCGGCGAGCTAAATCGTTGAGGCCGGAAGAGGCGCGGCGCCTGCACAAAGCAATTGTGTCGGTTCTCAGGCGTGCCTTAGAATGCTGCCTGCACCCGGCCCCGGACTTTCACGATTCGCAGTGGTGGTTTCAGGGACTGCAGAAGATTTTGCGCGCCTACGACCGCGAGGGAGAGCCCTGCCGCCGGTGCGGAGCGGCGATTCGGCGCATCGAACAAAGCGGCCGCTCGACCTACTGCTGCCGGAAGTGCCAGAAATGAACCGAGCGACGGAGCGAAGGTTTATTTTGTGAATACGCCTGTACCCAAGAAGCCTGAACCGCCGAAGAAGCCGGACTTCGAGCGCTCGCTCGCGCGCCTAGAGGAGGTTGTGCGGCGCTTGGAGAGCCCGCAACTTTCTTTGGACGACGCCATGAAGCTCTTCGAGGAAGGCGTGGCGCTTTCTCGCGAATGCCAAAAACAGCTCGAAGAAGCCGAGGGCCGCGTCGAGATCCTTTTGAAAAAGGCGGACGGCAAGTTGAGCGCAGAACCGTTCGATCCAGAGCGGGAGGGCGAATCGTGATGCATGGCACGCTACCTGCCCAAGCGGGTTCCATCCCACGATGAAACTTTCCCCTTTTTTTGAAGAGGATCGGCTCGCGGTCGACGCCGCGCTGGACCGGCTGCTGCCCCCCGAGACCGCGCAGCCCGTTTCCATTCACACGGCCATGCGCTACAGCGTTTTTGCGGGCGGCAAACGCATGCGGCCGATTCTATGCCTTGAAACTGCACGCATTTTTGCGAGCGACGTCACGCCCACGCTGCATCCGGCTTGCGCGCTCGAATTCATCCACACCTACTCTCTGATTCACGACGACTTGCCCGCGCTTGACAATGATGATCTGCGCCGTGGCAAACCAACGTGCCACAAAAAATTCGGCGAAGCCCTCGCGATTCTCGCGGGCGACGGGCTGCTGACGCTGGCGTTCGAAACGATCGGTGCGACACCCGTGCCCGCGGAGCGCCGAGCGGCTATCTTGAGTGAGGTTGCGGCTGCCGCTGGAACCATCAATGGGATGGTTGGCGGCCAAGTAGCCGACATCGAAGCGGAACGTAAGCCCGTTGACGAAAAGATGCTCGAATACATTCACCGATCGAAGACGGCGGCGCTGATCCGCGCTTCCGTCACTGCGGGCGCGTTGTGCGCCGGCGCCGGTGCGGAGGACGTTAGGCGACTGCGGCGCTTTGGCGAAACCATTGGCTGGGCATTTCAGGTCACGGATGACATTCTTGACGTCGAGGAATCATCCGCCGCCCTGGGCAAAACAGCCGGCAAAGACTTGGCGCAACAGAAAGCGACTTACCCTGCGGTGTATGGACTCGAGCGCTCGCATCAGATTGCCAATGAACTTGCGACGAAAGCCATTGCCGAACTGTCACCCTACGGCGAGTGCGCCTCGCGCCTGCGCGAAATCGCCGAATTTCTGGTCCTGCGCAGAGCCTGAAGACATCCGGGACCCCCCATGAAGGAAAAGAAGGAAAAGAAGGAAAAGAAGGAAAAGCCAGTTCGACAGCGCCTGGACTTACTTCTTGTGGAGCGCACGCTTGCCGAAACCCCCGAAAAAGCCGCGGCGATGATTCTTGCGGGCGAGGTGCAAGTAGACGGCAGGCGCTCCGACAAGGCGGGCGCGCCTGTCGAATGTGACGCAAAAATTGAAATTGCGAGCCGGCACCAAAAATATGTGAGTCGCGGCGGGTTCAAGCTGGAAGGCGCGCTCAAGGATTTTCGTATCAACCCCGCAAGCCTGATTTGTCTGGATATTGGTTCCTCGCATGGCGGATTCACGGATTGCCTGTTGCAGCGTGGCGCCTCCCGCGTTTACGCCGTGGACGTAAACGTTGAACAACTTGACTGGAAATTACGGCAGGATGCGCGCGTAGTACCGGTGGAGAAAAACGCTCGCGATTTGCAAGCTGCCGATATTCCGGAACCGGCGGACCTGGTGGTCATCGATGTCTCTTTCATCTCCGTGGAAAAAGTCCTGGAACCTGCGGCCAGGCTGGTAAAACCTCGCGCAATATTCGTGATCCTGATCAAGCCCCAGTTCGAATTGCCTCGCAAGCAAGTTGGCACAGGCGGAATCGTGAAGAGCAAAAGGCTACGCGAGAAGGCGGTTCTATCTGTGAGCAAACATACAAAATCTCTGGGCTTCCAATTTCTCAAGGTTCGCCCCAGCCGGGTTGCCGGCGCGGAAGGCAATCAGGAGTATTTTCTGCACGCGCGAAAAAATCCGAGTAGAATGCAAGACCCATGCAGGCTGGAAAATCTTTTCAAAGCATAGGCATTCTTTCACGCCCGCGCCGGGAACAACTCACTGCGGTCGTTCCGCCTCTTTTGAAATGGCTCCAAGCCCGCGGGATCAAGACGATTCTGGATGAAGAAACGGCGGCGGGGCTGACCGATGGGTCGAAAGGCCAACCGCGTTCGGTGGTAGCGGATCTTTCACAGCTCCTGCTGGTTCTGGGCGGCGATGGCACGATGCTCGCTGCCGCGCGCCTGGCTGCGCCGCGACAGATTCCGATTTTGCCTATCAATATGGGCAGTCTGGGGTTTCTTACAAGCTTCACCGTGGACGAACTGTATCCCGCGCTCGAAGACACGCTCGCAGGAAAATCTTCCATCAGCCAGCGCGTCATGCTGCAGGCGGAAATCGTTCGTGCCGGCTCGGCGATTGAAAGGCAACGCGCGCTAAACGATGTGGTCATCACCAAGGGCGCGCTGGCGCGCATGATTCAACTGCAGCTGAACATCAACTCCGATTTTGTTTGCCGGTATCGCGCCGATGGATTGATCGTTGCGAGCCCCACCGGCTCCACTGCTTATTCGCTTTCCGCTGGCGGGCCCATCGTGCAGCCGGCCGTCGAGGCTTTCATCATCACGCCGATTTGCCCGCATATGCTGAGCGACCGGCCGCTGGTAGTTCGCGATTACTGTCAGATTGAAATCAAGCTGAATGGCGACGCCGACTCGGTTTATCTGACGTTGGATGGCCAGCGCGGTATTCCGCTACAGCCGACCGACATTCTGCGTGTGCAGCGAGCTAAAGAACAGTTGCAATTGATTCAACCACCGAAGAAGCCGTATTTCGACATTCTGCGCAACAAGCTGAAATGGGGCGAAGCTTGATTGCGCGGCCCTTGTTCTTTTATTTCCCAGCGCAAAACTCATTTGGAGCGATTCAATGAGACTTGCTTCTGTCGTTGGGACGTTTCTTCTGTTCTGCTGCGGTGCCATGTGCGCGCAAGAGCCTTGTTTCGCGGACCTGGTCATTGTCCACGGCCACCTGTGGACCGTGGACCCGCAGCACCCACGCGCCGAAGCTCTGGCTATCCGTGGCGGTCGAATCGTTGCCCTGGGCTCCGACGCCGAAATTGCCCAATGGATTGGCCCGGCAACAAAGAAGATCGATGCGCAAGGCAAAAGCGTTCTGCCTGGATTCATCGACTCGCATGTGCATTTCAGCAGCGGCGGAGGCGAAATCAGCAGCGTGCAATTGCGCGATGCCAACACGCCGCAGGAATTTGCGCGCCGCATCGGCGAACAAGCCAAAAAACTCCCCAAAGGGGAATGGATGCTCGGTGGAACGTGGGACCACGAACTTTGGGGCGGTACGCCACTCCCTTCGCACGATTGGGTCGACGCGCTAACTCCCAACACTCCTGTTTTTGTCAGTCGCTATGACGGACACATGGCCATGGCCAATGCGCTTGCGCTACGGCTCGCCGGAATCACCCGTGAAACCGAGGATCCTCCCGGCGGCACCATCGTTCGCGACAAAGACGGCAATCCCACAGGCCTTCTCAAAGACGCGGCGATGGATCTTGTCTATCGCGTCATTCCGCCGCCAAGTGAAGAGCAGCTTCTCCGCATGATTCATGCCGCGATGGACGAAGCGCGCCGCTTCGGCGTGACCAGCATTCATGACATCAGCTCGACCGAAGACGTCCGGGGCTACCAAATTCTCGCGGCGCGCGGCGAATTGACGCTGCGCATCTACTGCATCACTCCGCTGCCGCAATGGCAAGCTCCGGCCACTGCGGGAATCCGCGCGGGCTTTGGCAATGATTGGATACATGTGGGCGCGCTAAAAGGATTTGCTGACGGCTCGCTGGGCTCGACTACTGCGCTATTCGAGCAGCCTTACAACGATGCTCCCAACACCTCCGGCCTGCGCAACGAAATGATGCTGCCCGAAGGCAACATGCTGAAGATGGCTCTAGGCGCGGACAAGGCCGGCTTGCAACTTGCCGTTCATGCCATCGGCGACAAGGCTAACCGCATCATGCTGGATATTTATACGGAAGTCGCGAAGCAAAACGGCCCGCGCCAGGACCGCCGCTGGCGCATTGAACATGCGCAGCACGTTCGTCCGGAGGATTTTGCGCGTTGCGCGCAGCTTGGGGTTATCGCCTCCATGCAACCGTATCACGCGATCGACGACGGGCGCTGGGCGGAGAAGCGCATCGGCCACGAACGCGCCAAAACGTCATATGCATGGCGGACTTTTCTTGACCAGGGTGTACGGCTCGCTTTTGGCAGTGATTGGACCGTGGCTCCGCTGAATCCTATGACTGGCCTCTATGCGGCAGTAACTCGCGCGACGCTCGATGGGAAGAACCCTGGCGGCTGGTTTCCGGAGCAAAAACTGACGCTCGAGGAAGCGATTCAGGCATATACGATGGGTTCGGCCTATGCGGAGTTTCGCGAAAAGGAAGAAGGCTCACTCACAGTCGGCAAACTGGGGGACGTGGTCGTGCTTGATAGTGACTTGTTTTCGATTGCAGCCGAAAGATTAAAAGATGCGGCAGTCCGCTACACCATTGTCGGCGGGAAGGTCGTCTACGAAGCTGCAAAGAACTAGCTTCTATCTATCGTTAAGCGGTCTTCGAAATTTCTCTCTGGTCCAGCATATCGGTGCGCTGCAGATCCTCCTGCGTCTCGCGTCGGCGAATCAGACGAAACGAGTCGCCTTCGACGAGCACTTCGGCCGGGCGATAACGCGCATTGTAATTAGAGGCGAGCGCCATTCCGTAAGCGCCGGCGCCCCAAATCGCCAGCAAGTCCCCCGCTTGGACTTCGCCCAACGGCCAATCGTGCAGAAAACAATCTCCGGTCTCGCAAACCGGGCCAACAATGTCTGCTCGTTGCTGCTTGGTCTTCCGTTCTTTTCCGTCGCGGGTCACTTTTGTGATCGGATGGATTGCGCCATAGAGGGAAGGCCGCATCAAATCATTCATCGCGCCGTCCACAATCACGAACCGCTTGCCGCGATTCGTTTTGGTATACACGACCCTGGTGAGCAGAACGGCTGATTGCGCAATCATCGAACGCCCGGGCTCTAGCAAAATCTCGACGTCGATCTCGCGTACGAGTTCCTTGATCAGTTTTGCGTACTCGATTCTCTTTGGCGGTTTTTGATCCGAGTAGCGCACCCCCAAGCCGCCACCGACATCGAGATAGCGCAGCTCGATTCCCTGCGACTGCAATTCCTTGACATAGCCCCCCAGGCGTTTCACGGAGCGGCGAAAAGGATCGAGCGTGGTGATCTGCGAACCGATGTGCGCGCTGAGCCCAGCCCAGCGAATCCATTTCGAATCCCGGTGGGCCAGGTAGAGCCGCTTTGCTTCTTTCCAATCCAAGCCGAATTTGTGCTCGTGCCGGCCGGTGGCTATGTGCGGGTGGCCGCCGGCGAGCACGTCCGGATTCACGCGGATCGCGGCTCCCGGAGGCTTTCCGCCTCTTTCCACGATACGCGCAGCTTCTTCGGTCAAAATCTCGAGTTCGGCTTCGGATTCCGCATTGAAAAGGAGAATCCCTGACTCACTTTCGCACGCTCCGACGCGGTAATTCAATGCTTCCCGAACTTCTTCGCGGCTCTTGCCCACTCCGGAGAAAACGATTCGGTCGCCACGCACTCCAATGTGCTGCAAGAGCCGCAACTCGCCCCCGGAAACAATGTCGAAGCCACTACCCAGATCGGCAAGCCGACGCAATATGGAAAGATTTCCGTTGGACTTCACCGCAAAGCAGATCGTATGCCGAGCTCCGTGCAAACCCTCACAAAATTCTCTATATGCATCTTCGATGGCTGCGCTACTGTACAAATACGTTGGCGTCCCAAACTCGCGAGCTACAGGCTCGAGCGACACTCCTTCGCAAAACACCTGTTCACCGGATTGCGCGGTTGAAACCTTCTTCCAGGCAAAGTGCGGCGTGAAGTCAACAGGATCGACAAATTTCAATTTGCGGGCGGGCGCGGAAGTGGAATGGCTCATCGGACTTTCATCACCACCAGCGTCCGGTCATCCGACAGGGGTGCGCTTTTCGAAAACCAATCCACTTCGCTCAGAATCCTGTCAGCTAACTCCGCCGCAGCCAATTTGTGATGCTTTTCAATCAATTCGCGCAGACGCGTAGTCCCAAAGAATTGTCCTTCGCTGTTTGCAGTTTCCGTGATGCCGTCCGAGTGAAATACCAGAATGTTCCCCGGCGCGAGCGTCACTCCCCATTCGTCGTAAGTGACCTCTTCGTAGATTCCCAACGGAAATCCCGTCAATTCGATTTTCCCGCAGCGATCGTCTTTGTACAGTAGCGGTTGCGATTGCCCAGCGTTGGCTACGCGCAGCTTTTGCCGGCCTTTCTGCCATGTCGCGAAGCACGCAGTCATAAACCGCCCTTCGATGCGCCGTTCGCCCACGAGTTGATTCATCTGTTTGAGCATCTCGGCAGGCTGAAGCTTTTGCGGCGCAAGGCTGCGCATAATCCCAATCGCCACGGCGCCATACAATGCCGCGGCAGTTCCCTTCCCGCTCACGTCGCCCAGCGCGATGCCCAATTGCTGCGGGCCATAGCGCAGAAACTCGTACAAATCACCGCAGACTTCCCGAGCGGACAAGTATCGCGCGGCGACGTCCACGCCGTAATCTTCCGTGGGCACCGGTCGGAGCAGCGCGCCTTGAATTCTCTTTGCGGCCTGCAGGTCGCGCTCCAGCCGCGCCTCGTCCTTGGCGAGCTGCTGATACAGACCCGCATTTTCCAGGGAGACCGCCAGATTCGCCGCAAGGATCGAAAGCGTTTGCACGTGGTCCTCGGTGAAATAATTGGGAATCGGGCTTTCTAGGTCCAGCACGCCAATGACTTTTCCCTGATGCATCATGGGAATCGCAAGTTCCGAGCGGGTCTCCGGATTCACCATGATGTAGCGGGAATCTACGGTGACATCAGGAACCAGGACCGGCTCTTTCAGCGTTGCAGCGGCGCCCACGATGCCCTCGGTCGCGGAGGAGCGCAATCTGCCTTGCACACTCTGTCCGTGTTTCACGTCCACGCGATGGCGAAAAACCTTTTGCTCTTCGTCATAGAGCATAATGCTCAAAATCTGGTAATCAATCACGCGCTTGGTTTGCTCGGCCGCGCGGCGCAACAATTCTTCGACGTCCAGGATGGCGCTCATCTCGCGCCCCACTTCGCTTAGCAAGAGCAGTGTATCCGCCTGCTCTTTCACTCTTTCGAACAGCCGTGCATTCTCAATCGCGATGGCCAAGCGGCTGCCCAGCAGCGTCAAAATGTTTTGCTGGTCGCGCGTAAAGTAATCGAGGTGTCGACTCTGAATATCCAGCACGCCTACCACTTTGCCGCGCACGATCAGGGGCACCGCGAGCTCGGAACGCACGCTCTCGATGGCGTTGATGTAGCGCGGATCCTTGGACGTGTCGCTTACGCGAACAGAATGGCCGGTGGCGGCCGCCGTTCCCGTAATTCCCTGCCCCACGGGAATGCGCAGATTGTCCGCTAATTCCCGGGGATACCCGATGGCGAAGCGGTGGCGAAGGTAGCGCCCGTCGCCTTCGATCATCAGCACGCCAAAAATTTCGTAGTCAATGTGGCGCTTGATGAGGGCAGCGGCGCGCGCCAATACCTCGTCCAGATCGAGCGAAGCATTCACCTCTTCGCCGATTTCGGTTAGCGTGGCCAGCACTTCCGCGGAGATTTCCGGATCGCCGTTCAAGGCGGCGATGGCTGTGTGTTCATCTGTTGGGTTCATGGACTTGAGCTATTATAGCAGGCGCCAGAAGTGGCCTCTGCCGAGCCCTCTTCGAATCGTCTTATTAGCCCACAGTCCTTTTTGGTCCGCGCGTACGTTGCTTGTCATTTCTGAAAGGGTAAATTCCGCCTTGTTTTTCTCTTACTTCCGCACCTTCTCACCACTTCTCAATGTGAGAACGCCGACGTAAGGCAGATTTCGGTAGCGCTCCGAATAGTCCAGCCCGTATCCCACGACAAATTCGTTCGGAATCGTAAAGCCCACGTAATCCGCATGCACGGGCGCAAGCCGACGCCCGACCTTGTCCAACAAAACCGCAACCCGCAGGTGCTTTGGCTTGCGCTGATGAAAAAGCCGCAGCAAATATTGCAGGGTCATACCCGTGTCCAGGATATCTTCGACGACGATCACCGTTTGGCCTTCGATGCTCGAGTCCAGGTCTCTTGTCAGCCGCACTTGCCCGGAAGAATGCGTGTTCTGTCCGTAGCTTGCAACAGCAATAAAATCAAAAGAAACTTCTCCGGGAATGCTCCTTGCAAGATCCGTCAAAAAGAACACTCCACCTTTTAGAACGCTTACCAAGTGCAGCCGTTCTTCGGGAAAATCTTTGCGAATCTCTGTCGCCAGCGCGCGGATCCTTTTCTGAATGCGATCTCCGGTGATCAGCACGCGAACGCGCTCTTCCCGGCCCTGCTTGCTTTTCTTCCTCGCCGCTCTTGGCTCGGCCATTCCCTTTCCCCGTTCACGGAACCGAGACTCTACTCCACACTCCTCATGACGGCAAGGTGCACTCTTTTGCATCGCAAAACAGGTACAAGACGAGCCGCGATTTCCACCGCCCGGTCCTTAACTGGGACTGTTTTCCTGTGATAAAAAGTTGGTCCAGTAGATGGGCTTATCGGCGTCGTTCATGCGCTGCAAATTTTCAGCAATTACAGCCAGTCTAACTTTGCGGTACAAATTAAAGTCCGTCCATCCGGACCGGAGGGCTCGGGCGCAAATGGCTCAAGTACAAAATAGGGGAGGTCCTTCATGAAAGCCAATCATCGGCGAGTGTTCATTTCAGATTGCATTCTTCGTTGCATGACGACACGTGCGCTTACTCTTAGCCTCTCACTACTCCTTGCTGCCTTATTGACGGTACCGACTGCTTTGAGCCAGGGGAATCAGGCTACTTTGGAAGGTGCAATCGTCGATCAATCAGGCGCGGGAGTGCCTAATGCCAAGCTGATAGCCACGAACGATGCGACGGCCATCAAGTTCTACGCGACGAGCGACGCCAATGGGCTGTTCACCTTCCCCGTGCTTCCCGTGGGGACGTACACTATTGAGGTCGAACATCCGGGTTTCGCGAAGCTGACGCAAAAGAATGGGACGTTAACCGTCGGCGCACGCCTGAATCTCACCCTTACCCTTACGGTCGCGGGGCAAGCAGCGGCGGTAACCGTCACGAGCGAGCCGCCCATACTCGAAACTACCCGCAGTCAGGTCAGCACCACGGTCAACGACACGGCCGTTGAAAATCTACCGACCAACGGTCGCAACTTCATCAATTTCGCCTTGCTCACGCCGGGCGTCACTCTCGACGTTCGCGGCGGAGATATCAGCTTTGCGGGTCAGCGCGGCACTCTCAATTCGCTCATCGTCGATGGCTCGGATAACAACAATACGTTCTTCGGCCAGTCCATTGGCCGCACGGGCTCGGGCCGCGCTCCTTATCAATTCAGCCAAGACGCCGTCCAGGAATTCCAGGTCAACTCCAACGCTTATTCCGCCGAATTGGGCCACGCCGGCGGGGCGGTCATCAACGTGGTGACCAAGTCCGGCACCAACGATTTTCACGGCACCGGGTTCGAGTTTTACCGCGACCAAAGCCTCAACGCCAATGATCCCATCAACATCATCCATAACCGCCCCAAATCGCCCTACCACTTCAATCAATTCGGCGGCGACCTGGGTGGGCCGGTTCTGCGCGACAAGATGTTTTTCTTTTTTGACTACGACGGCCAGCGCAATACCTTACCCAATCTGGTCTTCCTTCCGGTCGCGCCGCCTGCTAATCCGACCCCTAATCAGCAAGCCGCGCTCGCCTATCTGCAGGCCCGTGCCGGCTCCTGGACCCGCACTCAGAATCAAAACGTCTACCTGGGTAAAGTGGATTGGCGCGTAGGGGCTAACGAGTTGCTCGGTGTCCGGTACAACTCGCAGCGTTTCGTCGGCAACGGTTTTGAAAACAGCGGGCCACAGAACAGCCTGGAACACACCGGGGCTTCCGATGTCACCACGGATACTTTGAGCGGCTCGCTCACTTCCACGATCGCCTCCAGCATCGTGAACGTTGCCCGCGCCGGCTACACCCGGGACAACGAGCCCGGCCAGGCCAACAGCAGCAATCCCGAGGCTACCGTCCGCGAAGGTGGCGTCACCGATCTTGTTGTCGGGCGCAATTTCTTCAGCCCGCGTTTCACGAACATCCACCGCGGCGAGTTCGGCGACACCGTTTCTTTGATCCACGGACGACACACCATCAAGACAGGCCTCAACGTCATGGTTGACAAAATCGCGAACTTCTTTCCTGGAAATTTCTCGGGGGCGTACGTTTTCAATAGCCTGGAAGGATTTGGATGCGACTTGAACGGGGGAGGCGCCGCCTGCTTCACCGGAGCCGACGCCGCGGACACCTTCACGCAAGCTTTTGCAGGTACGGGCACGACCGGTCCCACGACGAATCCGAATCTTCAGGAATATTCTTTCTTCGGTCAGGATGAATGGCGCTTCCGCAATGACCTCACGCTGAACCTCGGTTTGCGCTACGACCTAGACTTGATTGCCCAGCCGCCCACGCGCAATCCCAGCGCCAGTCTTACGGCAGCGGGAATCTTAACGAACAGAATTCACAACGATCACGCCAGTTTCGGCCCGCGCATCGGCATTGCCTGGACTCCCCTTGGCAATCGGCTCGTGGTGCGCACCGGCTACGGCATCTTCTATGGGCGCACTCCCGCCATTACCGTGGGCACGGCATTTTCCAATAATGCGTTGAACGTTCAGACCTTGACCTTCACGGGCGCGGGCATCCCGCAATATCCAAACACCAAGTGCGGCGCGCCTGTCACGAGCCCGGATTGCGCTGCGCCAGCAGGCGGTACGTCGGGGGTTCCATCGATTTTCGTTTTCCAGACGAACTATCATGAACCGGACGTGCAACAAAGCAACTTGGGCCTGGAATACCAAATCCAGCCGACGATGTCTCTCCAAGTGAACTATCTCTGGGTGAAGGGCACGCATCTCACGCGCACGCGCGATATCAACCTCCAGGGGCCCGAGGCCCCAACGGTCATTGGACTTGTCGGATCAACGCAAACCTTCACGGTGGACCGCATTACGCAGCCTCGGCCTATCGCTGGTTTTGCGCGCATCGCGGCATTGGAAAGCAACGCCAACTCCGTTTATAACGGCCTCACGGTTCAGGCGAACAAGCGCTTTTCTAAGAATTATCAGTTCCTTGCTTCGTATACCTTTGGAAAGGTTATCGACGATAACCCGGATGCCACGGCCGTCGTGCCCTTCTCCTCGGATGACGCAAAAATGGTGCAAGACCCGCTCAACATCCGCGGTGACCGCGGGCCGGGGGTCAATGATCAGCGGCACCGTTTTGTCGTGAGCGCTATTTGGGACCTCGACAGCTACGCTCACTCCTTTTCACAAGGTTGGCGTTACCTGCTCGCTGGGTGGCAGATCAGCGGAATCCTCACAGCCGAGACTGGACAGCCGTACTCGGCTCTGGTCAACTTCGACCTGAACAACGACAGCAACAGCCGCACCGATCGCACTCCCGGCATCGGGCGCGACACGTTCTATCTCCCGCGGTTCGTTTCGCTTGATCCGAGAATCACGAAGAGCATCGCCCTTACCGAGCGCGTCAAGGCCCAGTTGATCCTCGAAGCTTACAATTCGCTTAACACGACCAATTTCACGTCGGTAAGTACCACCCAGTTCTCCGCGTCCAGGAGCACCACCGCCTGCGCAGGGACACCGGACCCCAATCTCTGCCTGGTTCAACCAAGGACCGTGTTTCAAACTCCCTTGAGCACGCAACTGAATTTCAACCCCGGCGCGAGAATCGTCCAGCTCTCCGCCAAAATCTCGTTCTAGAAGCGCCAACAAGCTGTGGCCAGCGCGCGGTGAAATGGACGCCACATCGAAAAAGGAGTACAGGTTCGGCGCAACCTTCTCCTGGGAAACTGGCCGATCTCTGATCCATGACCGCACACTTTGTCGCTCGGCTATACTCTCGGAATGCTCGAAACCGCCAAAAACATATTGTTGATCCTGAGCGCGCTTTTTCCCATCGTGAACCCGCTCGGCGGCAGCCCTGTCTTCCTTCGACTGACCGAGGACTATCCAGCCACGGCGCGCCGCGCCCTCGCGCGTCAAGTGGGGGTGAACAGCTTCATCCTGCTTATAGCTTCCTTCCTGGTTGGCACGCACATCTTGAACTTCTTTGGCATTTCCATTCCAGTGGTGCAGGTCGGCGGCGGCCTGGTGGTCGTTGCGAACGGATGGGCCATGCTGAACCAAAAGCCCGAGCCCGACCGCGGACGCGAAGTACAGAAAAAGGTGGACCTGCACGATATCTTTCGAAACGCGTTTTATCCTTTGACGCTGCCGCTCACCGTCGGCCCAGGCTCCATCTCTGTCGCCATCACGCTCGGTGCAAACCTCCCGCACCACCTGGGGCCAAATTTGCGCGCCATTCTTGCCACGGTGATCGGGGCTGCGGTCGTGGCAGTCAGTATTTATCTCTGTTATGGCTTTGCCGATCGCCTCGCCGCCGTGGTCGGCGAAAGCGGCATGAGCATCATTCTGCGGCTGTCTTCGTTTCTTCTTCTTTGCATCGGCGTGCAGATTATGTGGAATGGGGTCAGCGCGCTCATACGTTCGTTCATGGCAGTGGCTCACGAATATGCCCAATCTCCCGTTCACTGAGGCCGCGAGCTCACGCACAGAAAATTTGCCGGAGTCACTCCAGTCTTACGTTGCGGTTGAGCTGTGACACCAGATACACTTTATGGTCGAATCTTTCTCAAAAGTCTAGGTGATCATGCGCGAGAGCATCGCGCAGCAGGGAGGGGCGCCGAGCGTTGTGCGGAATTGCGGGGTTCACCACTAAAAATTGGAGCGCACCGCCGGAAAGAATCCGGCAGGCAACAGCCACACTGATTCACCGCGGGCCCGACCAGCAAGGCGTCTTTCAATCCGAACTTTTTTCGTTGGGCGCGGCGCGGCTGAAAATCATCGACTTGGATCATGGCAATCAGCCCATTCTTACCGAAGACGGCGATAGTGGGATCGTCTTCAACGGAGAGATTTACAATCACCTCGAGTTGCGCGCCGAACTGGAAAACCTGGGACATCACTTCGAATCCCATTCCGATACGGAAACCGTCCTGCGTGCCTTTCTGCAATGGGACAAAGAGTGCTTCGCCAAATTGCGAGGAATGTTCGCTGTCGCATTGTGGAGCAAATCCAAGCACCGCATCGTCCTTGCACGGGACCGCATGGGGATCAAACCGCTCTACATCACGCGGCAGGACGACGAATTGTTTTTTGCTTCCGAGTTAAAGGCTCTCTTTGTCCATCCCGAGATTGACCGCCGCCTGAGCCTCGCGGGCCTGGATTGCTACCTCGCTTTGAATTACATCCCCTCGCCTTGGACGCTCGTCGAAGGCACCGAAAAACTCGCTCCAGGCGGCTGGCTCGAATGGCAGGACGGGGAGGTTTCCACCGGCTCCTATTGGAGGTTGCCCTTTGGCGTTTCGAACACTTGCACGCTGGAATCTGCCAAAGAAGAGCTCGATGCCCTGCTGCAAGATGCCGTCCGTGAGCACTTAATTTCCGACGTTCCTTTGGGCGTATGGCTCAGTGGGGGGATTGATTCGACGACTATTCTTCATTACGCGGCGAAAGCCTCGGGCTCCCAGCTAAAAACATTTTCCATTTCTTTTCGCGGGCGCAGCTTTGATGAGACGCAATACATTCATCGGGCGGTAAGGCAATACGAAACCGACCATGCCGAATTGGATTTGACTCCCGCAGAAGATTTGCGCGGCGCGATTGAAGAATTCGCCTACTACTCGGACGAGCCAAGCGCCGACGCGGGAGCCCTCCCTGTATGGTTTCTGTCCAGGCTCTGCAAAACAAAAACGACGGTAGCCTTGAGCGGAGAGGGCGCCGACGAATTGTTTGGCGGATATTTAACGTACCGCGCCAATCGACTTGCGAACAAGGTCCGCCTCTTGCCGCGCTCTGTTCTGCGGACGGCTCTAAAGACAGTCCATTATTGGCCCGTTTCTGACGACAAAATCAGTCTCGAGTACAAAGTGAACCGCTTCCTGGAGGGCGCGTTGATGCCCCCCGGTCGCGGGCACGTTTACTGGAACGGCACCTTTTCCGATGCTGAGAAAAAGGCGCTCGTCAATGAGCCGCTACCCCCTTCCTTAAAACGAGTCTTAGCCGAATTAGATGGATTGCCAGCAACTTCCGATGACCTTGCGCCTTACCTCTGGTGGGATCAGAAATACTACCTTGCAGATGACATTCTGACGAAGAGCGACCGCATGAGTATGGCTCATTCCGTCGAAGTGCGCCCGCCGTTTCTGGATCACCGCATCGTCGAGTTTGCCGCCAAGCTTCCCGCTACCCTCAAAATTCGCGGCGCGCAGCAAAAGGTAATTCTGAAGGAATTGATGAAGGACAGACTGCCTCCGGCGATCCTGCAGCGGCCGAAAATCGGCTTCGACATTCCCGCGCACGAATGGCTGCGCGGGCCTCTGCTCCCGCTCTTGACCGATGCCTTGCATTTCGGCGCGCGCGAGTACGGCGAGGTTTTCCACTCAGAAGTCATGAACAGAGTCCTGCAGCTCCACTTGGGGCGGAAAGCCAATCTCGGCTATCACCTGTGGGGGTTATTGATCCTCTTTCTATGGATGAAAAAATGGAGAATCCAGGCGGCGTCCTCGGAGACGCCGAAGGTTTTATTACAACTCAAAGCTGGCGCGTCTACCTGACCGTTCTGCTCGCCGCAGGAATCATTTATCTGGGCTGCATCGTTTCTCCACCTTCTTTAATGGATGATGTGGACGCCGTGCAGGCGCAGATCGCCCGAAACATGTTGTCTTCCGGCGACTGGGTTACTCCGCGGCTCGAGGGCATCATCTACCTGGAAAAGCCGCCGCTCATCTATTGGATCATAGCGATTTTCTACAAGCTCTTCGGCGTCCACGACTGGGTCGCCCGCATTCCCATTGCGCTTTCGGTGATGGTGCTGGCCTGGCTTACCGCCGCCTTTGGGACTTGGGCCTTCGGCAGGCGCGCCGGTCTTTACGCAGGTTTATGCATGGCCACGTGCGTGGGGTTATTTCTGTTCACGCGCATCCTAATTCCGGATGTGATGCTGACATTTACCATCGCGCTGGCTATGTGGGCGTTTCTGCGCGCCCTAGATGAAGAAGAAGCGCATCCGCGATGGTGGGCCTTTTTGCTGGCGACAAGCCTTGGCGTCGGGCTGCTGCTGAAGAGTCTTATTGGCGTTGTGTTTCCCATGGTAGCTGCATGCATGTACCTCTTTTTTACGAAACAGCTCTTCCTCCGGCGCACCTGGCAGCAGCTTCGGCCCATCAGCGGTTTGCTGGTCATCCTGCTCATTGCTGCGCCCTGGCACATTTTGGCCACCTTGCGCAATCCACCCTATTTCTATTTTTCTCTACACAGCGGGCCGGGACAATACCACGGCTTTCTGTGGTTTTACTTCATTAACGAGCAGCTGTTGCGCTTTCTGAATCTGCGTTATCCCCGCGATTACGATACCGTTCCCCGCTCCTTGTTCTGGTTGCTTCATTTCGCCTGGTTGTTTCCGTGGAGCGTGTACCTGCCCGCCTGCCTCAAGCTCTCTTACAGGCCGCTCGACCGCGCGGGGCGAACCCGATTGCTGGCGCTGTGTTGGACCGCGTTCATTTTGGTGTTTTTCACCTTCTCGACGACGCAGGAATATTATTCGATGCCCTGTTATCCGGCGCTGGCGCTGCTGCTTGGCTCTGCCATGGTCACGGGAGGTGCTTGGATCCGCCGCGGAACGCGCGTTCAGTGCGCCATAGCGTCTCTAGCGGCTGTCACTCTGGTCGCAATCTTTATTTCCGTCCGGCACCTGCCCGCTCCGGGCGACATTTCGCAGGCGCTCAGCCATCACCCCGGAGCTTACAAGCTGTCTCTCGGCCACCTGCTGGACCTCACCTTCCCAGCTTTCGCGTACATGCATCTACCGCTGCTGGTGGCCGCGCTTGCGTGTCTTGTGGGCGCCATAGGGACGTTTCGCTGGCTGGGTCAGCGCGCGTTTTTGACAGCCGCCCTGATGATGGTGATCTTTTTTCATGCAGCGAAGCTCGCTATGGTGGTATTCGACCCTTACATGTCCTCTCGTCCTATAGCAAATGCTCTCTTGAAATCTCCCCCTGGCGAACTGATCGTGGATCACCACTACTATACTTTCTCATCGATCTTCTTCTATACTGACCGCACCGCCCTGCTTTTGAACGGCCGTTTTCACAACATGGAATATGGCTCTTATGCTCCAGGAGCCCCGCCAGTCTTTATTAGTGATGAGCAATTTAAAAATCTATGGCTGCAAACGGAACGATGCTATGTGGTCGCCGAGCAAAGCGCTCTTTCGCGCTTTGAGAAGTTGGTGGGCACGGCGAAGCTGTACACCGTCGCCTCGAGCGGCGGTAAGCTTCTGATGTCTAACGAACCGCTGCAGATAGCGTCTGCTCAAGAACAGTAAAAAGGACGGGGGAGGATTGATTTTCATTCGCTTCCAGAACGGGCTTTGCATCTTAAGGGTTGGCAACCGCTTTTGTTTTTGACTGCTTCTAAGGTTCCCATTCATGAGCTTTCTAGCATTTTCCTTGGTCGTTGGATTGATCGTTGGGTTCATTGCGGCGCGTGCCGACCTCGAGCGGCGCAAACTCTCCGTCGGGCAGGCTATCCGCCGCGGGATATTGTCCGCCTTGGATGTGGCTTGTACCGGGCTCATCGCAGGGACCTTGACTGTGATGGTTTTGGCCGCTGCCGGAAAGAGTGTTTTGGTATTTCATTCCCCACTCCCGTGGGCGATTGTCGCATGCGCGATGGCAGCTGTTTTCCTTTGGGGCGAAGGCCGCCGCCAGATTCAATTCCAGCGGCCTCCAGGCGTCGTTTTAGGAGAGTCGCTTATTTTGGCCGGTACGTACGACATCCTCCAGTCAGCGGTATTCACGCCCACCGGGATGGCCCACTTGGTGGTTAGCACAGGCAGCATCGTAACCGGCGTAGCGCTGCTTGGTGTAATTGTCCCCCGATTCAAGAAAGTCTTCGAACGCCACCGCATCCTCGAGCGCTTAGCACAACAGGACGAATTCGAACAGCGAGAGTACGTGGCCGCAACCCCCGAATGCCCGCGTCCGGACCGCTGGCGCATGGTAGACCCACAAACCTGCGAAGTGGAAATTCTGGAGTTCCTTAGGTCCCTAGTGACCACGGTCAAGCCGCAGCTCATCGTAGAAACGGGGACATTTATCGGCCACAGTGCGATCAAAATGGCCGAAGGGCTGAAGGCTAATGGTTTTGGACGAATCATTACCATTGAGTTTGATCGAGCGGCCTTTGCTAAGGCAAAGGAGCGCATTGATGCCTCCGGCCTCGCCGAGTGGATCGAGTATCGCAAAGAGTCGAGCCTGGAAGCCAAGATCGAAGGCACGATTGACCTCTTTTTTAGCGACAGTCAGCTACTGACACGCGAGCAGGAACTGCGACACTTCTTGCCGCAGATTTCTCCATGCGGACTGATCCTCGTGCATGATGCCAGTTCCGAGATCCAGAAGGTCCGCGAAGCGATGCTACAGATGGAACAGGAGGGGCTAATTTCTACGGTTCTATTGTCTACCCCGCGTGGCCTGGCGATTGCTCAAAAGAAGGAAGGTCGAAAATGAAGCCTGAACCCGAGCGGACGCCCAACGCCTACGTCTTTCCCTCCGAGCCGCCGCCGACTTTGACGAACCCCCTAGGCCGCAAGCCACTTTTCCTGCAGTTCGGAATTGAGCAGCCTGCGGCGGATTGCACGTGACGGGGTGATGCCCTTCTATCTGCTGCGATCCAAAAACTCGCTTGCAAAGGGTTCGGTATACAGGTAAAAACAGAAGTCCCGGTCGAAGTAGTGTTTTCCCACGTCTCTCTGTGCTGGGTGCATGGAATCGTTCGGCGGTCCCAGCACCAATAGCGGTAGACATTCGAATGCAATGAAAGGTCACCTGGAGGAGGGCTCATGAAGATTGCCGTGCTCGGTGGGGACGGCTATTGCGGTTGGGCGACGGCGCTCTATCTTTCACAGAAAGGCCACACCGTTGCTATCGTCGACAATTATGTGCGGCGCCTGTGGGATCATGAACTCGGCGCGCAAACGCTCACGCCCATTCGTCCGCTGACCGACCGTGTGCGCGTGTGGCAGAACTTGACCGGTAAGAATATCGATATGTTTGTCGGCGACGTCACCGATTACGATTTTCTGTCTTCCGCGTTTAGGTCGTGCGAACCGGAAGCCATCGTGCACTTCGCCGAGCAGCGCTCGGCGCCCTATTCGATGATCGATCGCAAACACGCCGTGTTTACGCAGGTGAACAATGTCGTAGGCACGCTGAATGTCCTTTTTGCCATGCGGGAATTCCTCCCGGATTGCCATCTGGTCAAACTCGGCACCCTGGGCGAATACGGCACGCCCAACATCGACATCGAAGAAGGCTACATTACTATCGAGCACAACGGCCGCAGGGACACCGTTCCCTTCCCCAAGCAGCCCGGCTCCTTCTATCACCTCTCAAAGGTCCACGACAGCCACAACATCATGTTCACCTGCAAGATTTGGGGCCTCCGCGCCACCGATCTGAACCAAGGTGTCGTTTACGGAACGATGACCGATGAAACTGCCCTCGATGAAGCGCTCATCAACCGCTTCGATTACGACGACGTTTTCGGCACGGTGCTGAACCGCTTCTGCGTGCAGGCGGCCATCGGCCAGCCCCTCACGGTGTACGGAAGAGGGGGACAGACTCGCGGCTTCCTGGACATTCGCGATACGGTTCGCTGCATCGAACTCGCCTGCCACAATCCCGCCGCGCGAGGCGAATGCCGCGTCTACAACCAATTCACCGAGCAATTCTCCGTCATGGACCTTGCCCGCCATGTGGAAGCGGCCGCTAAGAAGATCGGCGTGGCCGTCGAAGTCGACCATATCCCGGATCCGCGCGTCGAGGCCGAGCAGCATTACTACAATGCGAAGCACTCGAAATTGATCGATCTCGGCTTGCAGCCACACTATTTGTCGGATTCCCTGCTCGATTCCCTGATGAACATCGCACTCAAGTACCGCGACCGCGTGGACGCGTCGTTGATGCTACCGCAAGTCAATTGGCGCGAACCGAGAAACGAGCGCCGTTTGCAGATGAGCATGCCCGCCAAGGCATCCACCCTAGAACCGCGCGCGGAAGCCAAAGCCAAGAAAGCCTGAATGCTAAGCGGGACACCGCGCCTTGTAGGTATTGAGCTGATTCGCAACACGCAAGCCAAAATCCAAGTCGAAAGGAAATGCCGCGCCGTCCAGCGCGGCCTCTACTTTTTTCAGGAAGTCCTGAATAATCCGCTCGCTGTCCTTTAGAAGGTCGATGGAGGCGATGCGATTTCCGCCTTGCTGCAACGACACTATGCGTTCATCCGGCCGTTCGTAAGCGCAAGTAATTTCGCAAATCTGCGAAGCAGGCACGGCAAATTCGCGTATGGCCATCAGATGGCAGCCCAGGTTGTCCATGGCGGGAATGCCGATATGGTCGGGGCGGCCAAGAAAAAAATACCCGCCAAAACAAAACCCCGCTCCGGGGTAGTAATTCTTCCTCCAGTTTTCGACTTCCTTGTGCACCAAGTATTCAAAGTGAATGGCAACCAGTCGTCCTCGGGCACGGGCAAGAGCTTCGAAACGTGCAGTGTCCTCCGCCGAACCGTACCACGGCTTCTCCACAATGACGTGCAGCCCCGCTTCGAGCGCCGCCTCAATCATCAGAGACACATGTTCACCGGGACTCACGCAGAGCCAAGCAGCTTGGGCCCGCCTTGCCTTCATCGCCTCGCCGAGGCGGGATACATAGCGCGGCAGGCTCTCCGACGCCTGCCGACGAGTTTCTTCAATTGCCGTGACGGTTCTTCCTTCCGCCGCAAGGATGAGCTGCATCTTCTTCGCCCACCGGCCACGCCCCAGAATCGCGTACGACGGCGCTTTGGCCATGGAGTGGAGTCCTTTCACTTTCTACTGAGGAGCGTTTGCGGTCGGGCCCGGCGTCATGGGTACGAGCATGCCGTTGCGAATCCGGTAATCCACATTGCGCCAACGAATGCGGCGGCGGCCAAAGGTTAGTAGCCAGATGACGAATCCAGTGGTATCCCAAACGAAGACGAGCGGCATCCTCTTCCAAAGCCCCGGCTGCTTCAAACCCCATGCGCCGACAAGCCAGGTGATCGCCAGTCGGAATACAACATAGGCACTAAAGTAGGCGGCGCCGATTCCGTCGGATGGATGCGTAAGCAGCACCGCCAGACACCACGGCAGACCCTGCGTGAAGGTGAGGCCCACATGTCCCCAGGGACGCATGTGCCGCATCACCGTCAGCCAGCGCAGGCGCTTGATGAACAGCCCTTTGAAGGAATCATAATCAGGAACCGTTCTGACAGCATATGGCAGCAACTCAACTTCGTATCCTTGCTGCGCAATATACCGCCCAACCAGCAAATCATCTGCGGGACGGTTCTCGATCGCTTCGTATCCTCCAAAGGATTTAAGGCACGATCGAGTGGTAACAATGGTCTGGCCGAACGCAAACTTAATGCCGTCCAGCTGCCGCGCCACGAAAATCCCCGGGAAGAAATCGCAGATCATGCCGATCGAGTGGAGGTGTTGTGTGAAAGTTTTATCTTCGGTCGAAACGTATAGGCAAGTTACGCCGCGGACCTTGGGGTCGCGCAGCGGCGCGACCACGGTTCGCAAGTAATTCGGTTCGACGCGAACATCGCTATCGTTGATGACCAGGACTTCATGGTGCGCCTCCTGCACCATGCGCACGAGCTTGCCCACCTTATCGTTGATGGCTTCGCGCCCGGAGCCAAACAGGATTCGAATTTGCCGCTCCGGAAAATCGCGCTTCAACTTTTCGAGAACCGGCACCGAAGGATCGCTCTCGTCGCCCACGCAGAAAATCATCTCGTAGTCTGGATAGTCCTGGCGGCAATAACTGGCCAAATTTTCGTAGGCTTCCGGATCGAGCCCACGAAGCGGCTTGAGGTTGCTGACTGGGGGCGTGAAGGTGGAATCCCGAGATAATCGTTTCTCCGCTCCCCGGAAGAACCGCCAAGTGCTCAACAATACCAGGAAATAATAGAGCAAGGGTGCCGCTGCGAGGATTAGAAACAGATAACCCGAGGCTTGCAAATTCATCCCACCCCTTGCGCTGAGAAATTCCCGCGTCTCGTTTTGCTGCCCCGACCTAACGCTTCTCGCAGCAAGGGAAAAGGATAACAAAAAGTGACTTTTTTCGCCCGATTGTGCTTTAGGGCCAACACAACATCGGGTAAGATAAACGAGGATGAAATGGGGCAGTTCAAATCACAAGAGGAGCAGGTGGAGTGGCGGCAAACCTCTAATCGCATGAAACAATTTCCAGGCCTGCGCGTGAAAACCTATCTTTTCCTGCTTCTCATTGCCTTTTTCGCTCCGCTCGGGAACGTTCTGCTGGGCAAAGGGATGAAAGACGTCGGCACGGCCCGGAATTGGCAGCCGCGGGAACTCCTTCACATTTTGACCCGCATTTTCACATCCGGATACATTTGGTTTGGTGTCGTCTGCCTGCTGGCCTTTTTCGTCGCTTACACGCTGGTGCTGACCTGGGCGGATTACAGTTTCGTTCAGCCTGCGTCCGCCTTTTCCTACGCGATTGTGGCCATTCTCGGGTTGTTGGTTCTCGGTGAAAAGGTAAATCTGTTGCGCTGGTCGGGCATTGCCGTGATTTGCCTTGGCGTGCTGATTGTAAGCGATACCCACCCGCGGGCTCCGGAGAAACAATAAACGTGCTCGAACTTATTTTCCTATTCCTCGTGATCGGCGCCGGAACCGGCGGGGAGTTGTGCGTTTCGCGCGCTATGAAGGCTCTCGGGGAAGTCCATGATTTCCGCCCCGCAGCCCTGATGCAATTCGTGTGGCGTGCCGCGCGGGTCGCATGGATGTGGGTCGGGATTGGCCTGATGACCGTGGCGTTTTTCTCCTTGCTCGCCCTGCTCTCCATGGAAAACGTCAGCTTCGTCGTGCCTGTCACCGCGATGAGCTATGCCGCTGGAGCTGCAGGCGCAGCACTGTTTCTGCGCGAAAGAGTCACCAAGCAACGCTGGCTCGGCGTCCTGGTCGTTTGCCTTGGCGTGACGCTTGTCTGGCTCAGCCGGCGCTAGCGCCAGCCTGCCTTCCAAGGCCAATACTTGGTGTGACGGAAATCGATCAAGCACAACATCACCCCTCAAATGCATTGGCCGCGTTTCCAGCCTCACAATGAAATTTTCTTCTTACAACTTAAGACTCAGGACCTAAAACCCTCGTCTCATGCCGCATGTTCTCTTGTAATGTAGCGCTACGGCTTCGGCTGATCGATTTGCGTGGCGTTCCCGATCTTGATGGTTGAGGTGAAACGCTTGTAATTGGAATAGTGCACAGCAATGCGCACATGCATTTCTTCGCCCGACTTGAAATGCAGGATGTCGTCCGCGCGCGTGTAGGCCGGAAACCAATAATGGCCTTCGATATTCTCGCGATAGTTCTCAAAATGCGGGAAGGCTTGGTCTTCCTTTTTCTTAAGCAAACCTGTTGACGTTCCCGCAGTCTTCACAATTTGCAAATCCTTGTCATCTACCCACACGCGCCCTTTGAAATACCTCTGGCCCTTCTCTAGCTTCTTGGGTTCCACGTCAAACACATACGTATCTAGCTCATCCACGTGCTCGCGCCCCACGTATTTCACGTCGTACTTGGGAAGTTCCTCTGTCGTCATGACCAAGGGCCACACTCTTTCGATGTCGTCAAAGTCCTGCTGCGTCATGATCAGCCGCTTGATGGTGGAAACCGGGGCGTAGGTGACCTTGTCGTAGCGCTTGCCATCCGGCGTGAATAAGATATCGCGTACCTCGCGGAATTCCCCATCCACCTGGCCATCCTCGTCGATGGTTTGAAAGAGGACATCCTGCGTATAGGTGAAATTGTCGCGCTCCTTCCGGAACGCCTCCTCGTGCTGGGTGAATTTCTGGATGATTTCGTCCACCGGCATTGCCGGCGGTGCATTAATAATATGCGAGGCCGGCTCACGTGGCCCGGATGACGATTGAGTAGGAGGCCCTGAAGGGATTACCGTTCCCGGAGGCGGTGGGGGCAGCGGTCCGCGCTCCTGGGCCGCCAGCGGCAGCGCAAAAACACAAATGGCCGCTACCAGGATGGTGCTAAGGCCAGCACCGTTCAAGTAACTGTTTGTCGCTTCCGCTGGGCGTCCGGGCATTCTCGATCTCTCCTCAGAACACACTGTTTTCATTGTAATGTAAAGTTCGATGCCAAATGCGGTCCGTTAGTGGCCAGTGTTTGCTTCCTATTATCCGTTTTTTAGACCGAATAAAGGATCCTTTTAACAATCTTCAACACGCAAACCTGCCCTAGCGCAGTACAATCGATGCCCGCACTGCGGTGCGCCATTCGCGCCGTTGGAGGAAAGTTGAATTCCCGCACGACAAGAATTTATGGGCCATCCGCTTCTTGATCTCACCAACAAGACCGCCGTCGTCATCGGGGGAACCAGCGGCATCGGTCTTGCCCTCGCCCGCGGCTTGGCGGAAGCTGGCGCCAACCTCGTCGCCACGGGCCGCCGCGAAGAACTGGTGCGCAAAGTCGCTTCAGAAATTGTCGCGCTCGGCCGCCGCTCGCTCGCCCAGGCCTGCGACGTCACCGACAACGCCAGCATCGAGCGCCTGCTGAAGTCCACTTGTGCTGAATTCGGCAGCGTTCAAATCCTGGTCAACTGCGCCGGCCGCACCAAAAAGATGCCCACGCTCGATTTCCCCGAATCCGAATGGGACGCCATCTTCGAAACCAATCTCAAAGGAACTCTTCGCGCTTGCCGCATCTTCGGCCGTCACATGATCGAGAGGCGCTACGGCCGTATCATCAACATCGGTTCGCTCTCTTCCCTGGTTGGACTTTTCGAAGTCGCCGCCTACGGCGCCAGCAAGGCAGGAGTGGCTTCCCTCTCGAAGACGCTCGCCATCGAATGGGCCGCGTCGGGCGTCTGTGTCAACGTGCTCGTTCCGGGCGTGTTGCGCACGGAGTTGAACAGAGCTTTGCTCGACGGCACCGAGCGGGGCAAGGAATTCTTGCTGCGAACGCCGATGCGGCGCTTCGGCAAACTGGAAGAGCTCGTCGGCGCGGCCGTCTTTCTTGCATCCGATGCCGCAAGCTTCGTCACCGGCCATCTGCTTGTCGTGGATGGTGGCATCATGGCCAGCGGCGTCAATCAATAGAACGCAATGCGAACGCTCGCGAGTCAGTGGCGCCCCTTGGCGGCGACAGTTGCTGATGCCATCCTCGCTCGCGCCTCCTTCACAGCCGCGAGAAACTTTCGCGCGTGCTCAACGATAATTTCCGGTTGGCCTGATTTCAGCGCGTCCGCTTGCACCAACTCCCCGCCGACTCCCAGTGCCGCTGCGCCCGCTTCAATAAACTCTCCCGCCGTGGTGAGGTTCACGCCTCCCGTTGGCACCAGCGGAACTTGCGGCAGTGGCCCTTTCAACGCCTTGATGTACTTCGCTCCTCCCACCTGCCCGCAGGGAAAAACCTTCACAAAGTCCGAGCCTCCCTCCCATGCCGTAATCACTTCCGTCGGTGTCAGCGCCCCGGCCATCATGAGTTTCCCTTCGCTCGCGGCAAGCTGAACCACTTGCAGATTAAGCCCCGGGCTCACCAGGAATTGCGCGCCGGCATCCAGGCAACGCTTCGCAGCTTCCGCATTGAGTACCGTTCCCGCGCCAATCAAAACCTCGCCCGCGCTGCTCTTGGTCATTTCCCGGATGACCTCCACCGCTCCCGGCACGGTCATGGTGATCTCCACGATCGGAATTCCGCCCTGGCAGACGGCGTCTGCCGCCATCCGCGCTTCCCGCGGCGATGATGCCCTCACGACCGGCACGACTCCAATCTCAATGATCCGTTCACGAACTTTTTGCTTATCCATTTCCTGAGCACCCATGAAATTTCCCGCTTTCTCACCTCGCGATCCGCGCTCCCACTCGCTTCATCACCTGCATCACTTCATTGAACGTAACCATTGACGTGTCCCCCGGAGTCGTCATCGCCAACGCTCCATGTGCTGCCCCGCACTCCACGCACCATTGCGGCTCCTGCCCCGCCAAAAATCCGTAGATCAATCCCGACGCGAACGAGTCGCCGCCTCCCACGCGGTCAAAAATCTCCAGATTCTCGCGATTCTTCGCCTGATAAAATTTCCCGTCGCAATAACAAACCGCTCCCCAGTCATTCAGGGTCGCCGTTTTTGCTTTTCGCAGCGTCGTGGCCACCACCTTGAACGGGTAATCCTTCACCACCTTGCCGATCAT
This sequence comes from Acidobacteriota bacterium, assembly GCA_003223245.1. Classification (GTDB taxonomy): domain Bacteria; phylum Acidobacteriota; class Terriglobia; order Acidiferrales; family UBA7541; genus Acidiferrum. The sequence continues at coordinate 76,057 of QHYI01000119.1, forward strand.
CTGCTTGAATCCTTCCACCTCAAACGCAGAAAGATTCTCGTCCATTCCCGGCACTTCGTACCCCAGCGCGGCTGAGAAATCTTCTTCATTCCCAAGCATCACGTCCACGTGCGGCGCAATCCGCCGGTTCACTTCTTGCGCCCGCTTTTTTCCGCCCAACGACTTCCACAGCGAAGCCCGATAATTTAGGTCATAGGAAACAATGGTCCCGTTCTCGCGCGCCGCCTGCATCGCTTCCAGCGCCACTTCCGGCGTGGTCTCCGAAAGCGCACAAAAAATCCCCCCAGTGTGAAACCACCGCGCCCGGTGCTTCCCCAAAATCTCGTTCCAGTCGATGTCCCCCGGTTTCAGTTGCGACGCCGCCGTGTGCCCGCGGTCATAGCTTCCCAGGGCCGCCCGCACCCCAAATCCCCGCTCCGTGAAATTCAATCCATTGCGCGCCGCGCGGCCTACGCCGTCGTGCTCCACCCATCGCACCAGCGATTGGTCCACGCCGCCCTGATAAATCAAGTCCTGAAGCAATCGCCCCAACGGATCATCCGCAAACGCCGTCACCACCGCCGTATCCAGCCCGAAGCAACGCTTCAGCCCGCGCGCCACGTTGTATTCACCGCCGCCCTCGCAAACTTCGAAGCTTCGCGCCGTCGCAATCCGCCGCCCGCCCGGATCGAACCGCACCATGACCTCACCGAGACTCACCAGGTCCCACCGGCATTCCTTTTTCGGCTTAATCGTCAGCGCCATCTGTATCCCTCAGAACGCAACGCCCCCGGCTCTGGCTGTGCAAGTATCGGAGCCTTTTTGGAGTGCGGTTTACCCTGAGCCCCGAAGGGCGGCTTGCCACTTTTCTTGCCTCGCACACCTCGTCCTATGGCGACGCTTGATCTTTAGCTATAGCTTAATCTTTCTCGCTCGTACGCTCCTCACGCGATTCTCGCCGGCTCCAATCTCGGCGACAGGGCGTGAATCACACCCAGCGCTACCAGATACGCGACCCCCGCCATCAGAAAAGGAATCATGTAGCTTCCTGTCCACTGCAGCGCATGCCCTACCACGTCCGCAATGAACCAGCCTCCAATCGCGCCTGCCATCCCGCCGATCCCCGTGACCGAGCCCACCGCTGGGGCGGGAAACATATCCGAAGTTAGCGTATAGAGGTTTGCCGAGAACCCCTGGTGGCACGCCGCCGCAAGTCCAATCAACCATACCGCCGACCATGTGTCTTGCACGCGATACGCGAACACCACCGGGATCACGCCCAGCGCGCAAAGCAGCATCGCCATCTTTCGCGCTGCGTTCACGCTATGTCCCCGCTTAATCAACGCCGAGGAAATCCACCCGCCCGCAACGCTCCCGACGTCCGAAATCACGTAAATCACCATGATCGGAATTCCAATCCCCGTCAGCGCCAATCCATGTTTTTCCTGCAAAAATCCCGGCACCCAGAACAGATAAAACCACCAAATGGGGTCGGTTAGAAATTTTCCCAACGCAAACGCCCAGGTCTGCCGTACCGGCAGCAGTCGTCTCCATTTGACCTTTCGGACTGCTTCTTGCGGATCGCTCCGGATATACTCGAGCTCGGCTTTCGAAACGCGTGAATGCTCTTCGGGCTTGCGATAAATCACCAGCCAGAGTGCCAGCCACGCAAACCCGATCGCTCCGATCCATATAAACGCGCTTCGCCAGCCCCACCGCACGACCATCCACGGCACAATCAGCGGCGTGACAATCGCGCCTATGTTCGTTCCGGCGTTAAAAATCCCCGTCGCCAGCGCCCGCTCTTTCTTCGGAAACCATTCCGCCACCGCTTTGATGCTCGCGGGGAACACCGCGGCCTCTCCGAATCCCAGCGCATAGCGGGACATTTTGAACCCGCCGAGCGAATTCGCCAGTGCTGTCCCCATCGACGCTAGGCTCCAGAAAACCATCGCCAGCGCGTAGCCCAGTCGCGTGCCGAGCCGGTCAATCACCCAGCCCATTACCAACATCCCGACGGCATACGCGGCCTGAAACGCCGAGACCAAATTCCCATACTGAATTTCGTTCCAGCCAAAATCGTGCTGCAACGTGACCTTGAGAACCCCCAGCACCTGCCGGTCCATGTAGTTTTTCGTGGTTCCCAGGAGCAGCAGCGCGCAAATGATCCATCGGAAATAACCTATGCCCGAGGAAACGCTCATTCCGGAGGCTTCCTTGGCCATCACTTCGTCGGCCTTCGGTCCCAAAGTTCCGGATGCTGGTGTGGATTGTGCTGGTTCCATATGCTTCAGCGAAAAGCTGTTCGATTTGTGGCGAGCTTATTAAGCCTCGCTTAATATAGGCACCCTCGCGGCGGTCATCCCGAGCAAAGCGGGGGGTCTGCCTCGTTTTTGCATGCCTCTATTTCCCGAGTCTCGATCATCTAAGTTCACTATAAAAATCGCGCACGGGTCAGTCAAACAGTAAAAACTGGGGAACGCATTCAGCACAACTCAACAACTCGGGTGAGGGACCAGCCGGGTCAGCACTTTCCTTGCACTCTTGCGTCTGTCTTTCTGCCTTGTGCCTTTCCTCTCGGCTCTTTCTCCTTACGCTTTTTGCTTTCTGCCCTCGGCTACCAACTGTGCATCGTCCCGTCGAGCTTTCGATTGATCGGCAAGTACGCGCGCTTGTATGGATATTTCGCCGCTAGCTTTTCGTCGACATCCACTCCCAAACCTGGCTTGTCGCTCGGATGCATCATCCCCTCGGAAAAGCCGTACGCATGCGGGAACACGCGCTCGGTCTCTTCCGTGTGCCGCATATATTCCTGAATCCCAAAATTGTGCACGCTCAAATCAAAATGCAGCGCCGCTGCGATGCACACCGGACTCATATCCGTGGCCCCGTGGCATCCCGTCCGCACGTGATACAGTTCGGCCAGGCTTGCGATCTTTCGCAAATGGGAAATCCCGCCCGCGTGCACCACGGTCGTCCGAATGTAATCAATCAACTGTTCCTGAATGAGCTGCTGGCAATCGTAAATCGAGTTGAACACTTCGCCGACCGCAATCGGCGTTGTCGTGTGCTGCCGGATCAGCCGAAAACCTTCCTGCAGCTCCGCTGGCGTCGGATCTTCCAGCCAGAACAGGTGATATGGTTCGAGACTCTTTCCGAGCCTTCCCGCCTCAATCGGCGTCAGCCGGTGGTGCGCATCGTGCAGCAGCGGAATGTCTTCGCCAAACTCTTTTCGCAGCCGCTGGAATAACTGCGGCACGAAATTCAGGTACAGGTCGGTGCTCCAGACGTCTTCCTGCGGCGCATTTTCCAAAGCTGGCTCGTAGTACATCTTCCCGCGCCCCACGCCGTACGTGCTCGGCAATCCCGGAATCCCGCTTTGCGCGCGAATCGCCTTGTAGCCGAGCTTCTTGTACTCGGCCACCGCCTTGACCGTTTCTTCGATGTCCTTCCCGCTCGCGTGCCCGTACACCAGCACGCCTTCGCGCGATGCGCCTCCCAACAATTGATAGACCGGCACGTTCAGTGCCTTGCCGCGGATGTCCCACAGCGCCTGGTCCACCGACGAGATCGCGCACATCGTCACCGGCCCGCGCCGCCAGTACGCCCCTTTGTAAAGGTATTGCCAGGTGTCCTCGATTCGCCGCGCGTCGCGCCCGACGAGCAGCGGAATCACATGGTCGGTCAGGTAGCTCGCCACCGCCAGCTCGCGCCCATTCAGCGTCGCGTCTCCCAGCCCGTAAATTCCATCCTCGGTCGCGACCTTCAGCGTCACGAAGTTCCGCCCCGGGCTGCACACAATTACCTTCGCATCCGTAATCTTCATCGTCGTTCCTGCCTCGCCTCCTGCCGTCGCGCGAAGCACATATAATACAGGGAAGGCCAACAAAATAGTTTAGTGGAGAAATCTTTGCGACGAAGAGCATCGTCGCGAGGGGCCCTTGCTTTCTAGCTTCCGGAAGGTTTCTTTGTCTTGTTTCAAATCACCTACGGTCCGCGCCGTAGGCGTTCTCCTGCGCTCTTCCGCTCCTTCAGAAAGCCATCGAAGGCAAGGCGAGAGGGTTTATCTGTTCGCTGCGGTATGACGAAGCCGGTTCACCAGCATATCCAGGCGCAGCCTGTCGTCATCCCCCATGGCGGTGAATTTCAATGCCAACCCACACTTAGGCTCGGCGCGCCGGACAATCGCGTCCGCGCTAATCTGTCCCTCTTGCACAAGGAAATCAAGCTTCAACGTCGAATCCACTTTTTTCGACACCGGGGTTTCTAGGAACATACCGCCCAGGCTCAAATTTCGAACCTTCGAAGTGTCTTCACGTCCGTCCGCGCTCCAAAACACCCACACACCGTCAGCCGCCTCGACTCGCGAAGTGAACCGCCGGGAATGGATCACCGGCTGCTGTGACATTACAACCTCCCTCGGGGCTGGGGCTTCCACAGTGGGAGGGTACTAGGAAGCTTGTGGGACGTGTTGCCCTCAGGTCCGACAGTCTGCAAAAAGCTACATCAACCACGCAATCCGGTAAACACCCGATTGGTATCGGTGCACGTCCCAGGTTCTCCGACCGTTTAGTGTAGGATATTCTCCAAGTTCTTCCTCCCATTTAGCGGCAAGATCCGAAGCGAAGTACTACGCGCGAATTGTCTTATAAAGCTTATACCGCTAGCCGAACGGCCCGCGAATTTTGTTGCCGCCTTCCTAGGCCGTATACCCCTCTCCCCGCCGCCCTGTTTTCTCTTTCATAGCTACCGCGATCGGAATATCGGCGCACATTTCTTCCCATTTTTGATTTTCGAATTTCCAACCTCCGCCCTCTGCTTCTCCGTGCCTCTGAGTCTAGCAGGCGTTCTGTCTTGCTTTCTTCCCTCTTCCCCCCGCTTTCCCCTGTTGTCATCCCGAGCCTAGTTAGCGAGGGAACCTCGGCTGGCTTTCCAACTGCTCAGCCCGATGAGAGTGCCGCAGGATTTTCCATTTTCGAATTTCCGCCTCTGTTCACTCCAGGATCTTCCCGATCAGCCACAGATGCCCGAAGGGATCCAGCACCGCCCCTTGCAGCATCCTCCGGATCGGCTGCGGCCCTTTCGGCACCGCCACCGGATCGTCGACAAGCAGCTCAATCCGCACGGTCGTGAAACCCTCCGATGCCGGCTCCCGCGTCCCGTACTTCGGCGCCTCTTCGGCCAAAAAGAACGGCGCGCCATCAATCTCGAGCCCCGCCACTGCGCCGTCCAAGTCCCACAACACCCTCGCCCTAAACGCCGCTTTGTAGAACTCCATCGCAGCCTTCGCGTCGCTCACCGCCAACATCGGCGCTATCCGCGTCCTCATCGCCGCCCTCCGCCCCAACTCCTTCATTCAATTTGTAGCTCAGGGCGCTAGCCCTGAGGAATTTTCTTCTCGAAACCCAGCCGGCAATCGGCGACGCAAAAATATCCGCGACGAGTCGCAAGTCACGAATCACCAGTCACTGCTTTTCCAATTTGAAGATGCGCTCCATGAGCATCCACTTCTCCCCCGGCTTCGCGCCGGGCAGCGACTTTTGGAACTTCCACATCAGCTCTTCCCACTCGCGCACCGTGGGATTCGCCGCATCGGCCTTGGCTTTCTTCTCAAACGAAAAAATGTCGTTCACTTCCATGATCATGAACAGGCGCGTGCCGAGGAGATAAATTTCCATGTCTTCGATACCAGCGTCGCAAATGCTCCGGGTAATTTCCGGCCAGATTCTTTCGTGATACCGGCGGTATTCGGCGATGAGTTTCGGGTCGTCTTTCAAGTCCAGCGTCTGGCAGTAGCGTTTGGTCATAGGTCCTCGGTTTTGGTCCTTGCGGGCCCGTTAGAATTTGCAGCGCCGCGTTTACCCTGCCGTCCGCAGCGGCGTAAAGCTGCTGCTACATTCTGCCAAGTGGACGCGCGGAAACGCGCCCCCACAACGACCGTCATCCTGAGCGAAGCGAAGGACCGCTCTTCCTCCGAAGGCCAAACAAAAGAGCGATTCTCCGCTGCGCTCAGAATGACACCCGGCCCTTCAGGCCTCGGCGGCGGGCGCGGGTTCCACCGCCAAAACGGGACTCGGCTTGTAGCCGCGAAGGGCGAAAAACAGAATGTAGGCGTAACAAAGCAGGGGCACGAAGAAGGCCCGCTGGATATTCGACAGGTCGGAAATTTTGCCCATGATGGGCGGAACGACCGCGGCCCCGATGATGGCCATGACCAGCAGCGACGAGCCGCGTTTGGTGAACGGGCCAAGATTCTTGATGCCCAAGGCGAAGATGGTGGGAAACATGATGGAGTGAAAGAAGCCGATCAGCACGACGGCGTAAATGGGGATGGCCCCGGTGGTCGAAGTGGCGACCACCGCGCAAGCCAGGCAGCCGAAGGCAAAAGCGGCCAGCAGGTGTGCGGCGCGAATGGACTTCATCAACGCGGAGCCGATGAAGCGCCCGATCATGAAGCCCACCGCGTGAAGCACCAAGTATTTTGCTGCTGCGCGCGGCCCGAGAGACGGTTGCGCATGCATCACAAAGCGAATGACGAAGCTGCCGACGCCCACTTGCGCGCCGACATAAAGGAATTGAGCGATTACGCCGCTGACCAGATGCTTGTGAGCGAGAACACCACGCCAGCTCGCGGAAGCTTGGGCTTCCCCGGGCGCCGCCTGCTCGTGAATTTCCGGCAGATGCGCGAAGTAAATCATGGCCGCGACCAGGAGGAAAATGCCGGCGATCACTAGATAAGGAATGCGAACCGTAGCCGTTTGCGACGCGCGATACGCCTGTAAGGCCGCCGGGCTGAGCCGCGCGAGTTCCCGAGCGGTCGGCGCTTTCGCGGAAAGGATCATCGGCCCGACAACATACAGCGCCACCACGTAGCCGACACCATTGAACGACTGCGCCAAATTCAGCCGGCGCTCGCTCGATTCCGGCGGGCCGAGAATCGTGGCGTAAGGATTGGACGCGACTTCGAGGAAGCTCTGGCCGCAAGCCAGCACGAAGGAGCAAAGCAGGAACAGTCCGTAAACGCCAAGCGAGCCGGCGGGAACGAAGAGCAAGGCTCCGGTGGTACACAGGAACAGGCCAGTGAGAATGCCCCGCTTGTAGCCGATGCGCTCGATCGCGCGTCCGGCGACGATGGCCGCGAGAAAGTAGCCGCCGAAGAAGGCCACTTGGATGAAGGAGGATTGAAAATCACTCAGGCTAAAGGCGGATTTAAACTGCGGAATGAGCACGTCATTCAGGTTGACGCCGAAGGCCCAGAGAAAGAACAAGCTGGTGATCAGGATGAATGGCAGAACATATTTTCGTTCCGTGAGAGGAGCGGATTGCGCCAAGTTGCCTCCGTGCGTTTTTCCAAGACGACCAAAATCTACACGCTGTCATTCCGAGGGCGTCGTTGGCCCGAGGAATCCGCTTTTCCTGAAGCATTTGTAGCGGCGGGTTTACTCCGCCGCTCGCAGCGGCATACAGCCGCTGCTACCTCGTAGAGAAGCAGATCCCTCACCCCCGTTCCCGCGACAACCTTCTGCGCCCGCTTGCCGCGGCAACGCGGGACCGGGTTCGCGATGACAATCGGCAGATCACGTCAAAGCGCGGTCGAGATGCACGTAACCGCCGTCAACCAGAACATGCTGGCCCGTGACGTGGCTGGCCTGCGGCGAAATCAGGAACAACGCCATCGCCGCGATTTCTTCGGGCTCGGTCATGCGCTTCCCGAGCGGAATTTTCGAGACAATGTGTTTCAGCTTTTCTTCGGGATTCGGAAACGTGCTGAGCCACCACTGGTAAAGGGGAGTCATAACTTCCGCAGGAACGATGGCGTTGACGCGCATGCCGTAGGGCAGCAATTCACAGGCCCAATCACGAGTGAGCGAAAGAATCGCGCCTTTCGCCGAGGTATAGCCGGAGGTTTTGCCCTGGCCGGTCATGGCCACTTTCGAGGCCACGTTCAGGATGCAGCCCTGCGATTTTTTCAACGCGGGCAAAGCGTAGTGCGCCATGTTGTAGTAATGGAGCAGATTCAATTGCAGCGACTTGACGTATTTTTCCGGCGAGCCGGTTTCCAGACCGACGTTGTCGTTTACGCCGACATTGTTGACCAGCACATCGAGGCGCCCGAAGTCGCGAAGCGTTTGCTCAACGATGGCAGCGCAGTTTTCTGCAGGGATTACGTCGGTGACCATCGAGCCGCATTTTGCGCCAGAGTTGCACAGCTCGGCCTTGAGCTTCGTGGCGGCCTCGGCGTCCTTGTCGACGAAAACGGGAATGGCGCCTTCGCGCGCGCAACCCCGCGCGACGGCCGCGCCGATTCCTTTGGCGCCGCCGGTGATGAGAACCACTTTGTCTTTAAGCTGCAAGTCCATGTCGCGCCATCTTCAAACCATAGAATTCCGCGGCGTTGTCGCCGAAAATTTTTTCTTTCACCTCTGCCGCACAATCTTGAACGTAGTCTTCCACAATCTCCAAAACCTGCCGGTAGCTGGCCGCCAGCAGGCAGACCGGCCAGTCCGAGCCGAACATCAGCCGCCCCGGGCCGAACGCGCCAAAGACTACATCCAAATAGGGCCAAAAATCTTCTTTCTTCCACTGTTGCCAATCGGCTTCGGTCACCATGCCCGAAAGTTTGCAGTACACGTTGGGATGCGCCGCCATCTTTTGCATAAGCGCGGCCCAGCCCGAGCGGCTTTTCAATTTGATTTCTGGCTTCGCGATGTGGTCGACGACGAAGCGCTGTTCCGGAAATTGCGCGACGAGTTCCAGGGCCGCGGGCAACTGGCGCGGGTAGATGAGAATGTCGTACGTGAAACCAAATTGATGGAGGTAGGCAATCCCGCGGACGAAGTCGGGACGCACGAGAAAACGATCGTCGGGCTCATCCTGGGCGATGTGGCGGAATCCACACAGCTTTTCGAATTGCGCGAAAAATTTCATGCGTTTTGCCGCCTGAGGGGAGCACAAATCGATCCAGCCAACGACTCCAGCGATGCTGGAGTTGTGCGCGGCAAGCTGGAGCAAAAATAGCGTTTCCTGCTCGGACTGGTCCGCTTGCACGGCGATGGTGGCGGCGATCCCGTTGGCCTCGCGCTCCGGCTCCAGATCTTCCGGGAGAAAGTCGCGCTTCAGGAGGGACATTTCCTCGGTGACCCAAGAATGCCGGACGGCATTGTATTTCCAGAAGTGCTGGTGCGAATCGATTCTCACTTTTCTCCAAAGAATTGTGTCTCAGGGGCTAAAGCCGTGCCCTGAGGTAGCCTTATGTCACTTTCTTCATTTACACGCGACTAGAGTGAGACGCCTCGCTTCCACGGGATAAAATCGTCTTGCCCCAGAATTTCAGCTGTGGTGCGCGCTTCGCCGCTGGCGACCTGAATCACGCGGTCCAAAATCGCTTCGCCCGTTTGCTCGATAGTGGTTTCGCCGGAGATGATGCCGCCGGCGTCGATATCAATAATGTCCGACATACGCTCGGCGAGACTCGAATTGGTCGAGATCTTCAATACCGGAGCGATAGGATTTCCGGTTGGCGTACCAAGACCTGTAGTGAATAGAACCACGTTCGCGCCGGCACCGACCTGGGCGGTCACGCACTCGACGTCATTGCCGGGCGTGCATTGCAGATGGAGTCCGGGCTCGCTGGAATATTCGGGGTAGTCGAGAACCGCCGTGACGGGCGACGTTCCGCCTTTCTTTGCAGCACCGGCAGATTTCATCGCGTCGGTAAGCAAACCGTCGCGAATGTTTCCCGGAGAAGGATTCATTTCGAAGCCGGAGCGAACGGCCTTTGCCCGAGCAGCGTAGTCGCGCATGAGCTGGACGAAGCGACCTGCAACCTGCTTCCGAACGCAGCGGTCGATTAGCTCCTGTTCTACGCCGCAGAGCTCGGGAAACTCGGAAAGAATTCCCCGGCCGCCCAGCGCCACGAGCAAATCGGCGGTGTGGCCAATGGCCGGGTTCGCGGAGAGGCCGGAAAAACCGTCCGAGCCGCCGCATTTGAGCCCAAGCGTGAGTTGCGACAAAGGCGCGGGTTTGCGCTCCACTTTGTCGGCTTCGACCAGGCCGAGAAACGTTTCACGGATGGCCCGCGAAAGCATCGCCGATTCCGAGGGACTTTTTTGCTGCTCGAAAATCAGAAGCGGCTTATGGAAATTTGGGTCGCGAAGCTTGATTTGCTCCTGAAGGATCGGAATCTGCGCATGCTGGCAACCTAAGCTGAGAACGGTAGCGCCAGCAACATTCGGATGATGAATGTATCCCGCCAGCAACCCGCAGAGGTTATTGGAATCTTCGCGCGTGCCGCCGCAGCCGCCTTCGTGCACCAGAAATTTGATGCCGTCGACATTGCGGAACACTCTCGGGGAAGGCGTTCCCGGCGGCATTGCGCTGAAGGAGAATGACTTCAGCTCGTCACTTTTTCCTTCGCGATAGAGGCGAACGAGTTCGCCCACTTCGCGGCGATAGACTTGCGGCGCGGCGAAGCCGAGTTCTTCCTCGAAGGCTTGCTTCAAAACGGCGAGATTGCGGTTTTCGCAGAAAACGAGCGGCACAACAAGCCAATAATTTCGCGTGCCGACTTGACCGTCGGCTCTGTGGTAACCAGCGAAGGCCTTCTTCCGCCATGCCGAGACATCAGGCGGAGTCCAAGAACCGCTGACTTTGTCGGCTTCCTGGAACGCGGCGGCAGCATGGCGGATGTTGCGCGTGGAAAGCAAGTCGCCTGCCCGCAGAGCGCGCGTAGCTTTGCCCACAAGCACACCGTACATGACGATGTCGCCGCCAGCGGGTAGGTCTTGCGTGACGAATTTGTGTTTGGCGGGAACGTCGGCCGACAGAAGGTAGGCTTTTGCTGAAAAACTGACGTTCTCGCCTTTGCGCAAATCAGTGAGGGCCACGAGCACGTTATCGCGCGGGTCGAGCTGCAAAACCCGGCTTTGCGTTGTTAGCTTCATGGGCATTTGACCGATAGCCTCTCGTTGCTCATTCTAGCCGTACTGCTTGCTACAGGCTAGACATGGATGCAACTGCCGACTTGTCCGTACCTAATGGCCGCGTGCGTCTAGGTAGCGCGTTGTGCACTTCCCAAGGAATCGTGGAGTAGGATAAGTTCTTCGCTATCTCTGAGGGCCCGCTAACCATGCTTCCCGAGGAAGGATCTCCCCGATGAAACTTTTTGCTGCGCTAAGCGTCGCTTCCGTTTTCTTGCCGCTTCCGCTTGTCTTTGCGCCGAACACCATGGCCCAGAACGCAGAGCAAACGCCCAGGATTGCCTTGCAGCCCCTGGCACAGCAGATTCGCCAGGTTCAAGAGGCACTGAGCTTCTTGGGCCAACCGCTACTGGGGGCGGACGCGCAGCGCATCAATACAGCGATGGGAGAAGCGGATGAGGCGGCCGCTGTCGCGGAACTGGAGAGAGTGCTGGACCAATATGCGCTGTTCATCGTGACGATCAATGCCGAGAGCCGGGTGAAAGTAGACGTGGGAGCGGCGAAACCGGAACTGGAGCAGGATGGCACGCGCCTCTTTCTCGTCAAGGTGTTGAACGGTGCGGGAGTGACCGCAAAGTTGCAGGTGCAAAGTGAAAATAGCGGAGCGGTTTACACCCCATCGGATTCCAGTGCGGAGCCCCCGGCCAAGCTCACGCCGGAGGACATTAAGCAGCGATGGGCCGACATTTCTTTGTATGACAAAAATCCCATGTCAGAACGCCTTTCCGGGCTCGGAGTGGAGTACCGGATTCTTTCGATTTCCAGCCGGGACGCGGGAGAGCGTTCCGCGAAATTAAGCTTTAACGTGGGCCAGGGGACGCAAGACATCGGCTTCCGAAACGAAGCGACGGTGCTCTTTAGGATTCTGCCCGCGAACCAGCTGCGGCTGGGTGTTCTGGACGAAAACAACCTTCCGACGATTGCCGCATTCACGATTCGGGATGCCCAGGGGCGGATTTACCCCAATCCATCGAAGAGACTTAAACCCGATTTCTTCTTTCAGCCACAGGTTTACCGGCACAACGGCGATTCTGTAGCGCTGGCAAAAGGAAGCTACACGGTGACGTGCTCGCTCGGCCCGGAATATCTGCCAGAAACCAAGCGCGTGGAAATGACGGAGCGGGATGGAAACCGACTCGAGTTCCAAATGCAGCGATGGATCGATCCCTCCAAGTATGGATGGTATTCCGGAGATCACCACGTGCACGCAGCAGGCTGCTCGCACTATCAGGATCCCACACAAGGCGTGGGGCCCGAGGACATGGCCCGGCAAGTCCAGGGAGAAAAATTGAATGTGAGCTGTGTGCTGACCTGGGGACCCTGCTATTACTACCAGAAGAAATTCTTCACCGGGAAAGACGATCCTCAATCCAGGCCAAATGAGCTGATGCATTACGACCTGGAGGTTTCGGGCTTCCCCTCGAGCCATGCGGGACATCTGGTGTTGCTTGGCTTGTCCGAACAGGATTATCCGGGGACGAAGCGCATCGAAGATTGGCCGACCTGGGACCTGCCCATTCTTCGCTGGGGAAAATCACAAAAAGCCGTGGTGGGATTTGCGCATTCGGGCTGGGGCCTGGAAGTGAAATCCTCCGAACTGCCGAATTATGAGACCCCGGGGTTCGACGGAATTGGAGCGAACGAGTACATCGTGGATGTCACTTACCCGGATACAGTGGACTTCATTTCCACGATGGATACCCCTTATGTTTGGGAGTTGAACATCTGGTATCACACATTGAATGTGGGCTTCCGCACGCGTGTGTCGGGCGAGACCGATTTCCCGTGCATCACCGACAGCCGCGTCGGGCAGGGACGCGTCTACGCCAAAGTGGACGGCGAGCTTACCTACGCAAAATGGCTCGAGGCCGTGCGCAGCGGGCGGAGCTACGTTTCCGACGGTCGAAGCCACTTGATGGATTTCCGCGTGAACGGTGTTGAAGTGGGAACTCAAGGGAGTGAAGTGGAAATGCCCGCTAGCGGCAATGTCCACGTTACCTTGAAGGCTGGAGCGTACCTTGAGCCTTCGGTGGATCAGCCCTCCGCATCTATGCTGGGGATTTCAAACACGCCCGGTGACGATGTTTTCCAACCACCGGGTGCGGTTATCCGTGCGCGGCCGTACTCGCAGCGACCTTACTGGCACATTGAACGAGCCCGCATCGGAAATACGCGTGAAGTGGCGGTGGAAATTGTGGTGGATGGGAAACCCGTGGCGCGGAAAAACCTTGTGGCTGACGGGCAAGTGCGTGAACTCGAATTTGAAGTGCCGATCGAGCGCAGCAGGTGGATCGCGGCACGAATTCTTCCGTCGTCGCATACCAATCCGATTTTTGTGATTGTAAATGGCCAGCCGATGCGACCGCTAGGTGCCAGCGCGGAGTGGTGCCTGGCGGCTGTAGACCAATGCTGGACACAAAAGGCGCCTAAAATCTCAGCGCGAGAGCTGCCGGACGCCCGCCAGGCTTATGATCATGCGCGAGCCGTTTACCGGAAGCTGATCGCTGAGTCCGAAAAACAATAGGCGACAAGACAGAGTGCCGCGCGCCGGAGCGCGGGCCATAAGCTTGACGGTGGCGCTTCTGAGCAGTGTAGAATCGCCACGCCATCAAGGGATTGCGTTTCTCTTGCTCATTTTTGACCCCCGGCGAAAGCGATCGCCGGTGTCCAAGGTAAGTCTTTTGGAGAGTATCGATGGATGTCCATCAGCTCGAGCTGTTTCTTGCGGTGATGGACTCGCCCAGCATGACGCGCGCGGCCGAGAAAGTTCATTTATCTCCAGGAGCCGTAAGCCTTCAGCTTCATAACCTGGCCGAAGAGCTGCACACCGAGCTTTTCGTGCGCCGGGGAAAACGGTTGATTCCCACGCCTGCAGCGTTTCGGCTTGCGGAACGCGCCAAGGAAGTCGTCAAGCTGATGGGTCACATCCAGCAGGAATTCGAGAACGACGTCACCAAGGATAGCCGCCCGTTTCACTTGGCAACCGGCGTCACAACGCTCATCTACCAGCTCGGCCGGCCCCTCCGGCAATTGCGCAGCCGCTTCCCCAACGCCCAGATCCGCGTCACCGTAGGCGTGACGGAGGAGATGGTAGCGGGTTTGCACGACCGCCGCTTCGACCTGGCGCTCATTACGCTCCCGGTTCCTGAAGACAACCTCCAAATCATGCCGCTGTTCGACGAAGAACTCTTGGTCGTCCGTCCATCGACCAAAAAGACGGCCAGCAGTCATCTCGGCACGTTGCGCGCCGCCGAACTTGCCAACGTGCCGTTCCTGCTTTACCCAAAGCCCAGCAATGTGAGGCGCGCCATCGATGGATTCTTCAAAGAGATTGGCGTGCTGCCCAACGTCCAGATGGAAGCGGACGATACCGAAGCCATCAAGCGGCTTGTGGAATCAGGCTTCGGCTATTCCATTCTTCCCGAACACGCTCTGCGCGGACGGTCGCATTTCTTTCAGAAGTTTCGCGTCGAAGGGCATCGGATAAAACGAAAGGTGGCGCTGGCGATGGTTCACACGGAGAGTCCGCGCAAGCTGACGGAAGCCATTGCGGCTTTTCTCCGCGGGGTCCTGGCCGCGCAAGAATGATGTTGCCGGGACACAGATTCAGTTGCCGCGCATCCCCGTCCATTTCTCACCGTTAGCGCGGAAGAGGCGGTTCACGTCTCTCTGAATTTTCTGCCGGGTAATTTCGCCCCCGTCGGCGTTAAGCAATTGATAGGAATTTGCAAGGATAGGCGCAAGCGTGCGCCGCGTGTTGTGCCACTTGTAGATCACCTGCTCCAGGACGCGCGCGTCGGAATGCTGTGGAATAAAACTGGTTCCCAGCAGTTCGATCCGCTCTCGGGTGATTTCTTCGACGATCGAAGGATTGTTCAGGAACCACCAGCAGCCGAACGGCATCAAGTTATTGAATTTTCGCGCGTAAACCGCAAGTTCGTGCTGATTCTCGCGGCTGAGTACGCTCACCAGGAAGCGATTGTCCGGAAAGCTGCGGCAAAGATTCTCGACAGCACGCATGTCTGCCTTGCCCACGGCGTCACCGGCAAGACGCAGCCTGGGATTGACCTGTCGCCGGACGCCAATCATCAAGGACATGGGCAGATCCAACTCGCGACAAGTTGGCAGAACCGCTTCGCTCAACAATTTGCCGGTGATGCTCTCCTCCGGGAATTGAAATGCGTCGGTGAGGGAGACCGCCATGTACAGGGGGCGCATGCGCTTGTGCCAGTCGGCAAGGAACCGGCGGACTTCCGCAACGGACTTGCCCGAAGCGTCCTCGTCGACGGCGTAGCCTTCTCTAGCCAGCTGTTGCCAGTGGTCCGGCCAAGCGCACAGGACGCGGTCGAGCCGCAGAACGGCGTGAAACTGAGGATCGTTCTGGCCGGCACCCGTCCAAACCGGGCGCTCCTGTGGATCGAGCGGATCGTTGGTCATCACCACATCGCTTACCCCCGCCATCTTCAGAACTTTGCGGATGTGCGACTCGATCGATTGCGCCTGAAAAAAACGTCGCGCTTCGGACAACCCTGCAGCGTCGGTCGGCAAACCAAAAGCCTGCAAAACTGCAACTACCCCGCGAGTGGATTCAGAAACAGGACTGTTTTCGACGAATAGAGCTTTCCAGATGGCGTCGGCGCGCTGGGCTTTTGAGAGCTTCCAGTATTCCTCCGGCGTAGTGTCCGAACTGCGGAAGAACTCGGCTTCCAGATAGTGGTAGGTCAGAAGTTCGTCGATTCCCCACAAACCGATCTTGCCAAACGGGGGCGAGAACAGATGGGTATGAATATCGATAACCTGGGTAGACTCGAGCACATCTTGCACTTCGCGGGCAATTTCCGCGGGCTTCAGGCGGCGGTCGGAAAACGAACCATTTTTGCGGCTCGTTAGTTTGCGATTTGGCGACTTAACGGAAGTGGCTGACATGGGAGCGCGTTCTTGGCGCGGGGCGGGGCTTCCGCAGCAATCCTTTCGAAACTAAAAATTAGCACAACGTCAACTCAGAAAAATGCGCAATGCGAATCGTCAGGAGTAACAAAAAAGCGTCAACGTTCGCGAATATAGAAGACGTCTCCTGGGGTGTCAAACTCAAAAAAGTGAAATGAGCCTTCAGTTGCGCTCAACGTAGGCGCCATTAGAGAAATAGCGCAGGAGTCGTCAGAGAAATTTTGTGCCCGGACGGCGCCGTGCTTTAATGCATTCATCCTATGACCATGCATATCGGGCTCATCGGCGGAGGAAATATCACAGAGACGCACATTCGGGCGGCGCGTATGATTCCGGGTGTTGAGATTGCTGCGGTGTATGGCAGCAACCTGGAAAAAGTGAAGCGGCTGTGCCGCGAACACGGCGGCACGCCGTACGCGGACTTCTCCGCTTTTCTCGCGCACCGACCCATGGATCTCGTGATCCTCGGGAGCCCTTCGGGCCTCCACGCTACGCAAGGCATCGCGGCGGCCAAGCAAGGTATGCATGTTTTGACGGAAAAGCCTATTGATATCAGCACGAGCCGCGCCGACGAACTCATCGAAGCGGCGGAGCGAGCCGGCGTGAAGCTCGGAGTGATTTTTCAAGACCGGATGAAGCCGCACATCCGCAAACTGAAGGATTGGATCGATCGCGGTGTGCTGGGCAAACCGCTGCTGGTGGATGCGCGCGTGAAGTGGTACCGACCGCCGGAATATTATGCAAATTCGCGCTGGCGCGGCACGCTGGCGCTCGACGGCGGAGGGGCAGTCGTCAACCAAGGGGTTCACACCCTCGACCTACTTTTGTGGCTGTTGGGCGACGTGTCACGAGTCCAGGCGCAGACGGCTACGCAGCTCCATAAAATCGAAGCCGAGGACACGGCTACGGCGATTCTGGAATTCGCGAACGGCGCGCTTGGACTGTTTCACGCGACGACGGCCGCTTATCCTGGATATCCGCGCCGCGTGGAGATTACGGGCACGCAAGGCACGGTTATCCTCGAACACGACCAAATCGTTGCTGCCGATTTGCGCGAACGCGCCGGTGAAACCGCGGGGATTGCGCCGCGTGACGAGAACCAGAGCGCTTCATCCGCGGTGGTCAATGATTTTCGAGGCCATCAGGCAGTTATTGAAGATTTTCTTTCCGCCATGCAGAAAAACTCGAGGCCGGCTTGCGACGGCCGTGAAGGGCGCCGCAGTATCGCCTTGGTCGAAGCCATCTATTGCGCCGCGCGCGGCGGGCAGAAGTCCGCAAACGTGTGAGAATCGGTTTTCTGATCTTCGTTCCAAAGAGAAGCCGTTTCAGAGTTTACGGACGGTTTCACGCACCACAAATTCGGTAGGCAGAATTCGCTGGCTGAAGGCCATTTGTGGATGATGTAAGCGCTCGAGAAGCATTTTCATGCACGTTTCGCCGATCTCCTCTTTGTGAACGCGAACTGTCGAGAGCGGCGGGTCCATCAGGACGGCTTCTTCGCGGTCGTCGAAACCTACCAAACTGACTTCTTCCGGCACCTTGAGTCCCTGACGACGCAAAGACAGCCAAAGCCCATAGGCCGTTTCATCGTTTCCGGCTACCACTGCACTGGGCCGCGACGGACGCGACAAGATTCGGCGCGCGCTCTTTTGGCCGAAATCCACGAAGCCGTCCGAATTTCGAATGGTGATGGAGATAGGCTTGAGCTTGTTCTCCCGCATTGCCTGGCGGTAGCCCTCGAAGCGGCGTTGAATCCACGGGAAGGACATGTCTCCGGCGAAGTCGATGAGGCGGTGCCCCTGCTCGATCAGGTAGCGCGTGGCCTGCAGCGTTCCATTAAAGTCGTCGAACCCCACCTGGTCGTACTGTTGGCCTCCGTCCATTCCAACCACATTGTTGCTAAAGGCCACGAAGGGCATACGGATGGATTCGATCCTTCGGAGAAGATTCGGGTAGATGGTGCCGGCCAGGATGATACCATCAATCAGCCCATGCTCCTGAAGAACCGCAGGCAGATCGATCTTCTCGGGAGTTATTCGCGGTGAGTAGTGGAGAACGGCAAACAGCACATGATGTTTCAGCGTGCTGGCGTAAGATTCCACTCCCTGGAGAATGCGCGCGTGAAATGGGTGAAGAAAATCGCGATTGCTCAAGAGGAAGCAAACAATTTCCGAGCGGCGCTTGAGGATGCGCCGGGCCTGGGCGTTGGGGCGAAACCCCAGACGCCGGATGGCTTCGAGCACGCGTGCACGAGTTTCGCGGCTGACTTGAGAGCTCGCATTCAGCACGCGCGAGATGGTTCCTATGCCCACTCCCGCAGCCCGCGCTACCTCTCGAATTGTCGTTTTCTTTGGAACTGCTTCCACGACGGCGTTTGCATTTTGGGCCTTTGGCATCGTTCCTCGACTTTGCGGGAATCCCCGGGTTAACTATGCCGGAGAGTGTAGCACACCTGATGACGGCAAGGCCGTCGACCTCCTTCCCGCACTTCTCTGTACCACGCCACAGCACTTAATTTTGTTTCCCTATTTCCGCGCCGCGGGGCTAGACCAAACAGGCAAATCGGCCTTCTGGGATGGTACAGTAAGCGCAAATGGCTTCACAACATGTGTAGAATCTGCATGTTAGCCGATGTCGTCAGCGCTGACAGGACGGCACGCGGGTCCGGCAGGTCAGTCTGCCGCAGCGCCCCTAACCGAAGTGACTCCGGGCTCAGCTCTTGGCTCCAGGGAAACTCATCGGCAAGGCACAAGCAAGCGCAAGCCATCATTTTCGCTTGGTTCGCTTAGGAGCACTAGCGCCGATAAATCTCTTCCATTGGCTTTTCTGAGCATGATTCTTTGAACTTCTGACTTGACACCTAGCGTGACGCGCGGTTATGTTTTGGAACCAGTTCCAAGGGTTTTTTGAGGAGAAGTTTTTTGGCGGTGAGTGGGGGGCATGAGCAACCTTTTTAGCAGGCCCTTATTTGAGGAGAATACAGGGAAATTCCAGAAAGAAAGTCCGGAGTGTCACGCCAACGCCGGAAAGAGCCTGGGTAGCTTCGGACAGGTCGGGGCGGTAATCGTGCTCGGTCTAATCCTGGCGATGAGCGCCGCTCAGGTCATGGGCCAGGCGGTGAATGGCGCCTTTCTCGGCACGATCACTGATTCGACCGGAGCGGCCGTGTCTGGCGCCAAGGTTACCATCACAGAGCAAAATCAAAACGTGAGCCGCTCGGCAACGACCAACGACAGCGGCTTTTACTCTTTTCCGGATGTGCCGCCGGGCGTTTATAAGGTGACGGCAGAAAAGACCGGCTTCAAGACTGTGGTGCGAGCCAATGTGGAACTTTCGGTGAGCACTACGGCTCACGTCGATCTCACTCTGCAACCGGGGTCCGTCAACGAGACGATAACTGTGGAAGCTACCCTTCCCCCGCTGCAGACCGATAGCGCGCAGACCGGGGCAGACCTCGCCGCCACTCAGGCGGAGGACTTGCCGGTGGCTAACGGGCGAAATTTCCAGAATCTTATGGACCTGATTCCCGGTGCGACGAAGGCTGACTTCAACCATTCCGTCTTCTTCAACCCTCAGGGCAGCCGCAACAGTGAAGTCAACGGCACCTCGAGCTTGAGCAACAATTTCCAAATCGAAGGTGTGAATGACAACGAGCGCACCGGACTGCTGCAGGTTTACGTTCCACCAATTGAGGCCATTCAAGAGGTGAAGGTCCTCACGAGCAATTACGACGCGGAGCAAGGAACGGCTCTGGGGGCGGTGGTCAACGTCATCTACAAGTCGGGGACTAACGATTTTCATGGGACCGCCTACGACTTCCATAATGACGATGGGCTCAACGCCAAAAGCTTTTTCGATCGCGGCGCCAACGGGGCGCCATTTCACAAGCCTCACTCGGTGTACAACTACTGGGGAGGAAATTTGGGTGGTCCGATTTTCAAGGGCAAGACTTTCTTCTTCGTGGACTACCTCAGAACAACGAATCATCAGGCGCAATTTCAACAGTTCAGCGTCCCGACGGCTGCCGAGCGCGTCGGGGATTTCAGCGATCCGGCGCTGACTGAGATTTTTGACCCAGCGACAGGCGACACTGTGGATTGCCTTCCCGGAGGTAATGCAAAGCTCTGTGGGACCGGGCGCACGCAGTTCGTCGCTTCCTCCAATCCCTCGAGCCCCAATTACAACGCAGCGTGCACGCCCACTACCCCGGGCTACAACGCTGGCAACTGCCCAAATATCATTCCTTTCAACCGCATCGACCCGATCGCCCTCAAGATAACGAACATGCTCCCGCCCGCCAACAACAATCTCACGGCTTCGGGCACTGCCAAGTATTCAAACAATTACCTGGAGCACACTGCATTCAGCCAAGATAACAATGACATTGACGTCAAAATCGACCACTACCAGGGCAAGAACGACCATATTTCGGGTCATCTCGGATACATGAATCCCACTACTTTTCAGGCTCCTGCATACGGCATTGCTGGCGGGCCTGTTGGCGGAGGGTTTCAAGGAAATGGAACGGACAAAACGTACTCAGTGGCCATTAACTGGGACCACATTTTCTCCCCCTCGTTTATTGTGCAGAACCGCATCGGGCTGAACCGTTACCGCAACACAGCCCAGCAGATTGACTACGGCACCAACGCCTCAACCAATCTCGGCATTCCCGGTGTAAACGTGGGCCCATTTGAAAGCGGACTAACGGGAATTTTCATCAATCAGGGGACCAACGGATCATCCGGCGCCACTATTTCCAATCCCATGGTGGGTTACTCAGCGAGTCTTCCCTGGGTTCGCGCGGAAACCGATTTGGATCTTGTCAGTAACTGGAACAAGGTGATCGGCAATCACACGATCAAATGGGGCGGCAATCTGATCCGCATCCGTGACGATCTGTTACAAGAGCAGACTTTCAGCCCGCGTGGCGCTTGGAGCTTTGGTCCTAACACAACGGGATTGAACGGTACGGGCGCACCCAAGGTGGGCTTTGCCAACAGCTTTGCCAGCTTTGTGCTCGGTGTTCCAGGGCAAGTAGGGCGCGATCTAGCCATCGTCTTTCCCGCCTATCGGGAATGGCAAGTTTTCGCCTACGCCAACGATAAGTGGCAGGTGAGGCCCAAGTTGACCCTGAATCTTGGTGTGCGCTGGGAATTTTATCCACCCGGAACGCCTCATTTTCCTGGAGGGTTCTCCAACTACGATCCGACCACCAACAATCTCGTGGTGGCGGGCGTTGGCGGCAATCCTCTGGATTTGGGCATGCAGAAGAACTACAAGGACTTTGCCCCTCGCCTTGGCTTGGCGTATCAATTCACGAGCAAAGACGTCGTGCGCGCCGGAGTTGGCATCAGCTATGAGCCCTTCCCGGACAATACCTACGCGTATGATTTCCCGGTGAAGCAGAACAACTCTTTCGGCAGTTTGTCGGGATTTGGCCCGGCCATCGTCACCCTCCCCGATGGAACGCAAACTGCGTCGACATTTGCCAATGGATTTCCGCCGCCGCTACCGGCTACGATTCCTGCCAGTGGCATCATTCCGGCGAACACGGCCCTGCTCATCAACCAGAGCTACGACGTGATTAACCTTCACTATCTCGATCCCTACATCCAGTCCTGGAATCTCACCTATCAACGGGCTTTGCCGGGAAAATTCACTCTGGGCGTTGGCTACGTAGGAAACCGCGGAGTGCACGCTCCCATTCAGTACAACCTGAATGCCATCTCGAACCCTGCTCAGTTTGGCGCGGGACCAGCCGGCCAGCCGCTCCACGGTTTCTGCGTCCCCGGGACAACGACTTGCCGTACGGCAGATACCACGGAACGTTTTGCCGCCGCAACCTCCGACTACAATGCTCTTCAGGTGACATTCGACCGCCGAGTCGGGAGTGGGTTCATTTTGACTACCTCTTACACGTATGGTAAAGCGCTCGGGTACATCGAAGAGAGCGGAGAAAACTCCAACGGCATCGATTACTACATCAACTTCCGCAGGAACTATGCGCGGACCGACTTCGACCGCACACACATGTTTGTGCAAAGCTACATCTGGGACCTTCCGTTCGGAAAAGGGCGTCGCTGGATTCGCGGCGGGCCGCTGAATGCCGTTTTTGGCGGTTGGCGCTTCAGCAACGTTGTGACCTTCATGACCGGAACTCCCTTCAATTTTAACTGTACCTGCAAGACCATCAACACCCCGGGAAACCATCAGTCTCCCAATGTGACCGGCCCGATTGCCGAGCCAAAGGGAGTCGACACGCAGCTCTGGTTTGATACCTCCGTCTTTCAGGACCCCGGCGGAACCTCCTTCGGCAACGTGGGACGTTACATTCTGTCGGGTCCCAACTTCTTCAATTTGGACTCCTCCTTGGCCAAGGTCTTCCGGCTTACGGAGCGGTTCAACTTTGAATTTCGGACCGATTGGTTCAGCGCCACAAACATGCCGCAATTCAGCAATCCCAACGTGACGTTGGGCGACGCCAACTTCGGGCGCGTGACATCGACCGTCGGCGGCGCCCGCAACATCTATTTTGGAGGCAGGCTTACCTTCTAACGCCATGCAGTTCGGCCTAGAAAAATCGTCGGCCAGTAAGTAGAAATCGAAATCGGGATAGACCAGCGTCTTAAAAGTAGGGAACACCTGAGGGAGAAATAGTCATGCAGCATCGCATGCCGCGTCGTAACTTTTTGTTTGGTATAGGAGCAGCCACGGCGGCAACGACGTTCGCCTCTTTTCCTTCCTGGCGCGCTCCTCTGCTCGCGGCCGAACCTCTTTACCCACATATAGATTTATCGTACTTCGACACACCGATTTCGCCTGCGCCCGGCGAAATTCATTTTGGATACGCATCCATCACTTGGAATGGGAATGACCGCCAGGCAATCGACGACATTTCGTCCTTGGGTTTTCCCGGGATTCAGCTGCGCGCCAATGCTATCGAGGAATTTGCCAGCCCTGCGGAGTTGCGCGGCTTGCTCGAAAAGCATCATTTGAAAATGGTCGCGCTTTCCAGCGGCAGCGTGCGCATTGATCCTGCAGTCGAGGCCGAGGAAATCGCCAAGCACATTTCCCATGCGAAATTTGTGCAGGATGTGGGAGGGCTCTATCTTCAAGTCACCGACCAGCGTCCCAAGGACCGCGCGGTCACGCCAGCCGATTACGTGCGTTTGGGTAGATTGATCACGGAAATTGGCAAGCGCACCGCCGACCTGGGAGTCACGGTCGGCTACCACAACCACATGGGCACTCTCGGACAAAGTCCTGAAGAAGTGGATCAAATCCTGGAGGCGGCGGACCCGCGCTACGTCAAGCTGGAACTTGACGTGGCGCATTACTTCCAAGGCGGCGGCGATCCCGCCAAGGCCGTCGAGAAATACCACGATCGCCTGCTGTTCTTGCATATTAAGGATGTCGAATCGCTGCCCAACGCCGCGGACCCGAAGCGCAACTATCGTTTCGTCGAACTAGGCCGCGGGCGCGTGGACCTCCCGGCGGTGTTTGACGCCTTACACAAGGTCAATTTTCGCGGCTGGGCCGTCGTTGAGCTCGATGCCGTACCGGACAAGCGCCGCACGCCCAAAGAATGCGCGGAAATCAGCCAAAAATATCTGGAAGAGAAAATCGGGGTGACCATATGAAGTCGCCCTTTCGTGTTGCGGTCATTAACGACGAAATTACCCAGGACTTCGGCAGGGCTTGTGAAATCGCAGCAAAAGAATACGGCATGGACTGGATCGAACTGCGCGGCATGTGGAACAAGAACATTTTGAGCCTGGACGCGAAAGAAATTGCCGAGGCGCGGAGTATCCTGGAGAAACACAAGCTGCGCGTCACGGATATTGCCAGCCCGCTTTTTAAAGTGGATTGGCCGGATGCACCTAAGTCAAAATTCAGTCCCAAACGCGATCAATTCAACGCGGACTTCACATTCAAACAGCAGGGCGAAGTGCTTGAGCGCAGCATCGAGCTGGCCAAAGCCTTCAACACGGATCGCGTGCGGTGCTTCGACTTCTGGCGCCTGGACGACCAAGCCCCCTACCGTGCGGCGATCAATGAGAAGTTGCTGGACGCCGCCAACACGGCGGGCAAGAAGAACGTGCTGCTTGTCCTCGAAAACGAACCTTCCTGCAACACGGCCACAGGGGCCGAGGCAGCCAAAGTTCTCGGCGAAGTTAAATCTCCTTATTTAATGCTGAACTGGGATCCGGGAAATGCCTCAGAGCGCGGCGAAATTCCGTATCCCGATGGCTATAATCTGCTGCCGAAAGACCGCATCGGCCATTGCCACTGCAAGGATTCTGTAAAGAAGCCGGACGGCAAGTACGCTTGGGCGCCGATGGGCGGGGGCATGATCGATTGGGTAGGCCAATTCAAAGCGCTGAAGCGCGACGGCTACCATTTCGCCGTGAGCCTGGAAACTCATTGGCGCGGCGCGGGCACACCGGAGGAATCTACAGGCGAGAGCTGGGCGGGGATGAAAAAGGAGTTACAGGAGGCTGGCGCACTCGAGTCATAGCTCGTGTGACGCTGACTCGTCCGAACAGAAAAGCCGAAGCAGCGCGCCCATTTACATCGAGCTTGGAATCGATGGCGAAAAGGTTGGAGTGAGAAGAGCAGGCCGCTAAGCATAATTCCTATCCGTCCCGCTTCCGCCAGCAAACTCAAGGAGGCAAGAATGTCTTTAACGCGCCGCGAAATGTGTTTCCTCCTCCCCTCTACCCTTCTTCCCGTACTCGTTGCAGGAACTCCATCAGAGCAGGGGAATTCCCTCCCTTCTGCGATGTATCCGTTCGACAAAATGCCTCTTCACACGTCGAGCACCGCAGCCACTCGAGCGGTGCTGAAGGGGAAGCTGGGCACCGGGGAATCGCTGGAGGTTCACGAAACCACGTTGCCGCCCGGCGCTGCGCCGCACCCGCCGCATCATCATGCTCATTCCGAGATGTGGCTCATTCGCGAAGGCACCGTGGATATCACAGTGAACAACACGACCTCCCGCCTGGGCCCGGGATCGGTGGGGTTTGTAAGTTCCAACGATGAGCACGGCATCAAGAACGTCGGCCCGACACCCGCCATTTATTTTGTTGTAGCGGTCGGGCCGGGCGCCGCTTAGTCGAACGGGGCTCAAAAAAAAACACCCTTTAGCAAAGCTAAACAGACGATTCAGGATTTTCAATTTGACGAGGCTGGCTTTGCCCCCTATTATCTTGAGCGCAGCGCGGAGTAGCTTTGAAAAAGTGCTGCTGTCCGAGCAAGCCAGACACAAGGAGTGTTTGGCATCTCGGGACACGGTTGTCGTCTAACGTCAGCAGAAGACCGCTGGCGCCTGCGAAACGCCCCCACACTCGGCCCCGAATTGTCGTTTCGGCATCTCTTGAAAACACTCGGGAGGTCAGCGCATGGCCAAAGAAAAGGACCCCAATGCCCCTGGGAGTATCCCGCCAAATGAGAACGGGAACAAACACGCTCTGCGAAGACGTGAATTCGTCAAGCTAGTCGGCGGAACCGGCGTTGCCGCTACGGCTCAGGTCCTTGCAGGGCGCCAGTTGGCTACCGCCGCAACCACCACGGTGCCAGACGAGGCGGTTGGCTCCGGCAAAGTAATTGGTCCGGGGCCGGTGCCAATGACGCTGCGCATCAACGGCGAAGCGAAAAGAGTGACTCTGGAACCGCGGGTTACTTTGCTCGATGCCCTGCGCAACCATCTCGACCTAACCGGAGCGAAAAAAGTTTGCGACCGCGGCACTTGCGGCGCGTGCACGGTCATCGTGAATAAGAAGCCGGTTTATTCCTGCAGCGTCCTGGCGATTGAAGTGGCCGACCGCGATGGAAAACCGGGAGCGGAGATTCGCACGATCGAAGGTTTGGCTCCGGAAGGCAAGCTGCACCCTGTTTCGGCGTCGTTTGTTGAAAACGATGCGCAACAGTGCGGCTTCTGCACCCCGGGTTTCGTCATGTCTTGTACGGCGTATCTTGAGACGCACCACAATCCCACGATTGAAGAAGTAAAGCAGGCGCTTGGCGGCAACCTCTGCCGCTGCGGAACATATATGGGCGTTCGAAACGCGGTCGTGCAAGCGGCAATGTCTATGAAAGGAGGGCGCGCCTGATGGCTGACTATCATTGGCCTCCCACTGACAAATGCAACTTGATCGGCAGGCGCATCGCGCGCCTGGACGGACCGTGGAAGTCTTCGGGCCGCATCAAGTACAGCTATGACATGAATCGCCCGAACATGCTCCACGCCAAGATGGTTTTCTCGCCGTACGCCCACGCCAAAGTCGTGAGCATTGATACCAGCGCAGCAGAAAAAATGCCCGGCGTGAAAGCCATCGACATTATTACGGAGCCCGGGAAAGAAGTTTTCTGGGCCGGGCACGAAGTCGCCGCTGTGGCCGCGGAAACCGAGGAGCAGGCGCGCGATGCAGCTCGCCGCGTTCAAGTTCGCTACGAAAAACTTCCTCACCTGGTTTCCGACGTGGAGCCCTCAAAAGCCGGTGAACACACCAAGCAACTCGCTGAACAAACCGACGGCAATCCCGACCAGGCCTTGCAGCAGGCAGAAGTGACCAGCGAAGGCGAGTACGGAGTCCCTGTTATCACCCACTGCTGCCTGGAAACGCACGGCCAAGTAGCGGAATGGGATGGCGACAATCTTACAGTTTATGCTTCCACCCAGAATGTAAGCGGCATACCGGGGGAATTTGTGCGCGCCAAGATCGCGGATTCCGCGGATAAAGTGCGCGTGCTCACTCCGGTCATGGGCGGCGGCTTTGGCAGCAAATTCGGAGCCGACACTTGGGGGCTCGCGTGCGCACGGCTTGCCAAGAAAACTGGGCGCCCCGTGAAGCTGATGCTCGAACGCGATCAGGAATTGATGGCTGCAGGCGCGCGCCCTTCGATGTACGCGAAGGTGAAAGTGGGCGCAAAGAGGGACGGCACACTGACGGGCTGGCAGTCCGAATCCTGGGGCACGGGAGGCCCGGATGCGCAAGGCGGCGCTCCGAGCATCCCCTACGTCGTTCGCATTCCCGACCGCCGAATCCGGCACACTACCGTACTGACCAACATAGGTCCGGCTCGCGCCTGGCGTGCGCCGAATCATCCCCAGATGTGCTTGATTACCATGTCCGCGCTCGATGACTTGGCCGCGAAGCTTGGCATGGACCCGGTCGAGATGCTGCAGAAAAATATCGACATGACCGGCCAGCTTTCTAAGACGTATTCGGCCGAACTGGAAAAAGCTGCCGAATTGATGGATTGGAAAAAGAAGTGGCATCCGCGCGGTGACAAAACCCCGGGCTCCATAAAGAGAGGCTTGGGCGTTTCCATTCACACCTGGGGCGGTAGAGGCCACGACAGCAATTGCAACTGCGTTATTCAGCCCGACGGTTCGCTGTCCGCCTCGCTGGGCTCGCAGGATCTAGGGACAGGAACGCGCACGGTGATTGGCATTGTTACCGCGGAAACCATGGGATTGCCGCTGGAAGCCGTAAAGGTGAACATTGGCGATTCGAAGTATCCCGCCGATGGCGCGTCGGGCGGTTCCACGACGGTTGGAGGCGTTAGCTCCTCGACGCGGCGTGCCGCCACCGCGGCACTGAATCAGCTCCTTGAAAAGGTTGCTCCCTCACTGAATGCCAAACCGGAGGAACTGGAAGCGGTGGATGGAAAGATTCGCGTCATAGGCAACCCCAGCAGAGCCATTTCCTGGAAGCAAGCCTGCGCCAAGCTCGGCACAACGCCTATCACCGGTGTCGGCCAGCGCAGCAACGACCTGATTTCCAGCGGCGTCGGCGGCGCGCAAATGGCGGAAGTCAGCGTGGATACCGAGACCGGTCAAGTGTATGTCGACAAGCTGGTTGCGGTACAGGATTGCGGCCTGATCATTGATTTGAAAACCGCGGAGAGCCAGGTGTATGGCGCCTGCATCATGGGCATTACCTACTCGCTCTTCGAACACAAGATCATGGACGAGCAAACGGGCCGTTGCCTCAACGCCGACATGGAGTTCTACAAACTTGCAGGAATCGGCGACTTCGGCGAGATTGTCGTTCATATGATGACCGGCAGCGGCTTCGACGAGCGCGGCGTCATCGGTCTCGGCGAGCCGCCGGTGATTTCTCCCGGCGCCGCCATTTCGAACGCTGTAGCCAACGCCATCGGCGTGCGCGTGCCCACGCTCCCGCTCACCCCCGATAAGGTCCTCGGCGCGCTGGAGAAAGGAGCGGTAGCCTGATGGAACGCTTTGAATACGCTCATCCAACGACACAGCACGAAGCCATTGGCCTGCTTGGCTCCAGTTGGAATGACGCCGCGGTGCTGGCGGGCGGCACAGACTTAATCAGCCTGATGAAAGAGTACGTCGTCACGCCAAAGCGCGTCGTGAATATCAAGAACGTCGAAGGCTTAGACGGCATTCATTCGAATGCCGAAGGCGTGACCATCGGCGCGCTGGTCACGATGGACGAACTCCTCGCAGATAAAACCATTCGTTCTGAATTCCCTGCCCTTGTGCACGCCGCGGAAGGCATCACCAGTCCGCAGATTCGCGCCATGGGCACCGTCGGCGGCGACCTCTGCCAGCGGCCGCGTTGTTGGTACTTCCGCAACGGCTATGGCCTGCTTGCCATGGACGAAAGCGGGCATTCGTTGGTACGCGATGGCGAAAACCGCTACCACGCCATCCTTGGCAACAGCGGACCCGCCTATTTCGTAAATCCATCGAGCCTGGCTCCCGCGCTCATCGCACTCGACGCCAAGCTTCAGTTGGAGGGCCGCAAAGGCAAACGCGAAGTGCGCGCTTCGGAATTTTTCATCATCCCCAAATCCGACAGCGAGCGCGAGAACGTCCTCGAGCCGCACGAAGTGCTCACTCATATCGTGATTCCAGCTTCCTCCCGCGGTTTTCGCAGCGCTACCTATGAAGTGCGTCACAAAACCGCGCTCGACTGGCCACTCGCTGCTGCGGCGGTTGCCGTTAAACTGGAAGGCGGCAAAGTTAGGGAAGGACGTATAGTGCTTGGCCACGTTGCGCCGATTCCTTGGCCAGCGCCCGACGCAGAAAAGGAACTCGAAGGAAAATCCATAACCGAAAGCACGGCAGCAAGCGTTGGCGAAGCGGCCGTGCGCGGCGCGAAGCCCCTGAGTCAAAACGGTTACAAGATTCAGCTCACCAAGGTGGCCGTCAAACGCGCGTTGCTCGCCGCCGCGAAAGGAGAAGCGTAGCCATGCCAACCCTAACCGAGCTCGTTCAGAACGCTACCGTGTGCCATTGCTTGCGCGAGAAGAAAATGTTTTACGAAGGAAGCGACGTTCTCACAAACGGCATGGACATCATTACTCCGGAGGAAAAAGCTGCATCGATGCCGACCGGACCTTTCTGGTGCGCACAAACGCAATCGCTAGTCGGGCCCGACGGAGGCTTTGCCAACACGGAGAAATGCCGACCGGGACGTTCCTGTTGCGAAACAACCTAGGACACTACTTTGCTCGAATCAGCGCGTACCAGTGGATTCTGGGTTGGAAGTAACTCCCAGCAGTGAGAGAATGATTTAAATCGAGTTTATTAGGCCAATCAAGGGAGGTAGTCACAATGAAAGTCATCGGAGCCGTACCGGCAATGCTTCTCGCAGGAGCTTTGGCCGCTTTGCCCTGTTGCGCGCGGGCGGCGCAGCCGGCAGGACACATGTCGGGTCAATACATCGAGTCGCGAACCGCCGACGTTTATACGGGTCCGTGCTTCGCGAATTCCGAAGTCAACCTGACCGGCCAGGAAGCAGTCCTCGCCTGGCACGTGGATAAGGGCACGTGGGAGAACGTTCCGTTGGATGGTTTAAGCGTTGCTGCCGTGGTGCGCGCGAGCGCCACGCTGGGCGATGCCTTCAGCAATCCTCTGCCCGCCAAGGCGGTTCTGATCGTGGACCAGCGGGCCAACACAGCGCAACGGGATGCGCTCGTAAACTTCGCCCAGGCGCAAGCCGGTAAGCTTCTCAGCACCGTGGTTGCCACCGAAGCACAGCCTATCCGCTTCACGGTCGATGCCAGCAAGCACGGAACAGCCTCGCTGCAGGTCGGTAACCTTGCGGAGATCAGCACACGGGCAATCACGGACACGGATGAGATCTGCCACAACGAGGCCGTTTATTACCAACCGCTGGTTTCACACTTGACGCACGCGATGCCCGCTGTCGCCACCCGCTCCTCCTATAGTGGCAACCATCTCGGCAGCACCTGGAACGAATCGAACCGCCGGAGTGCGTTCATCGGGACGTTTGCGGTCTGAATCGGCCTAGTTTGCGAGGCCCGTCTTCGCCAGAAAAATTCGCCCGAGAGGCCGGCAAAGTTCGCGTCTCTCCGGAAGTGGTGGCTCGGGCGAATGTATTCTCCTAGCCAAGCAGAGTGGGCGCAAATGCAGGCCCCTGGGCCCTGACGCTAAAGAGGTGCGCACGGAATGAGAACTTTCCCCTCGCGAACTTTTCTCTTCTCACTCTTCCTGAGCCTGTGCCTGTACGCCGCTCGACCCGCCGCCGCCCAAAACTACAAGGCCGAAGCCCTGAACGAAGCTCCTCCGAACGAATTAGCCGCACCGGTTCGCAATGAGCTTTCGGCCAGCGGCATTCGTGTTACCGGTCCTAGCGGCACTCTTTGCGACCTCTGGCTGGGCAAAGCAGTTCCTGGAAACGCCAAAGCTCCGCAGTCTTTAGGCGTGGTCTTTCCGCAGTTCGCGCCGGGCACGCTGATGGGGGCGATTCGCTTCCCCAATCCCGTAAAGGATTATCGCAAGCAAGAGATCAAAGCAGGCGTCTACACGCTCCGCTACGCGCTCCTGCCGGACAACGGCAATCACATGGGCGTAGCTCCCCAGCGCGATTTCGTCCTGGCTTCACCGGCTTCGGCTGATCAGGACCCGGCAACCCTAACTATCGATCAGACCATCCCCCTAAGCCGAAAGGCCACTGGTTCGAATCATCCTTCCGTTTGGAGTCTCGCGCCTCCCGAGGATCATCCGAAATCGTTTCCTTCCGTTTTTCATTCAGATGACGGCGACTTGTGGCTGGTGGAATTCCAATTGCCGCTAGCGGGCTCGTCGGCGACCATGGCGCTGGTGGTCCAGGGGTCTGCGCCGGAGGCCTAGCAAATCACCTGGAGCGAACCCGCAACTAATACCCCTTCACTTTGACCACAAGGTAGGTGAATTCTTTGCCGCCGTCGAGCAAGACTTGATGTGGAACTCGCGGGGGAATCCGCACGACGTCTCCCGCGACGAGTTTCTGCCGAACCCCGCCTTGGATGGTTCCGTTGCGCTTCTCATGAGGGGCGGTGATCTCACCGCCGACGAGCGTGCCCCCGACCAAAAGAGTCCCCGTGCCCGATTCCACAATGAAAATGTCGGCTTCCGTCTCGTGCCACTCCGGCTCTCCGTCGGCGACGCGGCGCGCAAGGAGAAAATATTCGTTGGGATCAGTGGACAGCTGTCGGACGGCAAAGTGGTGCGGATCGGATGCAGCCTGGGCGTCCAGCGCCTGGCTCATGGAAGCAAGCGAACCGGACGTCCAATGATCGAAGCCCTGCGGAACAGGCTCATCGGAATAGGCAGCGAACAGCGGCCAACCCAGTAAAGAGAGCAACCAAAGTTTCCTCATGAACAGGTACCTGACATTTTTCTGCAAAATTTAGAGTTGAAGCGAAGTCCCGTTTCGCTCATGACGCGCGGTTTGATCTATTTCACATGGAAACTGCCGGCGATACCAGCCCGTGCGGATGGCCCGCCCGCGGCAAAGCTGATTTGCCCTGCGGATCAAATTGTCTGTATTCGGGTTGCTCGACGGTGGATGGTTGAACACCGTTTCACGGGGGGCGAAGGATTCTCTGGCGCAGCATTGCTTCACACGAATTACGTCCGTGCTAAAAGCTTAGCTTTGCCACGAGTTCGAATTGCCGTGCGTCTCTTCCCCCATCCCTGCCGACATTGGCCAGTCCGTTGACCTGTCCGAAGTTGCTGCGGTTGAGGTCACCCTCCGGATTAGCGAAGTGTGGCGTGTTGGTGAAATTGAACGTTTGGG
Organism: Acidobacteriota bacterium; assembly: GCA_003223245.1. Lineage (GTDB taxonomy): Bacteria > Acidobacteriota > Terriglobia > Acidiferrales > UBA7541 > Acidiferrum. Next base: position 108,032 of record QHYI01000119.1, read on the forward strand.
CACGCAACTGGAGATTGAAGCGCTCGGTGAGCTTGAAGTTGCGACCGAGCCCGAGATCCACATTGAACATGGGGGGCCCGTGCAGCGGGTAGTACGGCGAAGTGCCAAAACGGTTGAGGTCGTTTACAGGTGCAAACGCCAACTTATCAAACCACGTCGTGCCAGGACCGTATTGGCTCAAAACGGCGATCGAAGGGTTTACAAGGTCCGGGCGCTGGTCGTTCCCTACGGGAGCGTTTAGGTTGGACGCCGAGGGACCGCCAGCATGGATCTCGAACAGGCTTCCCGAAACCTTCCTCAAGGTCCCGCTCAGTTGCCACCCGCCCAGGATCTTGGAAGCGGCTCCCTGGTTTGCCCACCGTCTGCCGGGGCCGAATGGCGGCTGAGCGATAAAGGTCGCCGTGAAATCGTGTGTGCGGTCCTGGGGCGCAAGCCCGCGGTTAAGGTAATAAAACGCGGGCGTTTGGATATACGCGTGTTGTTTCTCGTTGTGAACACCCGCGATCCCAATCGTCTTCGAAAACGTATAACCCAGCTGAAGCTCATAGCCGCTGGCGAACCGGTGCACGAGGCTGGTTTGCAGCGCATCGTAATGGTTATTGCCTGTGGGTGTGATGAGTGAAGTCGTTCCCTGTCGGCAGCCGAGAAGCGTGGTTGAGGTGCTGTTCGGGCATGCACTCGAATTGAAGTTTAACGGCTGGCTTGCATGTCCGCCGCATTCCGCAGCCGAACTGCCCGGAACGCATCCGGCTGGTTCGATGGGACTCTCGGCGTTCAAATCTATATAGCCGAGCTGCCGTGTCGACCGCGTGGCCACATAGCCGACCTGCGCCAGCCAGCCGCCGGGAAACTCTTTTTCGAGCATAGCATTCCAGGACTGGATGTATCCACGCTGCAAGTTGGAGGGCGCGGTCACCAAGTTCACGTTTCCAGGAATGGGCACCTCACCTTGCGAGAGGTCAGGCGCCGGTGGAAGCGGAATGCCTACCGGCAGCGTTGATCCCACTGGACTGTTCTGTTGGCTGGTCGCGTCGAGCACGCCCGCCGCCTGGAAAGGGTTGGCGCTCACATAAAGAGGAATCAGGACCGGGTAGTTTGTCCGTTCAGCGTCTGCCAGGTTGTAGGGCTCGTTAGTAATCCCATAACCGGCGCGCACGACAAAAGTTGGCCGCAGGCGGTAGGCCAAGCCGAAGCGCGGCGCGAACTCCTTCATGCTGACCGACACGCCGCAGTCGGTTGGAATGCCGCCCTCTCCGCAGATCATCATTTCGTTTCTAGCGATGTCATAGCGCTCCATGCCCCGGCTCCCGCCCCGCGTGGGCATCGGATAATACTCCCAGCGGAAGCCCAGCGTGGCGGTTAGCTTGCGTGTAGCCTGCCATTGATCGCCAGCGTAGAGGGCGAACTGATCAGTAATGGTATGAAAGAAGTTCGGCACGAGAATGTTCTTGCCGTAGGCGGTGTCCAGCCCCAGAAGAAAAGTTGCCAAATTGTTGTAAGAGTTCGTCTTCGATGATTTGCCGGCATTGCAGTTTCGGCACTGCGTTGGACCGGCCAAAAAGTCGAAACCGCCTGCGCCGGGCTCGGACGAACCCCCGGCGTTCCATTCCGCCTGCTGCTGATTTAGGTGGAGAATAAACACCGCGCCACCGAAACGTAACATGTGGCTGCGGTGAATCCAACTGGCGTTGCTACTCCAGTAGAATTGGGGGTCGTTGCGCAGGTAGGGCATGTAGTTGTTGTGCGTCCCGAGGTCGTCGAAGTGGCTCACGCCAAACCTGGGCCAGCTGCCTTCGAATCTCCGCGTGCCGTTGGTGCCGGGGATACCCAGAACATCGAGCCCTTCGTTCTTGTTCAGGTCAAGCTGTTCTGAGTCCGTCACCATCCGTGTCAGGCCAAAGTTGCCATCGATAACCAAATGTGAGCTCGCCACGTAATTGCCGGTAACCGCGAAGGTGATCGTATGCCCAGACCCGTGCCCCTCGTTCCCACCATAATCGCTGATCGGGTTCCCCCCGACCGCGCCGAACTCCTGAGGATCGAGATCGTTGTAACGCAGGAAACCGATATGGCCGTACATGGTGAACTTCTTCGAGACGATCCAATCAATCTTGTCATCGGTTGTGAAGCGATTGAAGGAGAACGGGGTACCCGCAAGGTAATTGTCAGTCGGCTCCAAGGTACTGGCGCTTGGCAGAAAGCGCCCCGGGGCCTGCTGCAAAAGCGCCAGAAGCTTCTGGGCCACCGGGCTGAGGCGGCTCGTGGGGATCATGTTGTTGCAAGTCGCCGCGGCGCATAGAGAATTGTAATGAGCGATGTCGGAAGGGTTATTCGTCGCATAAATCTGGGTGCGGTTGTTGCCCGCGGAATCTCCGGTCGTCGGGTCATAAATGATATCGGCGTTGTTGGCGAGGCCGTTAGCCGGGTCGTTCCCTCGCAGATCGCCTGCCATCATCGCGACGGTCGGCACGGTGGCAACTCGCGTGGCAAACTGCCGCTGCCGGGTGAACTCCACATTCGAGAAGTAGAACACCTGGTTCTTCTTGATGGGCCCGCCCACGCTCGCGCCAAACTGGTTGAAAATATCTTTGGGAACACGCGCGATCCCGTTGTTGGGATCGAAGAAGTTATGGGCTTCTAGCGCATTATCGAAATGGTACTCATAAGCATCGCCATGAAGCTCGTTGGTCCCGCTCTTGATCTGTACGTTCACGGTGGAGCCCCCGGCTAGCCCCTGCTCCGCATTGAAATTGTTGGTCACCATGTTAACGGTTTGAATCGCATCGGAAGAGGGGATGTAGGCGGCGTTCTCCGGAACCCAGATGTTGAACTGGCTGACGCCGTCAATCCGAACGTCGTTCCCGTATTCGCTGGTCCCGTTGACATTGAACTGCAAGGCGCGCGAGGGGTTTGTGGGGATCGAGTGGGCCGTCTCAGGCGGGTTGACTCCCGGAATTGTGGCGAACAGATACTCGAAGTTGTTTCCGGGGGCGAGCGGAACGTTTTCGAGCGTGGTGGCCGTCAAATCGCTGTGAACGTCGGAGCGGTCGGTTTGAAGCAACTGCGTTGCCGCCTTAACTTCCACCGTTTGGGCCACGCCGCCAACGCTGAGCGTGGCGTCCACTCGTGCCACCGCGTTGATCTCAACCGGCACGCCGATCTGGGCGAACGTTTTGAATCCCTGTGCTGAAATGGCAACGTCGTAGGTTCCTGGCGACAGCGTGGGAATCGTATACCCGCCGCTTTGATTGGTGGTAACTGAGCGGGTCAGGTGCGTCTGCTCCTGCGTTACGATGACCTTAGCCCCGGCCACGGCGCCACCGGAAGGATCCTTCACGTTTCCGACGAGCGTCCCATAAAGCACTTGCGTCTCGGAAGCTGGCGGAGTGAGAAACAAGACCAGTGTTGAACCGGTGAAGCATAGAAATCGGAGAAACCATTGGCGATGAGGCATGACTCCCTTCTTTCTGACGAGACCCGGCGCCGACGAGGAACTCAAGAAATCCGCTGACCCTAGGGTGGTGACGAGGTTAGACCCTTCTGAGCAAACCAAACCGTTCAATTCCTAGACAAGATGCAGGCTCCACAGAGCGCTGGGATGGACATTAGGTGCGGTGCAAAGTGGTGTCAATCCGGAAGATTTAAACCAGTGGTTTAGGCAGACTAAAACCGTGGGGCTTGGAGTTCAGCCATATCCAATGGTTTTTCGGAAGGCTTTCGGTCGGCATTCCCGGCATTTTAAACCTCCAGCGCGACGTTAGGGCGTCGGTGAATTCGGCGGGTACTGTTTTGTCTGCTTCGTGCGCGAATTGAAGACTTCAAAATTTCCGTCCGCCCATGCAGTTAACTTCAAATAGTTGCCGGTGTCGGGTCCGGCTAGATTTGCGATAAAAGGCTCGGCAGCGTTGTGAGCCGACCGCGTCCCAGGAGGAAGGCGCGCCGCCTTTGGCAGCTCCGTTATCCATAACCGCGACGCGCGGCGCAATAGAGTCCAAGAACACCGGGCTGTTGCTGGAAGCTGTTCCATGGTGTGACACGACGTAGATGTCTATCTTTCCGAGCCTGTTCTCCGGACAAACCAGCTGCACTTCTTTGTCGGAGGTCAAGTCGCCCAAATCCAGGATTCGCAATTTTCCGAAGGTAACAAACACGCCGAGCGATCGTGAATTCTCCGTCTGATCCGCGGGATACTTCTCCGAAGCATTGCACCTCGCATTCCTGCCGCCTCCACCGCTGAGCGGTTTCTTGATCAACGCGCCATCCGAACTGATCACTTGAGCTTCGAGGCCCTCGAGCGGCAGCATTTCTCCAGGCTTGGCAATCCGGCGTTTGAGTTTGTCCTTGGCCAATAGCTTCTGGTAGTCCTCCCAGACTTTTTCTGTCGCAGGCTCTTTGGGCTCGCGGTTTTCTCCATGATCGATCACTGCTCGAATCGGAATTTCCTCGGCAAGCTGCGTGATTCCTCCCGCATGATCCATGTGGTAGTGCGTGAGAAGTACAAAATCGAGTTGCTTGATGCCCGCCAGCTTCGCTGCCGCCGCGATGCGATCCGCGTCGCGTCCCTGGCTGTCGGGCCAGCCCGTATCGATCAGCAGCGACTTCCCTTCCGGCGTCACAAACAACGTTGCTTGACCGCCTTCCACGTCCACAAAGTAAATTTGCAGCGCCTTTCCGTTTCCAGGTTGTGGTGCGGCCCACAGGAAGGAATAAACAGGAACGCTCATGAAAGCGGCGATGACGCCACGACAAAAATACCTTCGTGTCATATGCCGCAATCCATTCGCTATATCTTGAATTTTCCCTGCTCGCAGCGTTCGCATGATTTTCGCCCTCAGTTCTTTAACTTGTCAGCCCAATATGCAGTGGTTTGGGCCAATTCTTTCATCACTTCTGCGTCCGCTTTCCCTGCTTTTTTCAGCATGTGAAACGAGTGATCCGCCTCGGGAATGATGTGCAGCGTCCCTCGCGATCCGAGTTTTTCGCAAATCGGGCGGAGCAGCGTCAGATCCGCAAGAGTGTCACGCGTCCCTTGCAAGAAAAGCATGGGTAATGCCACTTTTGCCAGATGCTCCGCGCGCTTGGTCCCTGGACGATTCGGTGGGTGCAACGGAAAGCCAAAAAATACCAGCCCCTTGACCGGCCCGAGCAATCCCTGCGCCGCGGCTTGCGATGTCATTCGTCCGCCCATGGATTTTCCGCCCGCAAGTAGCGGTAAATTGGGCGCCGCTTGCGCTGCGGTGCAGACTGCAGCGGCCACGGTGGCTGCCAGCAGCTCCGGCTTATCTGGAACGCGCCTGCGATCTTCCATGTAAGGAAACTGATACCGCAAGCTCGCGATGGCCTCTCCGGCCAATTCCGCCGCGAGTTTCTCCAGGAAAGGATGCGCCATGCCAGCTCCCGCACCGTGGCCCAACACCAGCAGCCACCGCGCGGCTGGAGGACGAACCAGGAGCGACGATACTTCTCCGTTGCCCGGAACAGCAAATCGCAGCTTTTCCTCGGCGGCCATGACGCAGCAATTTTAGCAAATCACCATGCCTCCCCAATCACACTTCAAAGCTTGAAAGACTACGCCTGACAGGCGGCACCTCGCGTGTTCGTCGATGTCTATCTGAGAAATCAAACATGCCAACGTGATAGGTGGCCACCCCATTCTGGTAGACGCAGTGCTTGAAGCCTTAAAAAAGTGGAAGTATGAACCGGCAAAAGGTGAGACGACGATCACGGTTCAGTACGACTTCCGTCCCTAACCTAATCCACGCCGGCTTTTGCCTCATCTTGGTCGCGATTTGTCATCCGTTAAAGCTGCTTAGCTCAGGCGAAGTGAATGGCTTTACCGTCCGCGCCAACGGTAATTTCAATTAAGCATGCCGCGGAGGGACAGCCGCTTTGCAACTTCTGGATAAACGCGGGTTGCTTTAGCAAGGACTCTGCGCGGCTACTGAGCCGCTGCGCCCATACACAGAGCACAAAGATAGCTGCAACTATCGCGGTTCTCACCGAACAGCGAAGCCGCATAGATTCACCCGACCATGCCCTGCACTCAAAATCCAACACTGAACAGGTGCGATCAATCGATCGTTGGTACTACCGAAGGCTGCAGATTGGCTGATTGGACACAGCGCGGAACGTTCGTTCCATTCCCTATTCCACCCCTATGTTCTAAATTTAGACATGGCCGTAAGCTCGAAAGGAAAAGAGGCCGTCAAGGCCCCGCCGACACGCATTCTCGTGGCCGAAGACTCAGCAGTCTGCCGCAAAGTCCTTGAGGATGCTCTGGCGAATCAACCGTATGAGGTCTATCTCGCCAAAAATGGCGAGGAGGCGCTGGCTGGCTTCGAGAAGTTTGCGCCCGACATTATGCTGCTCGACTGGATGATGCCTGGCCTGTCCGGCGCCGAATTGTGCCGGATCGTCCGCAAATCGCAAAAGACCTACACGTACACCATTCTCATCACCAGCAGCACGGACAGAAATCGCGTTGTTGAAGGACTGGATTCCGGCGCGGACGATTATCTGATGAAACCCGTCGATACGCGCGAGCTGCTGGCACGCATTCGCGTCGGCTGCCGCGTGATTGCCATGAATCGAGAAATAGAAGCACGCAATGCTCAATTGGAGCAAGCCGCGCATACAGACCACCTGACCGGCTTGCCCAACCGCAAAGCTGTGGAGGAGTTCGGCGTAAGGCAGGTGCATGCCGCGGCCAGGCAAGGCTTTCCCGTTTGGGTCATCGTTGCGGACTTAGACAAATTCAAGTTGGTCAACGATGCCCACGGCCACGCTGCGGGAGATGAGGCCATCAAGAGATTCGCCGCCGTTCTCAAAACGCATACACGTTCCGAGGACATGGCGGGCCGCATCGGCGGAGATGAATTCAGCCTCGTCGTAAGCTATGGAAAACGTGAAGCCATCCTCCATATGGTTGAGCGGCTGCGGGCAGACTTGGCGAAGGCGGTCTTTCTCGTTAACGGCCACGAAGTTCAGCTCACCGCAAGTTTCGGAATCGCGGGCAATCAACGTGCGACGAAAGGCACATTCCACGAGTTGCTTATTCAAGCAGACAACGCATTGTACGATGCGAAGGGAGCCGGGGGGAACCAGGTTCGGGTCGCCCTCGAGCCCACAAACTCGCACAACAAAGCCCGCGGTGCAGACGCGCTACTGGAGCGAAATTAGATGGCGGGTCTGAATGGACAATTGGCTTCAGAAGATAGACTCGGCGTACAGCTGGCAGGCACACGGGTCTTGCTCAAACCACTGTCGTCCGGGTGGATCGAATCCCGTCACTCAGGCGGGGTGAGATTGCGCTTGTTTCCCGGCTGACTCCAACCAACGCCGCAGTACCGCTCGCGATTGCGGATCAACGTCAAGAAACGTCATACAGGCGCCAACGCCCGGCTGTAAATAGATGATTCGCCCCTTAGATTGAAAAAGTTCCCCTGCAGCAGAAATTTTGACAGTGACGGGCACGTTCAGCGGTAAGGTGTTCTTTATATTCAGGCGGCACCCCCTAAGGCTCAGTTCACTGACAGTGGCAGTGGCGAAGGGATCGCGATTATCCGTGGCGATTTCTGCGGTAGCGGCGAACGAATATCTAGGCGTGCGGCGGCGTTCGTTTTCCACGGGTATCCTCCGGATGGTTATCGCCGTTGATAGTATGACGAATCCGGGAATCGTCGCCACACAATCGTGTCTTGACGTTTCCCTTTCCGTTACTCTGAGACCTAGGGGCACGGGCAAAAGAGGCTATTCCCGCTTCAAGGCAGGGTGGTGTCGGAGAGGTTTAAGCGCGGTCTGCGTAAATGGGACGGAGAGATTGTTTGAGAGCCGCGGCCTATTTGGGGGGATGAAAAACATTGGAACCGCTCGACAAAAACTGAACCGTTACTCGAAGCCCGATTGGCAATGGTCGAGAATTGCCCTCAAGATCGACCACTGCCTCCAGGACATCTCGGTCGCTCTTGTCAGCGGGGTCGCCGGTCGAGATGCTCTTTCTTCCCATCATGTCGGATATCTGTGCCACGGAACCCTTGAGTTTTTTTCCGTCGAGAGCGTCGGATTCAATCAACACCTTTTGTCCGAGAGACACCCTATCTACGTCTCGCTCGTCGATTTCTGCCCTGATGTGGCGCCGAGAGGTGTCCGCGAGGCTGAATAACGGACGCGGCGCGACCGTGCTGTAGGATTCCCCGCGTCGCGCGTATACTCGCAAAACAGTCCCATCGATAGGGGCGAAAATAGAACACTTCCCTATCTGCTCCTGAACGGTTTTGACGCGGCCGTCTGCTGCCATTACGTCCGCCTCAGCTCGCGCCGTGTCTTCCTGCAACGGAGGCGCGGCAAGCAGCTCCTCGGTTCGAATCGCGGCCTGCAGGTTCGCATTAGCTACGTCGCGATCGCGCACAGCTTGGTCATAAGCAGCCTTGGAGATCTGCTGCTTCTGGTAGAGAGCTTGTTGCATCTCCAAGCGGGACTTGGCTTCTTCGAAGGTCGCGCGCGCCGCCGCGGTCTTGTCGCTTGCAATTTTCTTCTCTTCCTCGCGGGCACCGCGAAGAAGCCTGGCCTTTGCGTCGCGCGCGCCGTCCGCCAGCGCAAGGGCGGTTTGCAGGCTGGCTCGCAGATCATCTCCCGATCTCACCGAGGAGCGTTCCTTTCTTTACGAACTCGCCCTCCTTCACGTACACACCCTTTAGAATTCCGTCTGCCGCTGCTCCTACCTGCGTAGTCTCGGAGGCGCCCTCAACTCGCCCCGGGGAGGCGAAGATGACGGTGGCAGCAGAGGTGTAAGGTGATGCCCCGTGGGCTTCTACGGAATTTTTATTCCTGGAGGTCCCGAAGAAAGCCACCCCTGCGACGATCAACAAGATCGCAGAGCCAGCCAGGCCCCATCGGCTGTAGGGCTTCAGCGCCCTCACCGCCTTCAATCTGTCCAAAAGTTCGAACGCCTTCATGGAACAGCAACCTCTTCTTCGACCCGGCCATCGCAGAGAGTGATTGTGCGGTCCGCGAATCTCTCCCATCGTGGATCGTGGCTGACCACAATAACGGTTCTGCCTTGTTCGTCAACTTGCCCTCGAAGGATTTGACAGATGTTTCTTCCGGCTTCGGCGTCCAAGGAAGCCGTCGGCTCGTCTGCGAGAAGGATGGGAGGATTCCCAGCAAGAGCGCGCGCGATCGCAACGCGCTGTTTTTCACCGGGGCTGAGCGCGTTAGGCTCTTGATGAAGCTTGTCACCAAGGTCGAGTTGAAGGAGCAAGTCTCGCGCCATTTCCCTCCGTCGAGAGGCGGCAGGATCGCGAATCTCGAGACCGAGCGCCACATTGTCTAGTGCGCTGAGAGAGTGAAAGAGGCGGAAAGCCTGAAAAATGAAGCTGATCTTCTTTTGGCGAACAACGGTTCTTTCCGCTTCGCTAAGACGATTAACGGCGACGCCATCTACAAATACCGATCCGTCATCGGGTGACAGCAGGCATCCAAGCAAGGACAACAAGGTGGTTTTGCCGCTGCCTGAAGGCCCCATCACCAAGGAAAGAGTGCCGGGTTGGAAAGCTAGGCAAACGTCACGGAGAGCGCAAACACGTGCTTGTGCTTTTCCGAATGACACGCTCGCGCCTTCCACGGCCAGGAAATCGTTAGGCACGGAACACTCTCCCAGGCTCAACGGCAAGGGCGCTACGCACCGAAACAATCGACGCCAACGAGCACATGGCCAGGCTCGGAACCACCATGGTGCAGGGCAACCACCACGGGGCCGATATCCAGGGAATCAGCGATTTCGCATAACCGATACTCGGGACGACAGCCAGCAAACCGAGGATGCTGCCGAGTAGGCCACAAATCAGAGCCTGTGTAAGAACGATACGGGCTACGAAAACCTGCGCGGCGCCCATAGCCTTCAATGTCGCGTATTCTTCGATGTTTTCCACCGTGTTCGTATAAATGGTTTGAGAAACGACCACCAGACCTATCAAGAAGCCGAGTACGGCAGCAGTCAAAATGGCTCCTCCCGCCCCTGTTTTCATGGTCCAGTACATGCGGGATTTATGCGCGAACTCCTTTTGCGTCAGGACATCCACTTCGGGAAGCCTTTGCCTGAGGCGCTGCTGCACCTGCGAAAGGGGATAGCTCTTGTCGGTTCGCAAAAGAATGTACATCGCTTCGCCGGAGTCGAAACCCATATATCGAGTGGCGTTGCGGTACGAAGTGAAGAGAAATGGAACGCCGAGGAATGCCCCATACCCTTGGATTTCGCGCTCGATGATGGCACGGTGGCGATTTATCTCCACCTCTGCCGGCAGCGTCTCCACTTCCATCTGCTTGCGGTCACTTACATCATAAAGAACCGCGTCAGGCGACATCTGATCACTAGATTCAGGCCTATCGGGAACCGGGAAGCGTTTCCCGACATTGGGATCTGCTCCGACAAGGGCCACAACCTGCTGCTTTCCGACAGGAGTACGGTAAACCGCGAACGCCATGCACACCCTACCGGTCTCGATCACGCCGGGCACGCCTGCGGCCATTTCTCTCACACGGCTCTCCAAAGCCGTTCCAAATTCAAAGGCTTGCACTCCCCGTGCGGTAATCCAGATGTCAGCGTCGCTGGCATCGATCAACCTCGAGGCAGCCTGCAAAAAGCCTGCAAGGAGGCTGCCTTGAAAAACCATGAGGAACACCGCAAAAGACACGCCGAGAACCGTCACGGAGAAACGCCCACGATCGTGGAGGATGTTTTGCAGTGCGAGTTTCATACGATTTCAATCGTGAGCTATCTAACCTGTTCGCACATTTGCCAAGAAGGCTCTACCGCCAACAACGCCGTAGTACCTTCGGCAGACAGCGGCTTGGAAAAGTAATATCCCTGCGCGTAGTTGCAGTGCAGTTGCCTAAGCAAAGCAACTTGTTCAGCTGTTTCCACGCCTTCAGCAACGACATCCAAGCGCAGGTTATTGGCCAAGGGCAGAATCGTCTTTGCGATCTCCAGACCTTCTCCGTCGCTCCGAATGTCGCGGATAAAGGAACGGTCGATCTTCAACGTATCTAACGGAAACCGGTGCAGGTAACTTAGGGACGAATAGCCGGTGCCGAAGTCGTCGATAGCGAGGCGGATTCCGATGGACTTTATCTGCTGCAACATTTCCACCGCAGCCGATGGGTCCGTCATAACCGCACTTTCCGTGATCTCTAGCTTTAGAGCATCGGGAGCAAGAGATAGTTTATGCAAAAGCTTGCGAATGTCTTCGACCAGATTCGCCTGCAGGAATTGTTTCGCAGAGAGGTTTACACTGATAATCAGGTCGCGACCCTTCGGATCAGTTCTCCACTCAGCCACCTGGCGGCACGCTTCCTGCAGATTCCACCACCCCAGCTCACGGATCAAACCGGTCTCTTCCGCCACGTGAATGAATTCTTCAGGCCCAACCAGGTCGCGAGTCGGATGTTGCCAGCGGAGCAGGGCTTCGAAGCCGACAATCCGCCCAGTATCTAAAGATACGATTGGCTGATAGAAATTTCGAAATTCCCCGCGTTCCAGGGCGCCTCGCAGGTCAGTCTCCAACTGCAAACGTGCCATCACGCTGGCCCGCATATCCGCGTCAAAAACCTCAAAACGCGCCTTGCCCAGGGATTTGGCCCGGTACATAGCCGTGTCGGCGTCGCGCAGCATATCCTCCGGCTGTTCGTAAGAGGAGCTGCTTAAAGCGATTCCAATGCTTACCGACGTGAATACTTCTTTGCCCCCCAAAAGGAACGGGGGAGCCAATGCCTTCATCAACCGGTCCGCAGCGCACTTGGCATCGTTTGGATCCTTGAGATCATCAAGGATTACCGTGAACTCATCTCCGCCGAGGCGCGCCACGGTGAACGATTCTCCGAGCCGCGCGACTGTGTCCGTGGAGCGCAGACACTTTTCCAGGCGATTGGCCACTCCAACCAGGAGTTGATCTCCAGTTAGATGGCCCATGCTGTCGTTAATCATTTTGAAGCCGTCAAGATCCAGAAACAGAATCGCGAACAAAGCCTTTTTACGTCGCCTGGCCTGCTTAATAAGCCGCCCGAGCCTGTCGACAAAGAGCAGGCGGTTGGGAAGGCCGGTAAGTGGATCGGACACCTTGCGTTCGGTGATGTCCGTCTGCGACCCTGCCATCCGCAAGGTTCCTCCAGACTCGTCGAATACCGCCAACCCTCTGTTCAACATCCACCGAAACGTGCCGTCTTTGTGGAGCATCCGATGCTCGCTCTCAAAGTGCGGCGTGGAACCGCTGCGATGAGCAGCTATTTCTTCTTGGACCCTTTGTCGATCCGCGTCATGAATTCGGTTGAACCATTCTTCCGGGCCGTCGCCGATCTCGTCTTCCTTCCAACCCAGCATGGCTTTCCAGCGCGGCGAGTAATACACACGGCCGGTCAAAATGTTCCAATCCCAAAGTCCATCATTGGCCCCGCGGGCAGCCAAGGCGTAGCGTTCCTCACTCTCTCGTAAAGCTTCTTGGGCTTTCTTATGCGACAACTGTGTCCCAATGCGGGCAAGAGCCACTGGAAGGTCCACCGGTTTCGTCAAATAATCGTTCGCTCCCAAATTTAGAGCCTTGACGATGTCCTCGCTTTGAGTCTTCGCGGTAACCATAATGATCGGAAGCTGTACGGGCGTGAAGGTTTCCCGCAAAGTTTTGAGCGCATCCAGGCCGCTCACGTCCGGCATCTCGATATCAAGAAGCACTAGGTCCACACGATTGCGCTTAATGTGACTCATCAATTCCTTGGCGTTCTCCGCGATGTCGATGAGATAGCCGTTGCGCGTCAGGCGGCGGGCAAGCATATCCCGGTTCATTTCGTTGTCATCCACAATCAGCAGGCGGCTCTGTTGCGCGCTCACGATTCTTTCCTCACTACCAGCAGGTTCTCGATTTTTTCGCTCAGTCGTCCAAATTCAACCGGCTTGGTATCGTAATCATCGCAACCGGCATCAAATGCTTTTGCGCGGTCGCTGAGCAAAGCGTGGGCCGTCAGCACGATAATGGGAATATGGCTTGTGGACCCATTGCCCTTGAGCAGGCGGGTTACTTCCCAACCATCCATAACCGGGAGACTGAGGTCCATTAAAATGAGATCGGGTCTTTCGGAATGGGCCAGCAGATATCCTTGCCTGCCGTCTTGCGCCAACACCACACGATAGCCCTTTCGCTCCAGGCGCCTGGACAGCATGTCTCTATTCATTTCATTGTCTTCCACGAGCAGGATTTTGGGCATGACTAGTGTCTCCTCGGGCCAACCACCTCAGGTTTTCGCGAGCTTCTCTGGCTTCTTGATGACCAATTGGCTGGGGGCACACCAGTTTTTGCGACTGTCGAAAAACGCGCGGCGCGATGCTTTTCGATAAGAGCCACCAACCGCTCGCGGTCAACTGGCTTGATCAGATAACTGGACGCGCCCAAATCCCGCCCCATGGCCTCGTTGTCCACGATAGTCACCATGATGACGGGAATTTCTGCCAGGTCGGAATCTGCTTTAAGCTTATTGAGAACCGTCCAGCCGTCCCAATCCGGCATGATGACGTCGAGGGTGATCACCAGGGGGCGAAGCTGCTTTGCCAGGCGCAGCCCCTCTTCTCCGCCTGCTGCAGCGACTACGCGGAACCCCATCTTTGTGAGGGAGCGGGACATCAAATCACGAACCGCCAGATCGTCGTCGATCACTAGAATCGTATCGGCATTCGCCGTCACCTGCGGCGCAGCTTCCGAACTGACCGTTTGCCCGGAGCGCGAGCTTTCGGGCTGCTCGGCAGCTGCCTGGACCGGGAGGTGAACTGTAAAGACGGCCCCCTGGCCGGGCGTGCTTTCCACCATGATGCGGCCCTTCATGAGCTGCACAAATCGATGGCTGATGGCCAAGCCCAAGCCTGTCCCGCCGTACTTGCGTGAAATAGAGATATCCGCTTGAGTAAATTCCTGAAAAAGATTCTCCTGTTGCTCGGTGCTTATCCCGATGCCAGTATCGCTAACGCGGAATTGGATCCACTCTTGGCCTGCCGTGGTCATGCGGTCCACGTCCAGTGAAACCGTGCCGTGATCGGTAAATTTGCAGGCATTGCTCAGGAGATTTAACAAGATTTGGCGGACTTTTGTGACGTCGCCGCGCATCGTGCCGAGGTTCTCCGGCACGTGGAGCTGGAATGCATTAGCGTTCTTTGCGATCGCCGGTTTTAGCGTCGTGACCATTTCTTCGATCATGGACGCGATGTCGAACATTTCGATGTGCAGCTGCATCTTTCCGGCTTCAATCTTGGACAAATCCAGCACATCGTTGATCAAGGCCAAAAGATGTTTGCCGGCCGCCTGAATCTTTTGCAGGTCGCGGACGTTCGATATTTTTCCGATGTCCTGTACTTCCTCTTCCAGCATTTCGCTATAGCCGATGATGGCGTTAAGCGGAGTCCGCAATTCATGGCTCATGTTGGCGAGGAAGGCGCTCTTGGCGCGGTTGGCCTGCTCGGCGGCTTGTTTCGCTGTGAGTAACTCGTCTTGCGTCCGCTTGCGATGGATGATTTCCACTTCCAGCTCGTGCGTGCTGGTCTGAAGCTCATTATTGGCCCGTTGCAAGGCGGTGTCGCGAAGCTGGATCTCGGAAAGCATGGTATTGAAACCGTCGATAAGCCTTCCGATTTCGTCCCCATAGAATCGCGTGGCGCGAATCTCGTAGTTTTTGTTCGAAGACACCATTCTCATGGTGTCCTCCAAATGCAAAATGGGCTTGGAGATTAGTTTCTGCAGCCTGGAAGAAAGCAGCAATGCCAGAGAGCCACAGATCAAAACAACAATAACGATGATGCTCGTATATCGTTTGGCGCGAAGATTCCATTGACGCATGTCGGAAAGAAGGTAAAGAGTTCCGACGCGCTCACCGTTCATTTTCACTTGCTGGAGCACCCGCAGATAGCCACCTTCAAAACGGTAACCGCTTTGCTGCGAGCCGGCGTCAAGTGAGGAGGGCAGAGTCTTGTCCGCCTGGAAATAGTGAGCAAACATTTTTCCCTCAGGGCTGTAAAGCGCCGCCGCCACTATATCGTCCTTGGCCTTTAGCGCCGACAAGGTTGCGGTAGCGGCAGCCTCATCTTTAAAGGCCATCGCGGCTCCGCTGTTGAATCCGATAATCTCGGCCTGGGTCATCAGGTCCTGGCTGAGCTGGCGCCGGAATGACATTAGGTCGTAGATAAGGAAGCTTACCGAGGACAACACTAGGGCTACGCTGCTGGTCAGCATGGTGATCAGCATGAGCTTCCGCTTGATGGAAAGATTCTGCAGGTTCATTCGGATCTCTTTCCATCCGCGGACTGAGGGACAATTCTTGCGAGCGCGAGCAGCCTTGAACTGATGTTTAGGTTTGCCTGCTTGGCTGCCTCGATGTTCACTTCGAAGCGAACTCGGTTTCCTTCCAGGGTTAGATTGATGATCCCACCGCGCACGGCAAAGCCGGGGATTTCTCCGATCGTCAGAATGGGCAAGCCCTTCGTACTTTGAAGCACTTCCTCGAGATGCGCTGCCTCTGAAGAGCTCACGAACAAGATGCTGCACTCTTTCAGCGAAGCCCCTCGCTTCAGCCTCTTGACGATTAAGCTCCGCCCATCGAGCTTTTTGTTCTGAACCACTCGATCGATGAGCTCCCCGAACGGGTCCACTCCGAGAATCCCGATGACGATCGGCGAATCTGGCTGCACGAATGCCGCCGGAGGCCATTGGACCAACTGGGCAAAGTTATAGATGAAGCCGGCCTTGATCAAATACTCGGACGACTCAGAGGAATCCGCAGATTGAGCGTTGGCTCCTCCCGAGGCCAAGCTCATGCAGAGCAGCGCTGCGATTGTGAGTCGCAAATATCTCATCAAACCCCTATCCGCATCGCGGTGATAGTCATTCCGCGCAACCACCAAAAGGCAAAACTAGAATTTCCAGGCAATGCGCCCGCTTACAGTCCGCTGAACTTCCGTCGGAGTTGTGTTGATGAACTCTGGGATGAACTCCAGATGCCGGCTATTCAACAGGTCATGCCCAACCAGCGAGAACTCCCAGTGCGTGCCCGGCCGCCACCCCAAATGGAAGTCCAGGGAGTAGTAGCTGGGGATATTCAGACTTGGAAGGCTATCCACGTAGCGAAGGCTGAGATCCTGCTCGAAGTGCTTGGGCAGATCGATGGAAGATTGCACAAAGAATTGGTGCTTGGGGCTCTGTCCATCAGGATTATCGGCTGTTGGGTCCAGGCTATTTTTGTTCTTTGCGATATCCATCTGCAGATAGCTGTAGGAACCGAGAAGCCGCCATTTAGGAAGAACTTTCCATTCGACGAACGGCTCGACTCCGTAAGTTCCGCCGCCCATTTTGTTACTGGCCACGAAAGGATAGACAACGTCGGTTGGAGCCGGACTACCTTCCACAAAAGGCTGGCCAGGTTCTGCCGACCGCAAGTTGGAGTAATTGTTATAGAAGGTGGCAATGTCCAGAGACACGGATTTTGCAACCTGGACGCGATAGCCGAATTCATAGGCGAGTAGGTCTTCCGACTTAAACTGCGTACTGCCGAAGATGGCTTCGACAACCGGTAAAGGGCTGAAGAATGGAGGCGCTCCTGGCGGAACGACCGCCTCGTTCAGCCGCAGTCCTTCCTCGGTCAAGGCAGGCGTCCGGACGGCACGTGAAGTCGCCGCCCAAACCGACTGATTCTTACCGATATTTGCCAATACCCGGACATTCGGCTGGAATTCGAACCCCGTGAAATCGTTGTGTTCGAACTTCGACCCCAGGGTGACGCGCAACCTTCTGTCAAAGAAGCTGACTTCATCTTGTAAAAAGGAGCTAAATTGATTCAGAGAACTGTGGTTGGGTTGAAGCGACACGGTAAAGCTGGAGCCATTAGAATCCTGGATCGATCGATAACCCATTCCCCAGACCAGTTCCTGTGACTCGCCCACATGGATATCGTGCTGAAAATCAATGTCGTAAACCGATTCATGATCGGTGAAAAGAGAGTTGTCCAGGACGTTGGTTCGATCAAAGTACACCTGCAGAGTGGTGGATGACCTGGAAAAAGAATGGTTCCAGCGGCCTAAGAGATTTCCGCCTGCATAATCCCCGTCATTGGCGAACATGCTCGAATAGGGTGGGTTCAGCGATGGAATCGTGAGCGTTTCCTTGTAGTCGCTGTCATACAAATCTCCTTGCACCGTGAGTGCGTTTGGTCCCGAAGATTTCGTGTCGACTCGAAACCCGGCACGGACCGCATTCCATCCGTCATGTGCGGCTTTCCCTGTCGCATCAATGGAGGGTTCCCATTCGAAGTACTTCGAATAAATTCTATAGAAAGCGGAATTGCCAAGCTTTCCGCCGTAGCGGACACTTTCCGCTGTCCGTTCCTCTGTTCCTCCCTCTGCGGTGACGAGGCCTCCCTGGGTAGCCTGAGCAGGTTTAGTTATGATGTTGATGACGCCGTCGACTGCGTTTGCGCCCCACAAAGTCGCTCCGGGGCCACGGATCACCTCAATCCGATCCACATCTTCCAGCATCACGTCCTGCACATTCCAGTACACGCCCGAAAACAACGGTGTATAAACGCTCCTGCCGTCGATCAGAACAAGCAATTTGTTGTCGAAGCGGCCGTTGAAGCCTCTCGAACCAATCGCCCATTTGTTTTCATCGATCCGCACCACTTCGAGCCCGGGAACCATTTGCAAGGCTTCGGGAATACTGGCCGCCCCGGAGCGGCGAATGTCTTCTTGCGTGATTACAAAAATGGCGGCTGCGGCATCCGCCAGTCTTTGCGGCCGCTTGGCGACCGAGGTCACCTCGACATTCATCAACTCTTCAATGCTCATGTGCGAGATGTCGGGCACTCCTTGTGGACTTTGAGCGGACGCACCGGTGCCAAGTAAAAGTCCGACGACCGTCAGTGATAAAAACCTTCTCCCGACAGTTGGTGAGCCGTGGTTTTGCTTGCGTATCGGCAACATATTGAGTCACCTTTCTCGAAGAAATTGCCCTCTAGTTCGCTGTTGGATCCCCACCGGTTGCTCGTACTGTTTTTGGAAGGGCAAGAGCACTCCACTTGAATCTCTGTCCCTGATTTCCCCCGTTCATATGCCAACTCCGCGGCGTTCGCCATTCCCTCGAATGACGACAAGTATCAATGGATCTCGACGGCCCTCTTCAAGGCACCTTTTCTCCCGTCACCGTAAACTGCACCGAATACGTCAGCGTGTCGGGCCTGCTAAGGTATTCGAGGAACCTGTGTATTTCTTCCTCGGCCGCCGCCTCGCTGCCGAGCGCCTTAGCCATCTGTGATTTTGCGATGTCGAGCTTGAGTTCCCACTGCTTCAGGGTGTGTGGCTCAATCGCCCCAGCGATCAAGTGGTAGCTTTCAATCTGAACCTCAAGCTTCTGCAAACCCGCCTGCTGCGCAAGCCAGAAGAGCTTCCGGCCTACAAATGGGTCAAAGCCCGTTGGTGCGAGAGCCGTCACGACTCTCTGGACAGCGTGCTGCACTACGGGGTCCTCTGGGTAATGCCACAAAAGCTGTCCGTCCAAATCCTGAAGCAGGACGATGCCCCCCGGCTTGCACACGCGCGCCATTTCCGCGACGGCTTTTTCCTTTTCGCGGAGGTACTGAAGCAACATGCGCGAATAGACCAAATCAAAGCTGTTCGAAGGGAACTGTATTGCCTGTGCGTCACCGCGAACAAATTTCAGGCGAGGATTTCTGCGATTCCTCTGAACCGCTTCCTGCACGCGGTCCGAGCTAATGTCGATACCCGTTGCCCGGATGGAAGGATACAACTCGGAAACTTCATGCAAGATAACGCCCGGTCCACACCCCACCGAAAGTACTTCTGCGCCCTGGCGAACACGAGACGCCAGGTATTTCTGTACCCAAGAATGCGGATCGACCTTCGCCTCGAGACGCGCGGCCTCCCGCGGGTCCTCCATGATGTAGTCGATTGTGGGTACGTGGTTCATGAGCTTCCTAATAAGCGAGCGACGGCTCCATGACATGTTTCTCGGACCGCGCCACAAGCCTGGAGTAGAACCCGTCAATGTGGCGGTAGAAGCGAAGATTCCCGTCCTTTAGCCAAATCCCCTGGCAATAATCGCGTAGGTATTCGGCTCCAAGCCGAATGAGCACCACGGAAGCCACGGGGTCGGCAATGACCGGAATCGCATCCAATTCAAAGTCTTCGTAGGCGGCGAAAGACGCCTTCAGCAGGCTGGTGACAACGTCTGACACTTCCGGTTCGCTGAGCTTGGAGTGGAGCAGTAAATCGCAGCGGTTCTCCAGATAGCTGAAGTTGGCTCCCAACGGTCCACGATAGGCGATTGCCGCACCGATAGGCTCGTTCCTGTGTGCAGGGTATGCCAGCCAAACTTGCCGCGTCCGCCGGAGGCCCACGCTTCGATAAAGTTCATCGACTGCTTTTAGCTCGACGTCGACGCCCAACTCCTCGGCAGTGACGTAAATGGGTCCCCGGCTCTCACGAGCGATCGCGCAAAGAGCCTCTTTATGCGAAGCATCGTAGGGTACGACGCGAATCCCTTCCGGCGGCAGCGACAACTTGCGAGACAAGGCGAAATACATGTGTTGTTGGACCGAAGAAAGCGATGTGCCAATGCTTTCGACCATCGACCCAAAAACTCTGGATGGAAATCTGTTCTCGGGGCGAAACCAGTTTTGATAAGACTCGTCACCGCCCCTCAGGATGCTCGCAGCCGTTCCCGCCAGCATCACTGCACGCGATCCGAGTGGATTGTTCTCAGAAACCAAATGCTGCGACATCCAGCCCTGATGCGTCGTGCGCCAAACGGCAATGGATGCGCGTCCGGTTTTTTCATTGCCGGCGCTGACTACATAAAGTAGGGACTCGCCGCCACGGAGCATCCTGCGCCAGTTTTCTCGAACTTGTCCAAGATAAGGGGTCAGCCGAGCCGCTTTACCCGGATATAGAAAGCCGGTCCTCTCATACAAAGCGAAGAGCTGATTGATCGAAAGCGCGTTCACCTCCACCCCGTAAGAGGAATGAACCTCAGACAGGCGTGGCAAACTCTTTAGCGTTTTTTGATCGAGCGCATCTAAAGGCATCGGGCCTCCCTGAAAGTCACACCACTTCCATCCGCGCCCTCAGCGACAGCAAACTTCCTGTTGCGAGAATCACCTTGGTTATAGGGGAAGGGCTCGCGGGCAAAAATGGGGCGTTCGTACTGTTTCAGAGCAGTGGATGTCCGTAGCCTAATAACTGGCCATAGTATTTACAGGTGAGTTAAAATAATGCAGGAGAAGCTTCGCAACCCAGAGGCTTCGGTTGTCAGTGTAAATGCAACATTTTTAAGCCCTTATTTCCACTAACAGCCTGTTGGCCCCTACTCGTGGCAACGCAGGGACATGCAAACTAATTTCCTATATGGGTAGTACTTTTGGAGTGCCCTAAAGCTAAACGCCAGAATGCAGCGTCACTTGAACCTGGTCGAGGTAAGCGTGAACACTGCGCCATGGGAGGAAGACCCTCTGGACTCCAGGAAGTTCCTATCTGCAAGATGGTTGGTAGGGGCGGTGGGGGTCGAACCCAAAAGCGACGTTTGAAGGCGCGTGACTTAACTTATTGATTCGACTAAAAGGCAAAACGCCAAAAACACCGGATTTGCCTAACCGCGGTACACGCCAGGTGCACGGGGGGGGCACCCGTCCGCAACCGCATGAGCCACGTCGCCCAGACCTCATAGACTATTCATTTTCTACACGAACGTCGGTGAACTTGCGAAAGTCCTGATCGAACGAAGCTACCGGTGTGTCTTCCGCCGCCGCCGTCGCGGCGATCAGGCTATCCACGAAATGCATCTTCGTCCTTCGATAACGATCCAAGGCATCGAGGTGAATCGCCGTACCGCTGATTTCAACGCCAGGGCTGGAAATGAGTCTGCCGAGCGCCGAGGCGATATCTCTACGTGTATGCTCGTAGAAAGAGTCCAGCACAAACACAGACTCGGCCAAAACAACTGACAATACCACAATGACCACGTCGCCACGGTCGCAGGCATCGAACAGCTTTCCCGCAGCCTTGGCGTGCCTTTCGTGGTCCTGCACCAAATAGCGGACGATCAGATTGGTATCGACAAGCCTTCGCTTACTCACCGAGTGCCCTCGCGACCACGGGCTGCCTTCGCCGCGGCTTCGCGGACTTGGGCGAAAGACATCCCGTTACCCTTTTTACTGGCGAGCACACCCTTAAGCGACCGTATACCCGGATGCACGCGGATGGTGGCGTGATCTCCCTCCACTGCGTACTCTAGCTTGTCGCCCGGCTTGATTCGCAACGCCTTTCGAATCTTCCCGGGAATGGTTGTCTGTCCCTTGCTCGTCACCGTGGAATGCGACATCGACCGCTCCTTACTTCTATGTATATCATTACATCTTCATTATCCCTTACCTCTCGTGGCCCGGCAAGGCTCAGTGCCGCTCAGTACCTATTGACCCGGTACTTGGAGGGACAGGCTGATGGAGGCGGAACAGGAGGACGTGAGAGCCAGCAGCTATTTTGCTTATCGGCGGCAACAAGACAGGCAAGGCCCGGTGGTACAAAGAGTTTGTGCCGATAGCGGATAATCTGTACGACGAACATCTGGAAATGCTCCGCAACGAGGGATTGCTCAATGGCTAAGAATTTTCGAGAACTGGAAGCGAAGATGTCGCCTGAGTCACGCGCACGCTCAGACGCCAAGACGCAGAAGATGATCGAGGAAATGGCGCTCAACGAACTGCGTCAGGCAATGGGGATAACCCAGGAACGCCTAGCAAAGGCGCTACGCATCAATCAGGCTGGCGTCTCCAAGATCGAGAGCCGCTCCGACATTTTTGTAAGCACGCTCCGCAAGGCTATCGAGACGATGTCCTGCTTCGCCGGGTTCGTAAACGTCGCCGCCGAGCGAGCCCCCCAAACTGCTTGATCTTTACTTCGCCAGCCGGGAATTTCGCGCGAATCTCTAGCTTGCCGCCCAATACACCACGCGAGAGTTGCAGCGTAGCGCCTAAGAAGAAAAGCCCCGGCTGACACCGGGGCAGAGCATATAGTTCTCATGAAACTCCCAAATGATCATAGCACCATATCGGCGGCATTCGGCGAAATCCTGGCCGCCGATATAGAACCGCGCCAAATGCGGGAAGAAACACCAGAAGCCTCTGATAGAATCCCTGGTGTTCACGATCATCGCTCTCCGGTCGAACAGGCAAAGGATTCTGCTTGCAAACCCTTCAGCACAATGGCTGGCAAAGAATTATCACCAATACCAATACCCCGGAACCATTCAGTCCCGCGGAATGACGGCAGTCGCTCCGCGCGAAATGGGCGGACCGAGATCTGGCGCAGTTAAGAATTCGGACATAAAATCCTCTTGACTTGAATCCTGGCATTAATAGTATGATTTCTACGATGTAAACCATGAGAACTTCAAAGAGCTTCACTATAGAGCAAGAGATCGATGAATACGTGGCGAACACGCGCGGCGAGCGTTCTGCCAGCGACCGCGTCAATGAGCTGCTCAAGCGCGCAATTCTGCAAGAGCGACTGGAAAAACTTGAGGAAGAGGCAGCAGCCTTTTTCTCCGATGCCCGCAACGCTGCGCGGAAGGAAGCACGCGCTTTTCAAAAAGCGTCCATGCGGGCACTCGCCAGGGATTAAATGGCCCGCACTCCTCATGCCTGGTACCCCAGACGCGGCGAAGTTTATCTTGTGGACCTCGACAAGGCGCGCCCCGCGGTGATCTTGTCCGTAGATTCGCTTAACAGACACGCGTACGATGTTTGCTTGGTACCGTTCACCACGGTCCAGCACGTCAAGTTTAGTATGCGAGTGCTTGTTAAACGGGGGGACGGAGGCGTGGACCACGATTGTTGGGCGAAATGCGACCAGGTGACCACACTTGAGAAAGGCTTCCTTCGCTACCCGGCATTAGGCGTCTTATCGGACCCTTCTTTTGCCGCTATCCAAGAGCAGGTAAAGATCGCGCTTGGACTTACCTAATCGCCAGCGGGAATAAGAGTCTTTGTTTCGGTGTGATCTGGGAGGGGCGGTGGGGATCGAACACGACTCCCAAACTACAAAGTCCCCTGGAATGAAGGCGTTGCAGCCGCCCGCCAAATCCAATTGCTGATTCTGCTGACTGAACCGTTGTTGCCATGAGTTTTAGGTTCGCAAAAAGCAGACTCGGTCAGCCCAGTCCCACTTCGCAGTTTTACGCCAGAGGTTGCTAAGGGCTCGCACAAGGCTTCCTACATCAGGCGGTGGGATAGTCTTTTCGTCGACAAAGATTACTCCGCCGTGCCTCCGGCCTTCTTCTGCCCAGGTCTTAAGCAACGGCGGAATCGTTCTTCGGTCATAGGTGACAAGCGTTAGCCCTTGCGTCGCAGCCTGTTGCGGACAGGCTGAGTCTGGCCGTCCTAGGAATTCTCCGTTTCCCCATTCGACCATACAAACAACCGCTAGATCGCGATGGCGGCGGCGAAGACCACCTGCCACCACTGGCGAGATGTGCTCATCCAAAAGCAGCCTGAGCATCTCAACTCTTTGCGGCTGATGCGAAACTGAATTTTGCAGCTTGCGGCAACATCCGCTTTAGCGCCTCAAAGTCTGTAGCAGCGTTCTCTGAAAGCGCGCTTTCGATCTCTTCTGGAAAAGCCTTTGCGTAGTTGATGGCAGCTTGAACCTTCGACTCCGGCCATTTTAGGTGCCTGGACACGCCCGAAACGTCAGCCTTATAGCTGTGAACGAGGAGCATTACCTCCCACACCGCGAGGCTGCTCCCTTGGATATAGGCTTGTCGACCAGCAGCGGAATCACAAAAGTCGATGAAGGCGAATTCCGACCGTCTCAGGCCCTCCTCAACCAGACGTGCGCTCGCATCGCTGGGTGTCCATCCGTGCCGATTGGCCAGACGCTTAAGGCGATTCCCGCTCTCTGTCGGCAAGCGCATACTGACGACCATCGAACGAGTTTTTCGCACGCGACGCCTCCTTCGTAACTTTTGTAACTATTGTAGCACTTTCTCAATACCAGGATGTACCCTCGGCCCATTCCGAAACTTCGCTCGCATCGTGCCATGTGGGCCTGTCCGAGCGGGCGGCGTGGATCATGAGTTGCGGCACAGCGATCCGCGCATCACGCTAGGACTGTACGGGCATGTAATCCCACAATCCCAGCGCGACGCCTTGCGCAGCTTAGCCCGCGCCTGGCAAATACGAGGCGAAGGACTGGCCTCCAATTGCTGACGCGGCCTCGAATTGCTGATTCGGCAGCGTAAAAAAGCCGTTTTTATTGGGTTTTGGTAGGGGCGGTGGGGATCGAACACAACCCGGGGCAATGCGAACACACATCCTGCGAGTGGTTGTTCTGCTGTCTGCCTTCTCTTCTCCACCGCTCAGAGCCAAACGCGTGACGCCGTGCCTTCCGTCGCAGTCAACGAAGCTGGCGATTGCCTGGCCTTGAACGAAAGAGTTCCGTCTTCTCCATCGATCTGTCGGCAAACGTTTCCAAAACCATTTCCGACACGTTCGACGCCAGAATTCTGGCTCAGGATGACAAGGGGCTAGCCCGGCTAGCCTCAGTTTCCGTTCCCATCCAGCTGAGTTCCACACCGTGACGGTTCGAGGCTCCACTGAATTGGGTCTCCGTGAACGGCCTTGAAGACGCTTCGAGTTCTCGCCTCTTTTGCGAAGTAGGTCTTGAAGGAAGCTCCACGCCTGGACCAAGTGCTCCGTGGCCAGCTTGCCGATGCCGTCCGCATTGGAAACCGTGCTGCGGAACTACATGCGTCATTGGAAACCAAACCCTGCGGGGGTTTTGTTTGCGACACGGGGTGGGTTGCGTCCCAGGTCGCGTGCGAACGTTGTACGCGTCGGCTTGAAGCCAGTGCTGTGCAAGCTCGGCATTCCATCAGCGAACACAGGGCTGCACGCGTTCCGGCACGGTCTCGCGACCGAGCTGGCGGATCAGTCCGTTCCAGCGTCAGTGCTTCAGCAACAACTCCGACACGCGGACGTGAAGACTACGTTAAAGATTTACTCCCACGTGATCCCGCAGTGGCAGCGGGACGCCATGGAAAACCTGTGAAGCGGCCAATCATTACGTTCAAGGCGGGCACTGCCGGAACTAAACAGCGGCTTGTGCCAATAGGCCAGCGTGCAAGCCACGGGATGTGAGGCAAGGTCCGCGCGAAGCCATCTCTCCTGGGGTGAGCCAGCTTCGCAGCCGCCGATGTCTGTGCACTCACTGTTCAACACAATGATATGCCACGGCCCCAGATCGTAGCTGTAGTAGCCGGTCTTCTCAACGCACCTTGAGGCCGAGTCTTGAGCATGCGGCCGTGAACCTTCATTTCTCGTGCGTAGGCGACCAACGGATGCCTGCCGCGATCGTGGGCTGATAGTATTCACGCTGAATCATGTACAGCGGACTGCCCTGATAGAAGCCGAACACCTCGTTGTTCAGATTCAGCCCGTACATTACCAAGCTCAGGCCTTTGCCGAGACGTACGCTGCCCTGGGCATCGACTTGGAAGTGAGTATAAAAGTAGATGTCGCTGAGCGGGCCGGTAACTCCACCGGGGGTGGGCGTGCAGCTTGAGGCTGAATCAGCGCCTGTGCAGTCCGTATACTGGTAGCTGTAGATATTGGCTTGGTTGTAGGACAGTCCCACGCGCAGCGAGAGGCGCCCACGGTCGTAGGTCGGGCTGACATTGAAGGCATTCGGGGACATCCGCAATAGTCTCGGATGGTCGGAGCGGCCCGGAATGCCCGAAGTCCCGGACGCGGTGTAGCCGTAGTTGGCAGAGAGGCCCAGCCCACGCCAAACCCCGGGCAGAGAGGAAAAGTGCTGGAGGTAGGCCCCTTCCAGGCCGCTGATCCAGGCGCTCCCGGCATTCACAGGTTGCGTCGCCAGCCAATTCCCCAGCGGTCCGCCTGGTGGTTGATAATTGTCCAGGAAGAAGGTGTGCGCGATGATGGGGTCGTGCAGATACTTATAGAAATATCCCACGGAAATGATGCCGAATGGGTTCAGATAGTGATCAAAAAGAATGTCGATATCGTCACCGGTTTCAGCTTTAAGACTCGCATTGCCGAAGGTAATGGCGCCCCTATTTCCCCCGTTCGCCGCGAGCGTCCATTCCAAAGCCTGGGCAATGTCCTGCTCCTGAGGCCGTGAGAGTCCCCGCGCATAAACAAAGCGCAGATAACTGTTCGACCCGACCGCATAACGAACGGAAGCGCTGGGAAGAACCGTAACATAGGATCCTGGAAACTGATTCGGGCTGAAGCTCGTGGGGCCCACTGCAAAATTAACCACGCCGTCGGTGGTGCCCTCAAAGCGCACCCCGGCAATGAGCCGGAAGCGGCTTGACAAGTCGATGGTGTTCATCACGTAGCCGGCGCTGACTTTCTCCACCAAATTGTAGAACGAGGGATCTTGTCCAAACGTGCTGCTTGAGGTGAACGCACTCGCATTGGCGTTCGCAAAGGCAATGGTGTCTTCGTAATTGGCGTTGTAGCCCAGCTTATAGTCGCCGCCGTTGTAATAATTATTGTTGGTCAGCCGGTTGGGGAACCTGGAAAGAAGCACCGTACCGTTGGGAACGAGCGTGAGCCGGTAGGTGTCGGCGAACTTATGCACGTTTCGGAAGTTTCCCCCGATTTCGATGGTGGCCAGGCGCGAACCCAGGTGATACCGTTTGGCTCCTGCGCCAGCGGCCTGAAGATTGAGTTGCGCTGAATGGCCGAGACTCCTATTAATGTTGTTCAAGGCGAGATTCGCAGGGTTGTATCCTTCCGTAAAGCACGCCGCGCTCCACTGAGGCAGGTACTGATTCTTGCTACTGGCGACGGGGTCGTAGTCGCACGAGCTCGAAGTTAGAGTATTGTTGAAAACAGCGGTGGAATAAGCGGCGTTGCCGTAGAAAGAGCGCGAAGCGGACAAATCCCAGGAAAACCAGGTGGTTACCTGAATATGTCGGCCTCCAACCATAAGGCTTCCAACCCCAATATCAGGATGGCGAAGCTGTGCGTTGAAGGTTGGCGCGGTCGTCCCGCCGCCGACGTTTCCAGGAGCGAGGAGTTGTATTCCCGGCGTATTGTCTGTGAGCGTGTAGGCCCAGCGCTCGCCGTAGTTGTGGAAATCCGAGTACAGTCCCCGAAAATAGATATTCGATCCTTGCCCAAGCGTATAGTCGGCGCTGCCGGCCAATCCCCAACGCGTCCGGAAATAGCGGTATTCGCGAATGTCCATCGCGTCGTTCCAATTCACGGTGCTGCCATTGGGCAAAGTGGCGATATCGGGAACCGGCTCGATGTCGTCAATCCCTCTCCCATTCCAGTCATAGGAGCTACCGATCAGGACGCCAAACTTCTTGTCCGCACCGAAGCGTCGACCGATCGTGCCCGCCTCTTCCGTAAGGAACCGTCGGTTGACGATCGGTGTGTAGCCCGTCATGCTGCTGAGCGAAATCGTGGGATGCTCGGTTGCCGTCTTCGTGACCAAGTTCACCGAACCGCCGATGCCGTCGCCCTCCATGTTTGCCTGCAAGGTCTTGTTGATTTCTACCGATTCCACAATATCCGCAGGGATGGCATCAAACTTGATCTGCCTAACTCCCGGCTCCGGAGAGGGAACGTTGATACCGTTGATGGTTGTGTTGGTGAGACGGGGCTCGGTTCCGCGGACCTGTACGTATTTTCCTTCGCCCTCGTCGCGTTCCAGCGTGACGCTCGGCAGCCGCCCGAGCGCGTCCGCCATGTTGGCGTTGGGCAGGCTACGGATCACCTCCGCGGGCAAAACTTGAACTATGTTGTCCGCAGTGCGTTCAATGTTGATGGCTTCGGCTTCTGCGGAAGGACGTTCTGCCGTGACCAGGACTTCTTGGTTCTCTGACTGCAGGGTGAGCTTCGCCTCCACGGAGGCAACCCGGCCCGCAACGACATTTACCGTTTGCGTGAACTTTACAAAGCCTACATACGTAACCGTGATGGTGTAACTTCCCGAATCGAGATCATTGATAAAGAACTGACCCTGAACATCGGAAACAGCAGTGAGCCCCACGGGCTCGACAGAGATTTGGGCACCCTGAAGAACTCCACCGGACCTGTCTGTTACGCGGCCAGTGATGGCGCCTTTGCCACCTTGCGCGGGAGGGCGTTCTGTTTGTGCTTGGACCGGTGCGTTCAACAACAGGGAGCAAGAAAAAGCGAGGAGCAGACTTGCAAAACTTCGCATGGGAACTCCTTAGTGAGAAATTGGAACTGTGCCTCGGAGCGAATGAGGCGCAATATACACCCGGCGGCAAAAGTAAATCCAGTGTTTCGGACCGGACGACAGCGCCCCCCTTCCCCCCTTCGGATCGATCCAAGGAGTACCGAAAATAGAGCATTTTGTTTTCTATGGAAAAAGAAAGGTAATCGTGGGAGACCGGACGGAGGTCCGCGCCACGATTGCTGAGGCGTAATTATCGCTCGTGGGTTGGCGACCAGCGGAAGCCGGCGGCCACCGTAGGCTTGTAGTATTCGCGCTGGATCATGTATTGCTTCGACTGGGAGATGGCGTGAATCTGCGCAGGAGAGGGAGAGTTTACGGGGTCCAGACAGGTGTCCGGTAATGACCAGTAATGACCCGATTGACTCCAAAGGGACTTTCGCTTAAGGGTTCCCTTGGTTCGCCTAATTCAGCGGAGAAGGGCATATGGAGGTCTCGGATGGCGTGAAGAAGTGGACGCGCATAGTTCTTGTGACAGCAACTTATCTCGTTATTGGCAGCGCGGTCGCGTTCGCGGACGACCGCCTAACCCTCATTGGAAGAGTTTCCGACTCTGCGGGTAAGCCGGTCGAACACCCAACGGTTATGGTCTACCACGCCGGCGTGAAGAAGGGTTACAGCACGTACTGCCCGAGCTGCTACGTTGATTGCGGCAAGCGAACCATCACAGATAACCAGGGCATGTTTATTCTCGGTGGAACTCCCGTGTTTCGCGGAACACGAGTGCCGATCCAAACTCTGTTCGATTACTTAGAGGGCGGGGAGACACTCGAAGATTTCTTGGAGGGATTTCCTACCGTCACGCGTGAATCAGCTTTGGCTGCGCTGGAGGAAGCAAAGGATCTTTTGCTTTCCCGTCCCTAGAAATGCGTATTCTGATTGACGATTGACGAGTGCATCGACTGTGTGCCAGCTGAATCGCCCGCTCTCCTCCAATTACCGACACAGCGGTCACAGCGGTCCGAGCCATGGCACTCCCGTGCTATACTCGCTCCAGGTGGAGACTAACCTAACTTCCCTTTGCCGCAAGCGTAAATCATTGAGTTGCAAGCCTTGCTCCTGACTTCACTTGCTACAAACGCCTGGCGCCCAGGTGGGCGGCTGAGAAAACAGCGGCAGTAGCCCGAGCTTGTTCAGGAGCTCATTCAAATCCTTGGGCACCTGGCTTACCATCGTTTTGAAGGGCTTACCCTGCACCTCCAGCCGTCCGAGTCGAATGGCCTGTAGCTGGCGCAGCAGATTGTGGACCTCGATGGTCTGG
>QHYI01000195.1 GCA_003223245.1 Acidobacteriota bacterium
TTCGTTTGTACCGCTCTTGGTGACAATGTTCACCTGATTGGCACTGAACCCGTATTCTGCTGAGTAGGTTTCGCTTTGAATTCTGAACTCCTGGATAGCATCTTGCGACAAAATTACAGCCGGAGTATTGAGTGCTGTATCCGTATTAACCAAGCCGTCGAGCGTATAGTTATTTGAAGTTGGGCGGCCACCATTAATGCTGATGGCGTTGCCTTCGCCCTGGCGCATTTGACCTTGTTCCCCATTGGTCTGAACAGCGCCGGCGCCAATGAAAAGGAGGCTGACGAAATTGCGGCCATTCAGCGGTAACTGATCAACCTGTTGTTGCGTGACGATTTGCGAAACTGCCGACGTATCGGTATCAAGCGTCACGGCACCGGCTTGAACCTCGACGCTTTGTGTGATCGCGCCGGGCTTCAGGGTTACGTTTACACGGGCCTGCTGCGCCACCGCGAGGGTCACGCCTTCGGTTACTGATTGCTGGAAACCCGGAGATTGAACTGTGACCCGATAGATTCCCGGAGGCAAGAACGGCACGGTGAAATCGCCCGAAGATGTCGTTTGCGTACGGCTGGTGACGTTGGTCGCTGTGTTAGTTACTTCAATATCGGCGTTTGCCACGACAGCTCCCGAACTGTCGGTTACCGTCCCTAGGATGGTGCCGCTCGCGCCGCCCTGGCCGTAGAGAACCCCCGCCGCCGAACTGATCAACAGGCATAGTAAGAGAATGCGTGTCTTTGCAGACATAATTCTTCCCTCCTCGTGACACCCCAACTCGGTGGGACTTGTATTCCGAATCTCAGAAACCGCGTTTGCGGCCCCCCTGCCCACACGGTTGTACCAGTGTGCTTGGGCGCGGATACTTCCATTGCCCGCCCTGCGTCGTCAAGTTAGAACAGGCAAAACCTTCTGCATTTCGCTATGAAAAACTCGCAAAGTGCTCAGGGGTACCCGCTAAATGGCTATTCGGTAACGAATTTACGGTGCCTCAATTTGAGTTTCACTTTGAAGTTGCAGGGGCAGCGGTGCTGAGAATGTTGTTTTGCAATGTAAAAAAGTCGTTTCGTTGGAGTCCTTGTCTGGCAGTTACCGTGCCCGCGAGGAGACTAGGCCGAAAGCAAAAATGGCATTGCAGGACGATACGCTCATCATTTCATCAAACGATACTTTTCTTCAGTTTGTCAGATGTTGATGGGATAAGTCGTGAGGTTCGGTTCGAACAAGCTGTGCCAGACCGTCGTTGGGATAGTGGTGATCAACGGAAGCAGGAGTGATCAGCTTATGTTCTACGAAAACCGCGGGGGGCACTGGACGTTGGTTAAGGATGTCCAGGCTGACTCGGATTAGGTTCTCACCGTACCGCTCGGGGAAGTAAGCCACTGAACCAACAAACCGAGTTTTGGGCTGACGGAGTTCCGCTCGCCCCTCCGGCGACGCATTCTGTCCCATGATGACGCAACTCTCAGCCCGGCCCGCCTCCTGAAAGGCACGGAGGGCACCAAGTGCGCTCGGATCATTGATAGCCCCGACCACCACATGCCGGGTGCGCGAAAAACGCAGGTGCCTGCGTACCGCTTCAAAGCTGGGCCCGAGTTCCCCGTCCCCGTCCAGATAGGTCACTAGGCAATTCGCGGCGCTCGGCAGTGCCAGATTGATTCCCACCAGCAATCCCGTTAATCGCATGCGCGGAACATTTCCCGCGCGTTTCAGCTCAATTAAGAGAATCTCGTCCATTTCTGAGTTCCAGTTCTCTTTGACCCAGCGGCCCAGGTACCGTCCGCCGATTAGTCCAGCCTCATAATTATTGGCACCATAATAAGTGGCTCCAGGATGAGGAATATCAATCGCGATCATTGGAATGCCGGCGTCGCGATATTTAGCTGCTACAATTGGCGCAACCTCTTCGTTGGTTTGAAACTCGATTGCCAGATCGACTTTTTCCCGCACTAGCAAGTCAGCGTTGCGCTGAGCAGTCTTGGCACTGTAGCGGTTATCGACGCAGATGAGTTCGATCCCCTCAGCGGAAGCAGCCCGTTGCAAACTCTCAGACACTTCTCGAGAGAACTGATAGTCGGTGCCCTGGGCGGCGTAACCCAACCGGTAGAGTCTCTGCCTCCACGGCCGTATGCGAGATTGATAAAGGTTCTGCCCGACCTTATCGACCATTCCGCATTTCTCAAGCGTATAGAGGAGACGAAAGGCCATCGTCTTCGGCAGTCCACACCGTGTGCAAATCTCCTTCAGCGGCAGCGCTTCCCCCGGCGAGTGAAACGCACTCAACAATTGAGAGGAGTGAACGATTGATTTGACGACGTACCGGTCTCGCGCCTGGGCGATCGGGCTCATAAGGTGTGGATATCATCATGCACTTTTCTTCATTTTGCAAAGCGAAATTTGCGATGTAGGCTTTTGAAGGGGGATGGAGGCAGATTTTTACCACCGGGGACCGGAACCGCCTTGCGGGAAGAAAAGCCGTTAGGCGAAAAAATCTTCCTGAGGAAGACCATGGCGTTTTTTCAGAAGGTCCCGAAAACCGACAATGCCTTGCAAGGGCTTGGAATGAATAGGGGAGATAACTTTGACAGCAATCGGGACTTTGGGGAGGGTTTTACAGCGCGAAATTAGGGAGCAGACGTGCGCCTTCCCGCTGCGTGTTTCAGCGATGGAGGTCACAGAGCGATGTCTTGCGCTGTGACCGTTTTGGCCCAGGTCTAGTAATCAAGGAGCGTATTTCGCATTGCACAATGAGTGCGAATTGCAAGGAAAAGCGTGACCGCCGCAAGTAAACGATTGTAATCTTCCGTTCCTCAGAGGTTCGCATGGATTCGTCCACGAGTCAGAAGGTTTTTGCCGCGCTAGAAACTTTTCGCATTGAGCTCCCCTCCTGGGGCTTCGCCAATACGGGAACCCGTTTCGGAAAATTCATTCAACTGGCAGCGGCCACGACTACCGAGGAGAAGTTCAGCGATGCGGGTCAAGTACACCTGCTCACGGGAGTCTGCCCGACCATCGCACTACACGTGCAGTGGGATTGTCCGGAAGGCGTACAAAGCACGGATGAAATCACGCGCTTCGCCAGCCGCTATCGAGTTGCCCCGGGGTCAATCAATCCCAATCTTTTCCAGGATCAGGAATACAAGTACGGATCATTCGGAAATCCTGATGACTCCATTCGTCGGCGCGCTCTGCAACACACAAAAGAAAGCATCGAAATTGCAAAACGGCTCCACAGCAGGGATATTTCGCTTTGGTTTGCGGACGGTTCGAATTATCCCGGGACAGCAAACATCCGCCAGCGCAAGCAATGGTTTGCAGAAGCGCTAAAGGAAGCGCATCGAGAGTTGTCTCCTGACCAGCGAAT
The DNA here is from genome assembly GCA_003223245.1 of Acidobacteriota bacterium. Classification (GTDB taxonomy): domain Bacteria; phylum Acidobacteriota; class Terriglobia; order Acidiferrales; family UBA7541; genus Acidiferrum. The sequence goes on from QHYI01000195.1 coordinate 3,362, forward strand.
GCTGGTTGAATACAAACCCTTCGAGCCGGCCTTTTATCACACGGACATCGCCGACTGGGGAATGGCTCTTCTCCTCTCGCGGGCGGCTGGCCCACGGGCCAAAGTCTTGGTGGATACGGGACATCACTACGACGCGCAGAATATTGAGCAAATCGTTGCGTGGCTGCTTTCCGAAGACATGCTCGGAGGATTTCACTTCAATGACCGCCGCTACGCCGATGACGACTTGACGATGGGATCCATTGATCCTTATCAGGTCTTCCGCATCTTCCACGAGATTCATTTCTTCGAATGCGAAACTGCTCAGCAAGCGGATATCGCTTACATGGTGGATCAAAGCCACAATCTCAAAGGTAAGATTGAGGCCATGATTCAGACAGTGACGATGGCTCAACAACTCTTCGCTAAGGCGGCATTGGTAGACACGAAGAAACTCGTGACAGCGCAGAAGAACTGCGATCTAGTCCGCGCAGAGTCGCTCTTGCAGGACGCTTTCGCGACCGATGTCCGCCCCGCCATTCAAGAATGGAGAAACTCGAAGGGCTTACCGAAGGATCCGTTGGAGGCATTCCGGCAGAGCGGTTACCTTGAGCGCATTACGAAAGAGCGCGCGGCGAAGAACACTCACAGCGTTTCTTCCTATGCCTGACGTGCCTCACTCCAAATCTTATCTGGCTTTCGATTTCGGCGCTGAAAGCGGGCGTGCCGTTCTTGCCCACCTGCGGTCAGGAATCCTCACAACTGAAGAAGTCCACCGTTTTCAAAATGAGCCTGTCGAATGCGCGGGTTCACTGCATTGGGACGTACTCCGGCTGTGGCTCGAAGTGCGCAAGTCTCTGGCTTGCGTCGAGCAGGCGGCAGTTTCGGGTATCGGCGTTGACGCATGGGGCGTGGACTACGCCTTGCTCGGCGAACGCGGAGAGCTGCTTCAGAATCCGTACCACTACCGTGATCGTCGCACGCAAGGCGTGATGGAAGAGGTTTTTCGAAAGGTGCCCAAGGAGGAGATCTACGGGGCAACGGGCATCCAATTCATGCCCATTAACACCCTGTACCAACTCTTCGCTGCGCAGCGAGACACGCCCACCTTAGTTAAGGCAGCCAAGCAACTGCTGACCATCCCGGATCTCTTCAATTACTGGCTGACTGGAAATGCCGTTTGCGAGTTCACGAACGCCACAACAACTCAACTTGTCGACCCCCTCCGCCGCAATTGGGCAACGGATCTCATGCATAAGATTGGGCTGCGTCCAGAACTCCCCGCGCGAATCGTCGAGCCAGCGACGATCATCGGAACTTTGCGGCCTTCTATGGCGCAGAATTCTTCTTTATCAGGAACACCTATCATTGCTCCTGCCTGCCACGATACGGGTTCAGCCGTTGCCGCAATCACAGCTCGCGATGGCACGGCATTCATTAGTTCAGGAACTTGGTCACTCATCGGTACTGAGCTCGACGCACCGGTGATGACACCTCAGGCCCTCAAGTTGAACTTTACAAACGAAGGCGGAGTAAATGGAACCACGCGCCTTTTGAAAAATGTGATGGGGCTCTGGATGCTGCAAGGCTGCAGGAATTGCTGGAGCGCAGCAGGCCAGCATGCCGACTATCGCGAACTTGTCGAACTGGCAGGGCGCGAGCCGGCCTTCAAACATCTCGTAGATCCCGACGACGAGTCTTTTCTGCGGCCGGCAAATATGCTGGCGGCTATCGACGATTTCTCTAGAAAGACCAATCAGCCAACACCGTCAAGTCCGGGCGCCTATGTGCGATGCGTGATGGAGAGCCTAGCGTTGAAATATCGGCGGGTTCTTGGCAGCCTCGAACAGCTTAGCGGAAGGCGCGTCGAACAGATCCGCGTAATCGGCGGAGGATCGAAGAATCGGCTGCTGAATCAATTTACGGCGGACGCGACGGGCAAGCGCGTCCTCGCCGGTCCTGCCGAGGCAACCGCACTTGGGAACATCGCCATTCAAATACTGGCAACGGGCGCCGCCTCTTCACTTCAAGAAGTCCGGGCAATCGTGGATCGCTCTTTCTCGACAGAAATCTTTGAGCCACTTGAAACCGACAAGTGGGAGCGGCAAGCCGAACGCTTCGAGCAATATTGCGAGATTATTTATGCCTGAAATTAAAGAAACAACGCACCTGAAAGATCTTTGGGATGAAAGGCGCGCTCGCGAACTGAGTGCGAATCCGTTGGCCCTTCTGCGGTATCGCTCCAATTTGTTGGGTGCGGACCTCCGCATCACGAATTTCGGTGGTGGAAATACCAGCTCGAAGATCGAACTGCCCGACCCATTCACTGGGCGGCCCGTCCAAGTGCTCGCGGTCAAGGGCAGCGGCGGAGATCTCGGCTCGATCACAGAATCAGGATTCGCACTTCTTTATCTTGATCGCCTCGAGCACCTCAAAGAACTGTATCGTGGAGAACCGTACGAAGACGAGATAGTCGCCTACTACCCACTATCAGCATTCGGCGAAAACCGGGTTGCAGCCTCCATCGATACGCCATTGCATGCATTTCTCCCCTATTTGCACGTCGACCATCTGCATCCCGACTGGGCGATTGCGTTGGCGGCGAGCGCCAATGGCAAGCGCAAACTGGAAGAGTTCAACAAGGAATTCGACCGCAGGATCGTGTGGCTCCCGTGGCAGCGTCCGGGATTTGAACTTGCACTGCTGATCGAGCGGGCCGTTCAAGAGAATCCGCTCGTCCAAGGTCTGATCCTGGGAGGCCACGGCCTGTTCACCTGGGGCACGACACAGCGTGAGTGTTATCAGAACAGCATTCAGACCATCAACCAAATGGGTGAATTTATCCTCAGGCATCAGGCAAAGAAGGGCGTTCTCTTTGGTGGAGTCGAGCATCAGCCGGTTCCAGATCGCAAAGCGATAGCCGCTCAGATCCTTCCCACGTTGCGCGGCGCGGTTTCCTCGAATCGTCGGGCCGTAGCACATTACGCAGACGATGACGATGCCTTAACCTTCGCCGGATCAAAGTGGGCGAAAGAATTGAGCGCTTTGGGTACAAGTTGTCCCGATCATTTCCTTCGCACGCGAGTCTGCCCCTGGTTCCTCGATTGGGATCCGGCCAAAAAAGACGTTCAGGCTCTCAAGACCCGCATTCGCAGCGACATCGCTGTCTATCGTGCAGCTTACAAGAAGTACTACGAAGAATGGGCGACGCCTGATTCTCCAAAGCTTCGCGATTCGAACCCGTCAGTCGTCGTTGTTCCTGGACTCGGTCTTTTTGGCTTCGGCAAGAATAAAAAGGAAGCGCGGATCACGACCGAGTTCTTTATCAACGCCATTCATGTGATGGCAGGTGCGAACGCATTGGAGGACGGTCAGGTTTCTCATCCTCTGCCGCAGGCTCGGCACGCGGAACAGTCGCGGCAGTTCTCGCATTTTCACAACTACGTTGCGCTGCCAAGATCAGAAGCCTTCCGCATCGAATACTGGGCGCTCGAAGAGGCCAAGCTCCAACGGATGCCGCCCGAAGCGGAATTCAGCCGAAAGATTTTTCTGATTGTTGGCGGCGCGAGCGGTATCGGGCGAGAAACAGCGCTGCTGCTGGCGAAAAAAGGCGCTCACATGGTGGTCGCCGACTCCGATGCGGAGGGCGCCAGGAGAGTCGCGGAAGAAGCTGGCGCTTTTGGCTCACCTGAGTTTGCCACACACACAGCGGTTGATCTCGGCTCATCTCAGAGTCTTGCAGAGGCGACTAGATTCACGATCCTGCAATTCGGTGGTATCGACGGAATTGTGAATACCGCGGCGATTTATCCCCTGCCGGGGGCAGACGGGGATCTTCCTGATGCACTCTGGGCAAAGACTTTTCTGGTTAACGTCACCGGAAATTATCTGTTGGCCCGCGAAACAGCCTGGGTCTTTGCCGACCAAAATCTGCCAGTTTCCATTGTCCTCGCGAGTTCTGCCAATGCTGTCGTACCCAAAAGGGGCAGCGAAGCATACGACACGAGTAAGGCGGCTTTGAACCACCTAATCAGGGAGCTCGCGATCAAACTTGGCCCGCTCGTTCGAGTCAATGGGATCGCTCCCGCGACGGTGGTTGTCGGCTCGACAATGTTTCCGCGCGACAGGGTCGTTCAATCGCTGCAGAAGTACAAGATCCCCTTTTCCGAGAATGAATCTACGGAAGAGCTGCGTTCCAAACTCGCGGATTTCTACGCTGAACGCACGCTGACGAAACGTCCTATCCTCCCGCAGGATTGTGCAAATGCGATCATCTGGCTGGCGGGCGAGCAGAGTTCCAAAACGAGCGGGCACGTGATCCCCGTTGACGGCGGGCTGACGGAGGCATTTTTGCGGTGAGGGTGCTGCCGAAAAAGAGCTGCTTGTTGCTTTGGAGCTTTAACAAGGCTTGAGGGAAGCGCATGCAACGCGTTTGTTTCGTACTTCAAGTTAAACCCGAACGGCTGGACGAATACAAAGCCCGCCACCGCAGCGTGTGGCCGGAGATGTTGTCTGCCTTGCGCGAGACAGGATGGAACAACTACTCCCTGTTCTTGCGTCCGGACGGATTGTTGGTTGGGTACCTGGAAACAGAAGACTTTGAACGCGCCCGCGCCGGAATGGCTGGCCGCGAGGTAAATGAACGTTGGCAGAAAGAAATGGCTGGCTTTTTTGTGCAGCCGGCTGGTATCTTGCCCGACCGCGCAATGGAGCCGCTCGAAGAGGTGTTTCATCTCTAGCTCGAATTGTTAAGGACGGACATGGCAGCTAATCCTGCGCTTGGCGTTTTCTTCCACTGGTTAGGTGGGCTGGCCTCGGGTAGCTTTTACGTTCCGTATCGCGGCGTCCGCCGCTGGTCCTGGGAAACCTACTGGCTGGTCGGCGGGTTCTTTAGCTGGATCATCGCTCCCTGGTTTCTCGGTCACCTCATGACGCGAGACCTTCTTGCCGTACTTTCCGAGACTCCAAAGAGCACGCTGTTTTGGGCGTTCTTTTTCGGTCTTCTGTGGGGTATTGGCGGGCTGACGTTTGGCCTGACCATGCGCTTCCTTGGTCTTTCGCTCGGGATGGCTGTTGCGCTCGGCCTCTGCGCCGCCTTCGGTACCCTGATGCCTCCCATTTTCAGCGGCGTGTTCGTCAGCCAAGTTCTAGGAACAAACTCAGGGCGAGTCATCCTCCTGGGAATTTTCGTTTGTTTGTTGGGCATAGCGGCAGCAGGTCTGGCCGGGATTTTCAAAGAACGAGCGATGTCGCCGGAACAACAGAAGGCGGCCATCGAGGAGTTTGATTTGAAGAAGGGCCTTGCCGTCGCGACGCTTTCTGGAGTGATGAGCGCCTGCTTCGCCTATGGACTAGCGGCGGGCGCACCCATCAAAGCGCTAACCTTGAAGCACGGCACCCCGCCGCTGTGGCAAGGACTTCCCGTGCTGGTTGTTGTGCTGATCGGCGGCTTTGCGACGAACTTCATTTGGTGTCTCGCCTTAAACATCCGCAACCGCACCGGTTATCAATACTTCACCGCGGATGCGAAAAGATACTCGCAAGTTGCAAAAGAAACGATCGTCGAAACCGCCATCGATGCTCCGAGTCGCGAGGTCGTGGAACACATTCCTTCTTTCAAGAGAAGCAACAGCGCGAAGCGCGTACCGATGCTGGCCAATTACCTGCTTTGCGCGCTCGCTGGTACAACGTGGTACTTCCAGTTCTTTTTCTACACCATGGGCGAAACCCAAATGGGCAAGTACGGGTTCTCCAGTTGGACCCTGCACATGGCCAGCATCATCATTTTCAGTTCCCTCTGGGGCATCGGGCTGAAAGAATGGAAAGGCGCCGGCGCTCCGGCAATGCGCCTCCTAACCCTGGCTCTTTTCCTGCTCGTGGGATCCACGATCATTGTCGGCTACGGAAATTACCTTGGACTGGCGCATTAACCGGCTTTGTTCGAACGGCCCTATAAGGAATGTAACGAGTCATAAAGCAGCTCAATCGAAACATGATTTCAAACGGAGGAACCGGTGGGTTCAGGACAAGGCACGCTCGGACCGCCTAAAGTAGTCAACATAGAGGATCTCCGGCGTCTCGCTCATCGTCGGCTGCCGCGGCCGGTGTTTGATTACGTGGATGGTGGTGCCGAAGACGAACTCACCTTGCGCGAAAACACTCGAGCGTTTCACGACATCAGTTTCCGCCCGCGCGGCGCGATGGTCATCAAGAAATGTGATCTCACGGTGCGCGTGCTTGGCCAGGAGCTTTCTTTTCCCGCCATGCTGGCGCCGGTTGGCTATAGCCGTCTGATACATCCACGGGGCGAGACCGCAGCAGCTAAAGTTGCTGGAGAGGCCGGTACCGCTTACATCCTCTCGACAATTTCAGGGCACAAACTCGAAGCCGTCAAAGCCGCAACAAAAGGTCCCGCTTGGTACCAATTGTATCTGCTAGGCGGCCGGGCGGCAGCCGAAGCTGGAATTGAACGAGCCCAACGCGCGGGTTACTCGGCCTTAGTAATTACCGTCGACACCGCGGTGGCCGGGATGAGAGAACGCGATCCTCGCAATGGCATGAAGGAACTGCTCGGTAAGTCCCTCCTCGCGAAGCTACCGTATTTGCCGGAAATCTTGGCGCATCCCAGATGGCTGGCCGCCTTCCTTGCCGACGGCGGAGTGCCGAGATTGGAGAACATCGTCGTTCCCGGGCAAGGACCGATGAAGCTCGTCGACGTTGCCGCAGCTCTAGTCGACGCAGCCGTGACTTGGGACGATTTGCAATGGATCCGCAAAGTTTGGACGGGACCTATCGTTGTGAAAGGTATCCTCACGGCGGAAGACGCAAAACGTGCTGTCGATGAAGGCGCCGCCGCCGTTGTTGTCTCGAATCATGGCGGACGGCAACTTGATTCGGTCTCCGCCACAATCCGAGCCGTTCCGGAAGTGGTCGCTGCCGTCCATGGTCAGACGGAGGTCCTCATGGATGGAGGAATCCGCCGGGGAAGCGATATCGTGAAAGCCATCTGTCTCGGCGCTCGTGCGGTTCTCATCGGCCGCGCCTATGCCTATGGACTGGGTGCAGCCGGAGAAGCGGGCGTCACGCGGGCGGTTGAGATTCTAAGAGCCGACCTTGAGCGCACCCTTCGGCTGCTCGGCTGCCCTTCGGTTGCAGCTCTTGATCGCTCTTATGTAGAAGTGCCGCACGCATGGGAATGCCGGCGCGATATTAACAAAGACCGATGAAAACCAAATTCATGTTGCTCACCTGTTTCGCCCTGCAATTGGCACATTGCACGCACGCACTTGCCCAGCCCCCGTCCGAAATGCGGAAGGGAGTCTGGAAGGCCCAATGGATCACCGCGGCGGGCGCACCTCAAAGAGACAGTGTTGTTTTGCATTTCAGGAAGCTTTTTGAAATCTCTCCTGTTCCAGAGCATTTTGTTGTCCACGTCAGTGCCGATAACCAGTTCCTTCTGTGTGTTAACCAACATGAGGTTGGCCGCGGTCCAGCACTAAGTGACCTGACCCATTGGAAATACGAAACCTACGACTTGGCGCAATTCTTACATCCAGGGAGAAATGAGATCGCTGCGACAGTATGGAGCTTTGGTACGCTCTCTCCGCTGGCTCAAATCAGCGATCGAACTGCATTTGTACTCGGCGGTGATGCGGAAGCCGAACGTGTCGCTGAGACGAATAGCAGTTGGGAAGTGGAAGAAGATAAGAGTGTAAGACCTCTGCCAACACCTCCGGGCGTGCGGCGCTTTTACTATGTAGCGGAGCCCTCGGAGAGCATAGATGGCGCATCGTTCGATTGGTTCTGGAACGACGCCTCTTTAGGCCGAGGCAAATGGGAAAAGGCTGCTTCCATCGGCAACGCCATCATCAGAGGGGCGGCGGTGCAAGAGAACAATTGGCAATTGGTGCCGGACTCTCTTCCCTCAATGCAAATGGAGCTGACACCAGTTGGACGCGTCGTGCGCTCTTCTGGAGTTCAGCTCCCTCGAGACTTCCCTGCTACTGGATTCGAAATTCCCTCTCACTCTAGTATCAGTCTGCTGCTGGATCATTCGCATCTGACTACCGCGTACCCTGAACTCACAGTGAGCGGTGGTGCCAAGAGCACCATCCGCCTCACTTACGCCGAGGCTCTCGTCGATGACAAAGGCGAGAAGGGTAACCGAAATGAAATCGCCGGCAAACACATCGCGGGTATCCTCGATGAGTTTCTGCCGGACGGCTCAGAGGGGCGTCGCTTCATGCCCCTCGGCTGGCGAACCTGGCGTTTTCTGCAAGTAGATATCAACACTGCTGACCAGCCGCTTCATATTGAAAAGTTTCGTTCCTGGTTCACGGCTTACCCCTTCGAAGAACGTGCCCGCTTTGAATCAGACGACGCGTCTCTCAGTCAGATCTGGCAAATCGGCTGGCGGACTGCCCGTCTCGATGCGCATGACACGTACATGGATACGCCTTATTGGGAGCGCCTGCAGTACATCGGGGATACGCGAATCCAGGCATTAATCTCGTACACCGTTGCGGGCGACGATCGCCTTGCTCGCCAAGCAATTCAAGCCTTCAACGATTCCCGGATCCCTGATGGAATTACCCAGAGTCGTTATCCGTCATCGGTTACGCAGATCATTCCAACCTTCTCGCTATTGTGGATCGGCATGATCCAAGATTTTTGGCGGTATCGCGCCGACGAAGAATTCGTCAAAGCGCAAATACCGGGCACGAGAACCGTTCTGGATTGGTTTCTCGATAGGCAAGGGCCAGGCGGACTCCTCGGGAACATAACGTGGTGGCCCTTTGTCGACTGGGGAAAAGACTTCGGCTTCGGTGTGCCTCCCCAAGACGCAGACGGCGGATCTTCTGTCATCACGCTCCAGTTCATTGAAGCGCTCCGTTATGGCGCAGAGTTGGAGTTCGCCTTCGGGGATTCGATTCGTGCGCGACGGTATCGTGAGGCAGAGTCTCGCGCCGTGAATGCCATTCGCAAGTTGTGCTGGAATAAAAGGTATGGTCTGATCGCTGACACGCCTGCCCAAAAACATTACAGCCAGCACGCCAACATTCTCGGCGTGTGGCTTGACGTTGTCCCTCGGGAACAACAAAGGGACGTTCTGACCAAAATCCTCTCCGTGAGCGACCCGGGATTCACACCGGCCGTTCCTGTTCCCGAGATGACCAGGGCGACCTACTACTTCCGATTCTATTTGGCGCGAGCGGTGGAGCACGCAGGAATGGGAGACCAATATCTGCTTCTGCTGAAGCCTTGGCGCGACATGGTAGCTTTAGGGCTTACAACCTGGGCTGAACAACCAGAGCCAACAAGGTCAGATTCCCACGCCTGGAGTGCTCATCCGAATTTCGATTTGCTTACCATCGTTGCTGGAATCCGACCCAAAGGGCCTGGGTTCTCAACCGTTACGATCGAACCCCATCTTGGCTCGCTACGCAGCGTCGCCTCGGCCGTACCAACTCCCAAGGGAATGGTCGAGGTGAATTACGCTGCTCGAAGCCCTGAAGTGAATGCTGAGATTAGTCTCCCCGGAAGCATGTCTGGGGAGTTGCTATGGAAGGGAAAAACTTTTAGCTTGCATGCCGGTCATCAACAACTTCTTTTGCCCTGAGACCAGCCGTTCTTGTTTCGTTCACCAATTCCGTGGGGAGGATGTTATGCCGGAACGGTCAAACCTCTTCGCGTCTCTCACGAACTCCGACCCGAGCGAGAAAGCGTAAGCCTGTGCGTTATGGCGAGAGGGGTGAAAGCTCCGGGGTTCGTGAAAGGCCGTAAAATGACAACGCTACGCAGTCTTCGAATTTAATCAGTGCTGACCTCCCCCTCAAGGGTCAGTGCAAAACCGGCCATGCAGGGTCACTTCAAAACCGGCCATAGCAGGCCCGGAACTTTAGACGTTGTACCTATCGGAGATCTTTCCTGCAAGTCTCATTTCTGACATTTTTGGTTATAAACTCCTTTCCCTGGTGGAAAGTCGAAAAA
>QHYI01000103.1 GCA_003223245.1 Acidobacteriota bacterium
AATTTCAGCCGACCGTTTGGCGAGTTCCTCGGCTTCTTGGCGGAGGAGCGCAGGGTCCGGGGGTTTTTGCTTGAAGGTCGCCGGCGGCTCAATAGGGGCGTTCGTCTTCTTGTCGGCTTCGCGAACTCCGGGCGGAATGGGTCGGCCCCCCTAGCCACAATCTCCCGAAGGCAAAAACATCAGCCAGCCTGCAAAGAGTAGCGACACTGCCAGAGGCTTGCGCATAACAGCCTCCCGCGGAACGAGCTGAGAGTAGCCACTATTCTACACCTCGAAGCCCGGCTGCATTTTATGTGCAAGAAACGCAGAAGATTCCTGCTCGCGTATTGCAGAAACAAAAGCGGCGGAGAATTTGGCTCCCCGCCGCCAAGAATCAGACTTGAGCTGGTCCAGACTAGAAATCGATCTTCAGCCCGAACTCAAATTGCCGAGGTGCCCCAAGGGCGTACGTGCCCGACTGGAAGCTGGCACGGAATGGCGTGAAACTCGATCCACGGGTCACGCCGCCAATGGAGTTGGATTGTATGGTTCCATTCGGCCCAGGCACCAGGGTGGCCAGCGGGAGGTTGCCTGGCAGGAATGCATTATCGAAGTTAAACAAGTTGAAGATGCTGACGCTCGGCGTGACTTTCACCCGCTCTCCTTTAACCGGGAGGGGCCAAGCCATCGCGAAGTCAAAGGCCTTCAGCCAGGGGAAGCTTATCGCGCCCGGAGCTACCGAGGGCAACGCGGGCATGACCCAACCCATCGCGGTCATATCCGCTGGAGTCAGAACACCGTTAGCAACGAGTTGCTGGCCGGCTGGAGTTAGCGTACCAGCGTACTTCCCGTTATAAGTGTTGATGACGTTCTGGAGGTTGTCGGCATTGGTGGCGCGCATGAATTGGCCGATCTGGGTTCCCGGCACTGGCTCCGGCGCCGCTCCTGAACCTAGTCCGGAGCCCAGCCAGTCGGTGGCGAAGATTTCACCACCGCTAGTCAATTCGGGAAGTTGGATGCTCCGTGGAAGCGGACTATAGAAGTGCCCAATGAAGCTCATTTGTGTGTACGGCGGGAGCATAAATGTCCCGCCAAAGGAGATCTGGTGAGTGCGATCCAGTCCGTTCGGCCCCGTGAACTGAAGGGGATTGTCATTGTTGGTGGCCAAGTTGATGAAGTCCTGGTCCTCCACCTGGCTCACGAACTTCGATAAGGAATAAGAAAGCTCGAAATTGGCCGACTTGACCCCATGGATGGGATTTGCGACGTTTTGCACCAGCTTCATTTGCAAGCCGTTATAAACGGAGCGGCCGACGGGCGAAAGCATATCGAGAGCGCCGACTGTGCCGCTGTTGTCACTCACGGGGTTGGTGCCGGGGAAGGCGCAGAAGTTACACGGTGCGCCGCCTGTCACCGCAATGTTGGAATCTAAGCCTGCAGCTGAATATGCAGACTGAGCACCAGCCTGGCCCAACGCCGTGATCATGCACGCCGCCTGTCCGGAACCCGCCGGGCAACCGTTCGAGGTCTGTGCCTTGTCGCGAGCGGCGATCGCGTTCGCCTGATTAAAGGACCGCGCCGAGCCGCTGTGATTCATATCGATGGCGAGCAGGTAGTGTTCGCCGATGTTGCGGATGTAATCGGCGCTGAACACCATCCCGGGGCGGATTTCGTGTTGAAAGCCTACGTTCATTTGCCAGGAGCGTGGTGTGCGGTAATTGGGGTTAAATATGTCGAAGCCGCTTACGTTCGCAGCGTTCAGGGTAGTCCCGATGAAGTTCGGATTTGGCTGAAGTCCTTTAACGGACGCCGCTGCGGCCTTGAATGCATTGCTCAGGGCGATAACCGCGCTGCCACTGCTCGCGATTGTGTTACCGCAAAAAGTGGGAGTAACAGTATTGTTTGCGCCAGCGATGCCTGCTCCCCCGGCGATGGAACTTCCGAGAGTGACAGTGGCAGGCCAAGTGAAGGCATTTGCTAATCCACCAGCGCATACAAGTGGGGTATAGGCAAAAATCCCCTGTGGAATGCGGGCGGGACTATCGAAGAGCACATTGTTCCAAATGGAATTTTCGTAATAGAGTCCCCCTCCCGCGCGAATAACCGTTTTGCCCTTGCCGCTTAGGTCCCAAGCAATGCCCACTTGCGGCGCAAAATCGTCGCCTGGTGTGCGAACACGGTTGCCCAGGCCTGTTCCCCAATCATTGAGAACAGGCAGCGGTCCCAGGTTGCTGTCCACTCGCCCCGTATCGCGCACATAGCGCAATCCTGCAGTCAGCATGAAATTAGGAAGCAATTTCCAGGAATCTCCGAAGTACCATTCAAAGCGATTATCCGGGCCCAGGCCGCCGGCAGGGAAACCGAATGCTTTCTCTGGCGTGGAAAAGCCAACGCCGTTGCCAAGGAAGGCAAACTGAATGGGATAAGAAGTCGGATCGGAGCTGGCTCCTGCAGCCGTCGTGCCCACTTGCGGGAAGTTAAAGAAGGCGGCGAGGCCTCCGCCTTGAATGAGGTTGAACGTCGCGCCGTAACGAATAACCTGTTTGCCGATGGCTCGGCTGCCATCGTACTTGATTTCGTGGTTGGATTGCAGTGTTTGCTGGGGAGCGAGGAGGTTAGGGCCGCCGCAGTAGGAGCCACCACCGCTAAGAACGCAGTTTCCGGCGACCGGCGCCCCGATGTTAATGCCAAGCCCGGGGATCGGGTTGTCGGGGCCTGCCGCAATGCCAGATGTGCCATCCTGAATCGCGTTGTGGAATCGGAGGTATTCAAAGCGAACGCTGTGCGTGAACAAACCGGTATTGAAATCGAGGCCGAGGGCGTGAGAAGGCGTGTGGTCTACGTTTTTAAAACCTTGTAAGGAACTGGCGGAGCCAAACGGTCGAATCTGGCTGTTTTGGTCAAAATTGAAACGATAAAACATGCGGGCCGAAGTGCGGATGTTCCAGTCCAACCGACCGTCCGTCTGTACTTCGCGGAACGGCTGCGTAAGAGTGGTATTCAGAGTGTCGAATGGTGGAGCAAACGGCTCTGCAGCGGCCAAATCTTGCTTGGAGCGCTCCACGTCGGCGAACCAGAAAAGCTTATCCTTGATGACTCGCCCGCCTGCGCGCCCCCCAAATTGTTCGCGCTGAAACGGCGGCGCCTTCGGCCCGGGAAGCGCAGCGGATGTTTGATTCCCGCGAAACAATCCAAACAGCTCCCCATGCAGGTCGTTGGTGCCAGAGCGCGTGGTGACGTTCACCGCCCCTGAGGAGGTTAGCTCGGTCGACAAATCCAGGGTGGACTGAGAAAGCTGGAATTCCTGGATGGCGCTGGCAGGAATATTCTGCGTCGTCGTGCCTACCGTCTCATCGCTGATATCCACTCCATCCAGCTCAATTCTTGCTGTGCGACCGAATCGCCCTTCAAAAGAGATGGAAGAAAAGCCGTTCTTGGTCGGGTCGAATGTACTGCCCTCCTGAATTTGCACCCCTGGCTCCAACTGGGCAAGGTCAAGGAAATTTCGGCCATTGACGGGGAGAGTATCGATCTGGTTGGCGGTTAGGACTCCCTGCACGGTGGCCTGCTCGCTGTTTACCTGTACATTGGAAGCTTGGACTTCAATGCTCACGGAGCCCTGCCCGATCTGCAGCGCCACGTTCCCATTCGCAACCGTGCCGACCTGCACCACAACCGGCAAGTCGGCGGCCTTGAAGCCCTTGACTTCAACGTGGACTACATAGTCTCCGGGCACAAGCGCACCCGAGGTGTAAGCACCCGCGGCGTTGCTGGTAGTCTTTACGACCTGCCCCGTTTCTTTGTTTGTGATCGTTATGGCTGCGCCGCTTACAACCGCTCCTGTAGGATCCGTGACCGTCCCTTGGATGCTGCCCGAACTGATTGTCGCCTGCGCTTGTGCTTCCGGCGCGAACGCAAGCGACACCACAGCCATACTTGCAAAGCTAAGGACCAGTCCCGCTATCAGGAAGAGCAGACTCCGAAAACGCCGCATAAGGCCTCCCTTTTGCAAAAAAATACTCTCTCGTTTCCGCCTGTGATTGCACCACTCAAGGGCCGCGGCTTCCTGGCCTGCCAGCTCACTCAAACCGCGACTAAAGCCATCTGGACCTGGAAGGATTCCTGGGCCCTTCAAAACGCGATGGCTACGTAAAGGCAGAGAAGCAAATAAAGGGCCAAGAATTTATACGAATAAGCCATGAGAAATGTGAAATTTGGCAGATTTATGAGAGCTATTTTCTGTGCGGACTATAAATTTCGAGAAAATAATCCAAAATTATGTAGGTAGATCGGGCTGCGCTGATAGATTCCAGGCTCCTCTTTTGACCTTGTCGGCGGGAGGCATTTGTAGCCGGGATCTAGGAACTATCCTTGGTGCCGGATGCGCTCGGCGAGGGTGCGGGAGCGCTGCCGTGCGATGTCCACAAACTTCGCGTCAGCGGCGATCTGCTCGAGCATGGGGAGCAGGCGCTTGGGTTCGGGAAGCAGGCTGCGGTTCAAATCCGATTCGAATTGCAATAGCGCATCATTGACGCCCAATCGGTCGTACTTCATCCGCCGCGAAATCAGGTCCGCGTCTTCCTGTTGCCGCGTCAAACCTTCGAAAATCTGAAGCAGTTGCGACGCCGCTGGATTCATCGTGTAGTTGAATTTTGTCTCGTGGACTTCCGTACCGCATTCCCAGTGAAGAGTCTTCTCGCCGAGATAGGCAATTCTGCGGTGAACCTCGAGGTCCTGGCCCTCAAAATGTTTTAGCTCGGCAGCGAGTTCAAACATTTTGCTGCGCAAGGGTGCGCCAACCTGGAACGGCGAAGCCCCGGGGTCCTCCTCGAGTTGGCGGATTTCATAGGAAGCGAGATCCGAGTCGTCCCGTACGCTGATTTCAATGAATTCCGGAGAACTGCCTTTGAAAACCCGCCGAAACTTCAGTTTCGCTTCGCAAGCTGCCGGGCCAGGAAAGGCGGAGCAAGCCATCCAGCAGGCTGCTCCAAGCATGAGGAAAAACCGCAAGAAGAAAGTTCTCATCGTTACGTCTACAAATCGCTCAATATGCGGGTAGGATGCGCGGCGCCCCGCCACGCGTTGCGCGGCCCATCCGAGCGGGCGTTCCCCCACTTACCGGTTCCAAGCCCATTGCAAAAGCTCGCGGCCTGGGAAATTCGCCTTCCCGAGGTAACCCGAAGCGTCGCCGCGCCTGTTCCATTTGCAAATGGCACAACGCTACAGCCAATGCGTCCGCCGCGTCCGGAGGCTCCGGCGTCAGGTTCATCGAGAGGATCGCTCGCACCATGATCTGCATTTGCCGCTTGTCGGCGTGCCCATGGCCCGCGATGGCAGCCTTCACTTCCCGCGGCGCGTAGCTACGAACCTCCACGCCATGCTGTTCCGCAGCCAGCAACACCACGCCGCGCACCTCCGCCAGGCGCAGCGCCGTTTTCACGTTCAGCGCGGAAAAGATGCTTTCCACGGCCATCACGTCCGGAGCAAATTCCTGAATCAACTTACACAATAGCGCATAGACCTCCTGCAAGGCCGCGCCATCGCCATCCTTGTGTTTTTTGGCGACGACTTTTAGCGCTCCATAATGCAGCATGCGGCACTGCCGACCGTCGCCCTCGATGATCCCGTAACCGGTTGGCCCGGCGGCGGCCGGGTCCACTCCCAAAACGCGCATCCAACCCTTCCTGGTTCCATTTTCGCGCGAAGCTAGTGCGGCGTTCATCGCGACAATTTTACGGCGAACATTTCTGTCTTGCCACTTCTTTGTATTCTCGTGAGCGAGCCTTCATGCCGGTCCAGCTCAATAGCGACCAATTTTTGTGGAACAGCCAGCGGACTCCCGTCTGAAGAGCGCGCAAAATTAAAAACGGCCACTGCATTTTGCAAATGGCCGTAACGCACAGAAAATCCGCGAATCGTGCAACCCGTGTCGCGCCGGTTAGTTTGCGCCTACCGCCGCCTGAATCTCCGATTCGTCGATGTCGAAGTTCGCGTAGACGTGCTGCACGTCGTCGTGCTCTTCGAGCGCTTCGACCAGACGCACCATTTGCACGGCTTGCGGGCCGGTCAGCTTGATGTAATTCTGCGGCACCATGGCGATTTCCGCCGAAGTCGGCTTGATGCCCGCCTTCGTCAGCGCATCCTTCACTTTCTCCAGTGCTTCCGGCGGCGTCACGATGTACCAAGAGGAGCCGTCGTCCTTTAAGTCTTCTGCGCCCGCATCCAGGACCAGATCCAACAGCTTGTCCTCGCTGGCTGCTTCTTTGGGAATCGTAATTTCACCTTTGCGGTGGAACATCCACCCCACCGCGCCAGCTTCTGCCAGGTTCCCGCCGTTCTTGCTCATCAAGTGGCGGAATTCGCCCACCAAACGGTTGCGATTCGTGGTCACCGCCTGAATCAGCATGCCCACGCCGCCCGGGCCGTAGCCTTCGAAGGTCACCTCTTCGTACTGTTCGCCTTCGAGTTGGCCGGTACCGCGCAAAATGGCGCGCTCGATGTTGTCGTTCGGCATGTTCTCGTTCTTGGCCGCGAGGATGGCTGTCCGCAATCGCGGGTTGGAGTTGGGATCCCCTCCGCCGATGCGCGCCGCAATGGTGATTTCTCGGATGATTCTGGTGAACACGCGGCCGCGCTTTGCGTCGGTGGCCGCTTTCTTATGCTTAATGGTGGCCCATTTCGAATGCCCAGACATAACAAATCCTCGTTTTTCGCGTGACCCGGCCTGGCCTGGGCCATCGATGAATGTAATTTCGCGCCGCAATGGCGTCGCACAAAGCCGCCCATCCACGGTCGCGCAAAGGAAACGACACCAGTGCGGAATCTTTCGGTGAACCGCAAACCCCTGCGGAACTGCCTTAGTCTAGCATACCCGCCTTTCCTAGGAAACGGGTAAGTCAGCAGTATGTCAGCCTTTAGAACAGGTACGGCCCGAATGCTGGGTGATTAATCGCCGTGCCGCTTTTCATCAGGAACTTCACATACTGTTCCGCAATCGCGCTCCAGGAAAAATAACGTTCCTGCGCACGGCGGCTGCGTTCAGCAAGCGACTCGCGATAGGCATCGTCGGTCAACACGCGAACCAGGGCCGGACCGAACTCGTTCCTGGCATCGGCGGGGAGCAGCAGGACACCGGCTTCAGTGATCGGCGTCCCCGTTTCCGGACCCTCGGGGCTATGACGGCTCAGCCAAACATGTAATTGGCGACTACCCGATTCAAACAACTCTCTCGGATTTGTAACAATCCCGTAACACCCGGGAGACAAGCTGTTCTTGTACCTAAAGATGAATCTGAGGCGTGGAGACTAGCGATGAAGCGACTCCCTATAACCGTCGTGCTGGCCATCTTGGGTTTTGCCGGGTTGGTCTGGGCCGATAGCACGCTTTCCCTCACGGGGGCGGGTGCGACCTTCCCTTATCCCATTTATTCAAAATGGTTTGACGAATACCACAAGAAGGACGCCAACATTCAAATCAACTATCAATCCATTGGCTCGGGGGGCGGCATCAAGCAGATAACTGAGGGCACAGTGGACTTTGGCGCTTCCGATGGCCCCATGACGGACGCGCAACTCAAGGCCTATCAGGACAAACATGGGTTCCCCATTCTGCACTTTCCCACGGTACTCGGTGCCGACGTGCCCACCTACAACATCCCGGGCGTTTCCGCCGAGCTGAACTTCACCCCGCAAGCGCTGGCCGGAATTTTTCTCGGCAAAGTGACCAAATGGAACGATCCCCTCATCACCGGCCCGAATAAGGGTGTGAATCTTCCCGCCAACGACATCCTCGTCGTTCACCGCTCGGAGGGCAGCGGCACTACGTACATCTGGACCGATTATCTTTCGAAAGTCAGCGAAGAGTGGAAGACCAGAGTCGGCAAGGGCACGGCGGTTAACTGGCCGGTGGGGCTCGGCGGACAGGGGAATGAAGGCGTCGCCGGCCTGGTGAAGCAGACTCCCAACTCCATCGGCTACGTCGAGCTGATTTACGCCATTCAGAACAAGATGCTTTACGGCCGCGTGCAGAATAGCTCCGGCGCATTTATCAAAGCGGACCTTGCCAGCGTAACGGCTGCGGCCGCTAGCGCCGCCGAGAACATGCCTGCGGATTTCCGAGTTTCTATTACCAATGCTCCGGGAAAAACCGCCTACCCGATCTCCAGCTTCACTTGGTTGCTGATTCCTTCAAAAATCCCCGACGCCTCGAAACGGGATGCTATCAAGGGTTTCGTAAGCTGGATGCTCGGGCAAGGACAGAACTACACCGAAGCGCTTTCTTACGCACGGCTGCCGAAGGAAGTCGTCGCAAAAGAGAAGAAAGCCCTCACGGAAGTTCAATAGCGTGGCCGCCACCACCACTACGGTACCGGGCACGGGTCCTGTCGCGGGCTCGCGCTCATGGCTATCCGGTCTCCGCGAGGGCGACGAAATTGTCCGGTTGATCACGTTTCTATTTGCCGCTTTCGTGGTCTTCCTTACCGTTTTGCTGGTTTTTGAGCTGTGGCAAGGTTCGGTCTTGCCCCGGCACAAGTTCGGGTTCAACTTTTTGCGAACCTCGGTATGGGATCCCGTTAACGAGCAGTTCGGTGCGTTGCCCTTTATTTATGGAACCGTAGTTACCGCTGCTGTTGCTTTGCTTATCGCCGTTCCCCTTGGCCTCGGAGCAGCGATTTTTCTTGCCGAGTTGGCGCCGGTTAGGCTCTCCGATAATCTGGAATTCTTTATCGACCTCCTCGCCGCCGTGCCGAGCGTGATTTATGGATTACTCGGAATCTTTATTGTCATCCCGCTCATGCGCCAGTATATTCAGCCGGCTCTCAAAAGCACGCTCGGTTTTCTGCCGTTCTTTCAGGGTCCCGCGTACGGTCTGGGATTCTTGACCGCAGGCGTGGTGCTCGCGATCATGCTTCTTCCCTACATCATCTCGGTATCACGCGAGGTGCTCCTTTCCGTGCCCCGCGATCAACGGGAGGCCGCGCTGGCGCTGGGGGCTACGCGGTGGGAAGCGACCTGGAAAGTGGTTGTGCCCTTCGCCCGCAGCGGCATTCTTGGCTCCATCTTCCTCGCACTGGCCCGCGCGCTTGGGGAAACCATGGCGGTCACCATGGTTATTGGAAACACACCGGTCATCAGCGCCTCTCTGTTCTCGCCGGGAGATTCCATCGCTTCGGTTATTGCCAGCCAATTCAAGGAAGCTACCGGCGACCTGTACTTGCAATCGCTCATCGAGCTTGGTCTGGTGCTTTTCCTTCTGACTTTCATTCTCAATGGGCTTGCCCGCTTGCTGATCCTGGCAACGTCCGAGCGCGGCGGCGGAATGGCGCACCTATGAGCCTTGGGCTAGGCTGGCGAAAATTTGTGAGTGGCTTCATGCTCACCATGACGGGCATTTGTGCGGTTGTCGCCGTATCCGCCCTTTTCCTGATCCTCGGTTATTTGGTCTTCCATGGCGGAGCTTCAGTGAACTGGAACTTCTTTACCAAGCTCCCGGTTCCTGTGGGGGAAACCGGCGGCGGCATGGCCAACGCCATTGTTGGCAGCGGCAAGCTGCTTTTGCTGGCCACTTTGATCGGCGTGCCGATTGGTTTTTTGGGCGCTATCTATCTTGCGGAATTCAGCGGTACGACCACCGCTTTCATCGTGCGCTACGCGGCGGACCTTCTCAACGGCGTGCCTTCGATCGTCATCGGCATTTTTGCCTACAGCCTGGTGGTCCTGCCTTTTAAGCATTTTTCGACTTTGGCCGGGGGATGCGCGCTGGGCGTCATGATGATTCCCATCACGCTGCGTAGCACCGAAGAGTTTCTGCGCTCCGTTCCGAATGCCCTGCGCGAAGGAGCTATGGCTCTTGGCGCGAGCAAATGGAAAGCCATCGCCACGGTCATCGTGCCGTGCGCTTATCGCGGCATCCTTACCGCAATTCTGTTGGCCTTCGCCCGTGTGGCTGGCGAAACAGCCCCACTGCTGTTCACCGCTCTTGGAAACAGCTTTTGGAGCCCCGGCTGGAACCAGCCCACCGCTTCGCTGCCCGTCGTGATCTATAACTATGCTATTTCTCCCTATGAAGATTGGCATCGCCAAGCATGGGCCGCCGGGCTTGTATTGCTGAGCCTGATTCTTGTCATTAATATTGTTGCCCGCGGGGTGCTTGCCCGTGGCACTCCGCTTTCGAGGTCCTGAGCTATGCACGCATCCGTGAGGCCCGCCGTGTCCCTCAACATTCCGCCAACGGGTTCCAACGCCGAGACCCGCGAGCCAGCGACGGCTCTCACCATGAGCATGTGCGTCTCCAAGGTGAATTTCTTTTACGGCAGCAAGCAGACCCTTTTTGACATCAACCTAGAAATTGCCGCAAACAAAGTTACGGCCCTCATTGGTCCTTCGGGTTGCGGCAAGTCCACGCTTCTTCGGACGCTTAACCGCATGTATGAAACGCTGCGCGACGCTCGTCTCGAAGGTGAAATTCTTCTCGATGGCAAGAGCATCTTCAACCAGGACGTCACTTCGCTTCGCCGGCGGGTAGGCATGGTGTTCCAGAGGCCGAACCCGTTTCCGAAGTCCATATTTGACAACGTCGCCTACGGCCCGAGAATCAACGGTTCCAAAGTTCCTATCGCCGATTGCGTAGAAAAAAGCCTGCGCCGCGCCGCTCTGTGGGATGAAGTGAAGGACCACCTCCATAAATCCGCTTATGAGCTTTCTGGTGGCCAGCAGCAGCGCCTGTGCATCGCGCGTGCGCTGGCCGTGGATCCGGAAGTGCTGCTGCTCGACGAGCCCTGCTCCGCACTGGACCCCATCAGCACGGCAAAAATCGAGGAACTCCTCGTGCAACTGAAGGAGTTTTGCACCATCGTGACCGTGACGCACAATATGCAGCAGGCCGCTCGGGTCAGCGATTTCACCGCTTTTCTACTGATCGGACAGCTCATCGAATTCAGCCCGACGGCGCAGCTGTTTACCACGCCCAAGGATCCGCGCACGGAGGCGTACATCACCGGGCGCTTCGGATAACGCGCCGATGGCCGAGGCGCATCACTCTTCTCGTCGGAAGGCTTTCTCCAAACATACCGATAGGCACGCAGGGGGGGCTGCCCAGGTTCAGGAATCAAGTTCAAGTACTTGCACTCGGAAAAGAGAACGGCATGGAACGCCACTTTGAAAAGGATTTGAACGAGCTAAAAGAGCGGCTCTTGTGGATGGGCAGCCTCGTCGAACGCGCCGTGCATCAGGCGGTTCACGCGGTATTGGAATCGGACGAAGCCATGGCCAATCGGGTTCTCGAAGAAGAGGACGCCATCAACGAACTGCAAATGGAAATTGATGACCGCGTCGTCCAGCTTCTCGCGCTCCACCAGCTCATGGCCACGGATCTGCGCTTCGTTCTGGCGATCTCGCGGATCAACAACGATCTCGAGCGCATTGGCGACCAGGGAGTGAACATTGCTCAAGGGGCGCTGCGCATCCTGCGCCATCCGCGCGTGAAGCCCTACGTCGATCTCCCGCGCATGAGCGACCTGGTCGAGGAGACGGTGCGCAACGCGCTGAACGCGGTGGTGCGCCGCGACGTCGAGCTGGCACACAAAGTTCTCGCTACCGACGACCAGGTGGACCATTACCGCGACCAGATTTTCCGCGAACTGCTCACGTACATGATGGGCGATTCCAGCGTGGTGTTTCCCGCGTTTGAGCTGATCCTGGTCGCGAAGAATCTCGAGCGCATCGGCGATCACGCCACGAATATTGCGGAAGACGTGATCTACATTGTGCAAGGGCAGGACGTGCGGCATCCCACCGTCGACCGGCGGTGATGTCTCCGCTCGCTAATTCCATTCATTGCGGTGCGATCATCTTTTAGGCTCAGCCCGCCTCTTCGTGACGGGAGTCGCTCTTTATGTTGTTCTTTGTCTGGCCCGCCTTTTCGAGAGAAGCAGAACCGCAGCAAGGAGGCTCAATAGAGACACACAGCCGCCAAGGATACGATCTGTCGTGCGTACGAATTTTATTTGGATATGGTGGGTTCCGGGGGAGAGCGGCAGAATCATTTGCGCGGTTGTTTCGGGGGACTGCGGCTTCACACTACGGCCGTTCACTTCGACACGCCATCCCGGGTAATCGAGCAAGCGAATGGCAATTCGCAGCGGCTGAGGCGATGTAATGCTAAGTTCTTTCTCCTCGGCGGTCCACCTCAGAGTGCGAATTTCCGCCTTTGGGCCCGGCGCTTGCGCCCCTTTTGCGAGCAGGATTTCGACCGGCGGCGCTTTTGCGGGCAGATCGGTGTGATCGTCCTTGGCCGGATCGTATTCGTCGGTTCCGTCGAAGCCCTGGCCATTCGCAATCGCATCCTGCAGCGCGGGAATATCGTCGGAATCCCACCAGGCTTTGCGAACCAGGAAAGTGGCCGTTCCCGCAGCCGCGAGGATCACCACACCAATCCAGATCCCGCCCGCGCGACGCCGCGTAAACGTCGCTTGGGCAAAGTAGGCGTATGGCACAGCAAGGATGCCCGTCCACCGCCCTGGGACGAAGCATCAAAATCGTGGCTGCCGCGCCGAGCATCACCATCACCGGCCAAATTCTTCTGGCAACTTTTTCGTTTTCCGGATTCTCGGTGGTACGCCTGGCCAGCAGCGCGACAATGGCAGTCATCCCGACCAGCAGCACCGCCACGCTCGAAGCGATCCAGTTGAAGGCGTTGTGTTCGGGATCTGCAGTCGCTGTGTAGAGAAAGTTTTGTACGGGCTGCAATCCCGAGGAAAGCGCCTGACCGATGTTCACCCAGGGCTGCTCGTACGCCGCGGGGAACAGATAAAATCCTGCCAACGCGAACCCCAGCGCCAGACCGCCAGCGCCCCGCCACAAAGGAGCTAACGATTTTTCCGCGAGTGCGGCGTACACCAACAGAAGCGTCAGGCTGTAGCTGGCGACCACTCCTGCCGGAGCGTTACAAAGCCACACGCCCGCAAAAAGCAGCGCGAAGATGGCCGTCACGCGAGTCCCCGAACGCCAGTGGTTCTCGAGGAGACCGCACAACTGAACCGCGGCAAGCAAAAGCAATGGCAGAAGCGCGCAGGCCAGTTCCTCGGCGAAATCACTGCGCATGTACACCAGGAGAAGCGCGTAGGGATTAGCGGCGTAGCAAGCTGCGCCAAACAGGGCAGGGCCCGCTGAAAAAAAACGCCGCCCCAGTACGAACATGGAACTCCCCGCCAGTGTTTGCGCCAGCACTACGAAGATGCCGGGCACCGCGTTCCACGGTGCGACCAGCCCCAGTGCCGCCCCCAGCATCCAGGAAAGCGGTGGATAAAAAATGAAACGCGGTTCGCCAAAACCGTTATTCGCCCACTCGCACCAGCGCGGAAAAACAATGCCTTCCTTCCACTGCCCAGCGACATCCAGCCAGGATGACGCATGAAAGGCGATGTCGTGTCCCGATGCGTTTCCCCGCCAGAAAAAGGGCGAAACCACGAGAAACGCTGTGGCTAAAGAAACTCCGAGCGCGGACAGCCATCCTCGAACGCTTTTTGAGTTCAGCACGATGTTTGGATGTTCCGCAGGAGGTCACACCGCGTTATCATGCCTTATGCTACGGCGCCTGGTCACCTGAATAGGAGGAAAATGACGTCGGCTCGATGATGCCGCGGTCGACATTCCAGACGGTCTTTTTCTCAAACAGCCAGGCAAAGAGCAAGATGGCCGTAACGGTCAGAAAAATCACCAAGGATAAAACAATTCCCGCAAGGCGATCCGGCGTGCGCCTGAAACTCACGCGGATGTCGGCCACGCCTGCAGGCACGGGAAGAACGATTTGATTTAAAGCCCTGGAACGCTCCGGTGTCGTCACTCTGCCATTCAGTTCGACTTGCCAAGCCGGATACCGAAGCAGCCGCAGTGCGAGCTGCACGGGTTCCTGTGCGTCCACTTGCACTTCCCGGTCCTCCGCGGTCCATTTTTCTATATGGAATTTCGCCTTCGGCGAGCCTCCCCTCGACCCTTCCGCCGGCAAAATCTGCACGCGCGGCCTTTGCGCAGGGAGGTGCGAAGAAAAATAACTCTGGTACCGCGCGCCCCCGGGGAAGTATTCAGGAGTCCCGAGGAAGCCGTTATCATCGTCAATAAAGTCTTGGTGCATGGACGGAGTCACGTCGACTCCGACCCAGCGGCCCTCGGAGCGGCCGCTATGCACGATGTAAGCCGCTGACCCGCCGGTGAGAACGATAAGGGTCGCTGCAGTCCAGACCCCGCGGCGGCGGCTCCGCTCAATCGCCAGGGCCAGAAAAAATGCGTAAACCAACGCAAGAACGGCGAGCCAGCGCCAGGGAAACTGGACAAAGGCAAGTTTGGGCAGGTATTGCCAAAGAGGCCAGCTTAGGTGCAGAAGCAGAAACGTTGCGGCCGCCGAAAGCGCAAGCAACGTGTGCCAGAGCGCTCGCAGGTCGCTGTTCTGTTCGTCTCTAGGGAGTCTTCGCCGCACGGCGATGGCGGCAATCACAACAACGACCAGGATCAGGATGCCGACGGTCGAAGCTGTCCAATTGAAAGAAACCATTTTGGGGAAGTCCACATCCCAGTAGGGCTGCGCGTACAGGAAATGCTTTGTAGGAACCGCTCCTTCAGGAATTAGAGTTCTCGTGTTGATCCAGTGTTGCTCATAAGCGACCGGCAGGAGATAAAATCCTGCCAATCCAAAACCCAGGGCCAGTCCCGCTGCGCCACGCCATAGCGGCTCCCAAGCCTTTTTCACGATCGCGCCCCACACAAAAATAAGCGCCACCGCGTAACTCGCCATTACGCCGACGGGCACGTCGGAAGCCCAAATCGCTGCAAAGGCCAAGGCGAAGAACGCGGCGGTCCGCAATTTGGGACGCCGATGATCGGCAGCGAGCCCGGCTAACGGCAATGCCCCCAGGACCGCGAGCGGCAGCCAGGCACAGGCAATTTGCTCTCCGAAGGCGCTGCGCAAATAGATATCGAGGAAAATATACGGATTCGCGGCATACAACACGGACGCCAGCAAGGCTCCGCCTTGAGAAAGAAAGCGCCTAGCGACGGCGTACATGGAAACCCCCGCCAGAGCTTGCACCACAACAACAAACAAGGCCTCGACACCCTTCCACGGAGCCACAAAACTCAGCGCCGCTCCTAGCAGCCACGATAGCGGCGGATAAAAGATGAACCGCGGTTCACCAAATCCACCGTTGGCCCATTCCGTCCAACGCGGATAGCAGATTCCTTGTTTCCACTGCTGCGCCACATCCATCCAGGAAGTCATGTGAAACGCGAAATCGTGCCCCACCATGATTCCCATTCGGAAAAAGGGCGCAGCTACAAGCAAAGCAATCGTCAGCGAAAGACCCGCGGCCTGCAGCCATTCGCGAGCGCTTGCCCAGGTATCCAGTCTCTTTGTGTAGGGCTCTTTAAACATAATGCGTCCTTAATAATTGAAATTGACTTGAATTGGTGATTGCTGGGGAAGCGCTACGCGCCGATTACCGTGGGGTGCTGCTACTTGGCAGTTGAGGGATAATACCTACGCTCATGAGCACCGCGGACACCGCTCGAACGGTACCCATCATTGAAGCGCGCAAGCTCGAGAAATTCTACCAGCACCCGGAGGGCGGGCGCATTCAGGTAATTGCCCCAATCGACCTTGCAGTGTTTCCCGGACAGATTCTTGCGCTTCTTGGACCTTCCGGTTGTGGGAAGTCCACCCTGATGCGGATGCTCACCGGCCTCTCCCCTGCCAGTGGCGGAACAATCTACTGGCACGGCCACCCGGTCGACGGAAAATTTCCCAACGTTGCGATCGTTTTCCAGAG
Organism: Acidobacteriota bacterium; assembly: GCA_003223245.1. Classification (GTDB taxonomy): domain Bacteria; phylum Acidobacteriota; class Terriglobia; order Acidiferrales; family UBA7541; genus Acidiferrum. Next base: position 15,797 of record QHYI01000103.1, read on the forward strand.
TTTCGCGCTTTTTCCTTGGCTTACGGTGATTGAGAACGTTGAAGCTCCCCTGGAGGCGCGCGGCATCGCTCCGATTGAGCGTCACAAGCGCGCGTTGCGCATTCTGGATGCAGTGGGGCTGGATGGTTTCGAATCCGCCTATCCCAAGGAACTTTCCGGCGGCATGAAGCAGCGCGTCGGCGTGGCCCGCGCGCTGGTGGTCGAACCGGAAGTGCTGTTCATGGACGAGCCCTTCTCCGCGCTGGACGTGCTCACTGCAGAAACGCTGCGCGGCGAACTCCTGGAACTCTGGCTCGAGCATAAGGTTCCTACGCGCGCCATCTTCATCGTCACGCACAACATCGAGGAAGCGGTCGTCCTTGCAGACCGCATCATCGTTCTCGGCCGCAACCCCGCGCACATTCACGCGGATTTCCCCGTTACTCTTCCGCAGCCCCGTGACCGCAAGAGCCCGCAATTCGTCGAACTGGTGGATTCCATTTACCGCGTGCTGACCCAGCCGCATCACAAGGATGATCTGGCGCCCGCGCGCACGCAGGCGCCCGGCGCCGCCCCCAAGCCCAAGCCGGTCATGCTGCCGCACACGCGTCCCGGCGGTTTGGCCGGTTTACTGGAAATCCTTGTTGACCGCGGCGGGCGAGTGGACTTGCACCGCCTTGCGGAGGACCTCAGCCTGGACCTCGAATCGCTGCTTCCCACCATCGACACCGCCGCTATTTTGGGCTTCGTGCGTGCGGAGGAAGGCGACGCCATCATCACCCCGGAAGGCCACGAGTTCGCGCAGGCCGACATCCAAGCCCGCAAAGCCATCTTCCGCAAAGCCGCCCTCGCTAACATTCCCCTGCTTCGGCAAATGGAACAAGCCCTTCGGGCCAAGTCAAACCGCACTCTCAGCGAAGAATTTTTCCGCGACTTGCTCGAAGAGCACTTCAGCGAAGAAGAGTCGCGCCGCCAGCTCGAAACCGCCATCCAATGGGGGCGCTACGCCGAGATTTTTGAGTACGACGCCGGGTCCGGCAAGCTGACCCTGACCGAGTCCTGAGGCGACTGTGCCGGCTGCTACGCTTTCCGCCGCTCATCCCGCGCCGCTTCCTCCTGCCGCGAAGCGCCCTGCGGGTTCCCGAAAGAGTTGGGCTTTTCTGATCGACAGTGCCGTGTTTCTTTTTGTGTTCGCCATGATCTTCGGGATTTACGCCATTGGACGGACCTGGCTCGGTCCGGCTCATCCCCAGGCACACATTTCGCAGAATCCCCGCGATCTTCCTCTTTATGCTTTCTATTCCCTGGTTCGCATGGTCATCGCTTATGCGATCAGTCTCCTCTTTGCTTTGGCTTTTGGCTACGCGGCGGCCAGCTCCCGCCGCGCCGAAATGATCATGATTCCGCTGCTCGATATTTTGCAGTCGATTCCGGTGCTCAGCTTTCTTCCCGGGGTAATGCTGGCAATGGTCGCTGTTTTCCCGCACAGCCAGCTGGGCATCGAGTTTGGGTCCATTCTGCTAATCTTCACCGGCCAGGCTTGGAATATCGCTTTCAGCTTCTATTCTTCTCTGAAAACCATTCCACGCGACCTCCGTGAGGCTGCCATCATTTATCGCTTTAGCCGGTGGCAGCGATTTGTCGAGTTGGATCTTCCGTTCTCCACGATTGGCCTCGTTTGGAACTCCATGGTTTCCGTCGCTGGCGGGTGGTTTTTTCTGATGGCCTGCGAAATGTTCGTGCTTGGCAAACGAGACTTCCGTCTGCCAGGGCTGGGTTCGTTTTTGCAAACCGCCGCAAGCCACGGCGATACCCGCGCCATCCTGTGGGGCGTCGCCGCCATGATCGCGCTCGTTGTTCTGCTGGATCAGTTTGTGTGGCGTCCCATCATTCTCTGGGCAGACAAATTTAAGTTTGAGCAGGTCGAGAGTTCCAGCACGCCGCATCCTACTCTGCTTCATCTCATCGGGCGCACTTCTGTTCTCGTGCGGCTGTACCGCCGCCTCTTTCGTCCCGTCGTCAATCGCCTCACGCTTCTCTTCACGGTCAGCGCCCGCCGCGCCGCCAAAACCTTTGCTGCGCCCAAGCAGCATCGACTGCGCCAGCGCATGGCCTACCTGTTGCTTGCCGGAATCTTGGTTGGTCTCGGTTTCACGGTCTTTCACGCTATCCGCGAGCTTTCTGACCTTCATCGCGAAGACTACGTTGAACTCTTCCGCAGTGCCGCGCTTACTTTTCTGCGCGTCAATTCCGCACTTCTTCTGAGCGCACTCTGGACTGTCCCGGTCGGCGTGGCCATTGGCTTCAGCCCGCGTCTCGCTCGCATGGCCCAGCCGTTTGTTCAAATGGCCGCCGCGGTCCCGGCGACCGCGCTTTTTCCCATTATTCTGCTGTTCTTCCTCCGCTTCCGCGGTGGTATGGAGTTTGCGGCTATGCTGCTCATGCTGCTGGGCACGCAGTGGTACATCCTGTTCAACGTCATCGCGGGGGCCATGGCCATTCCTAGCGACCTGAAGGAAGCCGCGCAAATCTTTCATTTTGCTTCCTGGGACCGCTGGCGCTTTCTGATCCTGCCGGGCATTTTCCCGTATCTCGTGACCGGCCTAGTTACCGCTTCCGGTGGCGCCTGGAACGCCAGCATCATCGCCGAGTATTTTCACTTTCAAGGGCGAACGGTCTCCGTTCCGGGCCTCGGCAGCACCATCAGCAGCGCCAGCGATGCGGGGCGGTTTGACATGCTGCTCGCCTCCACGCTCATCATGGCCACCATCGTCGTGCTCATCAACCGCCTGGTATGGCGCCGCCTCTACCGCCTGGCTTCCTCGCGCTTCAAGCTGGAAACGTAGCAATGCGCTATAGCCTCACAAGCATCCCTAGCAGACCAATTTGGAAACCCATCCTTCCCCCGGGGTGCCCGGATTCCTCGCTTCGAACGGGAAACGTGATACACTAACAGAAGTTCGCATCTCACTTTCCCGATACCAAACTAACATGACGGAAGCCGATTCCGGCTCGGGCGTTCGCGCCTGGAGCGACGAAGACTTTTTGCGCGCTTTTGAAGACCTGTCCTTCCCGGCAGAGGAGTTTCATCACCGGGAACATTTGCGCGTCGCCTGGCTCTATCTCGCATCCTCGGACGCCACCCGTGCCGCCGAGCGCATGACCACCGGCATTCGTCGCTTCGCCAATCATCATGGCGCGACGCAGAAATACCACCACACCTTGACTTTGTTCTGGATGCGCCTGGTGGGGGCCGCTTTGGTCGAAACGCCGGAACATCGTGCGTTTCAAGAATTTCTTGCCGCTCATGCTGAACTCGGGGACAAGGATCTTCCGGCAAAATACTATTCTCGGGATCTCCTCGAAAGCCCGGCCGCGCGCGAAGGCTGGGTCGAGCCCGACCTCCAGCCTCTTCCCAGTCTACGGGTTTACCGCTGCTGTTGATTTCTTTTCGTCTTTGGTCGGCTCAGCGGGTTTCGGCTCCTCGGGCTTTTCACCCCAAATGTATTGCCCGAACCACTTTTCATTTTCTTCCATTACCGCGCGCTGCTGCTTTGGTTTATTGATGCCGTGCCCGAAGCCTTTGTATACCACCATCTTCACCGGCACACCGCGATCTTCCAGCGCCTCCCTCAGTTCGTAGGCATTGGGAATCGGTACGCGCTTATCGTTCTCTCCATGCTGGATGAGCGTGGGTGTCTGCGCTTTGGCGATATGGCTGATGGGCGACGTCTTCCAGTAAACCTCGGGGTCGTCCCACGGCGTTGCGTGCAGATATTGCCGCGTGAAGGGCGTGATGTCGGTGTTCACGTAGTAGGTCATCCAGTCGGAAATTCCGGCGCCTACCGACACCGCTTTGAAGCGCTCGCTGAAGGTCGTGATGTACGCCGAAATGTAGCCACCTTCGCTCCAGCCCATCGCGCCCACGCGATCCTTGTCCACAAATCCTTTCGCGATCAGGGCATCCACGCCGGAAATCACGTCGGCATAATCGCCAATACCCAAGTTGCGCACGTTCAATGCGCGGAACTTTTCTCCATAACCCGCTGAGCCGCGATAGTTCGGCCGCAGTACCAGCGCACCCTTGGCTACAAACCGCTCGATCGGATAGTAACGGTCGGCGTTTATGACCGGCTGATCCACACCCGTTGGGCCGCCATGAATCACCACCAGCAACGGATATTTTTTCCTAATATCGAAGTCTCCCGGCGTGTACAGCACTCCTTCGATGGTCGTGCCGTCGCCCGACTTCCAGGAAACCACTTCCCGCTGCGCGAGCTTAGATCCCTTGAGTTGGTCGCCCATCGCCGTCAGCCTCTTGCCTTGCCACGGCGCCACGCTGGTCGTGTAGATCTCCCCGTACCGATTATCGAGCGCCGCTCGATAGGCCACCGTTTTGTAATCCTTCGAGAAGGAAAAGCCGAAGGCCACCATTCCTTCCGGCGCGCTCAGCTTCTCCACGTTTCCGTTCGCCGGATTCAGCCTGAACAGATGCGCCGCAGTTTTCTCGAACGCGCCAAAATAAATCCCGTCCGGTCCCCAGCCGATCAGCGATGGATCTTCGTCAAACGACTCCGTCAGGATTTGCACTGCCCCGCCCTCGGCTGGTACCACGCCAATCCTACTATCCGTGTAGAAGAAGTATTGCGACCCCGCGGCGGTTTCGAAGGCGATTTTCTTGCCGTCCGGCGACCAGCGCGGGTTCCGGTCCGGCCCCGGCGTGCTAACAATTTTCCTCACCGCCTTGTCGTTGACATTGCCGACGTACAGGTCCGCGGTCCCGATCGAAATGAGGTCCGGGTCTCTCTGCGCGCTGAACGCGATGTGCGTCCCGTCGGGCGACCAAGAAAAATCTCCCACGCTGAACTGGTCTCCTTCGGTCAGACGTTTTGTTTCCGGCGGCGTTACTCTGCCGCTGGAAAACTCCACGATCCAGAGATGGGCCATCCGGTAATCGCCATGCACCACGGAATATTCTCCGTATTTTTCTTTCCGGTCCTTCATGGCTTGGGTTTCAGGATCCGTCACGGAAAAAGCGATGCGTTTCGAATCCGGCGCCCAGTCGAAGTCGCTCACGTCATTTTCTACTTTTGTGACCTGCTCGGCTTCGCCCCCTTCCCCCGAGATCACGTACAGTTGCTTCTTGCCTTCTGGCGTCCCCGCGATTTGTCCCGGCCGGTCGGAGAGAAACGCGATCCACTTGCCGTCGGGCGACCATTGCGGATTCGTGCTCGATTTCTTGGCGGTAGTCAGTGCGTGGGTCTCCCCGCTCGCGATGTCCCCAATCCACAAATTCCGTTCGAAGGCGTTCTCTTCCCAGTTGGTCTTCTGCAGTTCATAAACCACTCGCTTCCCATCGGGCGAAATCTTCGGATTGGACGCGCTTTGCCATTCCAACGACTGCTCAATCGTGGGGACCGTGGATGCCGCTGCTTGCGGCTTCTTCGCCGCCTCCTCGGCCACCGCCAGAGCCGCAAACATTCCGCACCACGCCACTGCAAAACCGCTCAAAGACAGTTTTCGCATCACTCTCCGCCCCCATTCCTCAAAAGAATTTTCAGGATTCGCGGTTCCCGAGGAGGAATCCGATGAGAATTGCTAGCCCCACAATGGCAAATCCCAGGTAGACGTGCCATCCATGCAGCTCCGTTGCCGACACCACCGCCCCGACCGCCGACAACACCAGCAAAAGGGCAGCCTTGCCCTTCGTCAGTTTCTTCTGATCGACCACTCGCGGCCCACTTCGCACGCCTCGACGCCACTCTGCGCCCAGGCGAAGCATCTTCCCGGCCTTAAGTTCTCGCCAACTCTCGGCTCAGATAAATAATCTGCCCCACGTGATGATACGCATGCCCCGCGCACCTCACGAAAATCTGGAAGCGGTTTTTCGCTTCCGGCTCGCGTTCCGCTGTGTACCTCTTGCCCCAGTCCCCCTCGCTTTGTTTTCGAATCGTCGCCACCACCATGGCCACGGTGCGGTCAAAAGCTCCTAGCGCCTCGTCCTTGTGCGGCGGATTCGGATCGGTGAACTCGCGGTCCCGGTTCCGCACATATCCCGTTTCCGCAACGCGTGCCCCGATGTAATAGCTCAAGTTACCGGTCAAGTGCAGCACCAGGTGCCCCACGCTGTTTCCGTAGGGATACGGTTTGCGCCAGAATTGCTCGTTTGTCAGCGGATCCACCCACTTGTGCAGGTGCTCGGCCACGTACTCGTAATATGCCCCGAGCCCGCTTGCAACCGTTTCATTCAGCGCCGCCACCCTACGCCTCCCGCGCGTTCCGCTCTTCTTTCTGACGCCGACAATATCGCGCTCCGCGCAAAAGTCAAGCGAATGACCGCAGCGTATTGCCCCTGCCGAGCGTCCCGAGACAGAAAAGGAACGCCACTTTTTAATTTGTTCTCCGTTCTCGACAGCTTTTCCGCACCCTTTCCACGAATCAACCGGGGGGAGACCTTTCGTACTATTGCACCTGTTACTAGCAGATGACGAAACTAGGGACGGTATGGCCCGCTACTCGTCCTTTCTTGGTCGGCGTGTGGAAGTGCAGTATCGCGCTGGCGATATTCTGCTGCCGGCTTCCGGAATTTTCGTCGCTGATTCCGGCCGCTCCATCTTCCTTGAGCAACATTTCGAGCAGCGCGGCAAGCACGGACACTTCCGCTGGGAAATTCCTTATCAGTGTCTCGTTCGCATTGAAGAAAAACCCGACTCCGGGACTACTGCAAACGCCCCTTCTGTCGCCGTGAAGCCTGCCGGCGCTTCGGAATCCGCTGTAGCTTCGAATTCCGACGGTGAACCTCAAGCCGCCCTTGCCGCTGCTGCTTCCGCGGACAGCGCCGCCGGTATCCTTCCCCTCAGCCACCGCCCCAAAACCGCCTGAAAATTTCGCAAAAACGCAGCCGCCGCTTCCTCTGGAGCAGAATTCGGCTAAAATGATCTTTTTTAGCGGCAACTTGCCCGCGCTCTGAAACGTCGAGGAGGCCTCTCTTGAATCCCACCGCAAAACAGATCGGACTCATCGGTCTCGGCCTGATGGGCCGCCCTATGGGCATGAATCTCATCAAGGCCGGCTATTCGCTCACGGTTTGGAACCGCACCGCGTCGCGCGCCAACGAACTCGTCGCCGCCGGAGCCAGACTCGCGAAATCTCCGCAAGAAGTCGCCGCAGCTTGCGATTTTTTCCTCACTATCGTCAGCGATCCCCCCGCGGTCGAAGAGGTTCTCTGGGGCAATTGCGGGGCCATGCAGGGGCTCAAACGCGGGAGCATTTATGTCGACTCGAGCACCGTCTCGCCAGCGCTTGCCCGCAAGGTTGCTGCGGCTTGCGCCCAACGCGGCGTCGGTTACCTCGATGCTCCCGTCACCGGCGGTGATTGGGGCGCCAAAAAGGGCGAACTCGTTTTCATGATCGGAGGCGACGCGGAAACGCTGAAACAGGCCGAGCCCATCCTCAGCGTCATGGGCAAGAAGTTGTTTCATCTCGGCCCAAGTGGCGCGGGCCAAACCGTCAAGCTGGCCATGAACTTGATCCTCGCCCTTCAGGTCGACGCGCTTGCCGAAGGCCTCGCGCTTACCACGCGAGCAGGCATCCCTGGCGAAAAGCTCGTCGAAGTCATGCAATCGAGTATGGCGCGGTCCGGCGTCCTCGACGTCAAAGCGCCCAATCTCCTCAAGGGCGAGTATGTGCCGAGCTTCCCTTTGCGCCTCATGCACAAAGACCTCAGCCTGGCACTCGACCTGGGCAATCAGCTAGGAGTGGCTCTACCGGCAACCGCCGCTGCCCGCGAGACCTACAACGCCGTCAAAGGCGCCGCCAAGGAAGACCTCGATTATTCCGCGGTCATGCAATTCTGGAAGCGTTGAATGTTTTGATCGCCTCGGCTCACGAATTTTGACCCAGCGTGAAGTGCAGGGTCACGAGCATATCTACCGCCACCGGCTGCCCGTTGAGGAGCGTCGGTTCATACCTCCACTGCTGCAGAGCTTGCTCCGCTGCTTCGACGAGCAACGGGCTTCCTGACACCACCTTCATCTCGGTGACTCTTCCCCGCGTGTCAATCACGCTTTCAATCACCACATCGCCCTGAATCCTCGCCTGCTTCGCAAGAGGCGGATAGATAGGCTCCACCTTCTCAATCAGACGCGGTGCTTGGACTCTGCCGCCCACGCGGTAAGGCCCCTGGTGTACGGGTTTCGGCGGCGGCGGCGGTGCCGGCCCGTTACCACTTCCCCCGAGAATGCCGCCTAGCACGCCTCCCATTTGCCCGCCCGGCACCCCTCCGACGACACCACCCGCCACTCCGCTGGCCTCGGCGGGAGGTGGAGCTTGCTCTTTGATCTGCTCGACCTTTTTGGGGATGAATTTCGGGGCCATCAGCTTTCCCGCGTTGAAGAAGGATTTTGGCGGCTGTTTGATCATCTGCACCGCTGCCGGGGGCGGCGGCGGGGGCGGTGGAGGAGGAGGGGCCACCAGCAGGGTCTTCTCGAATTGCGGCATATTAATAGCTTGCGTGAAATACAGGGGCAACAGGATGAGCAATGCCACGACGAAACTGTGTCCTAAAATCGAAACGAAAAAATCCACCCAAGTCCGGGGCTTTTGCATGTGAGCGGTTCCCACCATGCCACCTGCGAGATTCGCTTCGACTTTCTTTTCCGGCAGCCAAGGCGTTTTGTTCGCCTTCTTGCCTTGAGAACCACCGGGCGTTTCCATGACCAGCCCTTCCAGCTCTTTGTACATACCATCTCCTTTTTTGCGCCGCGCTGGTGGTCTTGGGCAATGGCTGAGCGTGCGGCGCAGAATGCCGCCGGGCCTGCGGGTCGGCTTGGAGTTTCCGGGAACTTTCGAGAGCGAGCGGCGGGTGAAGATTCGCCTGAAGGGTAAAAACTTTTCTACGGGCCGTCTGGACTCGTTACGGGATGCTCTGGTTCCCGGTCGAACTTCTCGGCCATTTCTGGTCGGCCCGGCCCGAGGCGCGGGCTCACCTATAGATATATCGTACTACGATATAAATGTCCAGTCAGCCTGCCGCATGCCTTTCTGCAATCGCCTCCCTGGCCTTGGGCACAAAAAATTCGGCGCTTGGCGCCCCCCTCCGTTACTATCTCCACGATCTCCGTCACGTTTTATCCCCGTTACTCGATGCAAAGAGAGGTGCTTCGTGAAAATTGGCTTCCTCGGCCTTGGCGACATGGGACAGGCCATTGTTCCCCGGCTGCTCGCCGCCGGCCACACCGTCATCGGCTGGAATCGCACGAAAGAAAAAGCCGCGCCTCTCCTCGAGCGCGGTATGCTTTGGGCCGATTCGCCCCGCGAAGCTGCGCGCGCATCGGAAATCGTGTTCTCGATGGTCACCGACTCCGCCGCCGTTCGCGCGCTCGCTCTTGGCGAAAACGGCGTTATCGCCGGCCTAGGCAAACAGGCCGTTTACCTGGACATGAGCACCAGCGATCCGGACGCCAGCCGCTCTATCGCTGCCGAATTTGCCAAAGCTGGGCTCACCATGCTCGACGCTCCCATTTCCGGCACCACGCTCACGGTTAGCCAGGGCCAGGCTTCACTCATGGTCGCCGGTGACCGGGCAGCGTTCGAGCGCGTTCAGCCGGTGCTTCTCGCGATCGGCCCGAAGGTCAGCTACATCGGCGCCCAAGGCCTCGCCGTCCAACTCAAAGTCGCCATCAACATGACTCTGGTCATCGAAGTTCTCGGCTTCTGTGAAGGCGTGGCGCTCGCCGAAAAGGGCGGGGTCCCTCGGGAAGTTGCGGTCGACGCCTTTCTCAAAAGCGTCGTGGCTTCGCCGGTCCTCAGTTACCGCGCGCCGCTGATTCTTGAAGGCCACCTTTCCGATGCCACGTATGGCAACGTCAATCTCCAGCAAAAAGACATGCTGCTTGCGCTCGACCTCGGCCGCAAAATGGGCGTGCCCGTTCCGCTGGGCGCTGCGGCCAACGAAATGCTGAACGCTTGCCGCGGCCTCGGCCTCGCACATCGTGATTTTGTTGCCGTCTACGAGGTCTATCGCCGCCTGGGAGGAATGTGGCAATGAAAATGAAACCCTACCGCACGAATCTCCGGGATGTTCCCTGCGTCAGCGGACTCAAGCGCGACGAAGGCTGGATTGATATGCAGGTCCGGTTTCTGATCGACCAGAAATCCGCCGGCTCGGCGAAGCTCCTTGTCGGCTGGACCATCCTTCCTCCCGGCGCCCGCCACGACAAGCATCGCCACCCCAACGCCGACGAATTCTTCATCGTCGTTCAAGGCAGCGGCTTCATTTATACCGACACCGGCCGCGCGCCCTCCAGCCAAGGCGATGTGGTTTTCACGCCGCGCGGTCATTGGCACGGTTTCGACAATACCGGCAGCGAAGATGTTGTCCTCGTCTGGGGCTGGAGCGGTGCCGGGTCGCTCGAAGCTGCGGGCTACGAAATCCCGCCCGAAGGCTACTGATTCCACATGGCCGCCGGCCAACCTCCGTCGACTTCGTCCCGTAATCAGCGGGCCGCGTTTGATATACTTCCGCTCGTGAAGAAATCGAAATCTGGCAAAGGCAGTTCTCCCCTAAAACGCAAAGGCCCTCCGAAGACCGTCGGGGAGTACCTGCGGCGTGTTTCAGAACCGGCCCGCAGCAGGTTGAACAAAATGCGCGCGGTGATTCGCTCCCTAGTGCCGCGCCAAGCCACTGAAACCATTAGCTATGGGATGCCTGCGTTCAAGCACAACGGCATTATGGTGTGGTTCGCGGCATTTTCCGATCATTGCAGCTTGTTCCCCACCGCGAGCATTATTGCGAAGTTCAAAAGCCAGTTGAAAGGCTTCTCCACCTCCAAGGGAACCATCCACTTCCCCTTGGACAAGCCTCTTCCCATTCCCCTGATCAAAAGAATTGTGAAGGCCCGCGTCACTCAACTCCAGAAGCGGCGCCCTTGACCCCGTGGCCAGGCTTTCCCTTTAGCGGCTTTCTTCCCGCGCAACCTCCCAATCCGCCTCGCCTTGGCATTCCTCTAAGGGCCTGCTGCAATCGTTCTACTCCCGCGGTGATTTCACGCATGTCTTCTTCGCTGAACTCGCGCTGCACCATTGCCGCTCTGGCATTCAAGAGCGGGCGGCGTGCGTTTCCAAGCAGATGCTCCGGCTTGTCGGCGGGAGGCGAAGCAGACCGGGGCCCTGAGGCCCTCCACGCGCTAGTCGCTCTTGCTCGGGTTGCCGCCGGGATTGGCAATGAACCTAGGCGGCGTAGTCTCATTGGCGAATTGGTAGCCTGTCAGATAGGCGAGCCGCAGAATCTTGGCCATTTTCCCGTAGTTGATTTTGTCCGCCGTGTCGGTGGTGTGGTGGTAATCGGGGTGAAAGCCCGTGAACCACCAAAACGCCGGAATGTTGTCGAGCACAAACGGGAACTGGTCGCTGCGGAAGAAAATGTTGAGCGCATAGTCGTGGTCGAAGCGGTAGTCCAAGTCCAGGCCCACGTACTTGTTCTCTTGCACCACCGTCCGATTGTAGTCCGGGCTGTAGGACGCGCCGATGAGGTTGAGCCGGTTGGTGGTATCAGCGGGAATGTCAAGGAGCCCCTTGGTCTGGTCGCTTTCGGTTTCGTTGCGCCCAATCATGTCGAAGTTGAGGACGGCGCGTGTCGTCTCGAGCGGCCGCACGGGATGCGCGGCCAGATAAAAGGATCCAAGCAGGCCGCGCTCTTCGGCGGCGTAAACGACAAAGAGCAGCGAGCGCTTCGGTTTCTGGCCATGCGCCGCGTTGGCGGCAAAGGCGCGCGCCAGGGCAACCACGCCCACGGTGCCGGAGCCGTTGTCGTCGGCGCCGTGCCAGATTTCCGTACCGCTGATGCCATTGTGATCGTGGTGCCCGGAGAACAGGATCGTTTCCGCCTTGAGTTTCGGGTCGCTGCCTTCGAGCAACCCGGCAACGTTGTAGCTCGTGCCCGTGCGCACGAACAAGTTGCGGTAGTGCAGCGTGACCTGCGTATCCGGCAGCGCGCGCGATTGCGGCTTCAAGTCGCGATCAATGGCCGCTTGCAACTCGGAAGGAGTTGCTGCGGCCGTGGCGAAAAGCTCCTTGCCGACGGCGTCGGATATGATGGCAGCGGGCGTGTGCAGCGCGTCCTCGGCAAGCGCTTGCGAAGGGAGGGGCGCGGCTCGCGTTTCCGATCCGCCAATGCGCGCGACGCGCTCCTGGTTCGACGGATGCTTGCGATTCGGTTCCGCAACGATCAGCACACCTACGGCGCCGTGCTCCTGCGCGTTTAGGATTTTCACGCGTCCCGTGGCGTAGCGCGTGTTACCCGTACCGTTGAAGACGGAGTTGGGCTCGGTCTCTTGCGGCTCGTGGTCGAAAATCAGCACAACTTTCCCGCGCGCGTCGATGCCCTGATAATCGTCGTAGTGCAGTTCCGGCGCGGTGATGCCGTAGCCCGCAAAAATCACTTCCGCGGTCACATCCACGTCCGAGTGGTACGAGCCAAAAGCATCGGGAAACTTCCACCGCGTTTCGCTCCCTCCGCGTCTGAGCGCCACGTAGCTGTTCTCGCGATCCCCGCGGTATTCGATGAGTGGCACCGGCTGCAATAAGCTGCCATTCGCGGCGGGTTGCAATCCGGCCCTGGCAAATTCCGAAGCGATCCACTGGATGGCTACTTCGTCCCCATTCTGCAAGGACATGCGGCCTTCGAGCGCGTCCGAAGCCAGAAAGGTCAGGTCCGCGCGCAAGGCGTCTTCTCGGATGTTGTTGAATCCAGTCGCCAAGCTGGCTGGCACCGGCTGCTGCGCTTGTAATAGCGCCCCGATGCTGACGCCGGCAGCACATACAAAAACGATGAGCGAAATTTTTGTCGTTTTCATGGGAAGCAACATACGCAATGTCGCGATGATACGCAACAACGCGTTGATTCGCGTTGCTGCACTATTCTCCAGCACACCTCCGTGTAAAGAAGGGTATGATTCATCTAATCCATCGGGGCCTTGCACAGAGCGAGGACCACTTTTGTTCATCGCAGCCCAATTCGTTTTTGCTTATTTTTGTATTGCCGGCGTCTTTCCGGGTGAGCTCGCTTGGGTTCAACAACTCACCTCGAACTTGCCGGCAGCTGTCGCAGGCACGCTTAGATCGACCGAGCCAAGTCAGACCAGTCCCTCCCTGGACCTGTACATTTACGTCCTAAAACCTAACAACGGAACTGCGGAGGATCCCGCCGTGGTGATGGTATTCGACCGCACCGTCCAACAGGTGGACGCCCGCGGCACAGCCGAAGTCCGGGTTAATGTTCAGCTGCGGCCCCCGTCCGGCGCGGACAAGTCCTATCCCCCGGCTTCTTCCGAACCAGAGTGAATTACATTTTTGGCCTGTACGCTTCGCGCTTGGGAGATTGGGAGCAAGCCAAATCTTACTGGACAAAAGTCCTCGAGCTTCTTCCCGATCATGTTCCGGCAACGGTCTCGATGAGCGAAGCTCTCCTGAGGGAAAACAAAGCTTTGGAAGCCATGGAGTATCTTGTCCGCGCGGAAAAGTTAGATCCGTCCTATTGGCGAACCCCAGCCGTACTTGCGGAAATCGCCTTGCGCGCGGGATCCGCGGAGGAGGCTGTCCTTCACGCGCAACGTGCCATGGAATTGGGTCACGACGAGGCCGCCAGCGTTTCCCCGCTTTTGGCGCGTGCCTTGGTGGCAAGAGCCACTGAAGTGCTCCGTAGCTATCTGAAGGACCACCCGGAAGACCTGGCTGCCAGAAAGCAGTTGGAAGGTTTGAACGCGCCCCTCGGAGCTCCGCACCTCCGAACAGCCGAGCGCCGATTCCCGGGAATTAGGCTCTACCAGTGCTTCTGCCAAGCGCGCTCCGCGATCGAACGATAGCCGCTGGCTTCCTCCTGATGTGGATGAAAATGTTCCGCCGGTCGAGGGCGGCGCCGCATGTAATCTCGCGGAAGTGCTGGAAAGAGCAGGCAAGAGAATGCAGGAATTTGTTGGGAATGTGGATCGTTTCACGGCTACAGAATCCTTGGTGCATGAAACACTCAATAGCTCGGGCAATGTTTTCCGAAGCGAGAAACGAAAATACGACTACGTAGTCTCGATCGAAGAAATCCGGCCCGGGATTCTCGACTTGGAAGAATATGAAAGGAGCGGTTCTGCTCCTCGAGACTCACCCGGAGGGATGACCACGAGAGGATTGTCGGCGCTCCCTCTTATTTTCCACCCCTATTACTCAGGCGCCTTTTCCATGCGCTGCGAAGGTCTTGCAACCTTCAATGGCAAACGGGCCTGGCAGATTTAGTTTCGCCAGAGAAAAGACAAGCCGAACCAAATTCGATCCTACCGAATCGGCTTGAACAAGTCTTACCCGGTCGACCTGAAGGGCAGAGCCTGGATTGTCGCCGACGGCTATCAAATCGTGGGCCTGCAGACGGATCTGATTGACGCCATTCCGGACATTCGGCGGACTGCCGAACACACCGCTATCCAGTATGGTGCGGTTCAATTCAGCAGCCCGGGCTTGGACATGTGGCTTCCCCAAACCGCCGAGGTTTACATGGAGGTGCGAGGAAAGCGTCTTCACCGGCGCATCAGCTTCAACAACTACCTGCTGTTCGCGATAGACGACAAGCAACAAATCTCGGCACCCAAGAGCAATCCTTAATCTTGTTGAACTCTCTATTCGTAACGCAGCGCTTCGACGGGGTCGAGGCGCGCGGCTTTGATGGCGGGATACATGCCAAAAAAGAGGCCCACGCTCATGGACACGGCCACGGCCATCACGATAGCCCATAGCGGGATGGACGACGGCAGTTTCGGCAGGAGCACATTGATCAGCAAGCTGATGCCGCCGCCGAGCAGCACGCCAATGACGCCTCCCGCTCCGGTCAGCACCATGGCTTCGGTAAGGAATTGCCAAATGATGTCGCGGCGTCGCGCGCCAATCGCGATGCGCACACCGATTTCGCGGGTCCGCTGCGTGACCGACATCAACATGATGTTCATCACACCCACGCCGCCAACGAGCAAACCAATCGAGCTGATCACCGAGATCAAAAGCGCTACCGAAGACGTGATTTGCCGGAACTGATCGGCAATACCCGTGGCGCTCGAAATGCCAAAATTGTCCGGCTTGTCGAAAGGAACGTTTCTTCGCCGGCGCAAGACGCCGCGAATTTCGTCCTCGGCTTCCGCCATGCGGCCGGGATAGGCGACGGCCCCGATCAGATTCTCGTCGTCCATGGGCCGGTGCTTTTGGTAGGTGCGGTAAGGAACGAGGACCGCTTTCTCGGTCTGGTCCCCTTTCATCAATTGGCCCTTGCGGCGCGCCATCACCCCGATGACTTGGTACGACACGCCATCCACAAGAATGTCTTTGCCAAGCGGATCTTCGTCAGGAAACAAAGCTTTCGCCAGGTCCGGGCCAATCAGCGCCACGTCCGAGCGGTGAAGGTTTTCCGCCTCGGTAAGATAGCGCCCGCGCGCGGCGTGCGAATTGAACACGATTTCGTCTTCCGGCAGCACTCCGTGATAGTCCACTCCGGCCACCTCTTTATTCTTGTGGCGCGCAGTCTGAATCTGGCCCCGGCCGGATTCGTCGATACGCTGGAGCACGGCGGCGGAAACGGCTTGCACGTCCGGACAAAGCTCTTCAATCGCCTTGGCATCCTCGAGCGCCAAAGGCTTTCGCGCGAGTTCCTCCCGCGATAAACGTCCCGAGGTGTGGATCCCCGGGTCGAACTTGAAAATGAAAAAAGTATTCGGCCCGAAGTCACTCAAAAATGCATTCATGTCGCCATAAACGCCCATCAGCACGGCCACCACAGAGAGCAATGCGGTGATACCGATGACCACCCCCAGCACGGTGAGAAAGGACCGCATCTTGTTCTCACGCAAGGTGGTCAGCGCCATTTGCGCGTTCTCTCCCAAGTGCATGTGCATGGCGATCTTCAAGTGCGCTAAACCTCCTGCCTCAAGGCTTCAATCGGCTGCAAGCCCGCAGCTTTCTTGGCGGGATACACGCCGAAAAAAATTCCCACCGCTGCGGAGATCCCTTCCGCGAGCAGTACGGCCCCGAAGGGCACGTTCATAGGGACGGAAGTCGTTGCTCTTGTCAGCACGGCGATTCCGTAAGCCACAGCTACGCCGATCGCTCCACCCGCGGCGGCCATCACCGCCGCTTCAATCAAAAACTGCAGCAGGATGTCGCCGCGGCGCGCTCCGAGCGCCTTGCGAATCCCGATCTCCCGCGTCCGCTCCGTTACCGTGGCCAGCATCACGTTCATGATCACCACGCCGCCGATCACCAGAAACACGGAGACGATGCCGACCATCGCTGTCGCGATGACTCCCGTCAAATTCTTCCAAAGCTGCATCAGTGTCGCGGAATCCAAAATGCCAAAGTTGTCCGGCTCATTGGGCGCCAGGTGCCGCCGCGCCCGCATGATCGCGCGCGCTTCGTCCTGCGTCCGCTCCATCCACTCCGGGCCGTTCGCCTGGATGTTCACCCAGATCGTGTCGTTCGCGCCGTACATCTTGAAGTACGTTTGAATGGGAATGTAGGCGAAGTTGTCTTGCGATTGGCCAAACGCGGTTCCGATGGCTTTGGCGATCCCGACCACCTGGAAGGGCCGCCCGTTGATCAAGATTTCGCGCCCAATGGGATCCACGTTGGGAAAAAGTTTGGTGGCCAGGTCATTGCCGATCATTGCTACAGCGGCGCGGCTCTGATCGTCGCCTTCGGTAATGTAGCGCCCATCGCGGACCGTTTCGGTATTGATGTCCACCATATTGGCGGTGACCCCGCGAATGCTGGTGTCCTCCAACCCCTGCGCACCCACGCGCACTCTTGCGCCGGTGCGCTGTTCCACGCCCAGACGAAGCGGAAGCTTCATGTTGTCGCGCAGCGCTCGGTAGTCTTCCCAGGTCACTTTCTTGTTGCGTCGCTCCGCCTTGACCAATTCCTCGACGTCCGTGATGAGCGGGAAGCGCGTGAGCAGAAATACGTTCGAGCCGAGATTGGCCACGCGGTCAGCGATGTATTTATTGACTCCCGAAATCAGCGAGATCACCACGATCAGCGTGGAAACAGAAAGGATAATACCAAGCAACATCAGGAAGGAACGCATCTTGTGCTGACGCAGCGTCTCGAGCGCTACGCCGACCGGCTCACGAAACAGCACGCCACGCTTCAATACACCCCGCTTCATTTGAACACACGCTCTGTTGCTATTCTACGCGCAGGGGCCAGGATTGTTACGTCCGGGCGCAGGAAGAGCCTGCAGAAGCAAAGCAGGGAAGAACAAACCAACGCCATCGCCAAATGCGGGCCCCAAAAAGAAAGGGCGACGGCAGCCCCACAGCGGCCATCGCCCCCTCGCTTTTCAAGGACTACTTCGGGCTTTGTTGTGAAGTCGTTTTCACTTCCCTTGCATCACTCACTTGCCCACGGGATTGCTGTGGACCTGCGCGACGCTCACGGAAGTTTTTGCGGCTTCCTCAACTCGTTTCAGACTGGGTTCCTTGCGGGCCCAGAGAATGCGCGCATCCGGCGCATTGTCGGGATAGACTTCCGCGGACTGCTGTCCCTGTGGTTCGAGCACGATGTCCACGCGGCGGTTATAAGCTAGCCAGGTGGCGCGCTTGTCGCGCTTCATCCACTTTGCCGGCTTGTGTGGGTCCTTGGCCAGGAGCTCCGCCACTTTTTTCATCGAGAGTTGCTGTTCCTTGCCGAGCGCTTCAGTGCTGATCAAGTTGGCGGAAAGGCCGTGGGCTTCCAGATAATCCTTCACCGCTTCGGCGCGCCGCTCACTAATAGTTTTGTTGTATCTCTTCGAGCCGCGAACGTCCGCGTGCCCCACTAGGGTGAGCTTGGCGTTCTTCTCGTACTGCGTATAATTCTCGAAGTTCTTGGCGAGGTCGCTTAGCGTTCGCTCTTCGCTCGCGACCAGGCCGACCTTCGGGTGCCTGGGCCGCGGATAGTTCGTCGGATAAAAAACGCTGGCAATCGTGATCGGAGGAGGCGGGTCGATCGAACCGCTTACGTGCAGCGTAGCCGTTTGCGTGGTGGTTCCACCGCAGGCATTGCTGGCGGTCAAGGTATAGGTGATGTTTTCGTTGACCGGTCCGACGGTCGTTTGCTTCGGCTTGACCTCCACGGGTTGGCTTCCCGTCATTAGGTGGCTGTTGATGGGCTCGACCTCAACGGAATTTGCGTCGGAGGCAGACCAGTTCAGCGTGTCCGAACCGCCCTCCTCCACCTTGTCGCCCACCCGGTGATAGTGCACTTCCGGCTGACTGAGGGAGATGGTGGCATGGGGTTGCGAGTTCACGTCCACGGTCACGTCCTGCGTGGCCTTGCCTCCCGGACCCAGCGCGGTTAGCTCATAGGTTGTCGTTTTCGTCGGACTGACGGAACGGTCTCCTTGAGCCTGCACGTCGCCGAGATTCGTAATCGAGATGCTCGCGGCGTCCGTGGTCTTCCAATTCAAGTCCGTCGACTGTCCGCAAGCCAGGTTCTTGTTCTGTGCCGAAAGCTGCGCCGTCGCGGGGGCAATCGGAATGGTCGCGCTCGCAACACCAGCATGGAAGCGCGGCTGCGGTCCCAGGTTCAAGCCTTGTTTCCAATCTTTGGTGGTGATGGCTCCCTTGCGGTCCAAATGTACAATCACTTTCTGCCCGGCCTTGGCGGTTACCGGCCCGGACCAGATGGGGTTGCCTTCGCGAGTCACGGTCACCTGGTACGTTCCGGGTTTCACCAGCAACCGCTGATGCCAGATCCAGTCCCAGTCGAATTCGTCTAGGTGTCCGACGAAATAATCGGGCGTGGTGCCGTTCAACAGCACGGCGGCTCGCGGGTCTCCCTTGAACTCGATGTCCGCGAACGGTCCGGCAACTTTGTCTCCGTTCGGCTGCAGGGTAACGCTTAAATCCGTTTTCTTTCCGCTTTCGATCTGGACGTCTTGAACCTTATCGATATATCCGTAGTTGTATACGCCGATTTTGTACGACCCGGCAGGCAACTCGATGGTCTGGCTGCCGTCGCGGACGGCCTTACCGTCCACAAACACGTAAGCCTGTTTGGGGCTGACGTGGATTTGCAATTTGCCGTTGTTCGTGGAGGACTGCGCGAAAACAGGCGCCGCCTCGAACAGCAGGGCGGCGGACGAGAACATTGCCGCTGCAAGGACCAGCCTCATTCGCATTTTTGATTTCTCCTTCCCTGAGATCACCTGGAGAGCCTTCCGCACGATGGCGAGCTGGTGGCAGGGTCGGAGAGCAGGGGCTCGGCGGCCCGGCTGCACCCTTGGTGGCCACTCGCGGCAGGCCGGCCAGGTGCGCATGCACGCCTAATATATCGTGATGCGATATAATTTCCAACGGTTGCGTATTCCGATATAAATGAACATGGGTAGCGGGCCTGGCTCGCCGGGAGAGCTTTTGGCTGGGGCCTGTCACCCCCCGGGACGCTTTTTCGCGGTCATGGTGCTCGCGGCCTCTTTCACTTCTTCTCTAGGTCGGCGTAGGCTTCGGCGCCCAGAAAATGCAGCGAAACGTAGGGCTCGTTTCCGACCACCCAACTGTCGTGCCCCGGCGCAGTGTAGAACACGTCCCCTGCTTTCATTTCGATCACCCGACCGTCATCCATCGCCGCGGTCGCGCAGCCCGAGAGCACCATGCCAACATGCTCCACGGCACAGCTGTTAGCGCCGGTCGCCCGCCCCACATGCACCGACCATTTCCATCCCGGCTCGTAGGTCGCGCGGCCAATGGTCATGCCGCCTAGCTTGACGACTTCGAATCTTCCCTTTTCAAAAGTCCGCACTTCGTCGGGCTTTTCAAAACGTTTCACAAGGACTTCGAGCATGGGCGTCTCCTTCTCAAGCTCAAGGCAACGGAATTTGGCAGAACGCACCTATTAGAAAAGATCTGCCTTCGCAAAGTGACATCCAAATTGGGCTCCGGCCGCGCTAATGCCATTCCCCAGCCTGACAATTTGGCGCTCCTTCTAACCGCAGGCCTCGTGGACGCCATCGCTGACCCCCTTCACCGTGCTTCCAAGTAGAATCAAGCCATGGCCTTCAACCTGATTGCCCAGCCGTGGTGGGTCAACGCGCTCGTTTTGGTTCCGCCGGTAGCGTACTTTTCCTGGAAACGTGGCGGAGGCGTTTCTCTCGCTTCACGGCAACTGCTGACCAGCGGCGTGTTTGCGGCGGCGTTCGGCTTCGTCGAAGCCACCGTGGTGGTCTACCTCCGTGCGGCCACGGGATTGCTCCCCGGCTACCAAGGGACACTTTCCGACGTCATACGCAGGTCCGGCGAGTTTTACCAGCAGTCGCAAGCAATCACACAATTTCCGCAAAGCTTGCTGACGCTCGAGGTATTCCGCGAAGCCGCCACAATTCTGATGCTGCTCAGCGTGGCGCTTCTCACAGGAGCGCAGAGCAGATCCCGGTTTGCGGCATTCCTTTGGACTTTCGCCATTTGGGACATTACGTATTACGCGGCGCTTTGGGCCACGGTGCGCTGGCCCATGTCGCTCCGAGACGCGGATGTTCTATTTCTAATTCCGCGGCCGTGGATTTCGCCGGTATGGTTTCCGCTGTTAGTGAGTATTCTCGCAGTACTTGCGGTGCTCTTCGCGCGCACAGGTCCAAAAAAAAGCGGGTAACCGAGAGAAGGGTGAACCGCGGAAGGGTTTGCGGCAACAGAAATTTCTCCTGCCCCTCATGTGTCGATCGAGCGCCCTTCGCATCAAACAGGTGCCATGTCCCCCAAATCACATCCCTGGGGAGCGCCACCTTGGTCCCCGGATTTCCGGCCGGCCCCTGGTTCTGTTCCGGATCAGGTCGATTTTGCGATTGTAGGCGCGGGCTTCACGGGACTATCCGCTGCAGCGCGGCTATGCAGGTTAGCGCCAAAAAAATCTGTTTTGGTGCTCGAAGCGAGCTCGCTTGGCGAAGGCGCAAGCGGGCGCACCGGCGGGCTGGCGCTGGCGGACACTGCCGCCGGACCGCTGCCGGGGCTTGGCGACGTGCTCGCAAGTTACCAGGAAATCTTGCATGAGCTCGCCATCGTTGGCGACTTGGAACTTCCGGGTGTTTTCGAGGTGGGACGTTCGAATCCCGCAAAGGATTCACCAATCTGCTGGAACGATGCCGGCAATTTGAAGGTGGTCCGCAGCGTGCCCGGAGGCGCCGTCGATCCCGGCAAGGTGGTCGCGGGATTGGCGCGGGCGGCAGAAAAAGCTGGCGCCTCCATCGTCGAGCACGCCGAGGTTCAGACCGTTGAACCTTCCAGCCCTCCGCGCCTGCGCGTTTGCCACAGGGTTCGCGGGCGAATCCAACGGAAGGAAGTCCGCGGCGGCCAGGTTCTTCTCGCGACCAACGCCTTCTCCCTCGAACTGTCCGGTCTCAATGATGCTGCCCAGCCGAAACTCACTCTTGCACTGGCCACCGCGCCGCTCACGGCCACGCAGCTCAAAGCCATCGGCCTGGCCTCACGAAGACCCTTCTACACCGTAGACCTTCCTTACTTGTGGGGGCGCCTGCTCCCATCGAACGGCATGGTTTTCGGCGCGGGTCTTGTCCCGATGCCAACCTCAATCGCTTCCCTTTTCGAAAGGCCCGCCCGCAAGGGCGCTCAGCGATTCGCTCGGCCCAATTTGTATCGCTTCGATGTTCGCAAGGGCCAAGCCGCGGAGAGTTTTCGCTGGCTTGAAAATCGCGTGCACCATTTGCATCCCGCGCTGAAGTCCGTGCGCATCACACACCGCTGGGCCGGACCGATTCTCTTCACCGAAGGAATGCGACCCATTTTTCGACTCCATCCACGCAGCAAAAATGTAATGGTCCTTGCCGGCTACAACGGTCACGGCGTCGCACTTTCCGTGTACCTCGGCCAATGGGCGGCCGAAGCTCTGCTTGGCCGCCGGTCACTGCCTCCCTGGGGCTAGTTTCACTTTCTTGACCTGGTATTTCGCCCCTATAGTGCTACAATGCGCGGCACTCGATTGGGGGCCAGCATGAACAAGATAATGCGGATAGCGATGATTCTTGCCGTGGCCGCGACGGCCCTCCTCGTGAGCCGAACGATGTCGGCGCAGCAACAGGATTTTTCCAAAGTCGAGATTAAGGTCACCAAAGTTTCCGGAAACATCTACATGCTGGAAGGCGCGGGCGGAAATATCGCCGCCTCGGTGGGCGAAGACGGCATCGTGCTGATTGACGACCAGTTCGCGCCGCTGGCCGAGAAAATTCAGGCGGCGCTCAAAAACATCGGGGTCACGGACAAGCCCGTGCGTTTTGTGATCAACACCCACTATCACGGTGACCATACTGGCGGCAACGAGCCTTTTAACAACTCGGGCTCCACCATCATTGCGCACGACAATGTGCGCAAGCGCCTGGAGTCTGGGGGCACGGCGGGCAACGGCGGCTCAGTCAAGGTCGAGAACAAGCCGGCTCCGAAGGCCGCGCTGCCGATCATCACCTTCGACCACGACGTGACCGTGCACTTAAACGGCGAGGACATTCGCGCGCTGCATTTTCCTTCGGGCCACACCGACAGCGACTCCATCATTTTCTTCCCGAAGAATAATGTCGTACACCTGGGCGACGATTTCGTGCGCTACGGCTTTCCGTTTATTGACGTGGCTAGCGGCGGCAGCGTGCAGGGCATCATCGACGCCATGGAAAAAACCACTCGACAGCTTCCTGGCGACGTGAAAGTGATCCCCGGACACGGCGCGCTTTCCAATATGGACGACGTGCGAGCGTACACGAAAATGCTCAAAGAAACTTCCGCGGTGATTCAGAAAGCCCTCGATGACCACAAAACGCTCGACCAGATGAAGCAGGCCAAGATTCTCGCGCCCTGGGAGACATTTTCCGGCAGCTTCATCAACTCCGACGCCTTCATCGAGACGCTCTACAATTCCCTGACAGGCCACAAGGGCGAATTCCTCAAGCACAACTGATTCCGAAATTCGAAAATCGAAATTAGAGTCCGATTTTCCATTTTTGAATTTCTGTTTTCTATTCCGGATTAGGGCTTGGCGTTCGGTGAGAAGAATCCAATGGGCAGGTCGCGCGAAGTGCGCAAGCCCGCCGGCGCGTCAAGAATCACCGGAATAGAGTTCACCACCACAGAAGCCGTAGCGATGTCGCCGTGCGAACCACCCGGAATCGTGAGGCTGATGTTCGGGTGGCCGGTAAGGATGATCGTGTCGGCGGGATCTTTTGCGCCCACGTACATTTGCAGTTCGAGATAGACGAGCTCGTTGCCGTCTTTCGAGAGCCCGCGTCCGATTTGATGAACTCCCGCAGCTTGTCCCTTCTCGACCGTCAGGTATTCCGTCTTCACATGTTCTGTCGCCACTTTTGGCTCAATGGTTTCGGTGATGGTTTCGACCGGCAGATTCAGGGAGTCCGCGACCATGGCGACGGACTCCGGCAAGCCCACGTGCTTGATCACGCCGGCTTTCACCTGCTCGTGAAACTGCTCGACGGTCATGCCCGCGCCGATTTTCTTCTGCAGCGGCAGCCGGCGCTTGGAAGCGTCCACGATGCGCAGCGCCTTGGCGTGCTCGATGCGCTGGGCTACCGCAGCCAGCGTCACCACCAGCTTGTCCATGACAAAACCGGGATTCACGCCGGTACCCACCAGCGCCACGCCCCATTCCTTGGCGGCGGCATCCAGCTTCGCAGCAAGATCCGGATAGGTGCGAAACGGATACGACAATTCTTCGCAAGTCGAAACCACGCAGGATTGCGCTTCGAGACAAGCCATCAGCTGATCGATCACCTTTGGCAGAGAGGAAGACGTGGAGTGGATCACTACGTCCGGGTTTAGGTCCAGAGCTTCTTTCGCATCGGCGAAGACCTTGACGCCCCAGGGGGCGTCCGCCCCGCCCGCCACTTCGCCGAGGTCGCGTCCGGCCTTGGCAGGATCCAGATCGATCGCGGCGATGATCTCAATGGCTTGCTTTTCGCGCATTAATTTCGCGATGGATGCGCCGATGGGGCCGACACCATATTGGACGGCGCGAATCTTCTTTTTCACGAATGTCTCCGTATTGTTGCGGCGCGACCGTCTACCGCCTGTTTTGGCTGCTAACGAAACCCCTACAATAGTGGATTTTGCGTGCGCATTCAACGAAGAAGAGCGCGGGTGCGGGTCGGCTTCTCGAGCGACTGGCGCTCCACTCGCGGTTTTGTTGGTTCGCAAGAGCTAATCCCTGGGATAGCATTTCCATTGGCGATCCGCGCGGCCACCGGCCACCCCACGTCGACGACGATCAGGGTGATGTCGTCCTGCCGAGGTGTACACGGCGGTTGCCAGTTGCGAATCTCCGTAAGCAGTTGCTCGGCCAGCTGCGAAGGCGCGCGCCTGATTGTTGCGGACAACTTGTTCGAGCATGCCGCCGCCAAAGAGCTCGCCTTTGACTCTGGAGCGAATAAAGAAGGGGCCGCTGTCCGAGCAGAAGCGGAGTAGATGGGGTGCTGTGCTTCCGAAACTTCGGTGAAGCTTCAAAAACCGTCAACCCCCCGCCAAGAACGTTGCTGCCGGCTCAGTTGCGCCGCATAATGGCACCAATGATTCGAACGGTACGGAGGACACAATCATGCCCGCAAAGAAACTGAGCGAAGCGGAAGTCCAAGCGCTGCTGCCGAAAACGAAGGGCTGGAGCGTGGTGAACGGCAAGCTGCACCGCGAGATCACCTGCAAGGACTTCGTGACCACTTTTGGCAATATGACGCGCGTGGCGCTGGTGGCCGAGAAAATGGATCACCATCCGGAGTGGTTTAATGTGTGGAATAAGGTCGTCATCGACCTGACCACGCACAGCGTAAGCGGCATCAGCGATTACGACTTCAAGCTGGCGGAGAAAATCAACGACATTTTCGGCGCATGACGCGCTCTAGCACGAAGCAGCCACCCGGGAACGCGACCCAGTAGCGGCTCATCGAACTCCGCGTCCTTTAGGACGCCAAATGCGGGAGATCCTGGATCAGCTCAAGAGCCAAAGGGCAATCAAGTGAGGCCATTCGGTCTGCTTGAGGCGCCTTGCTTGTTCCGTGGAAGCGTCGTTCAGACAGCAAACTTTGTCCTGTACATGTACAGGAGGGATGCGGTCGGCTCCGCGGTTCCTGAAGCGTTTCAACTTTTGAACTGCTCCTTTCCCCGGGTCAAAAACCAATGCAAAACTGAACGATTTTTGCGGTTGACAGGCGCGGTTGGCGGTGCTACAACGCGCTGCAAGAGAAGCTCTTTGGCGGCGAGTCTCCTAACGAATTGCTAAGAGCAACCCGCGAGTGAGGCCGCAGACCTGCCTGGCAGGGCAGGCCTGCTGAGCCACCCGAGGGCTCCAACATGCAACACCCCACCCACCCCGGGAGGTGAAAACGCGGTTGTTTTCACCTCCTTTTTATTTTGAGCGATTCTTCAACGCTTTTTTTGGGGTGCGGCGGCTTGGCGCCGCTTTGCCTTTCTTTTAGCCGCAACCTCGCCTCTTTCCCGCCGGGTAGACGCGTTTGGCTTCGGCTTCCCCTCAGTTAAGATGACCTTGCGACATTTCCGAGCATGCGTACTCGTCCGACGGAAGGAGTCCTGTGGCCCCACCGCTTCTCTCGCTCAAGAACGTGACCGTCATGCGCGGCGATTGCGCCGCTCTGCGGGATGTGAACCTGGAAATTGCCGCCGGGGAGCATGTGTGCATTTTGGGCCCGAACGGCTGCGGCAAGTCCACGCTCATCAAGACCATTACGCGGGAGTGCTATCCTCTGGCAGCCGACCGCTGCTCGATCTCGATTCTGGGGCGCGAGCGCTGGAACATTTTTGAGCTGCGCTCGCTGCTGGGAATCGTCTCACCGGATTTGCTCGCCTCCTGCACCACGGAAGCGACCGGGCGGGATGTGGTGCTCTCCGGGTTTTTCAGCAGCACGCGTATTTTTCCGCACCATCATCCTGAACCGGAGCTCTTGGCGCGCGCCGAGGCCGCGCTGGAGCGGCTAGGCATCGCGCATCTTGTCAATCGGCCGGTGGCGCACATGTCTTCCGGCGAAGCCAAGCGCACGCTGATTGCGCGGGCGCTGGTTCACGGGCCGAAAACTCTTTTGTTCGATGAACCGAGCAATGCGCTGGACATCGCCGCGCAATTACAGCTTCGGGAAACGTTGCGCGAGCTGGCGCAATCGGGTCTTGGGATTTTGCTCGTAACGCACCACGTGTCCGAAATCATTCCCGAGATCGAGCGCGTGGTCTTGTTGCGCGAAGGCCGGATTCTCGCCGACGGCCCCAAGGCCACCTTCCTCACGGAAGAAACCCTGTCCAACCTCTTCCAGGCCAAGGTGCGCTTGGGCCAGCACGACGGGTATTTTCACCTTTATTGAGCGGGAAGACGGGCCGGATCGCCGTTTTGCGTAGAATCACCAACTGCCGCCAAGACCGGGCCTTGCCATTTCGTCTAGACCGCGTTTGACGAAGGTGGAGGATTCAGGGCTTGGCGGAGGCCTCGAGGGCGGCGCTGAGGCGCTCCAGGCCGACGCGCAGGCTCTCGGTATCGCCACCGATGCCCATGCGGAAATGGCGCGGCAGTTCGAAGAAGCTGCCGGGAACAACGGTGGTTTCATATTTCTCGCGGAGCAATTGAAAAAAGGCTTCGGGATCGCGGTGTGTGAGGCCGAGTCGGGGAAAAACCACGGTGCCGGCGGGGGGACGAAAGCATTCGAGGTCGCGGCGCGAATCGAGGAACGAATCGAGCAAAGCGCGATTTGTGGCGAGAAGCAAGCGGGCACGTTCGCGAAATTGCGCGAGATGGTCGAGGGCCATTACGGATAGACGTTCGGCAGGATGCGCGGCGGTGGCGGCAAACAAATCATTGAGGAGCCACATGCGGCGGGCGAGGTCGGGAGCGGCGAGGATCCAACCGCAGCGCAGGCCGCTCAAGCCGTAAACTTTGGTGAGGCTGCTCGTAACGATGAAAGGATTTTCGTTGGCGCTCGCGATGGCATTGCCAATGGGAAAGCAAAACGGCGGGTGCTTGTCAAAAAGCATTTCGAGATAGACCTCGTCGACCAAGACATGGACACGAGCGCGATGGGCCAGTTTGCCGATGGCTTGAAGCACTTCCTCGGAGAGAAGCGCGCCGCTAGGATTGTGCAGATTGGTGAGCACGATAAGCCGCGTGGCGGGAGTGATGGCGCGCTGAAGTTCGTCGAGGCCGACGGCAAAGCGCGCCTCGAAGCGGCGCGGAAGGCGCTTCACACGCGCGCCGAGATAGTTCACTACATCGAGCAGCGGGCCGTAGGCGGGCTGCTCGAAGAGCACTTCGTCGCCGGGCTCGAGAACGGCGGCCATGGCAAGGTGATTGGCCATGGAAGTGCCCGCGGCAGCGACGACGCATTCTTCGGGTACGCCTGCGTGCCGAGCGAGACGTTGCTGCAGCGGCCGATAGCCGTAGCCGCCGGGAGCGGTGATTTCAAGTTCGTCGAGGTTGATGGGAAATTCGGTGCGCGGAACGCCAATGAGGCCGCTGGTGGCCAGATTGTATTTTGCGTGCGAATGCGTCTTGGCCCATTCCATGTAGAGCGAGCGTTTAGTGCGAGCGGAGCTGCTCATGCGGTGGTGGCCTCCCGGTTTTTGGCGCGCCAGAAAAAGTATACGGGCAAACCGGCAAGAGCGATGGCCAGACCAATGGAGGAGCGACGAGGATCGCGGACAAACGTGCTGATGACCACGAGCCACTCGGCAGCAATGAAGAGCAGCGTGGTCCAAGGATGGCCGGGGACGCGGTAGTCGATGGCTGAGGGGAGAGACGGCGCGTCGCGGCGACGCAGCATCAGAAGACAAACGCCGGTGAGGCCGAAGAAGACCGAATCCATGGCGACCACGTAATTGACGACTTGCGCGTAAGTGCCGGTGAGAGCAATCACGATGGCCCAGACGCCTTGCAGCGCGATCGCGACGACCGGAACGCGGGTTAGAGGATGGACCCAGGCAACGCCGCGAAAAAAAACGCGGTCTTCGGCCATGGCGAAGTAGACCCGCGGGGCCGTCAACATGGATTGGGCGAGAAAGCCGAAAGCGGAAAAGGCGATGCCTGCGGCGATGAGTCGACCGCCGCTAGGGCCAAGCGCGGCGCGCATCACCGCAGAAGCCGGAGTAGTTGTTGCCGCGAGCCCGGCGGGGCCGAGCGCACGCACGTAAACAAAATTCACCGATGTGTAGACGGCGATGACGCCGAGAACGCCGAGCACGAGGCCCCGCGGAAGTGTCTTGCGCGGGTCGCGGACCTCGCCGCCGAGGAAGCTGGAGGTTTGCCAGCCGCCGTAAGCAAACAGGACGGGAGTCATGGCAGAAAGGAAAGCGAGCGCGAGGTTCAGCGACGGCGGCTGATCAAGAATCGGGCGAAACGAAACTTGTGATGGGCCGCCATGAAGAAAACTGAAAAATTCGAGCACACCGATAGCCGCAATCGCGGTGAGCGTCATGGCAGACTGCACGCGGCTGCCGGCGCGGACCCCGAAGCAGTTGATAGCGGTGAGGAAGGCCAACGCGGCGGCGGCGATGAGCGAATCGCTGAGGGAGGAATGCGTGAGCTCCAGGAAGTAGCGCGCGAAGGTGACCGCCACAGCGGCCATGCCGCCTGTTTGAATCACCAGAAGCAGGACCCAGCCATAAAGAAATGCGACGCCCGGATGAAGCGCTTCGCGGAGGTAAGCGTACTGGCCGCCGACGACGGGCAAGCGCGCGGCGAGTTCGGCGTAAATGAAGCCACCGAGAAGAGCAACCACACCGCCGGCGATCCAAACAGACAGGATGAGGAACGAAGTGTGGACGCGCTCGGCGACAAGATAGGGATTGATGAAGATGCCCGCGCCGATGATGCCGCCCATCACGGCCATGGTAGTGCCGAACAGGCCGAGATGGCGCGCGAGACCGCTCGTTGGCGAAGACGAGCCGCTGGGAATTGCTGGCCAAGGTTCCGTCACGAGGCGGTGCTCAGCTCACTTGCGCCAGTTCGTAAAGATATTCAACGTGAGAGAGCGCGGCGCCGTCCATGCCCTGCACTTTAGGATTGCTGGACTCGATGACGTAATACTCATCGGGCGCGTGCGCGCCGTTGCCATGGCCGAGCCCAAAATGGCCAGCGGGCAGGCGCAGCGGCTCGCCCGTGAAAACGTAACCCGGCCAGGAACCGGCCAAGCGCGGAAGAATCACGGGGTCGATGCCATTCTTCTTGTACACGGCAGTCGCGGCGCGAATCACCGCCGAATCGGCGGGCGTGGAAGTGGGATCGTAGCCGCCGGTCATGTTCACCTCGATATCGTCGAAGCCCTTCTTCGCGAAATGGGCCTTGAGCAGCGCGAGAGATTCAGCCGCGGTCATGTCCGGAACCAGGCGCAGATCAAGCTTCGCTACCGCTTTGCCCGGAAGAATGGTTTTGCCCCCGGGACCGGTGTAACCGCCAACGAGGCCTTCGATGTTGACCGTGGGACGAGAAACGAGCAGCTCGAGCGACTGCTCCCAGCTCACATCGTGGACCCAATGCTGCACGCCGAGAAGTTTTTTTGTGTCCGCTTCATTCATGCGGCGCGCGGCCTCGGCGACCATTTTCTTCTCGGCATCGGAAGGCGCCCTGACTTTTGCCGTGTAGCCTTCGATGGCGGGATCGTTGCCGTCGGAAGAGACGAGCGAAGCAAGCGCTTCCACGAGATGCCACGCAGGACTGTCGAGGCGCGCCTTGTTGCTCGAGTGTACGTCCTTGCGCGGGCCGCGGCCCCAGCGTTCGCCGCTGGAGGTCAGTTCGCACTCGATGACGCCCTTGGCGCCGAGGAACATCGAAACTTCGCCGTCGAGTCCTTGCGAGGCGAAAGGCATGAACACGCCGCTGCATTTTTTTAGCGCGGCGGCTACTTCCGGGCTGTGAACAACTTGCGGAAAATGGGGCGAGCCGATTTCTTCTTCGCCTTCGGCGACAAAAACGAGATTGATGGGCATTTTTTTGCCTGCGCCGCGAATGGCGTGGAACGCCGCGAGCAATGTGGCTTCCGGCCCCTTCTGATTGACCGCGCCACGCCCCATGATGATTTTTCCGAGGCCGGGTTTGTCGAGCAGCGCGGCTGCGAACGGGGGAGAAGACCATTCCGCGGGATCGGCCTGCTTCACGTCGTACATGAAATAGAGACCGAGGGTTCTGGGCGCGCCCGCATCCAGCGTGGCAAAGACGCCGGGCTGGCCGTCGGTGGGCATTTTCTTGACGCCGCTGAAGCCCGCTTCGCGGAGCATCTCGATCATCAGCTCGCAACCTTCGTTCATACCGCGATTTTCCGCGGCGATGGAAGGCTGGCGAATCCAGGTTTGTAGCCGCTTCACGGATTCGTCGTGGCGCTTCTCGATTTCCGCGCGAATGGCGGAGAAATCGTCAGGATGCGCCTGCGCCCAGCGGGGCAAGGCGGAGAGCGCAGCGGCGGCCGCGACACCTTCAAGAAAAGAGCGGCGACCGGTGGATGGAAAATTTTCCCCGCGTCCCCGCGGGCCTTTGCTGTTTTGGATTTCCGGTGAATCGGCCATGGCTACCTCCGATCTATGAGGAACAGAATTTTGGGATTGCCAGGCAACGCTTTGGGCACGCGAGAGACTATACCTTTCCTGTGCTCGTCGGCAACGGCTGATGAGGGATTTGAAGCACGGTCAAGAAAATGACGGTAGCTAATTCACGTTTACCATAACTGAACCTCGGCGCCCCGCGAGCGAAGACTGCGGTCAAAAGTGACAAGCTTCAAACCAGCCACAGAAGAAAACGCCAGCAGATACCCATCTACCCACACCTTTGGGGAGGAACTGCGAATCCACCGGAGCCCCAGCGGCAGGCCGGCTTCGGTCCTTCGGGCGCTTATTTGGCTTGCCCGGTCACCTGATTCACGAAGATTCGCCCGCCTCTCATCACAAAAACGACGTGGCGCACGACGGTGATGTCCTTGAGGGGATCGCCATCGAGCGCGATGATGTCCGCGTCAAGGCCGGGAGCGATCGAACCGGTGCGATTCTGGAGCCCGAGGGCCTCGGCGGCCAGCGAGTTGGCGGAAACCATAGCGTCCATGGGTTCCTGACCGCAGGTCTGCACGCGATAGATAAATTCCTCGGCGTTGCGGCCGTGAGCGCCGGCAACCGCGTCGGTGCCGAAAATAACCTTGAGCCCTCGGGTGGTAATGGCTTGGCGGAAGAGTTGTTGAAACTCGGGCAGGACTTTTCGCATGGTCTCAAACGCTGTTTCCGTGTAATTGCCGAAGCCGAGATAGCGCGCTTTGTTATCGAGATAATTCTGAATCACCAGGCCGGCCTGCGGATCGAAATAGGTGCCGTGCTCGGCAAGAAAGCCGAGGTCGCCCTCGGTGGCGTACAGGCCGTGCTCGATTTCCGTGCAGCCGGCCTGCGAAGCCATGCGCACCGACGGACCGTAAGCATGCACGACCGTGCGCAGGCCAGCTTTCTTGGCCTCGCCGCAAATGGCGTCGAGCTGCTCTTGCGAAAGCGTGGGCTTGCCGCCTTCGCGGATGCTGCCGGAAGCAAAAACCTTGATGACGTCCGCGCCATCTTTGGCGTGTTGCTGAACGATGGCACGAAGTTCATCGGGCGTGCCGGTGGCGTCACCGCGGCCGAAGATCGGCTCGAGCGAAGTGAGGATTCGGGGGCCGGGCAAGCCCTGCCGGTCGATGGCGTCCTTCAGGTCCTTGTCAAGCGGAGAGCCAAGACTCTGCACGGTAGTAAAGCCAGCGGCGAGCATCTTCCAACTGTTCGCGGCGCCGGCGAGAGCGGTCTGCTGCTTTGGCTCGTTCTCTCCCGTGGGTCCGGGGGGTACGCCGGCAAGACGGCCATTGGCATCGAAATGCCACGTTGGATGAACATGCACGTCGATCCAGCCCGGCAAGACCGTCAGCCGCGTGAGATCGTAGGTAAGGGCACTCTTCGGAACGTTTCCGCCGACGCGGGCAATCTTTCCGCCCGCGACGACGATGATCGTGTTGTGGAGGACTTTCCCCTTGCCATCGAGAAGGGTCGAGGCTTTCAGAACGATAGGCGGTTCCTGCGCGGCGGCGAATCGAACCGCAAGGAACAGAGCAAGGACACTCCAAAAAGTCACGAATCTCGAGCGGGACGTCATGGGCATGGCAACTCCCCGGTTGGTGGATAAAGTACGCCGTGATCACTCGCCGCACGTGGGCCGCGGCCACCGAGCAGGCGAATGAAATTTTCGCGCGCCGCATCATAGCGCCGGGCGGGAATACCTGCAATGGCGGTCGCTAGAGTGGCTAGAGTGATCGAGGGCCAGCCGCTCCTTTACGCCGCTTTTTTCAAAACTCAGCTGCAAAAAACTACTCCTTTGCAGTAGGATTCTGCGGGCTTAGACTTGCGCGTGGCTCGATGAGCGGTAGTTTGGCAGCAGGGGTGAGCGCTCAAGATTAGCGCTGAATTCAGGAGAAAGCAGAAATGCTTCCAAAAGTAAGAAAGACGGCTCTGCAGTGGGTGTGTTTGATCGTGATGTGCAGTCTGATTCCTGCTATTGCTTCTGCGCAGTACCATGCGAAAGACACCGAGTGGCCTTCTTACGCCGCAGACACCGCCGGCACACGCTATCGGCCGCTGGACCAAATCAACGCGTCCAACTTCAACGACCTCGAGATTGCCTGGCGCATCAAGACCGATAATTTCGGCGACCGACCGGAATATAAGCTCGAAGGAACGCCGTTGATGGTGAACGGCGTTCTTTATGCGACCGCAGGCTCGCGGCGCGCGCTCATCGCGCTGGATCCGGAGACCGGGGAACTTTTGTGGATTCACGGCGAGCACGAGGGCAAGCGCGGCGGAGCGGCTCCGCGGCAGCTTTCCGGCCGCGGCCTAGCCTACTGGTCTGACGGCAGGGACGAGCGCATTTTTTATGTGACGCCCGGTTTCCGGCTGATTTGCCTGGACGCCAAGACCGGCCAGCGCGTTCCTTCTTTCGGGGCAGATGGGATTGTGGACCTGAAGCTCAACGATGATCAAACCATTCGGCGTGGAACAACGGCGAATGGGTGCCCGACCTCGAGACCGGGGAAATCGGCATTCAGTCGGCGCCGGTCGTCGCGAAAGACACGGTCATCGTTGGCGCAGCGTTTCGCGAAGGCATGACACCGCGAAGCATGCGCAACAACAAGGGCTACGTGCGCGGCTTCGACGTGCGCACCGGCAAGCGGCTCTGGATTTTCCACACCATTCCGAAGAAAGGCGAGTTCGGCTACGACACATGGCTCAACAACTCAGCGGAATTCACGGGCAACACCGGCGTATGGACGCAGATCAGCGTGGATGAACAACTTGGGCTCGCGTATTTGCCGGTGGAATCGCCGACTAGCGATTTCTACGGCGGTCATCGCCCAGGAAATAATTTATTCGGCGAAACGCTCGTTTGTGTGGACCTGAAAACCGGCGAGCGCAAGTGGCACTTTCAGTTGGTGCACCATCCACTCTGGGACATGGATATTTCCTCCGGGCCGATCCTTGCGGACATCACGGTAGACGGCAAAGCGGTCAAAGCCGTAGCACAGCCGTCCAAGCAGGGCTTTCTTTACGTTTTCGATCGCCTCACCGGCAAACCGATTTGGCCCATGCCCGAAAAGGCGGTCGAAGTCGGCAACGTTCCCGGCGAATGGTATTCCCCGACGCAGCCCATGCCTTCGAAGCCGCCCGCGTACAGCCGCAACGGCGTCTCCATCGACGACCTGATTGATTTCACTCCGGCGCTGCGCGAACAAGCGAAAGCAATCGCCTCGAAATATCATCTGGGGCCGGTTTTCACGCCGCCGACGGTGAGCAAACTCGAAGGCCCGCTCGGGACGCTCACGATGGGCACAGCTTCCGGCGGAACGAACTGGCCCGGAGGATCCTACGATCCCGAAACGCATATTGCTTATCTGTATGCGTGCAACTCGTGCATCGAACCGATCGGCCTGGTGCCCGCGCCCAAGGATGTCTCGGACATGAACTACGTTGCCGGTGTCGCGGGAAGAGAGGTTCAAATCATGCGCGGGCCCGGCGAAAATGCTGGCGCCGATTCGCCGAAGCCGCCGAAGAAACGGGCTGCCAGCCAGTATGTGCGCTTGGATGTGGACGGCTTGCCCTTGGTCAAGCCGCCTTACGGAACCATCACGGCCATCAATCTTGATAAAGGCGAAATCGTCTGGCAAATCGCGCACGGCGAAACGCCGGACGTGGTGCGCAATTCGGACCTTTTGAAGGGCATGAACATTCCGCGGACCGGCCAGGAAACGTACAACGTCGGGACGCTGGTCACAAAGACGCTGGTCATCGCGGGCGAAGCGCAGGTGACCACGACGGCCGATCATCCGCGCGGCGCGATGCTACGCGCTTACGACAAGGCCACGGGGAAAGAAGTGGGTGCGGTGTATATGCCCGCCCCACAAAGCGGCTCGCCGATGACCTACATGATCCACGGCAAGCAATACATCGTTGTGGCTACGAGCGGCGGGCCGTCCTCCGGCGAATATATTGCCTACACGCTGCCGTCGGCGGGCGAATGAGAAAACTGTTGGTCCTGTCGAGCTTCGCGCTTATGGCATCTTCGTTTTGCTTGTTGCGCGCTCAAGAGGCCTCAGAGACACGCTCGGTTTGGGACGGCGTTTATACCGAGGAGCAAGCCAAGCGCGGTGAAGAGGTCTACCGCAAGGAGTGCGCTGCCTGCCACGGTGACATGCTCACGGGTGGGGAGTCCGCGCCTCCCTTGACGGGCGGCGCGTTCCAGGCGAACTGGAATGGTTTGACGCTTGGCGATCTTTTCGACCGCATTCGCAAAACCATGCCGCTCAGCAAGCCGGGCCGCTTGACGCGCCAGCAGGACGCTGAGGTTCTCGCTTTCATGCTCAGCATCAACAAATTTCCTGCTGGCAAGACGGAGCTTTACCGCCAGTCGGAGATGCTCAAAGAAATCCGCTTCGAAACCAAAAAGCCGGCGAAGAACTGATGTATTTGCAAATTGAAGGCTGCCTGGCGAAATCACGGAAGCTCGCCAGAGGCGACTCCTTTCTTCCTCGCCTGGTCATAAAGCGCATCGAGCTTCGATTGGAGGCCCATCTTCTTTCTCTCAAGGGCGCGGATCCGCACCTCAACAGGTTCCCTTTCATACCTTCTGTCCATCTCTACCCCGCTCGCGTTGGTGGTAGGCTCACCGGCTTTGAAATTCCTCAGATCCGTAATCTGTTTATCCAAGTCCACGATTTGCTTTAGCAAGTTTTCGATTTGGCTCCGAACGGAAGCCACATAACGCGGGCTCACCGGCTTGGGAGAAAGGGCTTTCGGCTTGTCCGCCGTATTGTCTTTCGCGTTCCCCACCACAGAGATTTTTCCGCTTGATTTGGAAAGGTCTTCATTCGTCAGCACCTTCTTGCCTTTTTTCGTGTCCGTGGAAGACGCGGAATCCTGCCGCTTTGAAGCAGCCGGAGCCGGGTTCGGGTCCGTAGTTTGCGCGATGGCGGGGATGGCCGCTAGAACGAGCGCAAGAACAGGAATAGAGAGTGAGCGGAGCACGGGTTCCTCCAGTTCTTCCGAGTGCGGGGCCTATCTTGTGGCTATCAGTTTAAGGGGAAAGGTCTCAGGGATCCGCGGCGGTCGAGCCCGCTTTGTTCAAGTCGGCACGGGCTAATTCTTTTCGAATAACCTCGAGGGCTTGGCTGGGCGGGCCGATGTAGTGGTAGTTCGAATAAAATGACCGTTCGTGGATGGAAAATCCCGAAAAAAATTTGCGGCCATCATAATCGTATTGCGAAAAGGTCGGCAGCCAGAGCCCCGGCTGAACTTCGTACCGTTCTTGCATGAAGTGGCTGCCTTTATAAATCTTCCCTAGGAACAAACCAAAAGAAATGTCCTCGGTGACCTCGCATTCTATGCGGGCGAGTTCCGCGGCATCTTCATCGATCCAGACGTATCCGTGCACCTTAGGGAGAATGGAGGTGAAGCGCGAGGTGGGTTTGAACGCCGGATTGGGCGTCAGCTCATATTTTGTCAGCATACGATCGCCGCGCGGCTCGCGGCCGACAAAAGTGAAAAGAAACGCGTTGTGCGCGGAATCCATAAGCTCGTTGCGGTCCTTGCGGCGCTTCGCATATTTTTCCAAGGCTTCGCGCTGCGAGCGGCTGTTGTTCACGATTAGTGTCAGCGCGTGTTCCAGACCTTCCAGACGCTCGCGGTAGGCTGCCGGGTCAGGGGGAATGCCATCGCCATTCACGGGAATTTTGTCCATCCCTGTGCCGGAAGGAATGACGCGGCTAATCTTTACCGAGGAGGGCACTCGATCGTTAGGGTTTTTCCGGGTTTCCACCCGCTCGATGCGTTCGTAGACCTCAAGCGCCTGTTCGTCCCTTTTTTGATTGGCGATGACGCGGTCGAGCAGCCCGGAGGGGTTGGCCGCTACGGCCGGGTCGGACACGGGCACGGCCGACTGGGCCGCCGAGCCAACAGGTACAGCGAGAAGAAGCGCCGCAATGGGTGTGAATCTAGGGAGATACATTGTTTGAAAGCCCGGAAGCTCCGCCCCACCCAGCTATAGAAGGTTGGATTCGCCGAGCCTACTCTATTGTTGTACACCTTTGCGGGCCGAAACATGGAGGTTGGGCACCAATAGGGCACTCCCTCCCTAGTAGCCGCCGGAGCCATATATCGTAACTCACAGAAAAGAAATGGTATTGCCCGGTGCCCTAGGAGTCTTTGCGCGCGAATTCCGACTTGTTGGTTAGACTACAGCGAACCTGTTTGGTGCCCCGGGCACGGTACAATAGATGTGCGTTTAAATGACCTTCCCTCCCTGCCGTGCGGCTTTCCTAAAATACCCAGGACGCCCGGCATAGCAAAGGGGCTGTTTACCCGTCTAAAAGAAGGAAGTCTCGGGTGTCTCTGGAACGAATGGCTTAGGTGAAACGTAGTACAGAGTGAGGTCGGAGGCCGGTTTTGGGCGTTACGCCGATTGACAGGTTTATGGGAATTCCGCGAGTGATTCCGTCCCCGGCGGATGCTGCCAGCAAGCAGGGCAGAGTCCGCCGGGCCGCCGTCACTGTTGGGGAGACCTTGCGTCTCGCCGTTGACTCCCTCCGCGCTCACAAGCTGCGCAGCTTCCTAACGCTTTTCGGCGTCATTATGGCGGTCACCACGCTCGTCGTGGTCATGAGTGCGATCGCGGGCCTGAACCTGTACGTGGCCAACCGCGTTGCCAACTTAGGTGCCAACACTTTCATTGTCGATCGCTTCGGCATCATCACCAGCATGGACGAATTCCAGAAAGCGCAGAAGCGCCCTCTGATTACCTTCGACGACTACATGCGCTTGCGTGAGTCCATGCAAACGGCCAACGCCGTGGCCGCCATCGATGACCGCAACGTGCAGACGCGCAGCGGCGACATCAAGATGGAAAACACCGACGTGATGGGGGCCAGCGCGAATTTCGCACAAGTGCGCAACATCGACGTTGCGCAAGGAAGATTCATTACTCAGGCCGACGACGAGCACCGCTCGGAAGTCGTCTTTATCGGCGCCGACCTGGCGAAAAAGTTCTTTCCCAACGTGGATCCGATCGGTAAAACCATTCGCGCAGAAACCCACACTTATCAGGTCATTGGCGTCGCCGAGCCCTTTGGCAGCGCTTTCGGGCAATCGCAAGACAATTACATGATCATTCCCCTGAACACCTATAGGAAGGAGTGGCACCGCCAGAGCGACTGGCTGACCATTTTCGTGCAGTCTCCGAGCGCGGAGATGATGCAAGCCTGCGAAGATGAAGCGCGCATGCTCATGCGCGCGTGGCGCAAAGTCCCTTACGACGCCAAGGACAATTTCGCGATTCTGGGCTCGGATTCCATCATGGCCTTGTGGCACGAGTTGACCGGCAATCTGGCTTTTGTGGCCATGGCGCTGGTTA
Organism: Acidobacteriota bacterium; assembly: GCA_003223245.1. GTDB lineage: Bacteria > Acidobacteriota > Terriglobia > Acidiferrales > UBA7541 > Acidiferrum. The sequence continues at coordinate 53,723 of QHYI01000103.1, forward strand.
GCGTATTCCTGGTGGTCGGCGGCATTGTGATCATGAATATCATGCTGGCGAGCGTGACCGAGCGCACGCGCGAAATCGGGCTCCGGCGCTCGCTCGGCGCGCGCAAAAAGCACATCGTTTTGCAATTTATGACCGAGTCTGCGGTGCTCGCGGCGGCCGGCGGATTGATTGGAATCTTGTCGGCCTACCTCGTGGTTTACGCAATTCGGGCGTTGTCCTCCTTTCCCATGAGTACGCCCATTAACTCCGTGATTTTGTCCCTTGGGGTGTCGACCTCCGTAGGGCTTTTCTTCGGGATTTACCCGGCGACGCGCGCCGCGAAGCTCGACCCCATCGAAGCGCTGCGGGCCGAGGGATAAGGCGGCGGATATGGCGCAAGCACACGGTGAAAATCTGAAACAAGCCATGGACACGCTTCGCGCGCACAAAATGCGCAGCGCGCTAACCGTATTCGGGGTGGTCCTGGGAGTGAGCGTGATTATGCTTGTCGCCGGGATACTCTCGGGCTTCGACCAGAAGATTGAAGAGCAAATCAAGCAGTTCGGCGCGGATACGGCGTTTGTCTCGAAATGGGACCAGGGGCGGCACAACGGCCCGCCGCCGCTCGAGGAACGGCAACGCAAGCCCCTCACCATTGAAGACGAAAAAGCACTCCAAGACAGTTGTCCCGCGGTCAAAAACGTTACTGCCTTCATCATGGCCCGCTGGGACCAGGCCCATTCGGTTCGCACAAAAGCCGGTGAAGTGACGGCCATTGATTTTCGCGGAGTGCAGCCCAATTTCGGCCAGGTCTACGCCAATGCTACCACCGTTGAGGGCCGATTCATCAGCGAAGGCGATGACCTGCACCGGGAAAAGGTCGTGATGCTGGGAGAAAACGTGGCGCCCGTGCTGTTTCCCGAAGGCCATCCTATCGGAAAAGATGTCATGATCGACGGTTCCCCCTTTATGGTCGTCGGTGTTGTGGAGAAGCCCAAAGGCGGGTTTGGCATGGGAGACGAAGACCGCCGTGTGCTCATTCCCTTCAGTACCTTCCGCAAGGTCTATCCGTACGCCGACGAACTCAACATGCGCATTCAGGCAAAGCCGGGAATGGTAGATCAGATGGTGGATCAAGTGCGCGAAGTGCTGGAACGGCGCCGCAACGTCCCGTATGGGGGCAAGGACAATTTCTCCATCGAAACTGCCGAGCAACAGGTCCAGGAATTTCACTCCATCATGCAGATGACCTACGTTGTTACGATCGTCATCGCCTCAATTGGGTTGCTCATCGGCGGGGTGGGCGTGATGAACATCATGCTCGTCAGCGTGACCGAGCGCACCCGCGAAATCGGCGTGCGCAAGGCTATCGGCGCAAAACGGAGCGACATCACCTGGCAGTTTCTCCTCGAGGCCATGACGTTAACCGGCGCCGGCGGCCTCATTGCGCTCGTCATTGTGAATCTCGTGATTCTTCTGATCCGATGGGGTTTGAACTGGCCGAGCAAAGTGCCGGCATGGGCCGCGGTCACCGGCGTTGCCGTGAGCGTCTCGATCGGCTTGGTATTCGGCGTGTGGCCGGCCATCAAGGCCGCGAAACTGGATCCTGTCGAAGCGCTCCGCTACGAGTAAATCATAACCCTTTCAGGGCCACAACTAGCGCGCACCTTCTCCTTTCAATCAGAAATTAGGCTCTCTTCAGTGTCTGCCTGCGGCGAAGCCTCACTTATTCCCAGTAGGTGTTTGGGAGACGTGGAGAACGTCAGGGGATTGCTTGGAGGTCGAACTTGGTGAGCTCGTTGGGCGACGATTCAGGGTGGCCAGGGCAATTTTCTGCGAATGAATCATTCGCGGCGAGGTCTGCTGTTTCTCCGTTTGCTTTGGCTGCTCGTCCGGAATCTCCGCCTCTGGCTGTGGTTCCATGCTTGAAGGTTGCCTGGTATAGCGGAGCGCTTCATAGGGAGCGCCCGGATGATAGTAGAAACGCGTCGGCGCGGGAGGATTTCGAAACCGGGTACGCAGCACTTGCGGAAACTGAAAAGCAGCCGCCAGGAGGAACGCGCCCGCAGCAACCAGCCAAATCTCCCTTTGTTTCGAAGGCTGCATCCACCAAGAGCGCTTCCCTGTTCGCAAAGCCGGGGGGCGCGGCCGCGAGCGCGTGTAAGGATAAAGGAAGGTGACCAATTGCTCGAAAGAGTCGAATCGCTCCAGCGGATTTTTTGCCAGGCAGCGCGCGATTACGCGATCGAGTTCGCGAGGCACCGCAGGATTCCGTTTCGACGGCGGCACCGGCTCCGCGTAGAGAATTTCCGAGCATACCGCCCCGACGGAATTTCCTTCGAACGGACGAGCGCCCGTCAGCAGTTGATAGAACACGATCCCGAATGAGAATTGGTCCGAACGCTGGTCCTGCCGCGCGCCAAGAATCTGCTCGGGCGCCAGGTAAGCGGGCGTGCCCTTCACCCGCTCGGTGACGGAAGCCTGCGTTGCCAGGCGCGCAATGCCGAAGTCACCCAGCTTCACCTTTTCTTCCGGCGTCACAAAAATGTTCCCCGGTTTGATGTCGCCGTGGATGATTCCCGTGCGGTGCGCCAGCGCCATGGCGCGGGCCAGGTCAGCGGCCCAGGCGCAAGCTCGCTGCAAAGTGAGCGTGTTCGACTCGAGGTACTCTTCCAAAGTTCTCCCGGCGATGTATTCCATTACCAGGAACGGCCTGCCTTCTTCGTTGATGCCTACGTCGTAGAGTTGCACGATGGCCGGATGCGAGAGCTGGCCCACCAGTTGCGCTTCGCGGAGAAATTGCTCTTCCAGATCGTCGCCGAAATTATGGATGAGAGTTTTCAGGGCCACGGCCCGGCCGATGACATTGTCCCGCGCCCGTTCCACCGAGCTCGTGGTTCCCGACCCGATGCACTCCAGCGCTTTGTAACGGCCTTTTTGCAGGGTAAGCATTTAAGCTGAGCGCAAAAGCCGGCCAGCGCGGTCGCGTAAGCTGTTCCCGTTACCGTTGCTGCTGGCCTGCGCCGCGGGACCCGGAAGCGGCGTGTGCCGCGCGAGAGGGAAAAGTTCCTGCGCTAGAGCTTCCCCGTCTGCGTAACGGCCCGCCGGATCTTTTGCCAAGCAGCGCGCCACAATGTCATCGAACGCCGCCGGCAGCGAACGATTCGCGTGCGACGGCGGAAGCGGCGTCGAAGAAAGCACGCGGGTGCAAACACCTTGCAGCGAATCCGCGTCAAACGGCCGCTGTCCGGTCACCATTTCATAAAGAACGATGCCCAGAGAAAACATGTCGGAACGCGCATCCTGCGGTTTGCCCACAATTTGCTCCGGGCACCAATAAGCAGGCGTTCCTGCGAGAGCCGTCGTTTTCGTATCATGACTGGCGAGCCTCGCCATGCCAAAGTCCATTAGCTTCACGCGTCCGTCCTCGGTGATCAGCATGTTTGCGGGCTTCACGTCGCCGTGAATCACGCCCTTGCGGTGCGCCACTGCCAGCGCGCTGGCCACTTGCCCGGCCCATGCGCAAGCCTTCTGAAATGGCACGCTGCGCTTGTCCAGAATGCGATCGAGCGGCTGGCCCTCGAGATATTCCATCACCAAGTAGGGCGTATGGCCGGCCTCGTCGATCCCCATATCGTGCAACGTGATGATTGCCGGATGCGAAAGCTGCCCCACCACGCGCGCTTCTTGAATGAACCGTTGCCGCGCTTCTCCGTGCGCCAATTCCTTGGGGAAAAGCTTGATGGCCACCAAACGGCCGATGAGCGGATCGTGCGCCCGTGCCACTCGCCCGTGGGCTCCCGAACCGATGATTTCTAGAATTTCGTATCGTCCAACCTGCATACCGTCTCTCCCCTCCGAAGAGGTTTTGCCATCAAGGGACTCAAGAGTAAGGAAGTCGGACGAGGGGCGAAATGAAGCGAGGGTAATGTTTTTCCGGGGTACGTCAGTACTAGGAAAAAACGCCAGTACAGGTCCTAACCTTTTCATAATAAATGGGGTTCCAAGAGCTAGTCGAGGAAGTACAGGCGTTGCTCGAGAGTTTAAGACTGCCGCGGTTCACTCTAAGGCGGGGCAGCCTCAACCAGCCCTCGGCGCCCCGTCACGGAACGCATGTGCGCTGGAAATCCGCGGATGAACTTCTTCATCGAGGGGTGCCAGAAGCCGTTGAAGCCGAAGAAGCGCATCTCCCCCAAGGCTTGTTCAGCCGACCATTTGTCCACCGCCATCCGGTAAGCGGCGACAAACACTCCGGTGCGGTCGTGCCCAAAGTGGCAATGCACAAAAACCTTTTGTTTCGGATTATCGCGAAGCAATTCCAGAAACTCGGCCACCTGCTCTTCGCTCGGCGGCGCCCATCCGCTCACCGGAGAATGTGTACAACCTGGATTCCGAGAGCGGCAGCGGCGCGGAGCTCCCTCGCGAATTTGTCGTGGTCTTCGCTTCGCAGGTCAAACCATGGTTGTGATGCCCAACTTTTTCAGCTCTTTAAGTCCTGCTTGTTCGGGCTGCGCCCCGCGGTAAAGCACATCGTCAATTTTTCCTGCGTTGTGAATTCCTGTGAGGTGCAGTTTTTCGCCGTAAGCGGGCAGCATGGCCGCAGGAGCGGCCGGTTGCGCGGCAGTTTTTTCTTGCGCAAGTTAGTTGCGAAGCAAGCAGTCCCGAGAAAAGCAGAAAGAAAAAAGTTCGCTTCATCAGGGGTTGGATGCCAGTAAGTGTAGCGCGAGGAGAAACTGTGCAAAAAGTGTGGATGCCCCAGAAGTTAGCCGGAAAATGGACCACTACAAATAGACGTGGTGCCAAAAGATTCGCCACATTTTGCGTTTTTCTCTTGACAGACTTGGCGCATCGGTTGATACTGCCTTTCCAGATTCGGGGGATGTGGAAGCACCAAAGGGACCGAGTCGAGTCGCACGGAAGGTTCCTGGGCCCACGGAAGGCCACCCGGTTCTTAGCGAAAAAATCCAGCGCGAAGGGATGTCTGCGAGCCCCGTCTGCTGCGGACTTGTCTGCTGTTAGGCCGAGTGCCGTTTGCCGGCCAGCGGCAGAGCATGGTCTTTCGCGCAAACCGTCTTGCGACTGCTCGGCAGTCGTCTTTTTTCGCTCGCGCCTTCCAGGAAGCCCCGCATCGCCTTGGGTTTGCTTCAGACCCAGCCCTTGAAGCGAAGCATGGCCCCCGACAGGGGAGTAAAATACTAAGGGTCCCCCCGTACGCTGGCGGGATCCCATGGCGCGGGAGGGACATATGGCAACCATGAAACAGGCTCTGAGCGGAAATTCGCCGGCGACGGATGCGGCTCGAGAGAAAACTTCGGCACGCGCGGGGAAAGGTCTGGCTTTTTCGCGCTACTTTACCGACGGCAAGAAATCTCCTTTCGCCGCCGTCGAGTGGGAAAAGCGCGTCGCCCTGATCGGCAACGAAAAGGGCGCGACCATCTTCCGCCAGGAAGATGTCGAAGTCCCCAAAACCTGGTCGCAAACCGCCACCAACATCGTCGCCAGCAAGTACTTCCACGGCAAAATGGGCGCTCCCGACCGCGAATCGTCGGTCCGGCAGCTCATCAGCCGCGTGGCCAATACCATTGTCCGCTGGGGCGAAGCGGGCGGCTATTTCGCCGATGCCGCCTCCTGCGATGCTTTCCGCGATGAACTGACTCACCTGCTGGTCGAGCAGAAGATGGCCTTCAACTCCCCGGTGTGGTTCAACGTTGGCGTCCAGCCCAAGCCGCAGTGCTCCGCGTGCTTCATCAACTCCGTGAAGGACGATATGGGCTCGATCATGGATTTGGCGAAGACCGAGGGCATGTTGTTCAAGTGGGGCTCGGGCACGGGTACGAATTTCTCTACTCTCCGCGGAAGCAAAGAAACGCTCTCCGGCGGCGGGATCGCTTCTGGCCCCGTCAGTTTCATGAAAGGTTTCGACGCTTTCGCCGGTGTCATCAAGAGCGGCGGCAAAACGCGCCGCGCCGCGAAGATGGTCATCCTCAACATCGACCATCCGGACATCGTCGAATTCATCGAATGCAAAATGAAGGAAGAGCGCAAAGCCCATGTGCTGATCGAGCAGGGCTACGATAGCTCGATTGACGGCGATGCCTACGGCTCCATTTTCTTCCAGAACGCCAACCACTCCGTGCGCGTTACCGACGATTTCATGCGCGCAGTCATCGACGACAAGGATTGGTGGACGAAGAACGTGCACGATGGTCAGCCCGTGGAAAAGCTGCGCGCGCGCGACCTGATGATGAAGATTGCGGGCTCCACCTGGCACTGCGGCGACCCGGGCATGCAGTACGACACCACCGTGAACCGCTGGCACACCTGCAAGAACACGGCGCGCATCAACGCCAGCAATCCCTGCTCGGAATACATGTTCTTGGACGACACGGCATGCAACCTCGCGTCGTTGAATCTCCTGAAATTCGTCACACCTGGCGGCCAGTTCGATGTCCCGGCCTTCCAGCATGCCGTGGACGTGACGATCACCGCGCAGGAAATCCTGGTTGACAACGCCAGCTACCCCACGCCGAAGATCGCGGAGAACTCCCACAATTTCCGCCCGCTCGGGCTCGGTTACGCCAACCTCGGCGCGCTGCTCATGTCCATGGCGTTGCCCTACGATTCCGTCGAAGGCCGCGATATGGCCGGCGCCATCACGGCGTTGATGTGCGGCGAAGCTTACGCGCAGTCGGCGCGAATTGCCGAGCGCATGGGCCCATTCCCCGGATTCGAAGTCAACCGCGAGCCGATGCTCGAGGTCATCCGCATGCATCGCGAAGCCATGCGCGGCATCCCGCCCGAACATGTCCGGCAGGAATTGTTCTTGGCGGCCCAGGAAGCTTGGGAAACGGGGTTGCATCACGGCGAAAAGTTTGGCTTCAAGAATTCTCAGGTCACCGTGCTTGCCCCTACTGGCACCATTGGCTTCATGATGGATTGCGACACCACGGGCATCGAGCCCGATTTGGCGTTGGTGAAGTACAAGAAACTCGTCGGCGGTGGGCTCATCAAGATCGTCAACAACATCGTGCCGCAGGCGCTAATGAAGCTCGGCTACACGCCGGAGCAGTCCAGCGAAATCGTTTCTTACATTGATAAGAACGCCAAAATTGAAGGCGCGCCCTACCTCAAAGAAGAGCATTTGCCGGTGTTTGATTGTTCGCTCGCGCCTGCGGGCGGCGGGCGTTCGATCAGTTGGACGGGCCACGTCAAGATGATGGCCGCCGCGCAGCCGTTCCTCTCCGGCGCAATCTCCAAAACCATCAACATGCCCGAACAGTTCACCGTCGAAGACATCATGAACGCCTACATCGAATCGTGGCGGCTGGGCCTGAAAGCCGTAGCCATCTACCGCGACAATTCCAAGCGGTCGCAGCCCCTCAGCGCCGCTAAGGACGCCAGGAAGGAAGAAAAGAAAGCTGAGCCCGCACCGGCGATGGCAGCAGCCGAGCCCGTGCAACGCGAACTTTTCGCTCGCGCCCAGCGCGAGAAAATGCCCTACGAGCGCGCTTCCGTCACCCACAAATTCAGCGTGAGCGGCCACGAGGGCTACATCACTGTGGGCATGTATGACGATGGGCGTCCGGGTGAAGTGTTCATCAAGATGGCCAAGGAAGGTTCCACGCTCTCTGGCGTGATGGACGGCCTGGCGCTGACCATCTCGCTCGGCCTGCAATACGGCGTTCCACTGAAAGCTTTTGTGGACAAGCTGCTGAATACGCGCTTCGAGCCTTCCGGTATCACCTCGAATCCCAACATCCGCTTCGTTTCTTCCGTGCTGGATTACATCGCGCGGTGGCTCGGCGGGCGGTTTATCTCTTCCGATTACCTTAAGCTGAGCGGGGAGCACGGGACAGCAACGCCGGTTTCCGCTCATCCTGTTGCGGTATCCCCGGCAATATCTGCCAGCTCGGGAGTCAACTGGACGCCCGAGCCTCTCAAGCCGACCAACGCCCATGAAGGCGCACCTACCTGCAGCGAGTGCGGCATGCTGATGGTCCCGAACGGCGCTTGCTACAAATGCGAAAACTGCGGCAGCACCAGCGGCTGTAGCTGAGATATGACTGTTTTCCTAGCAGCGGCTTTGCGCCGCTGCTCTTCGTGATGGGTCTTATCTTTTATCCTTGAGCATCTGCTCTGGCCGAATTCGCGAAAGGAAACTTCAGGCAAGCAAAGTGAGACCGCAAACACGATGAGCGCTCACGCCTCCGGTTCAGGTGTAGCAGCGCGGCTCGCCCCGGCCCAGCCCAAAACCCGTGGCTTCCTTCACATTGACCGCCACGGTGCCGGCCCCCGGGCCATTTACGTTGTTACTTACCACCGCCTGAACCCCAACGGTACGCGCCCGAAACCCGTTGAAGCTGTGGGCGCCCAGGCGTTGATCGAATTGCTCGAGCGCATCGGTGTCGATTTTCATCTCCGCGAAGTGCGCGGCGCCCTGGAAGACATCCTTCGCCTCGGCTCCGCCAACATCCCGGATCTGTGGCTCACCGACGAAGAGATGCTCGAAAAAGGCCTCGTCGAGAGCTAGCCGTCACCACCCTGCTATGCTTCTCGTCCTCGTCTTGTTGTTTGGGAATCGCTGGCCGCCTCAAAGCGAATCAAACGGACAGGTCGGTCCTGCGCTGTCTGCAAAAATCGAGAGTCTGTTCGAAACCGTTCTAACCACGGACGATCGACGGATCTGTCCGCCAGCTAAAACGAAGAAGTAGTCACCGCGGACGAGGCCGAAGCGGCGGACGCGCCGCGAGCGAACGAGGCCGCATGCGGAAGTGCGGGCCGAGCGGCGGCGGCACGTTGCGAAGAAAGTCCCCACAGGAAGGGCAACGGCCGTCGTTAGCAACGGGGCCTGTCGCGTCCACCCGCAGCCAGTGGCCGCGCGCTTTGCACGAAGGATTGATGCATTGCACCGTCAAGCCGGGCAGGTATTGCATCGCTTCTCCTCAAAGGCCACAAAGCTCGGCCCATCGCGCCGCGACATGCTCCCGTGGCCAGCCTGCTCCGAAGCCAGGCTTTATACCCTGCTTCGTCCCGTAACGGCCGCGCACGCCCGGAATTACCGGAGGCCAAGCTGCTCGCCGCGTTCCCGCGAACCCGAGAGCGCTTGGCCCGAGCATCCGTGGCCGGAAGCCACGGACCCGGGACCGCGCGGGAACAGCGCCCTTGATGGCGCGCATTTTGCCTTGAGCAAAGTTTGGTGTCAAGAGGAAAACACCACAAGATATTGTGGTAAGGTTGCAGCTGTGAAAATCGTGGCTTGCGCCACAAGAAGCTTTCGCGGGCGCAAGCCACACGCGGACGGGCGAGCGCTGCACCATTCGCTCGCGGAAACGGTCAGAAAATCCGAGGGAATCGTTTGCGTAATAACCAATGAGAGTAGCGCGGCTCGAGCGGGTGTGTGAACAAGCCGCGAAATGGAGGAAGAAATGCCGAATCCGACAGGGAATGAACTCGGTGGTGGTTTGCCGTCAATGCCAAACTTGAGGGGCGTGGGAAAACGAATCCTGCAGCTTGCGATCCTGCTGCTGGCGATTATTTTCCTAATGTCCAGTACGACATCGATTCCCACGGGCAACGTGGGTGTGTTGACGCTGTTCGGCAAAGTGACCGGCGAAACTCTTCAGGAAGGGATTCATCTGCTGAATCCTCTCAAGTCCGTGCAAAAGCTCTCGATCCAGACGCAGTCCGTAAAAGAGAGCGCCAACGTGCCTTCCAACGAAGGGCTTATTCTGGCGCTCGACACTTCTCTCCTTTTTCATCTGGACAAAAACATGGCGGCGCAGGTGTATCAATCCATCGGCGAGAATTACGCGGACAAGATCATAGAGCCCACGCTGCGCGCTGCCATTCGCGCGTCCACTTCGGCGCACACCGCCAACGCGCTCTACACCAACGCGCGCGAATTGGTCCAGCAGCAGATTCAGGACGAACTGACCAAGCAGCTTTCTCCGCGCGGAGTCATTGTGGAAAACGTGCTGCTCCGCGATGTCCAACTGCCCGCCATGCTGAAGGGTTCGATCGAAGCGAAGCAGCAAGCCGAGCAGGATGCTCTGCGCATGAACTTCATCCTGCAGAAAGAAAAACAGGAGGCGGAACGCAAGCGCATCGAGGCCCAGGGCATCGCCGACTTCCAGAAGATCGTGGCTGCCGGGATCAGCCCGCAATTGCTCGAATGGAAAGGCATCGAAGCCACGGAGAAGCTGGCCTCCAGTTCCAACGCCAAGGTGGTCATCGTGGGCAACACCAAGAACGGCCTGCCCCTAGTTCTTGAGCCCAAGTGAACAAAACCACACCGATGGATTGACCGCGGGACACAAGAGCCGGCGCCTTCGGAACTACGAAGATTTTCGTTGACAATACGAAACTCTTCGTAGTAGGCTCCCGGCCATGTCCAAGGAACCCTTGCAAAAGCCCACCGCTTCGGAACTGGAAATTCTCCGCGTGCTGTGGGGGCGCGGGCCCTCGACGGTCCGCGAAGTCCACGAAGCGCTGAGCGAGAAGAAGGAACTCGGCTACACCACCGTGCTGAAGCTCCTGCAGATTATGACCGCCAAAGGCCTCGTGCGCCGAGACAAAGACCAGCGCGCGCACGTCTATGAAGCTTGTCAGCCCGCCACAGAAACCAAGCGCCAGCTGGTGGGTGACGTGCTGCAGCGGGTATTTGAAGGCTCGGCGAGTGATTTGATGCTTCATGCCCTCGAAGGCCGGCGAACCTCCAAGAAAGAGTTGGACGAGTTGCGCCGCCTCCTGGATGAGTACGAGAGGAGACACCGATGAGAACCCTGGCGCAGGGAATCTCTCCTGAATTACTGCAAGCGCTCGGCTGGACGTTGCTCCACTTCGTCTGGCAAGGGGCGGCGCTCGCAGCGCTGTTCGCGGTGGCGAACACGGTCTGCCGGCGGGCTACGCCACGCTACGCCCTGGCGGTAGTCACGCTGGTCCTAATGATGGCGGTGCCGGTAGTCACCTTCACGGCCCTGATGGGGCGAGAGGATCCGGCCGTCACGGACGGGGCGCGGGGAGCTTCCGCCATTGCGGTGAAACCGGTCGAAGGCGTATCCGTCACGGCGCGTCTCAGCGCCCCGCCTCCGGAGATTCCGACGGGCCAGCCAATGGGGATTTTGGTATGCGTGGAAGTGTGGTTCCTGGGCGTGCTGCTGCTGAGTCTGCGGACGGCGGGAGGGTTATTTGTGATCGAAAAGATGCGCCGCAGAGAAATTAAACCGCTGGCGCGGGAACTTTTCGAGCAATGCCTGGTATTACAGAAAAGAATGGGGCTCGCACGCGTGATCCATTATTGCCAATGCTTGCGGTTGGACGCGCCCGCGGTGCTGGGTTGGTTTCGCCCGATGGTGCTGTTGCCCGCGCAAGCACTGACAGGACTGAGCGAAGAGCAGATTGAAATGATCATCGCGCACGAACTCGCGCACATTCGCAGGCTGGATTGTTTCGTGAATCTTTTCCAGATTGGCGTCGAGACGCTGCTCTTTTACCACCCGGCGGTATGGTGGGTGAGCCAGCGGGTTCGTACGGAGCGCGAACATTGCTGCGACGACGAAGCCGTTTCGGTTTGCGGCGACGCCGTAAACTACGCGCGCGCACTCGCGCTGATGGAGGAGTGGCGCACGGCGCCCTCTTTGTTGATGGCGGCAAATCGCGGCCCGCTTTCCGAGCGCGTCGTGCGGCTGCTCGGTCTGGAGGGAGCCGCGGGAAGATTCCGCATGGCGGGCATGGCTGTGGCCGTGGCGTGCCTGGCGGGAGCGCTGCTGGCAGGCCATGCGTTTCTTGGTGTAGCGCATGCCGCGCTGGGGGGTAAGGCAAACGCAAATCATGCGCAGGAACAAGGAAGCCGCAGGGTGATCGTAGTGCGGCCGGCTAAGGCTTCGACCTACACAAGGAGCTCTGCTTCAACCGAACAGGCCGACAAAGACAAGGATAAGGACAAAGAACAGCGCCAAACGGCAAACAAAGAGTCCTATCTCGACGCGATGGAGACAGCGGGATTCAAGAACCTCTCCGCCGACGAATTGATCGCCATGAAGATTCAGGGCGTGACGCCGGCCTACGTCAAGCAAATCCACGATTTGGGGATGAAGCCCACGGTAGAAGCGTTCATCGGCATGCGCGTGCAGGGCATCACGCCGGAGTACATTCGCGAAATGCGCAGCATCGCTCCGAACCTTGGCATCGATGAATTGATCGGGATGAAAGTGCAGGGAATCACGCCACAATATGCAAGGGAAATGCGTGAACTTGGTCTCCAGGCGGACCCGGAAAATCTCATCGGAATGAAAGTACAAGGAATCACTCCTCAATATGTGACCGAAATCGACGCGCTGGGTCTGAAGACCGATGCGGATGACCTCATCGGGATGAAAGTGCAAGGGATCACGCCGGAGTACGTTCGCGGCCTGCAGGCCACAGGCTTAAAGCCCGACGTGGACAACCTTATCGGGATGAAGGTGCAGGGCATCACTCCCGAATATGTAAAGTCCATGCAAGACCTGGGTTTCAAGCTGGGGGTGGAAGAACTCATTGGCGCGAAGGTGCAAGGGATTACGCCCGAATTCATCGAGAAGGCGCGCAAGCACGGGTTTCAAAACCTGACGCTCGACAAATTGCTCGCTCTCAAACAGGCAGGCGTTATTTAGGCGTTTGTAGGAAACAGGAGAAGGGCCATGAATTTCAATCGAGTGATGGGACTGATTCTGATTGTTGGCGGCGCGGCGTTCGGGCTGGCTACGGCCTTGCGTGGGCAAACACAGAGCGGTGACTGGACGATTCACCGCTCGGATGAGCCGGGAAAAGTGGAAGTTTCGATCATGGATTCGCACGGCGGGCATCACTTTCACTCCAGCACAGACTGGGAGGTGAAAGAGCTCACCGGTCTGGATCTCTCGAAACCGGGCCGCCAGGATGTGAATTTCACGATCACCCGGGACGCCGGCCGATTTGAGTGCGAGGGTTTCGTTAAGGATGGCGACGGCGCGGGAGTTTTCCATTTCATCTCCGATCCGAAATACGTGCAGGAGATGAAGGCCTTAGGTTTCGACGGGATCGACGGAGAAAAACAGTGGGCCATGGCGATTCACGACGTGAGCCTGAAGTTCGCTCGGGAAATTAAGGCAAGGAATGTACCGGGGCTGGATACAGACAAACTGATGGCCTTCCGGATTCACGGCGTGACACCGGAATTCATCGATCAGATTCGCTCTTCCGGAGTGAATACGTCCGATAGCGACAAACTGATGGCCTTCCGGATTCACGGCGTGTCACCGCAATTGGTTTCCGATCTTCGCGCTGCGGGACTCCCGGTCACAGACAGCGACAAGCTGATTGCGTTTCGCATCCATGGCGTTTCACCGGAAATGGTCAGAAGCGTCCGCCAGGCCGGCTACGATCCGGAACCCGACAAACTGATCGCCATGCGCATTCACGGAGCCTCACCGGAATGGATGGCGGAATTGAAAAAATGCGGCTACGACCACGTGGAACTGGACAAGCTGATCGCTTTTCGGATTCACGGGGTATCACCGGATTTCATCTCTGCCGTGCAGAAGCTCGGCTATTCCCATCCCGAGCCGGACCAACTCATTGCCATGCGGATTCACGGAGTCACGCCCGAGTACATCAGCAAGCTGCAGTCCCGCGGCATGAAGGATTTGACCATCGACAAGCTGGTGAGCTTGCGCATTCACGGAATCGACTGACGGGCTAAGGTTGGGAGGGAGAGGACGAAGATTCGGCGAGGGACCTTTGCAAGTCGGCGAGCTTGGCCTTCAGACGCTCGACTTCCTGACGTTTGTTGCTGATCTGCTGCTGCTCCTCGTCGAGCTTGTGTTTTCCCGCGGTGTCGCTCGCGTAGTTCGGTTTCGAATAATATTCATCTTGGTCGAGCTTGTTTTCGCGCTGGAGAAGGTCGAGATCGCCCAGCGTTTCCTTGAGCTGCTCTTTGACCGCCGCCACTTCCTTCTTTAATTTTTCGTCCTTCCCCGCCTGCGTTGCGGCATTCGGTGTGGCCGAGCCGGCCGCCGCTTGCGCCTTTGTATCGGGAGCCCCAGGTATCTTGTCTTCTTCGGCCACGGCGCTTTGCACGTCACCCTTTTTCACGTCCAGGGTTTCGTCGGTGATCACCTTGGCGGGCTTGGCGGCATCCTTTTTCTTTTCGCGAGCGCGGCGCGCGGCTTCCGAAACAGATTGAGAATCTTGCGACTGGGAAAAGCAAACCGGGACGAACACCCAAGCCAGGAGAGCTGCGAAGAGAGAGCCAAGCAGTAGGGGGCGGGGCATAGGCCACTCCTTAGGAAATCCTCAATCGATTCAATTTTCAGGATACCGCCGCTGAACTGCCACGACAACCTCTAGTCGAAAAGCGTTGCGAATGCGCCAACAGAAGGGCACCCGTGTTTTTCCGAGGAGAAAAGTCGCACTAGCTGCGATAATACGGCAGTCACGGAGAAAGGAATTCGACCAGGCGGGACGGAAATGTGGAAGCTCAGAGTGCTCAGTGTGATGCTGACTGCGGCATGTTGCGGGCCGAAGACCTCCTACGCGCAGGACCCAACAAAGCGGGAGTCATCGAGTGTCTCGGAAAACGCGGCCAAGATCAGCCTGCAGAAGGAAGAGAATATTCCGCCCGTACACCCCTTCCGGGACAAGGAAAATACCGGGCTGTTCGCGGGCGTGGCAGCAGCGCGTACGCTCGATTATTTTTCAACTCTGAACATGCGGAGGCGCGGCAGACAGGAAATTTTTCTTACTAACGAGGTGGTGGACAATCATGCCGCGTTCGCGAGTGTAGAAGCGGCAACGACCGGCTCCTCCATCGGAGCCTCTTATCTCTTCCATCGCTATGGCCACCACAAGCTGGAACGTTGGACGTCCTTCATCCACATTGGCGTGGCGACCAGCGGCGCGGTGCGCAATTACTGCCTGAAGACGGCGCATCCCAAAACCACACCGTAGTTCCCATCGCGCGCGTTTAAGGAATAGAAACGTTCTCGCGATCTGCTCCGTCCAACCTAGGGGATGAAGTCTGACACTCGGGAAGGCTGTGCTGCATAGTCGTGGCGCGATTGGCTCAGACAGTTTCTATGTGCGGAAAACGGGTTCAGATAAATTTTAGGGCCTTTTTATGAGGCCATGGAATTCTTGGCAGCGTCTCGCGCTACTGATCTCCACTCCGACTCTTTTTCTTTTGCCCGCGGTGGCGTCCGGCCTGGCGCAATCACAACCTGCTTCACTGGCTCAGAGCAGCACAGCCCGGTCGGCCGCGCAGCTTCCGCCTCGAACGGAGATTTCCCCGCTCGTCACGAACAGTCCGGAACAAACAAAGACGGAACAATACACTCTCTCCCATGAAAAATATAAGAAGGCGGTAGCGTATTCGCGCGCGGGCTATACCTTGTATTTTCTCTCCTACCTTCTGGGCGTCGTTTTCCTTTTTCTGATTCTTCGATTGGGAATTGCCGCGCGCCTTCGCGAAATCGCCGAAAACGCCAGCGCCAAGCGCTGGATCCAGGGATTGGTTTTTGTTCCGCTGCTTCTCCTGCTGGTCGATGTGCTGGGTCTTCCCGTGCGACTGTATTGGCATCACCTCTCCCTCGACTACGAGCAATCGGTTGAAGGCTGGGGCTCGTGGCTCTGGGACTGGACCAAGGAAGAGCTGGTGAGCATCGTTTTTGGGATTATCTTCGTGCTCATTTTGTTCGCGGTCATGCGGTTCAGCCCGCGGCGCTGGTGGTTGCTGTTTTGGTTTCCCGCGGCCGCCATTCTGCTGGTCATCATCGTGATCATGCCTTTAGTGATTGATCCGCTGTTTAACAAATTCGAACCGCTCAGCGCGCAGCATCCCGATTTGGTCGCTTCGATTGAGAAACTTACCAAGCGCGCGGGCGTGCCGATCCCTCCGGAACGCATGTTCCTGATGGCGGCGAGCAGGAAAACCAATGCCATCAATGCCTATGTGACCGGTTTGGGAGCGTCGAAGCGCATCGTGATTTGGGACACGCTGATTCAAAAGACCACGAATGAAGAAACACTCTTCGTCGTGGGCCATGAACTTGGCCACTATGTTCTTGGGCATGTCTGGAAAGGCTTCCTGGCGGGAGCCCTAGCGTTGCTCATTGCACTCTATCTCTTATTTCGCGGATTGCATTGGGCGCTCGACCGCTGGGGCCGCGATTGGAAGATTCCGGGGCCGGAAGATTGGGCGTCGCTTGCGGTGCTCTTGCTGCTGCTGGAGATTCTGCTGTTTTTCTCTTCCCCGGCCATCAACTGGTTCAGCCGGATGGAGGAACATGCCGCCGACGTGTACGGACTAGAGATCACGCATGGCTTGATTCCTAATTCCTCCGAAGTTGGCGCTCATGCTTTTCAGGCTCTGGGAGAACTGGATTTGTCCGATCCGAATCCGCCGCCGTTCGTTACTTTTTGGCTGTACTCGCACCCGCCGGTGGCTGAGCGCCTGGTGTTCGCCCATGCCTACGACCCGTGGTCGAAGGGGGAGCCGCCCAAGTACGTCAAGTGACGGTCCCGGCTTTGCGGCTCTCGTGGCCTCAGGGTTTGGTGTTGCGGGCAGCAGCGTGACGACGCGCAAACACAGCTACTTTGCGCCGGTTGCCGCAAACGGTCATGGAGCACCACCGGCGGCGATGCGTGCGGGAAGTGTCGTAGAAGAAAAGCCCGCAAGTTGGGTTGGCGCAGAGGCGGAGCCGCGCGTTGGCGCCTTCGGCAATGATTTCAGCGGCCGAGTGGGCCACGGCAGCGAGCAGCCAATCCAGGCTATCTTCCCGGGCGACAAACTCGATTTGCCAATCGTGGTCCCCCGGAATGAGTTCCTCGTGCCCTTCGGTGACGCGCAGGACTTCGTTCACGGGCTCGACCCATTCCTGGGAGATCTTCTGCCGGTCGAGGAGAGCACCGAAAGCCATACGCAGGGCGGTCCCGAGCCGCTGGGCTTTGCGCAACAAGGACTCCGCGGATTGCAAGTCGGAGCGGTTGAGGGCGAGAAGTTCGCCGCCCCGCTCCGGGGTTATGATTCGCGCGGACTGCAGGAAGGTAATGAGCTGTTCCCAGGCGAGCGCTTCGCTGGAAGGAACGATGTTCACGAAATCGAGAGCCAAGCGGCCCCCGACGAACCTGCGGGCAGGATCCGGAGAGAGCGCCATAACTTGTTTACTCTAACATAATGGTTAGCCCGTCCCGATGCGTTTCCTCCGCTCTCTCGCAGAAGTAAGCTTTCTCTCGAGTAAGTATCGTATAGTCGGTAAGGCTCGATACTATTGGGGGCAGGCTTTATGAGGCGCGGATTGTATCTATTGCCATTGGTTGCTGTAGGTGGGAGTGTCGGCTTGTTTGCGATGAAGCCGTTCAGCTCCCAAGAAAACGCCAAGGTTTCTCCTGCGACCGGTACGCCGGTAGTGGTTGAGCTGTTTACCTCGGAAGGCTGCTCGAGCTGTCCTCCCGCTGATGCTCTGCTTGCTAAGTTGGATGAGGTGGGCCGGGTGGGCAGTGCGCAAATCGTCGCCTTGGAGGAGCATGTGGATTACTGGGACGATCAAGGGTGGAAGGACCCCTTTTCCTCACACGACTGGACGATCCGGCAATTTGCCTATGCCCCAGTGCTTGGGAACCGCAATCCGTATACACCGCAAATGGTAGTGGACGGGAGCGTGGAGTTTTCCGGAGGGCGGGCGCAACAAGCTCTTGAGTCGATTGCCGCAGCTGCGCGGCAGGCCAAGGTTCCCGTGACCTTGCGCCAAGGGGCCGCAGATAAGCGCGGGAAAGAGGATTTTTTCGTGCAGGTGGGGAAGCTTATTCCGTCGCCCAAAGGCGGCGGAGCGGAAGTGTGGCTGGCGATTACAGAAACGGGCTTGCGCTCTTCGGTGACGCGCGGGGAGAACGCTGGGCACGAGTTGAGCCATGCTGCTGTGGTGCGCTCGATGCGCAAGATTGGCGAGGCTAAGCCGGATCGTGACGTTTCTTTTGCCGGTCAGGCCCCCCTGCCCATTCGCAGTGAATGGAAGACTGAGAACCTAAAGGCGGTTGCCTTCGTGCAAGAAAAAAACAATCTTAAGATTCTCGGGGCCGCGGAGATCCCCCTCCGTCGGTAACGAAAGTGGCACAGGAACGTTCCCCGTTTGCGGAAATCCTCAGAAAACCTGCCGACTAAGATAGAATCGGAGGGCGCTTGCGGTTTTGTTTCGAGCCACCTTGCGAGAGGCCGTGTTGGCTTGAAATTGCTCGGAGCCCAGATCCCGTGCCTATTCTCGAGGTTCATTTGACGACCGAACCTTCTCCCGAACCTCCTGCACCTCCTGACTTCCAAGCTGGGCCGCCGGAAGGGCCTCTCACAAAAATCTTTCTCGGGCCGGATGGACTGCGCGTCGCATGGAGCCTGTTGCTCTACGCCGCATTTTTGTTGATGATCGACTATGCTCTGGGGGCAATCGCCGCACTAGCGGGAGGATTCCGGGGTAACCTGCGGTCGCCACAGGCTGTAGCGCTCGAAGAACTGGTGAGCTTTGTGTCGGCTTATGCTGCGGCCGTGCTGATGGCGCGACTCGAGCGGCGCCCCGCCGGAGTTTACGGCCTCCCCTTGCGCCAAGCCTTCGGGAAATCCTTCTGGGAAGGAACACTTCTTGGTCTGGGGGAAGTGAGCCTGCTCGTCGGGTTGATCGCGGCGTTTGGCGGATACTCGTTCGGAATGCTCGTGCTTCACGGAGCGGGCCTTCTGGCTTGGGGGGGATTGTGGGCGCTGGCGTTTGTTCTTGTCGGATTGTCAGAGGAATTCTTATTTCGCGGATATACGCAATACACTCTCGCGCGAGGGATGGGGTTCTGGCCTGCCGCGCTTTGCCTGTCTCTCGTGTTTGGGGCCGCTCACCTGAGAAACCCCGGCGAGGGGATTGTGGGTGCGGCCAATGTCGCGGTCACGGGCCTGGTGTTTGCGTTCGCCCTGCGGCGCACGGGGAATCTTTGGCTGGCTGTAGGGTGGCATGCGACCTTTGACTTTGGCGAAACCTTCCTCTACTCGGTTCCTGACAGCGGCTTCGTATTTGACCATCATCTCTCGAGTGCCGCGCTCCACGGAGGGACTTGGTTGACCGGCGGAGCCGTAGGGCCGGAGGGAAGTGTCTTCGGCTTCTTGACGTTAAGCGTCTCCGCCCTGGTGATTCACCTTCTTTTTCCTGCAAAAAAGCGGTAAACCAGCGGCTGGCCAGATCACGCCGCGCGTTTAATGGACCAGTTCTGACGCGAAGGCCAGTTGCACCCCTTCGGACTGCGCCTCCGGCAGAACTTCGCGCAGCGCCTGAAGCGTTGCCGGATGAGGATGGCCGATGGCGACCGCCTCACCTTTTTCACGTGCACCGCGTAGGGCTAACTCCAACTGCTTGCGCACGGCTTCTACCTGCTCAACGTCATCAAGAAACGGGACGTTGCGAAAGGCAGAAGGAACGCGCGAACTTTGCGCTGTTTGGTAGGCCACCGTCGCCGCTGTCGTGCGGCTGTCGATGTAAAACAGATGGTGATCGCGGAGTACCGGCATCAGCTCCCGCATCAATCGAGGATTCGAAGTGGCCTCGGAGCCTTGATGGTTGTTCACTCCCACCGCACCGGGAACGTTCGCAAGAAATTGGTGTACAAGCTTTGACACTTCGCCTGCGCGCATTCCCGGCCGCAGTTCTTGCGCCTCCCGTTTTTCGCTCGCCACGGCCTGCATGGGTAAGTGCAACATGACCTGGTAGCCGCGGCTCTCGGCTTCTTCGGCAATTTCCCGGGAGTGCTCGTGATTCGGCAACACGGAGACGGTGAGCGGGTACGGCAAATCGAAAATCTCCTCGGCTGCGCGGCGGTCGCTTCCCAAGTCGTCCAGAATAATGGCGAGCTTCGCGCCGTTTGGTTGCGGAGAAGAACTTCGCGCTTGCTCCGCCGCAGCCATGCGGAGATGGATGTGCACCTGGTGCGTTCGCGTGCCACCCCTCAGATAAAAAAAGAGAATTCCTTCGCGGCTCTCGGAAGGTGCTTCGGTGAACCCATGCCGCGTAGCGACGCTTCCGAGAGCCTGCTGAATTCTCGCGGTTTCCGATTGTGCCACGGAGTCGGCTTCGCCCTTGGGCAAGGTGATGTCCAGACGATCTGCGGCTTCAGGATTCCCTGCGGATGCCTCCAGCGCCAGATGAATCTGCGTTCCTTTTGGTGCAGCGGCGTGCGCCGCCTCAGAAAGTTCTCTTGTGATCGCGTGAATCTTTGCAGGGGTCAGACGCTCAGGCGGCGACGCTTTCTTGCAACCAGAAGCCAGCGAGAACGCGGCGAGGAAAACAACGAGCGGGATTAGCGAGAATCCGCCACAACTCCGGCCAGGCAACAACCTCGGCTTGGCAGAAGCTCGAGCTTTGCTCAGGGTAATACTAGGCAGCCTTTTTCGCGGGGGCCGGCGCTTTCAGCAGGTCGAGCGCGCGGTGGAAGATGGGATCCTCCGGCGAAAGCGGGCGCGGGCCAAGTCCGGGCTCCTTCTGCTCTTCCGGCGTCGCAGCCGCATCCTCATCTCCGGAGTCATCCTGCGCATCGGCACGCACAACTTCGGTGGGCGTCACGCCTTCTTCCAGGATGGATTTGCCGTCGGCGTTGTAGTAATTCGCCACGGTCAGAATCAGTGCCGAGCCGTCATCCAAGGTAATCAGTTTTTGTTCGGAGGCGAGGCCGAAGGTGCGCTCGCCCACAACGTCGCCGCGATGATTGGCTTCCATCGCCGAGGCCAGCACTTCCGCTGCGCCTGAAGTGGTGGTGTCCATAAGCACGGAAACGGGATTCTTCCAAATGACCTGTTTGGGGTCGGCGGAGAAGCTTTGGGCCGAAACCGTTTGGCCTCGCAGCGTCGCTAATGTGCCTGATGGAATGAAGAAACGCGCGATGGCAATCGCTTCCGAGACTGGTCCGCGGCCGCATTCGCGCAGGTCCAAAATCACTTTGTGTATGCCCTGTTTTTCAGCCTCCAGCAAGCGGGACCGCACTTCTTCGGCGCGGCCTGGGTCGAGCGAGGGGAAGCGCAGCACAAGAATGTCTGGTTCAACCTTTTGAACGATGAGTTTCGGGGTCCCGAGCTTTTCACGCACAAGCTCGACTTCGTCTGGGGTGCCCGCTTTGCCGCGCCTGATTATGGAGACCTTAATTCCTGCACCTGGCTGGCCGTTTAAGAGATTCATGGCCTGGCCCACGGACATGTCGCGGGTGGTGAATCCGCCAATCGCTTCCAGGAGGTCGCCGCTGCGAATCCCGGCTTTGATGCCTGGGCTATCGGGCAGAACCGAAAGCACGATGATGTAGCCATAGCGCTTGCTGAGTGTCAGCCCCGTCTCGCCGGTGCCGGGGTTGGCGACCTTCTTTTTGTATTCCTCGTATTCGCGCGGTGTCAGGTAGCTCGACTGCGGGTCGAGCGATTCCAGCAAGCCGTGCAGCGCGCCAGCCGTCACCGTGCGCATGTTGGGGTCGTCCACATAATCTTGCTGAATCTTCTGCAAAACTTCGCCGTACACGGTCAACGATTTGTAGGCCTTGTCGTCCGAGGTCCGGCCAAGGACGTGTCCTATCCCCGCATAACAGAAGATCAATACGGATAAAGAAAAAATGCCGATCCGTGCCGCTCGATTCATGCCCCGTCCTTAGGGACTGCGAATGCGAAGTTTAAGTATAACACTGCAAAAGGTTCGGACGCGCCAACAAACAAAAAGGAAGCTGGGCAAAGACAACCGTTATTTAAGAGCGCATCGGATTACCACGAAGAATGAGCGTGATTGTTGCTAAATTACCACAAGAAGCTTATCCCACACCGGGGATGTCATCGTAAGATGTTGATAATAAAGCACAATCTTGGAACAGCTTGGTCCACAAAATGCTAAAGTAGTAGGCAGGGGCATGCTCCAAACAACGATAGCCAGAGAATCCTCGGCGGAGGGTGTGGGCCTGCACACTGGTGTGCACGGGTCGCTCCGCCTTGTTCCTGCGCCGGCCGAGACGGGCATTGTGTTTCGCCGCGTGGACCTCGACAACTTCCCGATCGAGGCTCAGGGGCGCAATGTCGCGCGTGTGAGCTACGCCACGAGCCTGATGAAGCAGGGCGTGCTACTGTCCACGACCGAGCATCTCCTCGCAGCCATCTATTCCTGCGGCATCGACAATGTCTATATCGACATTGATGCTATTGAACTGCCCATCCTGGACGGCTCCGCCGAGCCGTTCATGCAAATGCTGGAACAGTCAGGCGTGCGCAAGCTGCGCCGCAAGCGGCGCTACCTGAAGGTGCTGAAACCGCTGGAAGTTTGTGAAGGCGACCGGCGCATCGGCATCTACCCTGCAGACGAGTTCCGCGTCCGCTGCTATGTGGATTTCCCTCACCCGCTGGTGGGCCAGCAGGAAGTGGAAATGGTGGTTGGGCCGGATACGTTCCGCCATCTTCTGGCGCGGGCGCGCACGTTCTGCTTCGAGCGCGATATCGAGCCGTTGCGCGCTATGGGCCTGATCAGGGGCGGCTCGCTCGAAAACGCCATCGTCCTGACGCGGGGCGGCATTATGAACGGTCCCCTGCGCTTCCCTGACGAGTTTGTCCGTCACAAGGCGCTAGACCTGATTGGCGACCTGGCTTTGGCGGGCTTGCCGCTGCTGGCCAGGGTCGAGGCCCATAAAGCCGGCCATTCTCTTCATACCCAACTTGTGAGCCGACTGCTGTCCGACCCAGCGCTCTGGACAATTACTACGGCCACGGGCGAAGCGGTGCGCGTCGAGGAAGAACTCCCTCAGAGCGTCCTCGCCCAGGTCCCGGCCGCCCCGGGCGATTAACCTTTAACGGCCTCCCGGCAACCCCCTGATTGCGAAAAGCGTCCGGCTCCAGCAGAATGGGCTGCTAACCATGTCTAACAATGACCTAGCCGTTATTATCCTCGCCGCGGGAAAAGGCACGCGCCTCAAGTCCAGTCTCGCGAAAGTTCTGCATCCGGCCGGCGGGCGCACGCTGGTGGAGCACGTCGTGCGATCGTGCGAAGCGTTGAAAGCCCGCGAGACGGTAGTCGTCGTCGGGCACCAGGCGGAGCAAGTGGCCGCCGTGGTCGAACCGTTCGGGGCTGTCACCGTGTTACAGCAGCCGCAGAACGGCACCGGACACGCCGTGCAAGTGGCCAGGCGCGCGATCGGGCGCGCGAAATTCGCGCTGGTGCTGCCCGGCGACGCTCCACTGGTTCGAACCGACACTTTGCGGGCGCTGATCACCACGCATCGCAACGGCCATGCCGCAGCAACGATTCTTTCGGCGGTGGTCGCCGATCCTTCCGGTTATGGGCGCATCGTTCGCAAATCCGAGACGGCGGTTTCGGCCATCATCGAGGAATCGCAACTCACCGACGAGCAGCGCGACATCAACGAAATCAATTCCGCGATTTATTGCTTCACGATCGAAAGCCTTTGGCCGGCGCTCGCCCAAGTCAAGCCCAACAACAAGCACCGCGAACTGTATTTGACCGATGCGATTGCCGTGATGAGCGCCAAAGGAGAAACGGTTCTTGCGCAGGTCGCCGCGGATTCGCGCGAAGTTCTTGGCTGCAACACGCGCGCAGACCTCGCCGAAGTCGATCGCATCTTCCGCGAATGGAAGCGCAACGCGTTGATGGACGCGGGCGTGACGATTCAATTCCCGGAAACCGTACTCATCGATCCCGAGGTCACGGCTGGCGAAGACACGGTGATTGAAGCGGGCGTGCAATTGCTTGGCAAGACGAAACTCGGCGCGCGGTGCACCGTGAAGACCGGCAGCGTGGTCCTGGATTCGGCACTCGGGGATGACGTGAAGATCGAGACGCATTCCTGGGTGATGGAGAGCCGCCTCGAGAACGGTGTAACGGTTGGTCCCTTTGCACGTCTGCGCACGGGTACGCACGTGAAGGCCGGCGGGCGCATCGGCAACTTTGTCGAGACGAAGAAGGCCGTCATCGGCGAAAACGCGAAAGTGCCGCACCTCACCTATCTCGGCGACGCCAAGGTAGGAGCGAAGAGCAACATCGGGGCCGGCACCATCACCTGCAACTACGACGGCTTCCAGAAACATCCCACGACGATAGGGAAAGGGGTGTTCATCGGCAGCGATTCGGTTCTGGTGGCGCCGCTACGCATCGGGGATCATGCTTATGTCGCGGCCGGTTCCACGATCACGGAAAACGTTCCGGACGACGGCTTAGGCATCGGCCGCGGACGCCAGGTCAACAAGCCCGGATGGGCGGCCAGGAAACGCCGTGAGCTTGCTGCGGCGCTAGGGCCAAAAAAATCATCCCGTCGCAGCAACCGGAGGAAATCCCGCAGCAAAACGAGGCGGCGCAAATAATCCACAACAATCCACAGCCTCCGCGAACTTCAGTTTAACTTCAGTTCTTTGGCCATTCGGCGAGAGGGTGGGCTGTGCTAAAATATGAGTTCCCGCAAAGCAACAGGGGGCTGCCGCCGCATGAAATTTGGAGTCGTCGTTTTTCCCGGTTCCAACTGCGACCACGACGCGTATTACGCTGTCGGAACCATTCTCAGAAAGCCTGTGGAATTCATCTGGCACCAATCGGAAGACCTCGCGAATTGCGATGCCCTCATCCTGCCCGGCGGATTTTCCTACGGCGACTACCTGCGCACCGGCGCCATCGCGCGCTTTTCACCGGTGATGAAGTCCGTCGAGAAATTTGCCGCGAGCGGCGGGCTGGTGCTCGGCATCTGCAACGGCTTCCAGATTTTGTGCGAAGCGGGCCTGCTTCCCGGCGCGATGATGCGCAACAGTGGCCTGCGCTTCATCTGCCGACACGTTTACATTCGCGTCGAGCAAACTGACACGCCGTTCACCAACGCCGCGTCGAAGGGCCAAATCCTTAAGATTCCCATCGCCCATTCGGACGGCAACTGGACCTTAGATGACGCCACGCTTGCGGCGCTTGAGAAGAATGGGCAAGTCCTTTTCCGCTACACCACTTCAGCGGGCTCGAACGATCACGCCGGCAATCCCAACGGCGCGATGCACAACGTCGCGGGCATCTGCAACCGCGGGCGCAACGTCGCGGGCCTGATGCCGCATCCAGAACGCGCTGCTGAGCTGGCTCTCGGTTCTGCCGATGGCCTGGTGATTTTCCGCTCGATGGTCGAGGCGCTCGTTGGCGCCGCGAGGGCCACCGCATGACGCGCAACGCCGCCTTCTCCGCGGCGATTTTTGAATTTGTAGGGGCGCAGCTTTACCCTGAGCGCAGCCGCAGGGATGCTGCGCCGCGATGGGCGTAAGCTTGCAAATGGCCACGGCATCCACGGAAATTCGCGTCACTCCCGAAATCGCAGCGGAGCACGGCCTGACGGCGGACGAATACGCCCGCGTCAAACAAATCCTCGGCCGCGAACCGAACATCACCGAACTCGGCATCTTCTCGGTGATGTGGAGCGAGCACTGCTCCTACAAATCCAGCAAAGTGCACCTCAAGCGCCTGCCGACGCGCGGCAAGCTCGTCGTGCAAGGCCCCGGCGAAAACGCCGGTGTCGTGGACATTGGCGACGGCCTGGTCGCCGCGTTCAAGATTGAATCGCACAACCATCCGAGCTACGTCGAGCCCTTTCAGGGAGCCACCACCGGCGTCGGCGGCATCTTGCGCGACATTTTCACCATGGGCGCGCGCCCGATTGCTATCCTCGATTCCCTGCGCTTCGGTCCAATTAGCAGCGACGGTTTTGTAGCGCAGCTTTACCCTGAGCGCGGTCGAACCGATGCGGCCCCCCATCTCGGAAACGCACCATCCGACTCAGCGACGCTCTCGGCCAACCGCCGCATCCTCGACGGCGTCATTCGCGGCATCGGCGGCTACGGCAACTGTTTTGGCGTGCCCACCGTCGGCGGCGAAGTCGCCTTCGAGCCGTGCTATTCGCAAAATCCTCTGGTCAACGCGCTGGCCCTCGGCATCGCCCGCAAACAAGATTTGTTTTTCGCCAAAGCCAAAGGCGCGGGCAATCCGGTGATTTATGTTGGCGCGAAAACCGGACGCGACGGCATTCACGGCGCATCCCTACTCGCCTCCGCCGAGTTCACCGAACAGTCCCGGCAAAAGCGCCCCAACGTGCAAGTCGGCGATCCCTTCATGGAAAAACTGCTGCTCGAGGCGTGCCTCGAAGCGATGCAAACCGGCGCGGTAGTCGCGATTCAGGACATGGGCGCCGCGGGACTCACCTGTTCGACGGTGGAAATGGCCTCGCGCGGCGGCACGGGCATCGAGATCGATCTCGCGAAAGTTCCGCAGCGCGAAACGGGCATGACGCCGTACGAAATCATGCTGAGCGAATCGCAGGAGCGCATGCTGCTGGTCGCGGAAAAAGGCCGCGAGCAGGAAGTGCTCGGCGTTTTTAAAAAGTGGGGCCTCGATGCCGTCGTAATTGGGCGCGTCACCGAAGGCGGATTGGCGCGCATAAAAAATAACGGCGGCGTGGCCGCCGAAATTCCCGCGCATCCGCTGGCCGAAGAAGGTCCGGTCTACAACCGACCCATCGCCCCGCCCGCGCCGCGCGTGGAATCTGAGAGCGACTGGTTCCAGTTCGCGCCCGAAGGCATGGACCTCACGCCAAATTTTCTGAAGCTGCTGGTTTCCCCCGCGATCGCTTCCAAGCGCTGGATTACCGAACAGTACGACACTTCGGTGCGCACGAACACGCTAGCCGGCCCGGGCGCCAGCGATGCCGCCGTCGTTCGCGTCAAGGACCCCAAAACCAACGAGGTCAAGCGCGCTCTCGCGCTCTCGACCGACGGAAACGGCCGCTGGTGCCAGTTGAATCCGCGCGTCGGCGCGATGCACGCCGTCGCCGAGGCTGCGCGCAATGTCGCCGCGAGCGGCGCGCGTCCCGTCGCCGCCACCAACTGCCTCAACTTCGGCAGCCCGGAAAAGCCCGAAGTGATGTGGCAATTTTCGCAAGCCGTCGATGGCATCGCCGAAGCCTCGACTGCCCTGGGCACGCCCATTACCGGGGGAAACGTCAGCTTCTACAACGAAACGCTTGGCAAGTCCATTTACCCCACGCCCGTGATCGGCATGCTCGGCATCCTCGACAACCCCGCACGAGTCCTCCAAATCGCCTTCCGCAACGCGGACGATGTGATCGTCCTTCTCGACGGTGCGAATACAGATACGGTAGCGCAGGGCGATAGCCCTGCGGCTTTTTCTCGCGAATTCTCCTCCTCCGAGTATTCCAAAACGCTTGGTGCCCTCGTTGCCGGCGAACCGCCCGCCGTCGACCTCGCGGCCGAAAAGCGGCTGGTCGACTGCCTCGTGGCGCTCGCCTCGGAAGGCGTCCTCGAGTCCGCCCACGACATTTCTGACGGCGGCCTCGCGGTCACTCTCGCCGAATCCTGCTTCGCCTCTTCCTCAGTCGTAGGGGCGCAGCATGCTCGGCCCCCGCTTGGCGCAAACGTTTCCCTTGGCGACGTTCGACCCCCCGAACACGCACTGTTTAGCGAGCGTGGGGCGCGCGCCATCGTTTCCGTTTCGCCGGATGGCCTTGCGGCCGTTCTCGCAATTGCGCGACAATACGGCGTGGCCGCACGCGAAATCGGCAAAGTCACGCGCAAGGGTGTATTTCGCATCGAACTTAAGGGGCGCACCGTGATCGATTCTCCAGTCGAAGCGCTGGCCGACGCCTGGGCCAACTCGCTCGAACGCGCTTTGGTGAAAGGATGAAGAGCCTAGCCTCGAGCCTAAAGCGCTTGGGGCAATTCTGCCGCCCACAGGGACAGAGTTTAAACGGACACGGCTTGAAAACTTCGTGAACCGGCAACACATCGTCGACGACCACTTCCACGACCACTGTGGCGTGTTCGGCGTTTTCGGTCACCCGGAAGCTGCGAACCTCGCCTATCTAGGCCTCTACGCCTTGCAGCATCGCGGCCAGGAATCGGCCGGCATCGTCGCAAGCGACGGCACCGAACTCCGGCTCCATCGCGCGATGGGCGAAGTCGAAGAGATTTTTCAGCCGAGCGTTCTCGCAAAACTCCCCGGATCTCTCGCCATCGGCCACACGCGCTACTCGACGGCCGGCGACAAAGCACTGCTCAACGCCCAGCCCATCGTGATCGATTGCAACAAGGGCAAAGTCGCGCTCGGCCACAACGGCAACCTCACCAACGCCGCCGAATGGCGCCGCCGGCTCGAGCATCGCGGCTCGATTTTCCAGACCAACAGCGACACCGAAGTGATCGTGCATCTGCTGGCGCGCTCGCAGGCGCGCAATCTTTCCGGCGCGCTCGGCGACGCACTGAACCAAGTCGAAGGCGCCTACTCCCTCCTGGTCCTCACCACCGACGAGATTTACGCCGTGCGCGATCCCCGCGGCTTCCGCCCGCTGGCTCTCGGCAGACTCACCACCCGCGGCGGTCTCGAAGCCTGGCTCGTGGCATCCGAAACCTGCGCGTTCGATCTGCTCAACGCGCAGTACGTCCGCGAAATTGCGCCCGGCGAAATGGTGCGCATCTCCAAATGCGGCATCGAATCGATCCACTTCGCGCCCGCCAAGCCGCACCAGCAATGCATTTTCGAGCATGTCTACTTCTCGCGCCCGGACAGCATTATTTTTGGCCGCTCGGTCAACCAGAGCCGGGAAATGCTTGGCCGCCTGCTCGCGCGCGAGCATCCCGTCGAAGCCGATATCGTCGTCCCCGTTCCCGATTCCGGCGTTCCCGCCGCCGTCGGCTACGCGCTCGAATCCAAGATTCCTTTTCGCATGGGCCTGATTCGCAATCACTACATCGGCCGCACGTTCATCGAGCCTTCGCAAGCGATTCGCAATTTCGGCGTTAAGCTCAAGCTCAACCCGGTGCGCAGCCTCATCGAAGGCCAGCGCGTTGTTCTGGTGGACGACTCCATCGTGCGCGGCACCACCAGCCGCAAAATCGTGCGCATGGTCCGCGAAGCTGGCGCCACCGAAGTCCATGTGCGCATCAGTTGCCCGCCTACGATTTCGCCCTGCTACTACGGCGTGGACACGCCCACGCGCGAGGAATTGATTGCTTCCTCGAAGTCTCCCGAGGAAATCTGCAAATTCCTCGGCGCGGATTCGCTTGGCTACCTCTCTCTTCCTTCGCTCAAACAGGCCGTCGCGGACACCGACAGTAGGTTTTGCACGTCCTGTTATACGGGTGTTTACCCAACCGACCTCGTGCAATTGGAAGTGCGCGAACCCACTTCCAAGGGAAAACGGACCGGCGCATCGATTACAATAGATGGGGAACCCGCATCCGCAGAAGGACAGGTGGTGGTGCATCGTGAAAGTTGAAACGGAAAAAGCAGAAAAGAAGAAATCCGAAGCGAACGTTCCCATGAAAACGAAAATCCAGCGCGAGGTGATCGCCTGGTTCTGGGTGGGGCTCGTGTTCCTGCTGATCAACGGCGCCGTCGGTCAGGCGCGTGTCATCCCATCGGGTTCCATGGAAAAAACGCTGCTCATCGGCGACCATCTCATCATGAGCCGCATCGGCTACGACGCCGGCATTCCTTTCACCAACTGGCACATTCCTTTGTGGCGCAATCCCAAGCGCCAGCAAGTCATCATCTTCAAGCCGCCCTTTGCTCCGGACACGCCCGATTACGTGAAGCGCGTCATCGGCCTTCCCGGAGACACCGTCGACATTCATGACGGTTCCGTGTGGATCAACGGCAAGCGCCTGGTCGAAAAATACACCACCGGACCCACCGAGCCCTACGAATTGCATATGCCATACAAAGTTCCGGCCGACTGCTACTTCGTCATGGGCGATAATCGCGCCAATTCATATGACAGCCGTTTCTGGGGCTGTGTCCCGCGCAACGACATCATCGGCACGCCGGTGATGATCTACATGTCCCTCGACGTTTCGCCGGAAGCCTGGGAGCCGGGGCAGTTTCGCGAGCGCTTCTTCGCCTATGCGAACGCGATCTTGCATCCCGGCGAGGTGCGCTGGAAGCGGATTTTCCGCACGTTCTGAGAAAAACCCAATCTGGTTAAGCTATACTTTGCAAGTCGCGCGGTTCCCTGTCCGGCGCGTGGTTTCTGTAGTGGCGAGTCTTTAGACTCGTGTTTTGCCGTTGCGAGTCTTTCGCGCCTGGCGTCTACCCTGACCTTGTCGGGGCGTTCCGCTTCTGACCGCGAAGACTCGGCGCTCTTCAGGTTCTTAATTTACAGATGGGGGTCTTGAGACTCGTATTTTCTTAGTTTTTTCGTGCTTGCCGGTTCTTGGATCGGCATTTTGTTCCTGGCGCCTTCTAAACGCCCTTTTTCGACGTTGCGTTGCGCTTTCGCGGAACACGGGTCACGTCCACCATGAAATACGCCGATGCCGGTGTAAACATTGCCGCCGCCGATGAAGCCAAGCAGCGCATCCGGCATCATGCCAGCCGCACGTTTACTCCCGGGGTGCTCGGTGGCATCGGCAGCTTTGGCGCGCTTTTCGCTCTCGATCACAAAAAATGGAAAGAGCCGGTGCTAGTCTCCAGCGCTGACGGCGTAGGCACGAAACTCAAAGTGGCCATGGCCATGCGCGTGCACTCCACCGTCGGCGGCGACTTGGTCAATCATTGCATCAACGACATCCTGGTGCAGGGAGCTGAGCCCCTCTTTTTCCTCGACTATCTGGCCATGGGCAAGCTCGAGCCCCAAGTGATCGAGCAGCTTGTCGAGGGCATGAGCCGCTCCTGCCGCAAAGCCGGCTGCGCGCTCATCGGCGGTGAAACGGCGGAAATGCCCGGCTTTTATCCGCCCGGGGAATATGATCTGGCGGGCTTCATCGTGGGCGTCGTCGACCGCAAGAGATTGCTCACTGGCAAAAGTGTCCAGCCCGGCGACGCGTTGCTCGCTTTGCCTTCCGCCGGTCTCCACACCAACGGCTATTCGCTTGCGCGCAAGCTGATCTTTGAGCTCGAGAAGCTGAAGCCGGACACCTATGTGGCGGAGGTTGGCAACAAAATCGGCGCGGAGCTGCTCAAGCCTCATCTCTGCTACGCCCCGGCGCTGAAAGGCATCGTTGCGAAAGGCTGGGTTTCCGCCCTCGCGCACATCACCGGCGGCGGCATTCCCGGAAATTTGCCGCGCGTGCTGCCGAGCGGCGTCAAAGCCGAAATCGATCTGGCCTCCTGGCCCGTGCCGGCAATCTTCAAATATCTCGCCAGACTCGGGAAGATTGACACCGACGAGTTGCTGCAGTCTTTCAATGTGGGCGTGGGAATGATCCTGGTGGTGCCGCCGAAGTTTGTGAAGTCCGTCGAGGCCGACCTCAAGAAGCGCCGCGAGAAATTCTTCCGAATCGGCCGCGTCGAGCGCGCCGAATCCGGCAAAGCCCGCGTCTCCTTTTCTGGCTCCCTGAACTTGTAGTGGCGCGTCTTCGTTAGGCTGAGGCTTCTCGCCGAAGCCAGACCCGTGCGCTTCTCTTGCTTTGTAAAGGCCCGCTGGTCACGCCGCCCGGTGCCATCCCGAGCGAACCGGGGTCCCCGGCGCGCCCGGTTTTGGCTCGCTGGGGGGGAAGCGAGGGATCCTCGCTGAAGGTAAACGCTGGCGTCGCCGCACTCCCGGACGTCTAGGAATGCTCGTCCGGCAACACCAGTCAGCCGTTACCGAACCACGTCCTTCATCACATCCACAATCACGTTGGTATTTCGATTCAAGATGACAATGTGCGCGCCGATCACCGCGCGCCGGTAATCCGGGGGAAGCGGCGGCAGTTGTCGCTCGAGTTCAACAGGACAGGGCTCGATGCGCTTGGCCAGGCCCGGTGGCAGGGTGCCGTTGCGCTCCAATTGCCTCTCGAGCCCTGGCGGCAAATTCCCCCCGCGCTTGGCCAGGCCCGGTGGCAGGTTCGAACCGCGATTCGAATAATAGCGCGTAATGATTTCACGGTCGCGCTCTCTAAAATAATACTTGGCGCTTTCTCCCTGATCGTCGCGGTCCTGACGCTTGTTGTGGCCCTTTCCTTTGCCGTGGCCTTGGCTGTTGCCTTGGGAAAATACGGGGCTCGAGACAAGCGCCGCCGCCAACACTCCGGTAACGCCTAGCCGCAAAAAACGTGAAGGCATGTTTTCCTCCGTAAAGGGGCTTGAGAGCCCCGAGGGATAGCACTAGCATAGGCTGTGCTCACGGCGTTGGCGAGTATCTACATACATTCTCGTGCTCACGTTGAAACTTGCCCGCTCGTCCAATCCACAGAGCTTGCCCTGCCCAATTCCAGGAGGTGTCTATGAATTCTTCGCCCGTAGAGATTCAGACCTTGACTGCCCGCATGGAGAAGCTCGAATCCGCAAACCGTCGCTGGAAGTCCGCCAGCGCAATCGCGCTGTTGTTCGTTGTTTCCATGTTAGTGCTGAGCACAAGGCACGCTCGGCGTGTCACGGCCGCAGCGCGGCCGGACCGCATCGAGCCCGATGTCCTCCACGCGCGCACGATCGAGGCTCAGGATTTCGTGCTCAAGGACCCAGAAGGGCACGTGTACGCTCGGTTCAGCATCACTCCGAACCTGGCTGCCGCGGATCAGAATGGCCGCTCTCCGCGGCTCTATAAAATGCCGCTGATCCCCGGCCAGGCATCGCTCCAGTTTTACGACGAAAAAGGGAAAGTGGTCTGGAGCGCTCCCGCCAAGCCCCAGTTCATGACGATAAGATAGATAGCCACGAAGGACGCCACCGGCTCGGGAAGGTGGCTCCCTCTCGCGTTAATTTGCGCTTCGCTCTCTGCTCAGGACTGGAGCTCCGCTTCGCGCCGACTGCGAAAATCTCATTTCGGCAATCCTTCCGAGGACACCGAAGGATAAAGCGCCCGCGCTCTTCTCTTCAGACTCTGCTCCAAGTCCCGGTTCGTAGCGGATTTCCGTTCGAAGCGGATCGATCATCAAGCCCACCATCCAGCCGCTTCGTGAAACTTGTGGCCGGGCTCTTCGTAAATGGACATCAGCGTCGCCTGTTCTCTCTTCAGCTGCTTCAACAGGAATTTCCGCCTCTTCTTGGAGCCATGTGCTGCTAGGGTTGCGTGGCGCGGTCGATGAAGGTGGCGATTTGGTTGTGCAGGTTCACGCGGTCTTCGTCGTGCAAGTACATCATGTGGCCGGCGGTGTAGTAATCGAGCTTGATGTTCTTTTGTAGAGCTTCGGGCAGGCCGAGGTGCTCCATGGTGTGCTCGGTAGCGAAGAAGGGCGTGGCGAGGTCGTAATAACCGTTCTCCACTTGGACTAATAGTTTGGGGTTCGTGATCATGGCTTGCGCCAGGTCCCGATCCACATTGGGCGCGCCAGGAAAGCCGGATCGCCGCGGCTCGTGGCGCGTCCAGTTCCAGCTCCCGAACGCGTTTGCGGAATTGTGATACACCTTGTCCTTCCCGAATTTCAGTTCATCGTGATTGTAGGCATTGATCAGCGCGGTGAAGGCGCCGCCCACGGCCGGGCCTTCGGGATCGCCCTGGGCGTTTTCTTCCAGCAAATCGTAGGTGTAGCCGGAGAAACGGGCGTCGATGCGGCCGGTGGTCAGGCCTTCTTTGCGCTGCAGCTCGGCGCGGAACTGGCTGAGGTCCACGCGCAGGTCCGCCTT
This sequence comes from Acidobacteriota bacterium, assembly GCA_003223245.1. Lineage (GTDB taxonomy): Bacteria > Acidobacteriota > Terriglobia > Acidiferrales > UBA7541 > Acidiferrum. The sequence continues at coordinate 87,286 of QHYI01000103.1, forward strand.
CCTCAGATAATCCTCGGATAGGCCCGTGAAATACGAGACCCGCTTTGCCACCGCAGCTTTGTCAGCGGCGGAAAGCGTCGCGCCCTTGTAGAGCGCGGCCGCGTAGTCGCCTTGCGCGTATTTCCGCGCCTCCTCGACGAACGACACGACATCGGCGGGACGGCTCTGGAGCACTTTGTGGTACCAGGCGACCGCGGCGTAACTCGGCAGGTAGAAAACGTAGGGCCGGTCGTCTCCCGGACTGAAGGTGATCGAGGACAAATCGAGCACGGAAGAAATCAGCACGATGCCGTTGAGGTGCACGGTATCGCGCGATTGCAGATAATTTCCCAGAGCGGCGGAGCGAAACGTGCCATAGCTTTCGCCGATCAAAAACTTCGGTGAATTCCAGCGGTCGTTGCGGGAGAGATAGGTCACAATGAATTGCCCGAAGGCTTCGAGGTCTTCGTCGATTCCGAAGAAATCCTTGTCTTGCGCTTTGCACACCGCATGGCTGTAGCCGGTCCCCATGGCGTCGATGAAGACGAGGTCGCTTTTGTCCAGCAGAGTTTCGGCGTTGTCGACGAGCTTATAGGGCGCGGGAGGCGTGAAGGCTCCGTTCACGGTGTAGACGCGGCGCGGCCCGAACGCGCCCATGTGCAGCCACATCGTCGCGGAACCGGGCCCGCCGTTGTAGAGGAACGACACTGGGCGCGTGCTGAGGTCTTTCACGTCGGTCTTCGTATACGCCACGGAATACATCAGGCCGGTAGGATCGCCTTTGTCGTTCTTCAGCAGAGTGGTGCTGGCAGTCGCCTTGTAGGAAATCGTCTGGCCACCGACGCGAATAGAATGATCGGTTACCGACGATTCTTCCTTGTAGGTAGCGGGTTCGCATTTTTCCTCGCTTCTCGCTTCGGGCGCTCGCGCGCTCCGCTCTGGAGTCGCAGGCGCGGGGGCCTGCGCTGCTGTCCATCCCGCCGACGCAAACGAAACAAGAATCACTCGAGCAACCAATGAAACGACTTTTCGCATCCCCTTATGCTCCCTTCGAATCCTCCGCGTATCCGATGGCTTCTTTCCGCCGTTGCAGCGAAAAAAAACGGCAGCCAGGCTGCCGCAGTCCAAAAGGCCTCGTCGCAAATAGCTCGGAGGCTCGCTAGGCCTGACTACGGACTACTCTTGGACGGGCCTGGAGGCGCACGGCGCTCCGTTTCCGCAGGCGCAGCAATCGACCGCGCGCCGTTCTTGCCGACCGCGCGCACCGCAAAAAAGTGATTGTCGGTGGAGACGCCCTTCAAGACCGCCTCGCCCGGTTCGGTCACAACTTCATAGACGTGCCAGCGCGGGTCAGTCGTTTCACGCCATAAAACTTCGAAACCCGCGCGCTCCGTGTCCTCCTGCGCGTCCCAGGAAACTTTGGCGTCCGGCGTGACCGCGCCTCTCAGCCGCGCGCTGGTCGGCGGCGCGGGAGCCATGCCGAGTTGCCGCAGCACTTCCGCATTGTCGCGCGCGACATTGCCCATGAACGTGTAGTTCAGATACTTCTCCAAGTCTCCGTACTCGATTCCGTTTTCCGTGCGCGGCGTTTGGTGCTGGTGGTTGTAATTCTCGAGCGGCTCGGTAAATCGTACTGCGGGCAGTCCCGCTTTATAAAACGGAAAATGGTCGCCGCCGCGTCCGTAGCGGTCCTGGCGGAAGATCATGCGAATGGCGTTAGGCCCATCGATCTCTTCGATGGCGCGAGCGAGTTCGCGCGCAGGCGAATCGCAATCCTCAATCTCGCCATTTCCGGAAAACACGCGCACGCGATGCGGCCCGCCCGGCGCGGGATCGGCGCCCACAATGTCGTTATCCAGCATTGCGCCCACGGTGTAGCCCTGCTCCTTGGTCCACTCGAGGAGGCGGTAGGCGCCGAGCAGTCCTTGCTCCTCGCCGGAGAGCACGCCGAAGAGAAGCGTTGCGCGAAACTTCGCGCGGCCGCTAGCGGCGGCCTTGCTCAACAGCCGCGCGCATTCCACGCTGACGGCCGTGCCTGAGCCGTCGTCGTCCGCCCCAGGCGCATCGGCTTCGGGATCCATCACGTTGGACGGCCGCGAGTCCATGTCGCCCACAACGATGAGGACCGTTTTGGCCAGAGCCGGATCCGATCCCGGCAAAATCGCGTACACGTTTTCCAGATGCACCGGGTTTGGGCCGGTCCGCTCTGATTTGGATTCGAACTTGTCGACAACGATTTGCAATTTTCCACCGGAGTCCTTGGCAATGTCGTTCAAACGTGCAGCCACGAAATCGCGCCCGCAGCCAATGCCGCGCTTCGGGTCCGTCCACGAGGAAAGCGTGAGCCGTGTTCCGCAGCTCACCAGGTTGTGGATCAACGCACGCATGGATTTTTCGTCGATGCTCTGGCGAGCAATCGCGCCGCCCGGCGACGGCAGGTTCTTCACCTGCGACTTTCCCGGACGCGGCTCTGCCGGATCGCGCGGCGCCCTCTGTTGCGGCAAGGCGGGCCCAGCCACCACAACCAGCGAGAAAAGCGCGGCGGCTGCCGCGCTTCCTACAAGCCCCCGAATGGTGCTCCAGAAATTCCTCATGCGCTCTGCTCCTCCGACCGAATGGGCTCAAAAAGGAAGAGGCATTCTAGCGCGAACCTGTTGCTAAATGGCACCAAGGCACACCTGCCCCTGCTGTCCTCACCTAATGCTTGTGTATCTCCCCAAATAATTTAGAATCTCCGCCTGCCCGAAAATCGATAACCAACACCAGCGCAAAGGGCGGGGGCCTGGTTCGGGATCATCGGCGAAACGGCGAAAGGCGTAGGAGGGGATTATGAAACGCAATTTCTATATGGGAGCGATTTTTCTCGCGCTACTCGCCGCGCTCGCGGCCGGGTCGGTCATGCTCGAGAAAAAAGCGGCCACGCGGGCCGCCGAAGTCGAAGCGCCGCGCTTCGAAGTAGATCCTCTGTGGCCCAAGCCGCTACCTAGTCATTGGGTGCAAGGGATGTCGGTCGGCGTTTCCGTCGATTCGCAAGACCACATTTGGATCGTGCACCGCACGAATACGTTCGAGCCGATGGAAATCTACGCGAGCGCACAGCCGCCCAAGGCAGAATGTTGCGTTCCGGCTCCGCCAGTTCTCGAATTTGACGAGGACGGCAACCTCATCGGCCATTGGGGCGGCCCCGGCCCAGGCTACGATTGGCCGGATTCGAATCATGGAATCACCGTTGATTACAAAGGCAACGTGTGGATTGGCGGAAACGGGCGCGGCAAAGACCGCGCGCACTTTCACGACAATCAAATTCTGAAATTCACGCAAGAAGGCAAGTTCCTGATGCAGATCGGTCATCCGATGATGAGCCAGGGCAGCAATGACACGGAAAATCTCAAAGGCCCGGCAAAAATGTTCGTGGATAAAGCGACGGATGAGCTCTATGTCGCCGATGGCTACGGGAACCATCGCGTGGCCGTTTATGACGCGGAAACCGGAAAGTACAAGCGACACTGGGGGGCCTACGGCCACAAACCGGACGACACCGATCTCGGCCCTTACAATCCGGACGCGCCGCCCGCGCAGCAGTTCCGCAATCCCGTGCATTGCGCAGAGCTCGCTAACGACGGCTTGCTCTACGTTTGCGACCGCCCCAACGATCGCATCCAGGTGTTCAAGAAAGACGGCACGTTCGTGAAAGAAGCGTTCATCGCCAAGAGAACTCTGGGCGACGGCTCGGCGTGGGATATTGCGTTTTCCAAAGATCCGCAGCAGAAATACATTTTTCTGGCCGATGGTTCGAACGAAAAAATCTACATCCTCCTGCGTGATACGCTGGAAATCCTGACCAGCTTCGGCGACGGCGGGCGCCAGCCCGGGCAATTTTATGCCGTGCACAGTATCGCGACCGATTCCAAGGGAAACATTTTTACAACGGAAACCTATCGAGGCCAGCGCGTGCAGAAATTCGTGTACAAGGGCATGGCGCCGGTCACCAAGAAAGATCAGGGCGTCGTTTGGCCGACAAGCAAGTAGTTCCGCGAGCTGCTTTTGTTTGGGAAGGAAACGGTGATGCAGAAAATCGGTCTTGCTCTTCTGGTATTCGCTTTCGCGCTTCTGGCTGCACATAAATTTCCCGCGCAAACGCAGACTGCTCCGCCTGCCACGCCGCACTTGCCGCGCGGGACAGCCACCGACGTTAGCGCCGCCGAGATTCAATCCTTGGTCGAGAAGACGGCTGCGGATCGCGTCAGCGATCAGGCCGTTCGTGTGGTCAGCATCAACGGCGAATACAACGTCGGCGTTGGCGTGGTGCATCGCGCCAAAACTTCGGGCGCGCAAGCAGGCGGTGGGATCGAGCACAGCCAGATCACTGAGATTTATCACGTCATCGAAGGCAATGCGACGCTGGTGACCGGAGGCTCGATGGACCATAGGTCTGAATTTCCCACCGATCACCCGGTCGTGGCGATCCTCAACGGCCCGAGCACGCGCGGCGGACCGATCCAGAACGGCGTGACTCGCAAAATCGGATCTGGCGACGTGGTTATCATTCCTCCCAACACACCGCATTGGTTCAGCGAAATCACGTCGGACCAGATTGTGTACCTGGTCGTGCGCGTGGACCCGCACAGAGTTTTGCCCGCGGGCTACGTCGCAAAGTAGGGGCGGTCATGATTCGTGTTCATCGCTTGCTTCTCAGTGCGTTGCTCCTTTTTCTGCCGTGCTTCGCGCGCGCTCACGATATTCCCAACGATGTGACCGTGCAGATGTTCGTGAAGCCGGAAGGCCAGCACCTGCACGTGCTGGTGCGTGTGCCGTTGAAAGCGATGCGGGATATCCGCTTTCCCCAGCGCGGACCCGGTTATCTCGATATTGCCCAGGCCGGCGCTTTACTTCCCGGCGCGGCCAAACTGTGGATCGCCGGCTTCTTTGAAATGTACGAAGACGAAAACCTTTTGCCGAACCCGGAAGTGCGTGCCACGCGCATCTCGCTGCCCTCGGATTTTTCGTTCCGTTCGTATGAAAACGCCTTAGCCCACGTCAGCGGCCCACCCCTGCCCAATTCCACGGACATTTATTGGGACCATACGCTGTTGGATGTTTTGTTCGACACTCCGATTCAGTCCGACCGCTCGCGCTTTTCGATTCAGCCGCGCTTCGCGCGCTTAGGCCTTCGCGTCATCACTGTTGTTCGCTTTGTTCTTCCCGGCGGCGAAGTGCGCGCGTTCGAATTCGATGGCGACCCCGGCTTGGTTCGTCTTGACCCGCGTTGGTATCAAGCCGCGCTGCGGTTTGTGAATTTAGGATTTCTCCATATCCTTGACGGCACCGACCACCTTCTTTTTCTCTTCTGTCTGGTGATCCCGTTCCGGCGTCTTCGCGCACTGATTCCCGTGGTCACGGCCTTCACCGTGGCGCACTCGATTACCTTGATGGCCTCAGCCTACAATTTCGCGCCGGATTTTCTGTGGTTTCCGCCGCTTATCGAAACGTTGATCGCCGCGTCGATCGTCTACATGGCGCTCGAAAACATCGTGGGTGCCGGCAGTGTCGAGCGCCGCTGGATGATCGCTTTTGGCTTCGGTCTCGTGCATGGTTTCGGTTTTTCTTTCGCGCTGCGCCGGTCGCTGCAATTTGCGGGTACGCATCTCCTGACTTCGCTGCTTTCGTTCAACGTCGGAGTCGAGCTCGGTCAGTTGCTTGTCCTCGTTCTGCTGATTCCCTTGCTGCAGCTTTTCTTCCGCTATGCGGTCGCCGAGCGCATGGGGACCGTGCTCCTTTCCGCGATTGTGGCGCACACCGCCTGGCACTGGATGCTTGACCGCGGTGGCGTTCTGCGCCAGTTCCGATTCGAATGGCCAGTCCTCGATGGGGCGCTCCTTTTGACACTTCTCCACTGGTTGATGTTCCTGGTGATCCTGGGGGGCATCCTCTGGCTTTTTCACACGGCTTCCCGCTGGTGGACTACGCGAACCACACCATCAGCCGGAAAATCCGCCAATAGCACCGCCAGAGCGCTTCTCCCTGCAATGGAGCCCGCAACGTCTCTCGAGCCTGACCTTTCTTCAGATCATCTCAATTGAGTTCTCTTGCCGGAATGTAAAAGCGCCCTTTGCGCCTGGCCACGCCTGTGCTATGTTCTTGGCCTATAATTCAGGCACTTGGCGTTCTTTCCCGCGCTGCGCCTGCGTAGTGTCTTTGAGGGACGTCCTCCATGTTAGCCGGCATTCGCACGGTCGATTTGCGCAAGGTGTACACCTCTCCTCCTCCCGTGGCCGCGGGCGTAGGCGGCTTCTCCTTTGGAGGATCGAAAGCGAAGAGTAAGCAGCCGAAGCCGCAGATTACTGCTCTTGACGGCGTCTCTCTCGAGATTAAGGCTGGTGAAATCTTTTGCCTCCTTGGACCGAACGGCGCGGGGAAATCTACCACCGTCGGGATCCTCACCACGCGCGTTCGCCCGACTTCCGGCCAGGCGTTTATCGGCGACCATGACGTGTGGCTCAACCAGGTCGTTGTCAAGCGCTTGATCGGGGTCGTTGCGCAGCGCCCGAATCTCGACTTCAACCTGACTGCGCGCGAGATTCTCACGTTCCATGGAGCTTACTTCGGCCTTTCGCATCACGAGCGGTCCAAGCGCGCCGAAGCCTTGCTCGAACGCTTCAAATTGACGGATCGCGCCGACCACATGGTTCGCGGTTTTTCGGGCGGCATGATGCAGCGTCTCTCGATCGCCCGCGCCATGATGCACGACCCTCAGGTGCTCTTCCTAGATGAGCCCAGCGCCGGCCTCGATCCGCAAACGCGCTTGCTCCTCTGGGAAATCGTTCGCGAGTACAACCAGACCGGCAAAACCATCCTACTTACCACGCACAACATGGAAGAAGGCGACGCGCTTTGCCAGCGCTTGGCCATCATTGATCATGGCCGGGTCATCGCGCTGGGAACTCCTTGCGAATTGAAGGCTTCGGTCCCTGGAGGCTTCCTGCTCCGCTTGCGCTTTGGCGTGCACTCGCCCGAGTTTCTCGAACGCTTGCAAAGTCTCTCCGGGGTTCGCGAAGTGCGCGCGACCGACGGAGTTGGCGCCGATCTGTACGCCGACCGCGGCGGCTCGCTGGTTCCAGCCGTAGCGCAGCTCGCCTCTGCCGCCGGAGTGGAGTTGCACGACGTGCACATCTCCGAGCCGAGCCTCGAAAATCTTTTCCTTCACCACACCGGAAGGAGCTTGCGCGAATGAATTGGAAAACGTTTCTGGCGATTCTCGCGCGCGACGCTCACGTGGCGCGGCGGAACTTCGTGGCGCTGCTTTTCCAGACCTTTCTCCAGCCGCTGATGTTCGTGTTTATTTTCGGCCGCGTGATGGTCGGCAGCGGCTACATGCCGCCTTCCTACAAAAGCCTGCTGCTGCCGGGCATCATGGCCATCTGCATGGTGGGCACCGGCATCTGGGCGGTGGCCATGCCGGTGATTGCCGAATTTCAGTTCACCCACGAAATCGAAGACCGCTTGCTGGCGCCCATGGAGATTTCCTGGCTGGCGGTGGAAAAGGTCGTGGCCGGCACATTGCAATCGCTGGCCGCAGGCCTAATGGTGATTCCTGCGGCGTGGCTTCTGCTCCGGCCCGGCGTCGATTTGCGCGTGCCTCATCCTTTGCTCTTCGCGGCCGTATCGCTTCTGGTCGCGCTTTTCTCTGCAACGGGCGGTCTCGCGCTTGGCTGCAGCATGCAGCAGACGCACATCGGATTGATGTTTAGTCTGATTGTGGCGCCGATGATTTTCTTCGGCTGTACATACTATCCCTGGAGCGCACTGGAAAGTTTTCCGATCCTGCAGAAGGCGGTGCTCGTGAATCCGCTGGTGTATGCGAGCGAAGGCCTGCGCGCCACGCTCGTGCCGCAGTTTCCTCATCTTCCTTTGCCGGCGGTTCTGGCAGTTTTGCTCTTCGCCAACTTCTTGCTGATGGCGATGGGTCTAAGAAAGTTTTACGGCAAGGCGGTCAGCTGAGTTCCTCGGTGGGGCCCGCATTCTGGGGCGGGCCGCTATCTGCTGAAAACTTATGCCTGACGGCTGATTTTGTCCCGGCCTCCCTGTGTGTTAACGTTTTGCGTTTATGAAGAAGCGCATTGGCGTGCTCTTGAGCGGCCGCGGTTCGAATTTCGAGGCTTTGGCGGAATCCGTGGCTGCGGGCCGCATCCCCAACGCGGAAATCGCCATTGTCATCAGCAACCGCGAGGGCGCGCCGGGAATCGACCGCGCCAAATCGCGCAGCATTTCGACACGCGTGATTCCTTCGAAGGGGCTCGAACGCGAAGCCTACGACCGCCAGGTCGCGGCCGTTCTCGACGAAAACAAAGTCGATCTGGTTTGCCTCGCGGGTTACATGCGCTTGCTATCGCCATATTTTGTGGCCAAATTTCCGAACCGCATCTTGAATATTCATCCCTCGCTGCTGCCGTCGTTTCCGGGGCTCGAAGCGCAGCGCCAAGCACTCGAGTATGGCGTGAAATTCGCCGGGTGTACCGTGCATTTTGTGGACGAAAATCTCGACGCCGGTCCCATCATCGTGCAGGCCGTCGTTCCCGTGATGGATGACGACACGGAAGCGACGCTCTCGGAAAGAATCCTGAAAGAAGAGCATCGCATTTATTCCGAAGCGGTTCGCATCGTTCTTGAGGGAAAATGTAAGATCGTGGGCCGCCGAGTCCTGAAGTCGTAGCGGCCGCCTTCTGGAGGCGGGCGCCCGCGGGCCTGGGCAATATTTGAGCCGCGCACTGGGCCGATTGGTCATCCTGAGCGAAGGATCTCAACGTAACACGAGCCATGACGCAGGGCGCGAAACCAAAAGTCGAAATGACCGAACACAAATTCAAACCGGTCGAAGAGCAGCTCGCCTACATCAAAAAAGGCGTCGCGGAAATCATTCCGGAACCGGAGTTAGTGGCCAAACTCGAAGCATCGCGCAGAAGCGGGAAACCGCTGCGCGTTTATCTCGGCGTGGACCCCACCGCGCCCGATCTTCACCTCGGCCACACGGTGGTGCTGCGCAAGCTGAAACATTTTCAGGATCTGGGCCACACGGCGGTTTTCCTGATTGGCGATTTTTCCGCGATGATTGGGGATCCCACGGGGGTATCGGAAACACGCCCCCCGCTGACGCGCGAGCAAGTAGACGGCAACGCCAAAACCTATCTCGAGCAGGTTTACAAGATTCTCGACCGCGAAAACACCGAAGTCCGCTACAACAGCGAATGGCTTAGCAAGATGCACGCCGAAGACGTCGTGCGGCTATGCGGGCGTTACCAGCTAGCCCGGATGTTGGAGCGGGAGGACTTTCGTTCACGTCTCCGGAATAATCAGCCAATTTCCGTTCATGAGTTGCTCTACCCCTTGCTGACCGCTTGCGACGCAGTGGAACTGAAATCGGATGTCGAACTCGGGGCAACCGAACAAAAGTTCAACTTACTGATACATCGTGACATCCAGCGGGAGTACGGCTTGGCCGGCCAAGTAGCGCTTACCATGCCGATTCTCGTGGGACTCGATGGCCAGCGTAAAATGTCCAAAAGCCTCGGCAACTATGTCGGCATCACCGAAGAGTCCTATGAGATGTTCAAAAAAATCATGTCCATTTCAGATTCTTTAATGTGGTCCTATCTTGAATTACTAACCGACCGAACGGCTGACGAAGTCAGAAGCCTGCAACAGAATGTACAGGCCGGTACTACGCATCCGAAGCAGGTCAAAGTATCCCTCGCCAGCCAAATTGTTAGAGACTTCCATGGCGAACAGGCCGCGCGCAAAGCGGCCTCCAGCTGGGAACGGCAATTTAGCGATCGGCAAGTGCCCGATGATGCTCCAGTTAAAACCTTGTCGAAAGGCAGCTACGTTGGCTCGGAGCAGGGCAAAGTATATTTATCGAGAGCATTGTTGCAAATTGCTGCTGCGCCCTCTCGTGCTGAAGCGGAGCGCCTGATCAAACATGGGGCGGTGGAACTCGATGGAGCGGTCATTAAAGATCCAAGACACGAAATAGATCTCAACGTGCCGCGAAGATATCTGTTGAGAGTCGGGAAGAAGAACATTTTCTATCTGGATGTCAGATGACCCGGCTCTGTGCCAGAAAAGCGGTCAGGGAACACGGGCCGCTACGCTAACACCTCTTTCACTAAATCCGCAACGTAGTTCCCGATGGCGGGCGCGGCAGTGAGGCCGGGCGACTCCATACCGACGAGATGGATGGCTTGCGGGACGTGGGGATCGCGGGTAATCACGAAATCGACGATGCCGCCTTTGTGGCTGGGCGGAACGAGCTTCGGACGCAACCCCGTGTAGCCGAGCTGCAAATCGCTCTCTTCCACTTCCGGCAAAAGCATTTTCGCGCTTTCTGTAAAGGCCCGAATGGGCAGCCGATTTTTCTCGTAATTGTCTTTCCCTTCCACGTAGGTTGCCGTCGGTCCGAGAAGGAACGTGCCCCACAGTGTTTTGGTGAAATGCACGCCGAGGCTCAGCCCGTCGCTGTGCGGCAGAGGATAAACCAGATTGTTGATGAGCGAAGAGCGCGGGCCGCGCACTTCACAGTATTCACCACGCACCGGATAAATCTTCCAGGAATGATTGCCCAGCATGGCCGCAACCTCGTCAGCATACAGTCCCGCCGCGTTGATGACGCATCGCGCTTCGATTTTTTCTTGCTGTGCATCTTCCTCTTCCTGGTCTCCAATGCGCAGTCCAACCCGAATGGTGCTTCCCGAGGGTTCGAGCGAAACCACCTTTGCGCGCGTGACCAGGTTCGCGCCTTGATGGGTGGCCACACGCGCATAGGCGTGGACGAGCTCCTCGGCGGAAACGATGCCGGTGGAGGGCACATGGAGCGCGGCCACGCCGCGAATGTGCGGTTCGCGCTTGCGAATTTCCGCTGCCTCCACGATCTCTAGGCCTTTGACGCCATTGTCCTCGCCGCGCTTCTTGAGCGCAGTGAGTTCAGGCTCTTCGTGCGCAGCGGCGGCGACCACCAATTTGCCGCAGTGGCGAAAAGGAACGTTGTGTTTCTCACAAAACTCGTAAGTAAGACGATTGCCTTCGACGCACAGGCGCGCCTTCAGCGAGTCCTTTGGGTAATAGATTCCGGAGTGGTTGACGCCGCTGTTGCGTGTGCTGGTGGCCATGCCGAGCTTGGGAAACTGCTCCACCAGAAAAACGTCTTGCCAGCTGGCCGAAACGGCGCCGGCGATGGCGCAGCCAATCACGCCGCCGCCGATGATCAGGATGTTTGCTTGATCCATGTGTTTTGAAATCAATTTCAGCTACTGCTCGCCGCCGGCTTCGTCGAAGAAGGTTTTGCAAGGCACGAGGCGCGCTTCGGTGCCGTCGTGGACAGCATAGGAAGCTTGATTGCTGGCTTCATAACCGTTGCGCCAGAGCGAAACCGCGCCGTGCGCGCCGTCCTTATTGATGGCGTAGAAATACAGATGAAAGGTGCCAAGTTTCTTTTTGTCGTTTTTGTAGTTGTGCACAACGCGCGTCATGGCTTCCATGCACGCGTCGGTGGGTGATTTGCCCTGGCGCATCATTTCCACAATGGTGTGCCCGCCGCAGACCTTGATATTTTCCTCGCCCTTGCCGGTAGAGCCCGCCGCGCCCACTTCGTTGTCCGCGTAGCAGCCCGCCCCGATGATCGGCGAATCGCCCACGCGCCCGGGGATTTTCCAGGAGAGGCCGGAAGTGGTTGTGGTGGCCGAGATGTCGCCTTTCGCGTCGACGGCCATGCAGGGAATTGTGCCGGTGGGCGGATGGGCGATGACGCGCTCGGCATAAGCGATTTCCTTTTCATCGCCTTTAAACAAGGAGCTCATGTAGGCCTTCCATTCGGGGGAATCAATTCCTGGGCGCCAGTTGAAGGAAGTCTTGGCTTTCCACGCGAGCCAGATTTTCCGCGAATGCTCGGTCAGAAGATTCATCTCCTCGAATCCCTCGGCTACGGCGAAGCGGCGCGCGCCATCGCCCACGATCATGGTGTGGTTGGTGTTTTCCATCACGGTTTTGGCAAGGCGCGAAGCATTTTTGATGCGGCGCACCGCGGCGACGGCGCCCGCCCGGTGCGTAGGACCGTGCATCACACTGGCGTCTAGTTCGACTTCTCCTTCTTCATTGGGCAAGCCGCCATAGCCGACCGAATCGTCGTTCGGATCGTCCTCGACCACGGTGACCACTGCCACCACCGCGTCAAGCGTGTCGCCGCCTCTCTTGAGAATGTCCATGCCCTTATCGAGGGCATGGCGGCCGTTGGCGCTCGAGATGATGAGCGGGCGTTTCCCCTGAGCGGGAGTTACGAGGTTAGCGAGAGAGCCTGCGGCATGACCATTCGGCGTCGTGCGGCCGAAGAGTTCATTTGCGCTGGCAAGGGCGCTGCCAGCCAATGAAGTGAGAAAGAACTTGCGTCGTGACCACAATTCCATGATGGAAAGCCTCCAGGAAGTCCGGAGGCACAATATAACATCCGAAGTTAGAAGTTAGAGCCGGGAATTCAGACGGCGTGGTTCTTCGGATTGCCCAGCAAGCACTTCGGTTTGACGGCTCACCCTCGAGGGATGCCGACACGGCGGACAAGATCCTGAAACCGGGGATCGCTTCGGAGGGGGTTGAGTCGGGGATCCACCCCGATCCAGGGGATTCAAGTGGATCGCTCAAGGAAAGCCTGCTGCATGGACTCAAGAGCTTTTTCCTTTTCTCCGAGGTCCGCGTAGGCATCCGCGACAATGAAACGGCAGACGTATTCTTTCTTGGCCTTCTCCAAGGCGTCGCCGAGAAACTGTCTGGCCTTGGCGGTCTGGCCCGCCCGGGCGAGAGCCGATGCGGCGGTGGCGATTAGGCTAGGACTGCTCGAGATGCGAACGGTGTCGGCGGCGGCCCGCAGGGCTTCGGCAGGTTTCCCCATCTGCGCGTAAGCCAGCGCGAGGATGGCATAAGGAACACCCGCCGAGGGTTCCAGCTCAATGGTCTTCTGCGCTTGCTCAACGGTTTCGGGCATTCGTCCCGAGAAGTAGTAGATCCAGAGCGCTTCTTTTCGGCTTTCCACCGCAAGCGGATCGACAAGATAGGCCTGCTGTACGCGGGCAAGCGCTTCCTCAAAGCCCCCAAGAGTTCCCAGGTAATTGGCATAACCCAACTGAGCTTCCGGCAAGCTCGGATTGATTTCCAGCGCCCGGCGATATTCCTTTTCAGCTGCGGGCCAATCCCAATCAGAAAACAAGCGCACATAGCCAAGCCTGACGTGCCCGCTTGCGAGGTTGGGGTCGAGTTGAACGGCCTCGAGGGCCGCCTCCTTTGCCCGCGGCATCACCTCGGCGGGAGAACTGTAATAGGTGGTTGCGGCGGTGTAGGCTTCCGCCAGGGCCGAGTAGAGTCGCGCATCTTTTGGATTCTTGGCTATTCCTTCTTGAAAATACTGGATGGCCTTATTCACGCTCTCCTGCGTGTCTTCCCCGACTTCATGTAGGCCCAGAAGATACTTGTCGTAGCTTTCCAGGTTGACCGGCAGAGGCGCCGAAGCGCCAGTCTGTGCCGGAAGCAACTGGATGGAAAGCGAATGAGTGATTTTCTCGGCGATTTCGCGCTGAATGTTCAACACGTCGGTAAGCGGCCGCTCATAGGACTCGGCCCAGAGATGGGTTTGTTCGGTTGCCTGGATTAGCTGCGCGGTGATTCGTACGCGGTCGCCGCCGCGGCGTACGCTGCCTTCCAGCAAGTAGCCCACGCCGAGCTCGTGGCCAATTTGCGCCATGCTCTCCTTCGTATGCTTGTAGCGGACGATGGAGGTTCGCGCGATGACGCCAAGCTTGGCGGGCTGGAGCTGGCCGAGTTGGGCGATCATCTCCTCGGTGAGACCATCAGCGAAATAGTCTTCCCGCGGGTCGCCACTGAAATTCTCGAACGGCAGCACGGCCAACATCGCTCTTTGAACCGGAGGGTTCCGCGGGGACCAGAATCGCCTTGCCACAACAATCGCCATCACGGTTAGCGCCATCACCACGGCCAGCGGCAATAACCAACGCGTTCTCGATGGCTGTGCACGCGCTAGGGTTGGAATTGGCTCAGAAACCTGCGGCGTCGCAAAGCGTGTGGCAGCTGCCTCTTCCTCTTGTCTTACCGCAGCCGCGAAGCGGTAGCCTCGCCGCGGGATGGTCTCGATGTATTCGCGCCCGTCGGGCGCATCGCCTAGTACCTGGCGGAGGTTGAAGATGCGCCGGGACAGGTTGCCTTCCTCGACGAAAACACCCGGCCACACCTTTTGCAGCAGCTCTTCTTTATCGACGATGTGCCCGGCCCGCTCGACCAGAACGAGGAGGGTTTCGAGGTCCTTTGGGGGCAGGGTAACGGGCTGGCCGTCACCGAGCAAGACCCGCTCGTCGGCGTCCAAGCAATAAGGACCGAATGCGAATAAGCGCTTTGCTTTCAAGGAATCACCTGCCGGAAGAACTTCGCAAGAAATCTTTCAGAACTCCTAAAAGACATTCGCAGCTCTCCGCCGTCACAGTGCCCGGACGACCAGCGGTTCAGGCGCCCGCAATTCAGCCCCGGGAAATGCCAGCGATTTTAGCGCATCGGAGGGTGAATTAGGAACACGGGCCGAGAACCGGCAGTTCACGTGGTTCAGTAAAGGGAGGCTGCTCGTATGGAAATGAAACGACTCACAAAACAATTCCAACATTCGATGGTGGCTCTCGTTTTGGCGGGCGCGTGTCCCGGAAGCGCGCCGGCGCAACAGGGACATTCGCACACCCCGACCGCGCAACCTCAGCAATTGACTCCAGCTCAAGACACGCTCCTGAAGGTGGTTCGGGATTCTACCGAGCGCTTCAAGGATGTGAAGATGGCCGAGGCGGAAGGGTACTCGCTTCTGTTCGGTTGTGTCACCGGTCCCGATGCGGGAGCCATGGGAATGCATTTTGTAAACCCGAGCCTCGTGGCATCCGGAGTCATCGACGCTACGCGTCCTCAGATCGTCATTTATGAGCCGATGCCCGACGGCCACTTGCAGTTGATTGGCGCGGACTTCCTGGTGCTTGCCAGCGACTGGGACAAGGCGCATCCTGGACAAGGCGCGCCGCAGCTCATGGGACAACTCTTCCATTACTTTGAAAGCCCCAATCGCTTTGGCCTGCCGGCGTTTTACACGCTTCACGTGTGGGCATGGAAAGAGAATCCCAACGGAGCCTTCGTGAATTGGCATCCCAACGTTTCCTGCCAATCGTTCACAGGCCAATAACCATGACAAAGTAAGGGCAATTTGGGGAATTTCAAAGATTTGAATCGCATTTCGAAAGGAGCGAACATGAAAGCATTACCCTTAGTAGGAGCTGGGCTGGTTTTTGCAGTGGCGGTGTCTCTGGCTGCGGCGCCGGGCGCACCTTCGTGGCGGATGAAGGCCGACTACGTGGAAGCCTGCAGTTGCCACCTGTTTTGCCAATGCTATTTCAACAAGCAAGCGGAACATCCCATGTGCGAATTCAACATGGCCGTGACCGTCCGCGAAGGGCATTCCGGAAATGTCAACCTCGCCAACGCAAAATATTGGCTGACGGGCGACATCGGCGATAAGTGGGGGACGGAGAAGAAGGGATCTTGGGTGACGGTGTCCTTCGATCCAAAAACCAGCCAGGCGCAGCGGGATGCGCTGGCCCCCATTATTATCAAGACCTATGGTCTCGAATGGCCCGAGCTGAAGGTGCAGGAGTCGCCTATCGAAATCCATCAATCGGGCGACATCGTGGAGGCAAAGTTAGCGGACGGAACGCAGGCCTACATGAAGTTGAAGCGCGAGCCGGGCGCCGACGGCAAAGGCGTTGTCTTGCGGAACGTGAACTACTTTAATGCCGTGCAGAATGATGGGTTCCAGTTGTATAAATCCATCGAGCATCGCGCGGACGTGAACGGGCATCAGTTCTCTTATTCCGACCGCAATGCGTTTCTGATCACTATCGTGTCGCAGGAGCCGGGTACGCGCTAAGAACAAGCGAGATGACCCGCATCCGCCGGACGGCAGGATTTGGCGAAGCAGAGACTTCCTGGCCCCTTCGCCACCCTGCCGTTTCCGCGGCGGGTCTGGATTCCCGGCTACTCGAATACTCTTCGCGACCTCCCGCGACCTCCTATTGACATTCGATAGGTAGGCCGCTATTCTTCCTATCGACGCCCGATAGGAGAAAAGCTTGCCCTCCGAACCGACCACCCTCCTGCAAGGGACATCGGACCCGCTCATCTTGAAATCGCTGGCCACCAGCGAGATGCACGGCTTGGGCATTCCCCGCAGAATCCAGCAGATTACCGGCGGCACTTTCGTGGTTGAGCCGGGCTCGCTCTTTCCCGCGCTGCACCGCATGGAAGACCAACGCTGGACCTCGTCGTTTTGGGGAGATTCGGAAAACCACCGCCGCGCGAAGTACTGCCGCTTGACCAAAGCGGGACGAAGGCAACGCGCAGTGGAATCCAAGCGCTGGGCACGCATTTCCGTAGCCATCGCACAAGCATTGGAATCGTCGTAAGCGTTGTAGAGGTGTGGCATGCCGCTCGTTGCAAAAGCCCGCAGTTTCCTGCGAAACCTTTTTTTTACCCAGCGAGTGGACGAAGACCTGGACCAGGAGGTTCGCTCGCACCTCCAACTGCTGACCGAGGAAAATGTTCGCGCGGGCATGCCGCGGAAAGAAGCGGAGCGCGCGGCGCGGATGGAGCTGGGTGGCGCCGAGCAGGTGAAAGAACAAGTTCGCGAGAAGCGGCTTGGCAACGGGCTCCATGCGGTGATGGTCGATTGCCGCTTCGGTTTGCGGCAACTTCGCAAGAACCCCGGCTTCACTCTCACGGTGGTCCTTACCCTGGCGCTTTCGGTTGGCGCGAACACGGCGATTTTTTCTCTGGTGAACGCTCTTCTGCTGAAGAGCCTGCCTTATCCGCATCCGGAACGAATGGGTACGATTTACACCCGCATCGTAGGCTCCTCCGCCGCATCCGATGAAAGGCACAACGTAAATGGAGAGCAATGGGAGCTGCTGCGCGACAATGTTCCGGCGTTGATCTCGGCGGTGTCCTCGGGTGGCACTTCGGGGGTGAATCTCAAAGCGGGTTCGCAAGTGGAATACGTGCACAGAGGACGTGTTTCGGCGCACTATTTTGACGTGCTCGGGATTCAGCCTGTCCTGGGTCGCAATTTTTCTGAAGACGAGGATCGGCCCCACGGGCCTAATGCCGTCATTCTCAGTTACACTCTTTGGCGAAATGTTTTCCGAGCCGACCCGGGTATTCTGGGGCAATCTATCCTGATCCGCAGCGAACCATACACGGTCGTAGCAATGCTCCCGCAGGGCGCAACGACTCCCTTGAACGCCGACGTCTACACGCCGCTTCGACCCAGCCGCTCGGGCGAAGGTGGAGGAACGAACTTTCACGCCATCACCCGGCTCCGCGATGGCGCGACTTGGCAAGCGGCGGATGCTGAGATCAATCGCGCCTGGTTAAGCCGTCCTCATCCGTATGAATTAGGTGAGTTTCCGGGCGCGAAGTTGAGCTATTACTCCGTTTCGTTGCAGAAAGGCCAAACCGACTCGCTGCGCCCGCAGGTGCTGGCGCTGATGATCGCCGCGGGTTTCATCTTGCTGATTGCCTGCGCCAACCTGGCGGGGCTGACGCTCGTGCGCATGCTGCGACGAACCTCCGAAGTGGCCACGCGGCTGGCGCTGGGAGCTTCGAGCTGGCAGATTCAGCGGCAGTTCTGGATCGAAAACCTGCTTCTCGCCCTCCTAGGTGGCGCAGTGAGCATTGGTGTCGGCTATCTCGCCCTTAACGAACTGTTTCTGTTGTTGCCCGAACACTTTCTCCCTGTCGGGAGGGTACCCCTGGATGGGCACGTGATGGCCTTCACGCTCGCTGTCTCTGTTTTGACCAGCGTGCTCTTTGGCATGCTTCCGGCGCTTGAGGTTCGCAAGGTGGATCTGCGCTCTTCGATGACCGACCGCAGCGGGGTGAGAGCCGGAAGCGTACGCGTCCGGCAGGCACTCATTGCGGGCGAGGTTGCTCTGACGGTTGTGCTGCTGGCCGGCTCCGGGCTGCTGATCCGAAGCCTGATCCACTTGGAGACGCTGCCGCCGGGGTTTAATCCACAAGGCGTGTTGGTTGTTAAGGCGTCTCTCGATGATGTTCGCTACCACGATCCAGCAGCCTTCCGAGCGCTCCTGGACAAGAGCACGGCCGCGATGCGCCAGATTCCCGGAGTGCAGAATGCGGCTGTTGGATTGAGCCTGCCCTATGAGCGTGTGCTGAACGACTGGATCACGCTAAGCGACGGAAAGGAGACGGGCACGCAGGGTGGGACCGATGAGCTGTATGTCACTCCCGGATATTTCGACACCCTTCAAATGCCGGTGCTGGCAGGCCGCGTCTTTACAGACGCAGACAGCCCTAATGCGCAGCACGTAGCCGTGGTGAACCAGTCCTTCGCGCGAAAATTTTATGCTGGCAGCAATCCGGTGGGCCGGTACATCAATAACGACATCTTGATTGTGGGCGAAGTAGCCGACGTCCCCATTGCCTCCGGCTTGCACCCCGTCGCCCCGATTCAGACCGAGCAGACTATGTATATTCCCGCTGCCCAGATGGAGGGGCCGTCTCTCGCGCTGCTGCATGTGTGGTTTCAGCCGGACTGGGTTGTGCGAACGGCAGGTCCAGTTGGGGGTTTAACCGCCGAAATGCAGCGCGCACTGGCCAAAGCAGATCCGAACCTGCCGGCCTCGGGCTTCTACAGCATGAAGGACCTGCTGGCTCGGACGCTGACGACGCAGCGCATGGAAGTTGCTCTGCTCGGCGCCATGGCGGCGCTGGCGCTGCTGTTGAGCGCAGTCGGCATCTTTGCGCTGGTGGCCAACATGGTCGCGCAGAGGACGCGCGAGATCGGCATCCGCATGGCGCTTGGCTCGACGGTCGGCCAGACCACGGTGGAGATCGGCCGCACCGGCGCGGGCGCGTCGTGCGTAGGGCTTTTTGTGGGACTCGTTCTTTGCGCGGGAGCGCTGCGGGTAATGCGCAGCGTGCTCTATGGAATAGGCGTGTACGACGCGCCAACCCTGAGCTTCGTGGTGCTCAGCCTTTCATTTGTTACGCTTCTGGCCACAACCCTACCAACCCTGAGAATTGCAAAGATCGATCCTGCCAATACATTGCGGGAGGAATAGAACGGTCTTAGCTACCACGCTAACAAGGCGCCCGTTGAGTTTGCTTCACCAACGTTCTGAGTAGCCAGAATCGTGCTGGTCTTGGTCTCCATGACGGATTCCATGATCAACTTTCCGGCGGCATCCCGCACTGCGACGGAAATCGTTGCCGTGTGCACATCCATGGCGATGTATTTGCTGCTACTATTCACCGTGAGCGCTCCTTTATCCTTGCCAAAAAATTTCGCGATACGGGCAGAAAGTAAGTTCGTGGAATCGAATTGTTGGGATCAGGTGGACTTCTGTCCTTTCCACGGACCGGATGCGCCCTTTGCGCCCCAGCGATCTTACCTCGAAGATGGCGGATCCCTTACGACTGGGCTGTCATCCTCTTATAGGCGACAAACTATATCTGGTCCTCATCCAGCCGTTTGGCCAGCGCTGCGGCTACGCTTCCCGCCAACGAACCGAAGGCCACGGTGAATGACACCCAGTAAAGACGGAAATAAATAGCCATCGTGGTGCTTAGGATGGTTTTGTTGCTTGCCGCCTATCTCTCAGGAGTGCGCTTTCCAAGTGCAGCGTCTCGGGATGGACTTTCCGAACGTTGTAGCGAACGCTTATTTGGCAGGAGCTTGCTTCTGTGCAGCACATGCAGGCATTGACTTTACGTTCCCATCCAGCAGGTTGGAAGCCGTGCACGCCCAAGCTGGCGCAAGCTGAGAACTCGCTGAGTTGGTTTCATGGTAGTGCGCAGGAACACCTTGCATCTCGCAGGCGTCCTTGGCTTCCACTAAGCCGTGTTCTGGGTCGAAGCTAGGCGGATGAAAATCATAGCGCGGCACGATGTATCCCAGCTCATCGGGGCATAGGCCGAAAACAAATCTGTATTTGGCTCTCATGAAATTTCGAACAGCTGGTTCCGGTGGCTCGTGGGTGTCTGCGGCCGGGCAATCGCTTCGGCGGTACTTTTCCACTCCGTAGAACACCTCCGGGAAAAGCTCTCCAGGAGCAGTGATGATCTGGGCATCGCCCACGCGCAGCGCGTATACCATTGTGATCATTTGCGAATGTTCGCGGTCCTCCGTGCCGCTCATAGCTGGCAGTACGCCTTTGTCGATCAAGAAGCGGTATCCCGTGTTGTCCATGGGAAAGTGCAGTTCGGCTTTTTTCAATTCAATCTTACTTGTCTGGCTCCACTCTCCGCGGTCGATCGCGTCAACGGCAGCTTTGGCGACATCATGACCAATTGCCTCCGTACGCTGGAACGTGAATGTTGCAGCTTTATTGCCGCGCACAGGAAGAAAGGTGTTGCCGTCAAATTTGATGCGCGTGGCGCGTTCATTGTCGCCCACAATCTCCACCGCCCCCAGGTCTCCGGACACATAAATCGCCACGCCACCGTACTTGTTTTCGATTTTCTCGCGCACCGCACCAGGAAAATCGGAGGTCAGAATTGTGTTCTCGCTCTCCATGGATTCCGGATGCGTGTTCCAGTTGATCAGGGTCGCAACGGTCCTTTCTTTCTGTGCTCCTTCCGTGCCGACAAACTGCATCGCCCGCAATTCCTCATCAAAGAACTCGGGCGGACGGCCGCCGGTGCGCGTTTGCATTCCGGTTAGTGTCGGAGAGAGGTGCGGATTCGTTGTGCCAATTTTCATTCGCACCGCTGCCAATGATTGGGCAGCTTGCGTGATAGCTTTGGCGATCTCGCGATCCACAAAACGGAGATAGAGCGGGAATTTTCCGTCAGTGACTTCATTCACTCCCCACAATCCAATCGTGTCCGGTCCCTCGTGGTTGTGAGTGCTGGTGATGAGCACATCTTGGATGCCGAGTGCGGGATTCAGCAGCTTGCGCACTTCGTCCGCGCCGTAATAGCCTGCGTGCGAGTAGTACCCAATCAGGTCGACTGAAACGATGGCAAACCGGGTTGATGCGCTGTCCAGAACGAGAGCACGCGCCCACAAATCATCATGTTTTCCAGTGGCCATCCGGTTGTGGCCGAAACCGGCTAGATGGATGCCGTCATACTTCCCGCGGGAATGAGCGTCCAGCTCGGTGTTGCCATCATCGTCCGTGAAAGGCTCGCCGATATCCCACCGCCCGTTGTTATTTTTGTCTTCGAACTTTTCGCCCCACACTCCGGACGCAGTGATCGGTCCGTCCCATTCCGGATTTTGCCCAAATGGGGTAATCGTTACCGCAGCCGAAGCCGCATGCAAGGTCTGATGGTCACCAGAAATGGGGCGGCAAGCGCCCAGTAGGCATAACAAAAGAGGCACCGTCACTGACAGCAACACGGCCCCTCTGCCTTTCATGATTAACGTCATGGTTGTATGGCTCTGTAGCAATCAAATGGTCAGTTCCAAACTATCCTGGATACACGAGTAAACAGATGATCCGCAAATTCAACCACGAATCCTCCGCTGGCGCCTCTGATTCGTCGGCAGCGCCGACTTACAGAACCGGCCGTGGTGAGGTGTTGAGAGGAAGCCTCGAGTCGTTCTACAGCGTCAGCGGATCGGGCAGCGTGGCCCGGCAAGCAGCCGGAGCTTCGTTCAACAATGATCGATAGCGTAAGACGATCATGTCGTGCTCCTGAGTCAGCTCCGTACACGCTTTGCCGTTAGGGTTTTTCATGCAGGCAGTTTTCATTTGTGAGCTGACACCGAAGGCTTCGGTCCTAATCGTTTCCGCCCTAGATCGAAACGTGGTGCACTTATCCCCGGGCTGGTCGCAGACGATGCCGTTCCACACTTGGCCCGGCTGGCATTGCCCGACAATTGCGGTCACGCACGCGCCTCCTTGCGGGGTTTGCCCCGGCGGACATCGTTGCGCAGGGGCGGCTGCCGCCCGGGGTGGCGCGGGCTGAGCGTTCCCTCCGACCGGATCGGTAGGCGGGGGCTGGGTGCATGGCGTACGTTTGCAATGCTTCGGCACCAGGTCCGGCGGGGGTTCCCGCTTCAGCCGAAGGGGATTAGGATCGCCACCCGTGCGTGGAAAAACGCCGATGCCGTTTTCTTGCCAGGCGCTTTTGCGTGCGTGACCGGCGTTTCCCGCTGGCGGGCTCGCATTGCTCCCGTGCCCAGGCGGCGAAAATGGGCCCGTTGTCGGTGAAATACCGGAAGAGGTGCTGTGCGGGGCGATGGGGCTCGATGAAGGGTTCGGCGAAGGGGTGGCGGTCGGCGGAGGAGGCGAAGGCGCCGTGTGCTGGCTAGCGGGAGGCGGGGGAGGCGGCGGTGATCCGTTCTCGTGAGGACGTTGGGCAAAAGCGACTTCAGAGAGCAGGAGGAAACCGGAAAGTACGGCCGCGCGCAGAATCATAAGCCCCTCCGATCCGTAAATGGCGCCGCAACTCGTCTTCAGAGCGGCACAGAGTTGACGATCAGCAGCCTT
Organism: Acidobacteriota bacterium; assembly: GCA_003223245.1. Classification (GTDB taxonomy): domain Bacteria; phylum Acidobacteriota; class Terriglobia; order Acidiferrales; family UBA7541; genus Acidiferrum. The sequence continues at coordinate 109,854 of QHYI01000103.1, forward strand.
GCATTTAGTGAGACGGCGTGGCGGATTTTCAGGTTTCCTTCCCAAGGGAACGACTCTTCGACCTTATTAATCTAGATGCTTTGTTTGGTGCCGCAAACACCGCAGAACGTCACTTTTTCGACGCCCCGGTTGGGTTACAGTTTGGGTTACATCCGGCGGGTTACGAAAGGCTTGCGTTCAACACCCAGCCTTTTCTGTCCTCCGCTCTCTCGCGAAACAAGCGAGAAGAAAAGGTGGCAGCAAGGGGAGATACATTTCGTGGCTTTTCGCTTGAATCGCTTTCTGTAATGTCGTTCGTGATGGATTCAAACATCACCATGACTGCGCTACAGCACTCGTGTGTTTGCACTTCTTTCTCCATGAGGATTTCAAAATTGCCCCATCCTTTGAATATAACGACGGTGCCAACGATTCGGGGCGAGACTTTGCCGTTTTCAGGTCCGGATTTCTGGGAAACAACGTCGATGTCATTTTTGGAGAGTGCAAGACCGCCGAAACTTTTGCGCATGCCTCAGCAAATGTTACTCCTGCTACTCTGCCGGACCTACAGCAAAAAGTCAGTCCACCGACCTGCGGAAGGGCCACGACGGTCCCCATTTCCGGCGGCTGAATCGCTCGTGGCTCCGGCGGGTCCTTTCCCAACGAAAGATGCGTTCTCGATCGATGGTAGTATTCGAAATACGATTGGAGCGTTCTTCGTAGCGAGCTTTCATGGAACACGATCACATGATCGAGGCACTCCCCCTTCGGGCAGTGCAAGGCCAGCGGGAGGCGAAGTTGGCCTCAATCTAGCAGATGCACAAGCGAGCTCTGGTGGCCAGGGTCAGGCACCTTCCTAAGTTCGCCGAGGATTGGATCACGCTCGACGCCAACATCCTCGTACGCGCGAATACGCGCGCTCAGGGGCCAGCTTTCTGAATGTGGAGTATACTGTGGAATAGATTCGACATATGGAAACGATTCAGATTGTTCTCGACAAGAGGCTCTTACACGCTACCGATCAGGCCGCACGACGGACGAAGCGGAATCGGTCCGCCTTGGTACGCGACGCACTGCGGGAGCATCTCCGGAGATTGGAGGTCCAAGCTAAAGAAGAACGCGACCGAGGGGGCTATTCAAGGCAGCCGCACGCGCCCGATGAATCGCTGGCTTGGGAAGCGGAGGCGGCGTGGCCAGCAGAATAACCCGAAGGGACGTTCGACTCTACCAGTTTGCTCCGCCAGACAAGAGAAGGCCCGTGGTTGTACTCACTCGGGGCAGCGCAATTGCCTATTTGTCGACCGTCACTGTCGCCCCTATCACATCCACGATTCGAAGCGTGCCGTCCGAAGTAGTTTTGAATGAAGAGGATGGTATGAAAAGGCTGTGCGCCGTGAACCTACACAATGCGGTTACTGTTTCTCAGGATCGATTGGGGAGGCGGGTCGCCCACCTGAGTTCCTTGCGAATGAGCGAAATCTGTGCGGCATTACGCTTCTCTCTCGGTTGCGATCTCGACCAATCCTAGCCAACGCGGCTTTCATTTTCACCTTGTCGAATCCCAAAGGCTTGGAGACTGGACCGAAGGGATTTGCGGCCACTAGCCTCCTGGTCCCGAACCGAAAAATTCGAAATTCCAAGTGCTTTGATCTGGTATCTGTCGCTTAGGAGCCAGAAAGCCATTCTTTCTCTCCCTCAGTTGTTCCGAATGTACCGAAAGAGCAATTAAATCTGGTGGGCTGCCCAGCGGTGCCGTGGATTTTTCTGGAACGGGCTACCAGATTTACGATCCGCTGACTACGCATCTCTGCACCGCTTCCGACACTTGTGCTAAGGGACAGCAGTATGCCCGTAATCCCTTCCCCAACGATGTCATTCCCGGCCCCAACGATCCCCTTCCGTCAGGCATTCTGAGTCGAGTGAACCCTATTGGGCTGGCGATCATGAAGCTCTATCCGGCTCCAACGCTTGCCGGAATCCAGAACAATTACATTCAAACGGGCGGACTCGCCGAGGGCCGTTATCGCTATTACCAGCCAATGGTCCGCGTAGATTACGATCTCACCGACAAAACGCGGCTCTATGGCCTATGGGTTTGGCAGCGCGGTCACGAGCATCGTAACTCGTCTGGATTCCCATATCCCATTGCCACGGGAAACATTGACTCCGAGCGCGACTTCACGACGACCATCCTAGACCTCACCCATGCGTTTTCCTCGAACTGGTTTCTGGATGCGCAAGGTTCATTCGGGCGGTTCCATCAAGATTTTCCGGAGGGGCCGATGGTTACGGGATTGGCGAAGCCGATCACCGCTGAATCGCTTGGCCTAAACATGCCAAAGATTCCAACCACCAGCCTCGACATCGCTCCGCAGATTAGCGTTTCCGGCTATCAGACCATCATCGGAAACAACATCAGCGAACAGGTTACGAATGCTTTCGATTTCCGTCCGGTCGCTGTCCATGTCGTGGGAAAGCATGACATCC
>QHYI01000196.1 GCA_003223245.1 Acidobacteriota bacterium
CCTCTGGCTCGAAGAGGGGCTCGATTATCCGGACTATCTTTACGCATTTGCCCCCAAACCCTACCTCCTCCTTTCAGCTATCCGCGACTTCTTCCCCATCGCTGGGGCGCGAGAAACTTATGCCGAAGCCGAGAAAGTCTATTCTGCGATAGGCGCAAAAGAAAAGCTGGGTATGTTCGAAGCTGACGATGGGCATGGGTACAACAAGACGCGTCGCCTTGCCGCGTACGATTGGTTTAGCCGGTGGCTAAAGGGAGGCCGCGACACGGACCCGGAGCCGCAGATCGAAATGGCCACGCCGGAAGAACTACGCTGCACTCCCACAGGACAGGTTTCCACTTCGCTTGGCGGCGAGAGTGTATTCACCTTGAACCAAAAGCGGCTGGGGCAGTTGAAGGCCAATCGCGTGACTCGGCTGGGGGACCTGCCTGGCAAGGTGCGGGAAGCGATCCACTACGAGCCACCAAGCGGGCCATTACAGGTCACACCTTACGGCACGATCATCCGCCCGGGCTACCGTATCGAAAAATTGATCTACGAGAGCGAGCCCGGAATCGTCATTCCATCGCTGCTGTATGTCCCTGATGCAGCCGCTAGCAGGAAAGCTGCCGTGCTCATGGTCACAGGAGATGGCAAAGCATCTTCCGTGACTGAGGCGGAGCAGCTCGTGACGTCCGGCACGGTTGTGCTTTCCATCGATGCGAGGGGAACGGGGGAAACCAGAGTCAACACGGATGTAAACAGCCGGGAATTCGACCACTATTTCGGGGACTTTAACGACATCATGACCGCGCTTCTTGTCGGCAAGACCATGGCGGGAATGCGCGCCTTGGACATCTCGCGCGGCGTCGATGTTCTCACATCGCGCAAGGAGGTCGATCCAAATCAAGTCTTTGGGTACGGAAAGGACGAGGGCGCTTTGCCGTTGCTCTACGCAGCGGTCCTTGATGACAAGATCCGAAGGGTAATGTTGGACGGCATGCTGGTTTCCTACGAGTCAGTTGTGAGCAGCAGGGTCCATCGGCGCATCCTAGAAGGCGTTTCTCCGGGGATGTTGAAATACTACGATTTGCAGGATTTAGTAGGCGCCCTAGCGCCGCGCAATGTCTGGATTGTGAATGGCACCGACCCACTGGGACATGAACTGCCTGCCAGTGAGGTCACAAAAGAATACGGTCGAGCGCTCGAATCGTTCCGTCAACAGGGGGCAACCCAAGCCATCCACATAAAAGATCGCAGGCCTGGTCAGGACACCGCTACGTTCTACCGTGAATTCACGGCGGCCGTCAGATAGGGAGCGGCAGAGCGGAGCAGCCGAGCGCTCTTCACAAAGGCAGAGACTGTTGCCAGATTGGCGGAAGTCTCCAAGATCGGTTACTAAATTAGCCTTCCTACCGTTCCTCAGATTCACATGCCTCCTACCCACCTAGCCTAGCTCAAGCTCCTTTACCGTTTTCCGATACTCGGTACAATCGTCGAGCTACCCACTCATGCGCTAAGATAGCGAGGGGTTGAATTATTAAAGGGAGATTCAGCAGCGTGCAAGGCATTTTCCGCCGCAGGTCGTTGTCATCACCCAGCACTATCCGGTGTCAAATCCTCGAGCGCGCAGATAGACCCAGCCGAAAATGATGGACTGGTTTCACCGCTAAGGTTTGAGCAAGGGAAAGGGAAGGAGAGAATCATGTCCACCGAACTCTCGCGACGAGATTTTATCGGAGCATGCTCTGCAGCTGCTTGCGCTGTAACCGTAAGTCTGGCGGAAGCTTCAGGGGCGCCTCCCGGAGCTGCCTATACCGGGACTCTTTGCCTGTTCTCGAAGCCACTGCCGGCGATGGATTGGCATCGTCTCGCTCAAGCCGCCAAGAGTGCGGGATTCGGCGGAATTGACCTGACGGTACGCAGGGGCGGACATGTACAGCCTGAGCGTGCTGCCGAAGATCTCCCTAAAGCGGTGGCCGCTATTCGCGAAGAAGGGTTAGATGTTCCGATGATCACTACGGAGCTCACTTCAGCGGACGACCCTGCAGCGCGCGCAATCCTCTCAACAGCGGCTAAGCTTTCGATTCCCTTCTTTAAGCCGGGTTATTACCAATATAAAATGGTTAACGTGCGGCGGGAACTTGAACTGTTTGGCCGTCAATTCCGGGGTCTCGTGGGCCTCAGCAAGCAGTATGGAATCCAGGCCGGCTACCATAATCACGAAGAGTACGTCGGAGCACCGGTTTGGGACATGGCGTCGGTCATCGACGCGCTTGATCCTCAATGGGCTGGCTTCTACTTCGACGCGCGTCATGCCGTTGCCGAAGGCGGAGTGGGCGGCTGGAAAATCGCAACGAACCTGGTGATCCCTCGTTTGAAGATGGTTGCGACCAAGGATTTTCGGTGGGAGAAGATGGAGAACGGCTGGACGGCCAGGAACTGTCCACTGGGAGAGGGCATGGTGGACTGGAAGTATTTTGTGAATGCGCTGGCAGCCGGCGGTTTTCAAGGCCCCATTTCGCTGCACCTCGAGTACGACGTGGGGGGTGAAACTCCGGCGGCAAGAGAGGACAACATCGTCGCTGCGCTCCAGCGAGATCTCCAATTCCTAAAAACACGCTTGCGTCAAGGTTACGGAGCGATCGCAGGTGAGCGATAGGAATCAGCGTTGGCCGAATCGAAACCGCGTCAGCCGGCGGGAATTCTTGCGCAAGACTCCTTTGCCTTCGGTGTCAGTCCCTTTGGCGCTGCGGCATTGGAGCGCGTTCTACGTTCTCATCACAAGACCAACGGACATACGAATCGACGACGTGTCCTACGACTATGAAGAGTTCCGGTATCGAACTCCGTACAAGTTCGCCGGCAAGGAGGTGGACCGCGTCACAATCTTGAACGTGCGGTGCGTCGTGCATTTAACAAATGGCCGCTCGGCTCATGGTTTTGGGTCGATGACCATGGGAAACGTCTGGTCATTTCCTTCCGAGCGGATGTCTTACGACAAGACGCTTGCAGCCATGAAAGCGCTGGCCGAACGCGTTCGAAGTATCACCGCGGACTTCAAGGAGACTGACCACCCGATCAACATCAACGTGGCTTTGGAACCGGAGTACTTGAAGGCAGCAGATGACGTTTCACAACGCTTGCAACTGGAAGAGCCTATCCCGAAACTGTGCACGCTGGTCACAGCCAGCCCCTTTGATGCGGCCCTTCACGACGCCTTCGGAAAAGTTCACGGCCTCAGCTCTTACCGTACTTATGGGCGGGATTTCATGGCGCACGATCTGTCGCATTACTTGGGGCCGGAATTCAAAGGCGAATACCTGGACCATTATCTGTTGATGGAACCGAGCGCGAGGCTGGCACTCTACCATTCGGTCGGAGCCTCGGATGCTATCGAAGACGCCGATATCAGAAAACGGATCGAAGACGGCCTGCCCGAAACTTTGTCGGGCTGGATTCGTTACAACGGTCTGACCCACATCAAGATCAAATTGGCCGGCGACGATTTGGATTGGGACCTTGATCGCGTCGTTCGAATCGACCGCGCAACGACCGAGGTTCAGACACAACGCAAGGTAGGAGCTTGGGCATACTCTCTCGACTTTAACGAGCGATGCCCCAACGTGGGCTATTTGCTGGAATTTCTCCGTCGTTTGAAGGAGAAGACTCCGCTAGGCTTCGAAAGGATTCGATACATTGAACAACCCACGGCACGAGACTTGGAGAAGCACCGGGAGAATACAATGCATGAAGCAGCCAAGCTAAAACCGGTCGTGATTGACGAATCCCTGACAGGTCTCGACAGGCTGATCCTGGCACGGGAGATGGGCTATACGGGAGTGGCACTCAAAGCTTGCAAGGGACAGAGCCAGGCAGTGCTTATGGCCGTTGCTGCCCAGAAATACAAGATGTTTCGCTGTGTTCAAGACCTGACCTGTCCCGGCGCATCCCTTGTACATTCCGTTGGGCTGGCGGCGCGCGTGCCGGGTGTGACTGCAGTCGAGGCGAATGCCCGGCAGTACGTGCCGATGGCAAACAAGCCTTGGGAGGAAAAATTCCCGGGAATCTTCCTCGTCAAGGATGGAATGATGCGCACCGCGAATCTAAATGGACCTGGTCTGGGAGCAGTGACGTAGTCGCGCGCACCTTGGTTCCGTTCTGATCACTTTTCGTCATCAGGCAAGGGAGGATATCGAGGGTTGATGAAGATCCCGATCAACAGAAACCCAGCATTCTTTTGTCAGCCCTCGTCCGCATTTCCAGTTGCCAGATCGCTGATTGTCTTGGCTGTTTTGAGCGCGGCGTCAGGAGTCGCGCAGAATCCTCCAACCACACCGTCAAATTTCACGGAAGGCACAAGAATATACGCACAACAGTGCGCCGGTTGCCATGGCGCTGATGCCAATGGAACAGACAAAGCTCCCGGGCTTGTCGGAAACCTCGGGTTGCGTGACCGTTCTCTTCAGGACTTGCGGGACCTGATCCGCAAAGGGATTCCCGGATCAGGCATGCCAGCGTTCGACTTGCCGGCTCAGGAACTCGACACCCTTGTAGCATTGGTGCGCTCGCTGAATGTTCCGCCCGCGAAAAGCATCGGCGGCGACCCCAGAGCAGGCGAGTCATTTTTCTTCGGTAAGGGACAGTGCGCCTTGTGTCACATGGTTTCTGGCACCGGCGCGGCGAGGAGTCCTGACTTGTCAAACGTGGGCCGCGAAAAGACCGTCCAAGAAATTCAAGAAAAGCTAGCGAATCCAAGTTTGCGAATCACGCCCGGCTATGAAATCGTTATGGTCCAATTGCGGAATGGGAATGCCATTCGCGGATTCGTCAGGAATCGCAGCAATTTTGATATCGGGTTACAGGATCTGATGGGACAGTTCCACTTCATCCCGTCAGGAGAGATCTCCGCGGTCACGGAAGAAAGGCAATCGATCATGCCGGCTGTCAAAGCCAGCCCGGAAGAACTACGAGATCTCTTGGCTTATCTGGGAAGTCGGCGTGGCGTCGGCGTTGGAGTCACTAAGCCCCTGCCCTCAGGAATGGCGGGAATCGACTTCCCTAGGATCGCAAACCCGAACCCAGGCGATTGGCTGACGTACAACGGCAAGTTGAGCGGAAACCGCTACAGCGAACTGACTCAGATCAACAGCACAAATGTGCAAGAACTCACGCTGAAGTGGATCTTCTCGGTTCCTTTATGGAAGAACTCGCGGCCCCATACAAACTATTTCGTTGAGAACATGCGCTACTTCGGCCCGGAAACGACGCCGGTTGTCGCCGACGGCATCATGTACCTGACGGGACCAAATGCAGCCTTTGCGCTGGATGCGCTCACGGGCCGCGCGATTTGGGAGTATTCCCGCCCGCGTACTCGCGAACTGGTTGGGGACGCGGCTTTGGGCACGAATCGTGGCGTGGCAGTCCTCGGCGATAAGGCATTCATGGTGACCGATAATGCGCATCTGATTGCCCTGAACCGGACAACGGGCCATGTGATGTGGGAAGTCGTAATGCCGGATGAACCTCAACACTATGGTTCGACCGTGGCCCCTCTGGTCGTCAAGGACTTGGTCATTGCTGGGGTTTCCGGCGCGGACTGGGGCATTCGTGGGTTTGTCGCAGCTTACAAGGCTTCTACTGGCGAGCGTGCATGGCGGTTCTGGACCATTCCAGAAAAAGGAGAACCAGGGCGCGAGACCTGGGGGAGCAAAGAACCGGCATTCGGTGGCGGCTCAACATGGCTGACGGGCTCCTATGACGCTCAGACCGACACTCTTTACTGGTCCACTGGCAACCCTTTCCCGGATTCTGATGATCACGACCGCCCGGGCGATAATCTCTATACGAATTGCATACTGGCGTTGAACCCCGCTACCGGAAAGTTGAAATGGTATTACCAAGTTACGCCACACGACGTTTATGACTGGGACGCCAATGCACCGCTGGTGTTGGTTGACACAAATTATCAGGGCAGCGATCGAAAGCTCCTGCTGCATGCGGACAAGAACGGTTTTTTCTACGTGCTTGATCGAGCGGACGGCCGCGTCCTGGCGGCCAGCAACTTCGTTCGTACGAGTTGGGCTAGCGGTATTGGTCCTGACGGCCGTCCGCAACTCCTGCGTGAGGGCGGATTAGTCTGTCCGGAAGTCGGGACGAATTGGAATGCCACTGCATTCAGCCCGGTGACGCGACTCTATTACGTCGTTGCCTTGGAGAAGTGCGACGTAAAACTGAACTCCGGCGGAGCTGAGCAACGAAAGGCCGACCAGGACCCCGGAAAGAAATACATCCGTGCTCTCGATATCGAGACTGGAAAAATCGTTTGGGAGGCCTCGCAGCTCGGCCCTGTCGATGGCAAGAGAAACGCAGGGGTGTTAGCGACGGCCGGGGGCATCCTCTTCTACGGAGACCCGAGCGGAGACGTAGTCGCCCTCGACGAGCGGGACGGCAAGGCCTTGTGGCATTTTCCAACCAGCGGAATTAACAAAGCTTCGCCGATGACGTACATGGTGGGTGGCAGGCAATTTATGGCGCTCGCCGTGGGCCCCAATATCTTGTGCTTCGGCCTACCGTGATAAGCGTGCAAATGCCTATCGTTGCTCCAAAGCACTGGCTTTAGGTCAAAATCATCCACAAAGGCCTCTGCGAATTTTCTAAATGGATCCTGACCTACCGACGTCATATTTCTCAGCACAGCGACTAGAACTGCAAATCGCGGACGGCTACCCAGCCTTCGACAGACTTGCTGTGCATGACCGAGCGAACTACAGTCTCAGACACAAGGTCTGCCGCCAACGCCCCGATCACGGAAATCCCGAGGTCGGAACTTATCCTGTTGGTGGAGATTGCGAATGTGGAGTCGCCGTCGCCGTTGGTGTGGTACGGATTGATGGCTCGCGCGGCGCCGGTCGAAGCCATCATGGCAATCTTGGTCAGCTCCGTCTTTGTGAAAGACACGTTGGTGGCAACCACCACGAGCGTTGTACTCCGCAGAGGCAAATCACTGAAGCTCAAAAAGGAGGAACGCGCGCCTGTGGCGAGCTTCCTTAGCGTTTCGCTGATATCGGCAAATCCCTTGCCGTCCGGCTGGAGCGCTCCGGCAATGATTTTCCCGGTGTGCCGGTCCAAGATGTCACCGACGGAATTCGCCACAACCAGCGCGCCAATAATGAGGTCTCCAAGCCGAAGGCTGGAAGTGCCGAGGCCGGACTTCATTCCGTTGCAACCCTTGCCTCTAAGGAATTTCCCCACGGTCGCTCCTGCACCGACACCAACGTTGCCTTCCTCAAGTTGCGCTGCGGAGGCCGCCTGGCAGGCCTTGTAGGCAGCTTCGGCATCCGGGCGAATTCGCGCGTCTCCCAAGGCCAAGTCGTCGATTACAGCACCTACAACGATCGGGACACGCACGTTGGGAATACCCCAATCGAATCCGGTCTTGTGCTCCTCGAGGTAGCGAACCGCGCCCGCAACCGAGGACAGCCCCAGGGGTCCTCCGCCGGTCATGAGAAGTCCATGGATCGTGTCAATTGGACTCACAGGTTGAAGCAGGACACCCAAATGCGACCCAGGCGCCGATCCGTCGTAGTCGACGCCCGCGGTAGCCTTGCCCTCGAAAAGCAACGATGTGCAACCCGTGGGCCGACGTGAGTCGGTGTAATGACCCGCTTTGATGCCCGGAACGTCGGTGATCGATCCGGCCCAACCCTGCGGTTGGTTCGCTTCGGACGCCCTATTCCCCACAACATCGCGGGCCCAAACCGATCCAACGGAGGCCATCAGGCTGCGATTGAATTGACGCCGGGTAAGAGTCGACATGGCCAACCTCCGTGATGGGAGCCATCTGACATTACCTCATTTTCTGAAGTCGAACTACGACGGCCCGCAAGGAGATCATTGGCCGCACAGGTCTCGGGCTTGTTGCGTTTTTCATCTTCCCGTGTTCGATTTGGCTCTGATTTTGCGGCGCTTTGGCGCCGGGAGAAATTACACCCAGAAGAGTTCGGGGACGGCGGTGGGGCCGTCGAGGTGGCCGGAGAGGCGATGCTCGAGGCCGTCGCGAGACGGCGTGAGCTGCTGGCGGAGTCGGTCCATCTCGTCCTTTGTTAATGGAGAGAAATTCCTGGTGATAGTGGTGTTGTGTTCGAGCATGGAGAGAGTCGGCATGCCCACGACGGCGGTCGTTACGGGTAAGCTCATGGAATAGTGCAGCAGTGAATCGATGTCGGCTTTGCCGGTGGCGCTGCCGAGAAGAAATTCCTGGCCGGTGACCTTCATGGCGATAATGCCCAGATTTTTGCCGTTGGCGGCAGGAAGCGCGAGCTCTTCAAAGCGGCCGTTGCGCGATGCGTTCAGCGCCATCTGTACGCAATCGAGATCGTGGCGCTGAACGGCCGTGGCAAGAATCTCGCCATTTGTGTGACTGGTCATGCCGATGAAGCGCGCGAGTTTCTGCTCGCGAGCCTCCAGCAGGCCCTTGAGCGCGCCATCCGGGGCCTCGATCTTTTCGAGATCGTCGGCCTGGCCGAGGCTGTGGATGTGCACAAGGTCCACGTGATCGGTTTGCAGGCGTGTGAGGCTGCCTTCGAGGCGCCGAAGGAAGGCATCGCGCGTGCGATCGGGAATTTTCGTGGCCAGCCAGACGTCTTTGCGGTGCTTGGCCATGACCTTGCCGACACGGCTTTCGCTCTTGCCGTCGCCATATGCGTAAGCGGTGTCGAGGTAAGTAATGCCCAGATCGATCGCGTAATTCAGCGCGGCAATGGCTTTTTCCTCGTCTTCGTACATGAGGAAGCGGCTCCCGCAGCCAAAGGCGAGAATCGAAACTTTCGCGTTAGTTCGGCCGAGTGTGCGCTTTGGCAGCGAGGCGATACTAGGATGGGCTTCCACCACGTCCGGGAAAAGCGAAAGGCCAACTCCAGCGGTCGTGAGGCCAACGCGTTCCAGGAATTTTCTGCGGGATACGTCTTTCATCATGGGCACCTCGCCGGCGTCAGAATGATTGTAGCGCCGAACCGCGCCGGTGTACCCCATGCTGCAAATCCGCCCGTAGCGGCGCGGCACGTCCCACTCTTCCACACCCAGCAGGTCAATCGCCTTCAAACCCATCTCCGCGCTTCGCTAGCACCGTTCGTCCAGAGGAATTTTTGGGTAACACCAGCGCGAAACCGACTGCTTGATTCGGCCCTTGCGAGGGGTTGCATGAATTTCCTGCCCCGATGAGGACACAGGGGAAAGTGAGAAAACAGAGGCCATAGTCACTCCCTTGGCGATCCCTTTCAATAGCTCGCTCGCCTTTCCCGTTTTTCTAACCTGGATGCACCCCAGCAAATAACTCACGACGTCATTCAGCTCCACAGAAAGGATGCCTCCCGACGTGGAGCGCTCTTGGGACCGCCTCTGGAGCTCGAGATCCGCTGGCTTGTTTTCAGACTGACGGACCTGCGGATATCTCGTTCAGAGTGGTTAAGCAAGCCTGTAGCATCGCCCTGGTATAACCGACATTATACGCGTAGGCCGCGTACCCGCCGCCGCCCGGGTAGTATGGCTTGAAGTCAGGCCGCTCGCGGTCGTAATCGAGCGCGCGGGGGTGCTCGGGGTAGATCAGTCGAGAATACTTCTGACGCACCAGTTCTTTCATTACCCTGTGCATATCGTTGACGCCTTCGTCGATAAAGACTTCCGTGTACTTTTCGTTGGGCGCCTGCACGCGAACGTTGCGATAGTGAACATGGTTTATCACGTCCTTGCTTCCGAAATAGCGGCAAACCTGTTCAGGGTCTTGGCCCATCTCGCGTGTCACCCCGCAGTCAAAGGTGATGCCGTTGGACGTGCTCGGTACAATGTCTATAAGGCGCTTCCAGCCCTCAACGCTCCCCATGATCTGTTGCGAGCCGCGGCTCAGAGGTGCGGGGGGATCGTTGGGATGAAGAGCCAGACGAACTCCAGATTCCTCCGCAATCGGGATGACTGCTCTTAGAAAATAGGTTATGTTTTTCCACATCTCCTCAAGATCATGCGCGCCTTCTTCGGGCAGCGGAGGCAGGTCCTTGACGCGATCGTAATCAAATGCCGTCAGCCCTGCTCCGCCCCGCCCCGTTTCCCCATAGTACCCCTCAACAAGCCGGTGAGCGTAAAAGTTGTATTCGATCACGGGCAGTCCCACGCTTCCCGCCGCGCGAATAGACTGCTGAACCTTCTCAATCTCTTCGTCGCGCCCGGGTTTTCCATAGAGAGTCTTCGGAAACCCTGTGATCATCATGTTGCCGAGGGCGAGTCCCCCTGTCTTGAGCTTATCTGCGAGCGCTCGGAGATCGCGTTCCAGCCAAGGGATGGGGGGACCGCCCATTAGGACGTCATTCACTCCAAGCTGCTTCACCCGCCGCATCCCAGCTTCATCGACAGTGCCTGTAGCGAAATACGGTCCGGCCCTAGAGAGTTCCAGTGCAATCTTGGGGATTCGAGACATCTCGGGGGCATCGCGATCCACCACACCGGAGTTCCGCACCTCGCCTATAGGAAACGACGCAGACAAAGTCGTCGCCCCCATGACTTGAAGCAGCTTCCTTCGAGACAAGTCGTATTTTTTCAAAGGCTCCCCCGAGCAGTTCTCTATAGGGCGTGTAGAATCAGCCGTTTCTTCTTGCGTCGATTGTAAAATATAGTGCGGGTCTTCGGCACCGTCAGCAAAGACACCTTCACTTCTGGTGTTCAGTTCCAACAAATAAGTGTCGACTGACGTTCGTCTCACCGCAACTCATCTTTGCCGCTATCGTTTCACTGATGATTTCGTTCTTGTATGTGCAGACTGTCCGCCATCGGGGCTATTTCCTTTCCGCGGAAGGCGACGAGGCACATGCTCTGCCCGAAGAAGGTCAGACTTACGCCCACGTGGTTCGGCAATCATACAACGCGACACACTCGAACGCGTCCAATTGGTACGACAGTCTCAATGGGTACGAAACGCCGCGTCTACGTGACCTGAAATGAGGCGTTTCCCGGGATGGCTCCCGGATCCGCATCTGCAAGAAGGCGTGGCAGGACCGGACGCACGACTTTCTCAAGACCAAGAACGGCGAGAGGGGATCGACTTGCATCCCTGCTGGCTAAGATGCTGCGGGAGTCCATTGGAGAGAGGAAGTCCGGTCTGCTATTTCCTTTGCGCACCGGTCGGCCGCTCCACCACTCGGACATCTTGCGGCGGGTGCTGCATCCGATTCTGGCCAAACTCGGCCAGCCAAAGTGCGGTGTGGATGCGTTGTGTCGTTTTCGCAACGCCTATTTGCGCAACTACACTTCGACACCGCCGGGAGTGTATCGGTTCTGGATGCGGCTGAAGCGACCCGATTCACACCGCAGATTGACCAACGGTGGACCGCGATGCAGCAAAGTAGCCGGAGGCTAAGGCTTTAGCCAGGCGTCGCGTCCTTGGCGGACAAATTCGTCGTCATTTAGTTCGGGATAGGCGCGATATACGCGGTCGATTTCTTCTTTTTGCCCTGGGCTGAGAGTCTCGTTCAGATCGAGGCACCAAATGCCCTCGAGCAGGCCTTGCCTTCGTAAAACTTCGTGCAGACCTGCGATGCAGCCGGCGAAATTGTTGGCCGTATCAAAGAATGCGGCGTTGCAATCGGTGACTTGGACGTTTCGTTGCAGCATGGATTGCGGGATGGGCTGATCGGTGCGCGCCAAGCTGTGGCATTCCTTCAAGAGTTCGACGGCATGCTTGGTCCAAACGGCCCAGTGGCCCAGCAATCCTCCAACGATGCGGAATACTTTCGGCTTACCGTTGAGATGAAAAGCATAAGGCGTGAGCAGATCCATGACGATATTGTCGTCGTTGCCGGTGTACAGGGCGATTTCCCGGCCGGAGTCCGCGACCGCGCGAACGACATCCAGGGTGTGGTAACGATTGAAGGGCGCAATCTTAATCGCCACGACATTCTCGATTTCGGCGAATTGGCGCCAGAAGTTGTAAGAGAGAACACGGCCGCCGACGGCGGGTTGCAGATAGAAGCCCATGATGGGGAGAACCGCGGCAACTTCGCGACAGTGGGCAAGGAGCGCGTCGTCGTCAAAGTCCTTTGCGGCGGCGAGGCTCAAGAGGCCCAGGTTATATTTCAAGTCACTCAGCAGGCGCGCTTCGGCGACGGCTTGCGCGGTTTTGCCGCAAATCCCGCCAACGCGGACTAGCGGCACCTCGCGAGTTCCACCCGCGCGGCCCATTTCCTCGGCGGCCAAACGCAAAACAGGCTCAAACAAGCCGACGCGCGGCTCGCGAATGGCAAACTGAGTGGTGTGCACGCCGATGGCGAGGCCGCCCGCTCCCGCTGCGAGGTAGTAGCGGGTAAGAGCCCGCTGGCGGCGTTCATCTAATTTGCGCTCTACGGTCAAAGCGAGCGGATGCGCCGGAATCACTGTTCCGGCCTTCAAAGCATTGTTAATTTTGGGATCCAGAGTTTGCATCACGTTTCCGCCGGGACTTGCGCTCCGCGCGCCGCCATCTAAAAGTGGCCTGCGCGGTCCTCGAAGTGAGTCGGCTTCGCCAGAGTCGTTTCTCCCCTGCGAACCCAATCCGCGATCCAGGCGATTATTTGTTGAGCGTTTACGCGAGGACGGCCAAAGAGCTCGTACGACTTGGCGGCATTGCTTAGCAGGGCGTCACTCGACTCGGCTCCTGCAAAGCGCACCGGTTTGCCAAACTTTTTGCCAAATTCTTCCGCGACGCTTCGCACGCTGAGCAATTCCGGGCCGGTAATATTGATTACGTTGGGCGGCGAAGATGCGCAACGGAGCGACTCCAAACTCATGGCGGAGGCGTCGGCCTGCCAAATGGTGTTTAAGTAGCCCATGGACAGCGACACGGGCTGACCCGCATTGACGCGCTGAGCGATGTCGAGAAGCACGCCGTAGCGAAGCTCGCTCGCGTAATTCAGGCGAAGGATGGTTATCTTCGTTTTGTTGGCCCGGCTGAAATGCTCAAAAATCCGCTCTCGGCCGACGCAGCTCATCGCGTACTCACCGGAAGGATTCAGCGGATCTTCTTCGCGAGAGCCCCCTCTGGCCACTGGTGAAAGCCCATAAACATTTCCCGTTGAGAAGACCGCAATTCTAGCGTCTCGATAGCGATCGGCAACCAGTCCAGGCAAAAACGAATTGATGGCCCAGGTGAGTCGCAACGCACGGTCTCGACGCCCCAGGATTGCAAGCGATTTTCGAGCGGAGGAGAGGAAAAACGCGAAACGCCGATAACACGTCTCTTCATTCCGGCCGCCTCGGAAGCCCTTTTTGCCATGCGGGCCAGAGTTGGGCCCATCTTTCCGGCTGCGCCGAGAACGACAATGTCGCCCTCGAGGCTCCCCAGGGTGCGGACGACACCTTCGGCAGGCTCACTGAGAAGATCTTCCAGTTGTGCGACGTCTTGAATGGAAGCCGGGTTACTCGACATGACGAAATTCGTTTCCCCGAGTACAGCTGCACACCGCCGCGTGATTGTACTTGAATTGTTCCTGAACGGTCTTTAACGTTTCGGGTATTCTTGTACGCAGTTTAGAACTTTCAGGAATTTGTTTCGATGCATCTTCGCACGATGCCTGAGCAAGACGTCCCCGGGGGCTTGCGCCTGAATACTCTTGCCGGATGGAATCAGACTGTGGCCGATTGGCAGCGATTTCTTAAGAATAGCCCGCGGGGGTGCTTTGTGATGGAGCACGACGGAAAAGTCGTGGGAACCGCGACGACCATCCGTTATGAGAGTCGCTTTGCGTGGATTGGGATGGTTTTGGTGGATCAGGAATACCGGAAGCAAGGAATCGGAACGGCCCTTCTCAAGAAGGCGATCGAGCATCTCGATAACTCAAACATCCGCACGATGAAGCTGGATGCGACGCCGCAGGGGAAACCAATTTACACAAAGCTGGGATTTGTCGAGGAGTACGAGATTGAGCGATGGCTTCGGAAAAGGCCGGCTGGCACAAGTTCAACAGCACAAAGCTTAGCGCGCGCTCCGCTTCGTGAGACGCACAGAGAGCAGATTTTCCGATTGGACAAGAAGTTGTTTGGCGCGGATCGCAGCTTCCTGCTTCGCGCCTTGTGCGAAGAAGCGCTGGAATTTGCAACGGCGGTTTGGGAACAGGAGTTGTTAAATGGCTATGCTTTTGGGCGACGTGGTTTGTTTGCGGATCATCTTGGACCGTGGATGGCAAGGACTCGAACGGCGGCGGAAAAAATTCTTCAGCAATTCCTGGCCACATCGTCGCGTGAAACGCTCATTGTAGATTGCATGAAGTCGAACGCAGTGGCTGCCGAATTGTTGCGCGCCTGCGGTTTTGCGCCCTCCCGGCCGCTCACACGAATGTTTCGCGGCCCGAACGCGTACCCAGGCAAGCCTGAATCGTTTTGCGCCATCCTAGGCCCCGAATTTGGATGAAAACATCCTGCGAGTCGGGATAAGCTTCGCATCCGCCGCGATACGGGGCGACGCTCAGGAGACGGATGGCGCTCAGCAAGTCGAACGGTTCCGCAAGTCACATCTACTATGGCTGGTGGATTGTCGTCGCAGCGTTCTTGAATCTTTTTTTCGTAGTCGGAATTCTTTTCTATGGCTTCCCGGTTTTTTACCCCTACTTCGTGGAATCCCTCAGCTTCACCAGGGCGCAGGTAACGCAAGGCTTCCTGCTTGGATTCTTATTTGCCGGACTTCCGTTTGGACTATTGGCGGGAACGCTGATCGACCGGAGCGGCGCACGCATTGTAATTCTCGCGGGAGTTGGGCTGGTCGGACTGCCTTTGTTGCTCATGGGAAGGATGAAGCACTTCTGGCAGTTCGAGATTCTCTGCATCGTGGAAGTGATCGGGTACGTTCTCGCAGGACCGATCGCCAATCAGGTGTTGATAGCAAAGTGGTTCGGCCGGCGCCGGGGACGGGCGATGGGCTATGCCTACCTGGGCCTCGGCCTGGGAGGAGTCGCGGCACCGACCCTGGTGAATTTCCTTGCGCGGAGTTTAGGATGGCGGCACGGACTGGAGTTGCTGGGAACATTCATCTTGCTGATGCTTTTCCCCATCGGGATTTGGGTGACGCGGTCTTCCCCTGAAGAAAGCGGTGTAAATGCCGAGTCGTTTAGAGAAGAGCCGCCGCCGCTTGAAAATTCTTTGTCGCCCAGCACAAGTTCCGCGGCCGTATCGCAAGCGGTGCGGTCCGGTGCTTTCTGGCTGATCATCGTCGGATCCAGTTTGGCGATTGGGGCCATCGGCGCGGTGATCCAACATTTTATTTTGTTTTTGAAGGACGCCGGCTATTCGGCTACAGCCGCTTCGCAGTATTCGACGATCTTGCTAACCGCCAGCCTTGGAGGACGCGTCGTGGTCGGCTACCTCGCAGACCATTTCCGGAAATCGTACCTGATGGCTCTCTTTTATTTTTTAATTGGCGCTTCTATATTCTTGCTGGCCTATCCGCATTCGCCGGCCGTTTTGAGCGCGTTCGCGATTGTCTTCGGGTTTTCGATGGGAGCGGACTACATGCTCATTCCCCTCGTGACCGCAGAATGCTTCGGCACGGCTGCTCTGGGCAAGCTTCTTGCGTTGATCATCATGGGGTATTCCCTAGGTCAATGGGCGGCGCCTTGGTTTGTGGGAAAAATGTTTGATGCACAGCAGAGCTATGATTTGGCGTGGAGGATCGTCGCAATTCTTGGCATGACAGGAGCGGCGGCTATCTATGCGATTCCAACTTCCATGCGGATTCAGACCGATTGTGCGCGGGGCCCGCTCCCTCGGAACTGACCGTATTGAGAAAAGTAAGCCGCCCGGTTGTGCGATCAATCGAGTACCTGCTGACGGAGCCGGAGGCTGCGCCCTGGTAATTGGAACTTTCATTCATGCGAAGACAAAGAGGCAAGAACGAAATCGGTTTCCTTTCGCGAGCGGATTGAGGACGCGCTCCCCTTGACATTCTACTAGAAGCTGTTTATGCTCACCTAGAATGTCTACTAAAGAAGAACGCGAACGCATCGAACTGCTGCAGGGGACGCTGGACCTGCTGATTGTCCGGACGCTGCTGTTGGGACCGGCGCACGGGGCACGCCATCGCGAAGGGCATCGAATTCAAGTCGGACGAGGTGTTGCAGGTGGAGCAGGGATCGCTCTATCCGGCGCTGCACCGGCTCATCAAACGAAGATGGATTTCCGTGGAAGAGGGCACTTCGGAGAACAACCGGCGCGCCAAGTTTTACCGGCTGACGTGCGAGGGCCGGAGGCAACTGAAGGTGGAGACCAGCAAGTGGGACAAACTGGCGGGAGCGATCGCGCGGATCCTCCGGCCAGCGGATTAGGAGGGCAAGTCATGAGGCGAGGCAAACGGATGATGGAAGAGCTCGACGCGGACATTCGCGAGCACATTGAAAGAGAAACGCAAGACAACATCGAGCGCGGGATGACTCCGGAAGAAGCGCGCTATGCGGCGGTACGCAAATTCGGGAATGTGACGCGAGTGAAGGAAGAGGCACGCGAGGTGTGGAGAATCGCGTGGATCGAGGATCTGTGGCAAGACATTCGTTACGGTCTGCGCATGCTGCACAATTCACCCGGCTTCACGGCCGTTGCCGTACTCACGCTGGCGCTGGGGATTGGCGCGAACACGGCGATTTTCAGCCTGATTGACGCGGTGATGCTGCGCTCGCTTCCCGTTGAGAAGCCGTCGGAACTGGTAATGCTGAGATGGAGCGCGCACAAAGCACCGCGGATAAACGGCTACATGTCCTCGGGCGATTGTACAAGCAATCTGCGGTTCGGTGCGGCGAACCCCTCCGGGTGCTCGTTTTCCGAACCGATATTTCGCGAAATCAGAAATGCGAACCAATTTGCCGGGGTGGCCGCGTTTGCCAACTCGGGTCCGCTTTCGCTGACGGGCAACGGGTCGGCGAGCATGATCAACGGTCAACTGGTTTCCGGAGATTTCTTTCACACGCTGGGATTGAAACCTGCGGCGGGCCGCGTTCTGGACTTGAGCGACGATTCGCCGACGGCGGCGCCGGTGGCGGTGCTCAACTATGGTTACTGGCAAAGCTCCTTTGGTGGGGCGCGCGATGTGATTGGGCGCACGATTGATCTGAATGGAGTGGCTTTCACTATCGTCGGAGTCGTCGAGCAGCGATTTACGGGGATTACACCCGGAAGCGACTACGACGTTTGGCTGCCGCTGGCAGCCGGGCCGCGGATTAGTAATCCGCGGATGTGGGACAACCGAGAAGACAAAGTAACGTATTGGTGGCTGACGATTCTTGGGCGCCTGACGGCCGAGACGCCGATGCTCCAAGCGCAGGCGGCCATCAGCGCGATGTTTCGCAATGAGATGTTGCACGGAGCCATACCGCTGTTCGAGATGGGAGGAGGAATGCCGGGTCCTCCAGGACCACGAGGCGGAGGAGGGCCTGCGTCGAGACAAATGGTTGTGGGCGGCCCGCCGCCACCCGGAGCGAGGGCTGTGCCAGCGCCACCGGGTGATGGTTTGCAAGGCTCTGTCGTCGTTGGCGGCCCTGTGCCTCCGGCTGCCGGAGGTCCGGGACCGGCCAGAATTCAGGCTCCCTCCGCACCGGTTGCACAAGGTCAAGCACCGCCCGATGCATCGAACGAACCGAGGACACTCTCGAAGCCCGACGATGAGCCGACCATCACTCTTGTCAATGCACAAACGGGATTGACAGGTTCGCGCGGACGGTTCGAGAATCCGTTATATGTCCTGATGTTCGCGGTGGGGATGATCCTGCTGATTGCATGCTCGAATGTCGCGGGGTTGATGCTGGCTCGGTCGGCGGCACGGCAGAAGGAAATGGCGTTGCGGCTGGCGCTCGGGGCGGGGCGAATGCGAATCGCGCGGCAGCTTTTGACGGAAAGCCTGCTTCTCGCGGCGACGGGCGGCATTTTGGGAGTCGTTTTTGCATCGTGGGGCTCGCATGCGATTGTTTCGTTCGTATCGAACAATCAGCCGCGCCCGTTGACGTTTGCGACGGGGCTCGACCTTCGGGTGCTGGGATTCACGGCGGCGATTTCGCTATTTACAGGAATTCTGTTTGGTCTTGCGCCTGCTTTTCGCAGCGTGCGTGTGGATGTAACTCCCGCATTGAAAGAGGGATTCAGCGCTTCGACGAAGACTTCCGGCGGCACAGCGAGAAAGTTCAGCATTGGCAACGCGCTGGTGGTGACACAAGTGGCGCTGGCGATCGTGGTGTTGGTTGGCGCAGGCCTACTGGTACGAACACTGCAAAACCTGCGCAGCACTGACGTGGGGTTCGATTCGCACAATCTCGTGATTTTCGGAATCAACCCGTCGCTTGCAGGTTATAAGGATGCGCAGATTGGCAGCTTTTACCGTGATTTGCAGGGGCGCCTTACGGAAACGCCGGGAGTGAAGT
>QHYI01000060.1 GCA_003223245.1 Acidobacteriota bacterium
CAGGGAAACATTGGCAATCGCCGTATCAAGCAGCTCCACAAAGGTTGCGAGGGTGACGGTGATGGCGATGATCCAAGGATTTACCGCAGACCGTTCGCCGGCCGCCCCGGGAAAAGGATTAGAGGCAGTTGTTGAATTCATATCGGTGCCGACGCCTTGCTCGATGCAACAAGAGACCGGTCGGTCGCATCTAAACGCATGGGATGATGTACGAGGAGACCAATCGGTCTCATGGTATTTTCCGCGGAGAGTGAAAAATGAGGAAAGGGGAACAGACGCGGCAGGAAATCATCCGCAAGGCGGCGCCCCTCTTCAATCAGCGAGGTTATGAGGGAGCTGCCCTATCCGACCTGATGAAGGCCACCGGTCTGGAAAAGGGCGGAATCTACCGGCATTTCGAAAGCAAGCAACAACTTGCCGCGGAGGCTTTCGACTACGCGTGGAAGTTGGCGATGGACACGCGTTTCGAAGCCACGGAGGGAATCTCCGGCAGCGTCAACCGTTTGAAGCAGATCGTGCGGAACTTTCGCGATCGGCGGGCCGGGCTTGTGGCTGGAGGATGTCCACTACTGAATACAGGTGTGGATTCCGACGATGGGAATCCGCAGTTACGGGAGAAAGCCCGGAGAGCTCTCAGCTCCTGGCTTGAACGACTTCAAACCATTATCGAAGAGGGACAGCGGCGAGGTGAAATTCCCGGGGATGTTGACGCCTCGGAATTGGCGACTTTAATCATAAGCACGCTGGAGGAGAGCCAAATGGTGAGCCGTCTCCAGCGCCAGGACGATCCGCGCAATTCGGCCTGCCATCATCTTGAAGAGTATCTCGAAACCAAAGTTCGCGCGAAGGAATCGAAGAGAAGGGCGGAAAAGTCATGAGCACTCCGGAGTCTCCTGTAGAAGCGGGGTATAAGACGAGAGCGAAAGCAAATGACGTCCCGGTGGCGCGTCTGATCGGGTTTGAAGCCAAACAGATCGCTGACGGGCGCGCGTCGGTCACGCTGGCCGCGGGACCTCAGCACGCAAACCCTATGGGTACGCTCCACGGAGGAATTCTTTGCGATATTGCGGACGCTGCGATGGGCATGGCCTTCGCGAGCACACTCGCGCCGGGCGAGACATTTACAACCGTGGAATTGAAAATTAATTTCTTTCGGCCTGTTTGGGAGGCCCGTCTCCAAGCCGAGGGCAAAGTTGTGAGGCGCGGACGGAGTCTGGGTTACGTCGAGTGCGAAGTAACGGACGAGCGTGGTCGGCTCGTGGCTAAGGCAGCGTCGACCTGTCTCGCATTGAAAGGAGAGGACGCAAAGGGACGTTAAGCCAATAGGCAACATTGGCCGCCGGGAGTCGAATCCATGGCGGCGTTCCTATGACAACGATTCAAAACATTCTGTTCCCTGTAGACTTCTCGCCTTCTTGTGTGGCCATGGCCCAGCACATGAAGAGGGCAGCGACTATTTTCCAGGCCAGGGTGACACTCGTTCACGTCTTCGATCTCTACAGCCATGCTCCAGTCCAGTTTTATGTGCGGTCCATTTCCCAAGTCGCCGAAGAGCGGCAGAAGCTTGCTCGGGAAAAGCTCGATTCCTTCCTCAAGTCTGATTTCCGGCAGGCGAATACCTAAGGGTCTTGCTATCCGGCAATGCGGCAGACCAAATCACGGAGTTTGCCCGCACGAAGGGATTTGATCTCATTATCATGCCCACGCATGCTGGCGTGTTTCGAAGGACGTTGCTGGGGTCAACCACGGCGAAGGTTTTGAATGGCGCTGACTGTCCGGTGCTGACCACGCAGCATGCCGAGACGATTTCCCCAAGGGACTCGAACATCGCGAATGGGTTTGCACGATCGGCTTGAACGCGGATTCCGAAAGAGCTCTTCGTTACGCCAGCCAGGCTGCGCATAACGTTCACGCGAATCTCACGCTCGTTCACGTGATTCCAGGGAGCGGGCCGGACCTGCCGATGCAACTAGAACTGGAGGAGCGTCTTCAATCCGAAAAAAGAGAAGCGGCCAGCCGACGCATCGAAGAGCTGCAAAGCGTGGTTGGCTCGCACGCTCGCGTCAGCATCGCCATTGGCCCCACAAAGGACATGCTAGTCGAAGAGGCGCGCAGATTGCAGGCCGATGTGCTGGTGATTGGAAGGAGTCCGCAGTCCGGCATGCTGGGCCGCTTGCGGGATCTTAGCTACGCCGTAGTCCGCGACGCTCCTTGTCCGGTCCTAAGTGTCTGATGGGCGCCTACCGGTCCCTAAGCACTATCTGGAAGTGTCTAAACTATACATCCGCGCATAATTAACAGGACATAAGATAAGCACATCTGGCATACTCCTGGAAGGAGGTGCCATGGTTCCGCGAATCCTGTACTTACACCCGAAAACTTATAAACGTTTAATCCGCTTGCGCAAACAAGCAGAACGGGACGGAGCCTACCGAGTTGCCAAAAGATTGCAAGCAGTGGTGCTGAACTCGGAGGGACGGACCAGCGGTGAGCTGGCCCATCTACTCGGATCTCCACGCTCGAGGGTCTCGGAGTGGTTAGCACGTTACCAAACTTTTGGCGTGGAAGGACTGCTCGAAGGGCATCGTTCAGGCCGGCCATTAGAGCTGACATCGGCACAACGGAAACAGCTCGACGACATTCTCGAAAGCGGCCCGGTAGCCTACGGCCTGGATACGGGCATCTGGACCTCTCCCATGATCGCCTGGGTCATCGAGGAGGAATTCGACATTCATTATCATCCAGGCCATGTGCGCAAGTTGCTCCATCGTTTGGGCTTCTCGGTGCAGCGTCCGCGTCGCGTGCTGGCCCGAGCCAACGCGGACCAGCAAGATCGCTGGCAGCGCTACACCTATCCCAGTCTTAAAAAAAAGCGCAGCGGCAAAACTGGGCGTTGATCTTCACCGACGAAGCCAGCTTTCGCCAAGATTCTACCCTGCACGCCACCTGGAGCCGGATCGGTTGTCCTCCGGAAGTTCCCGTGACCGGACAGCGCAAGAGCGTGAAGATTTTTGGGGCCATTGAATTGAAGAAGACTCGTTTCCATTACCGGCAAGACACCGTCTTCAACGCTTCCACGTACTTCGCTTTCCTGCAACAACTGGCTCGCAGCTATCGACGGCAGGGAGCGGTGCTCATTCAGGATAACGCGACGTATCACAAAGACGGCGACGTATGGGCTTGGTTCGATGCCAATCGCCATTGGCTGGAAGTTCATCAACTGCCTCCCTACTCACCGGAGTTGAATCCAACCGAGCGATTGTGGAGATACACGCGCCAAACGGGGACTCATAATCGATACTTTCCGGACGAGAAGGAATTGATCGGCACGCTGAGTCGCGTGTTCGGTGAGATGCAAACCTATCCGGAACTCATCCGACCCTATTTGCAATCTTTTTTGTAATCATCATGTCCTTTTATTTATGCGCGTCTGTATAGTTTGGCCACCGGGAGATTACGGTCTCGGATGACCACTTCTTCGCCTCCTTTGGCGAATGTAAGGTCTTTGCTCAGCCGGTTCTTCAGTTCCGCCACATTCACACTGCGCATTTGGCAGCTCCTTCCTTATGGCTATTATAGCCATGAATGGAACCGAATTGGAAGAGTCCAATAGTGGGCAAAATGGCGCGGGAAATAGCTATGCCGGAATCGCCTCGATAATCGCATATTCAGACGCTGTGGGGGTCACCTTCTGGAGCTGGAATCCTCCGCTCGCGAGCAACGCGCGGTATTCCTCAATGGTCCGCTCTTTTCCTCCGGTCAGCACCAGCATCACCAAATCCATCAGCTTCCCAGTCGAGGGGAGGTTAGCTTCGGACAAACCCCATTCTACCAGCAGCAGAGCGCCGTTGGCCGGAACCGCTCGCCTGCACTGGACCAGAATTTCGCGGGCCTTCTCGTCGTCCCAGTCATGAATTACGCTCTTCATCAAGTATCCGCGGCAACCGGAGGGTATCTCGCGGAAAAAATCGCACTCTTGAATGGACGTACGTGCCGCCAACTCGCCTCCCAGAAACCCGCGCTGCCGGGCACGTTCCAGCACGTGCGGCTGGTCCGCCAGGACACCTCGCAGCTTCTTGTGCGCCTTGAGCACGTGTGACAACAGGATTCCGTTTCCGCCCCCGACGTCCATGATGCTTTCCCACGCTCCAAAGTCATATGCAGCAGCAATCGTCGCGCCCGTAAGGTCAGAGTTGCTGGTCATCGCGTCATCAAAAGTCCGCGCCAATTCTGGGTGCTGGCGGAGGTACTCCCACTCACTCATGCCCAGCAGCTTGGCCCTGGCTGGCTCCCCGGTCTGGATGCTGTAAAGGATTTCTCCCAGTGATCGATAATAGAGCTCTGTCCCGAAGAAGAGAAAAAGCGCAGCGGCAAAACTGGGCGTTGATCTTCACCGACGAAGCCAGCTTTCGCCAAGATTCTACCCTGCACGCCACCTGGAGCCGGATCGGTTGTCCGGTACAGCGCCTCTTCGTTGACTTTCAGCTCCCCGGCAAGTTCCGCCGTCGTGCACACTCCACCATTAAGCAGGTCTGCGACTCCCAATTTGGCTGCGGCGTACAGCGCCTGATGAAGGATCAAATTGTTCCGTGCCTGCAAAAGCGGTGCCGACGTGATGCTTGAAGCAGCTTGCGCCGTCATAATTCCCCCCGCAGTTTGTCCTGGAACGAAAAAGTGATTCACCTCGGCGAAAATCCCACCTTAGGCCTGAATCGCGGCCCCGGCATTCGCTACCGCTGGCGCGGGCTCGGCCCGTCGCGGAGCGTAGAGATAGGGCCCAAGCCGGCTCATCAACCCCGCCGCTATCAGCATGGCGAAGAAAAATGCCCCCAGCGGCAAAGTATAAGAATGCGTTGAATCGAAGCCAGCCCCCATCAAGAAAACACCCGCCGCGCCGCCCAGCACGAAAGCGCCAAAGGCGTAGCTATACGCTGTGCCGAATGCTCTTAGACCAAAATAGCGACTCACGCTGTATGCGATAATGTCGCCCTCCCCGCCCATACCCAGTCCAATCAGGAATGCAGCAAACAACCCAACCTTCCCCGCGCTCCCGACCCATAGCAATGCAATTCCGACGGATGCTCCGCCGAATAAAATCATCGCCAGCCGCGACGCAAGGAATCGGTCGAGCAAGTACCCGGTTCCTACTCTGCCAATCAGCACCGCCACGCCCACGATAGCGCTCGCTACTGCGCCTCCTTGCGCGCTTGCGCCGCGATCGGTTAACAGTGCCGGCATGTGTAGAACGCAGGCATGTACGCTCCCACCCGCCAAAAAAAAACGCACCGATTAACAGCCAAAAGATAGGCTGATGCCAAATATCGCGCCAACTCATTCCTTCCAGATCGTGCTCTCCTCGTTCTGCTCCTTCCACTCGCACGACCCCATCGGGCATGAATCCTTTCTGTCTTGGGTCGTCCTTGATCAAGGCTGCCAGTATCGGCAGAGAAATCAACAAGACAGCGCATCCGAAGGTCGCGTAGGCCGTACGCCACCCGAAGATCACGATGAGCCTGTGTGCAATTAAAGGCAAGGTGATCGCTCCAATGCCTAAGCCAAGCATCATGAGGCCAAGCGCCAACCCCCTCCGCTGATCAAACCAACGTGAGGCGACCGCCCCGTACGGCACCGGGGATGCACCGCCGGACACGAGGCCGAGCGCCATATAGAAGAGATACAGGTACGCAATCCTCGTGCCTAGCAATTCGCTGGAAATCAAAATAAGCGCAAA
>QHYI01000061.1 GCA_003223245.1 Acidobacteriota bacterium
GGATCCACCTGTTCCTCCGCCTCCACCATACTGAGCGGACGCAGTGGCGCACACGGCCAAGCAAAGTGTCGTAATTGCAGCGAACCGTAATATCCAACGTGAAAGCATAGTGTTCCCTTCTGTCTCTATTTGGTTAAACTCGAAATCATAACCAATGGCCTTGTTCCAATAGTGATGACTGAACTTTCTTTTGTTCTATTCCACGACTCACCCAGATGATTTCGGCGTACTCAAGCATTTGTTGCCATCCCGGAATGCACTGTTACCATCCGTTTAGAGACTGGGTGCGTAGTACGTCAGCGAAGGAGCGGTCGGCGAACCGCACTCGCTCTATGGCTCGACAATAATTTGACCCTTCATGCCTTTGTGTCCGAGACCGCAGGTATGGCAACACTTAAACGTATAAGTGCCTGGCGTTTGGGCCAAGAACTCAATCGTGGTCGTTTCTCCCTTCTTGAGCTGCCAACAATCATGTGCCGAAATGAAAATTAGCCCATTGGCGCCATTCGGTGGGGCGGCATCTGGAACAGCCGAAATCTTGAAACCATGATCGTGGTCGGTGGCTGTGACCTTGAGTTGAACTTTGGTCCCGATCTTCACGTGAACTGGTGAGTTCGAATACTCATACTTCTTTGCCGTGACTTCGATAACCTGCGCGGATTGGACTTGGGCGCGAACCGCCCCGGACAGCGAAAGAAATATTGCGAGGCCCAGCAGGGACTTGGGAACGATGGATAGCAGAAAACGCTTCGCAATCTTCTTCATTGATCCTCTCAGTCGTGCGGGTAATTAATTTCCGATATTAAAACCTGCGTCGTGCCTCGTCTGCTTCCTCTGCGAGACGCATGAGCACGTCCACGATCCCGGTGTTCTTGTTTGTAGCTGGGTCGAGGAATAGCCCATCATCAACGAAGCTGACGACGGAGGCCACTGCGCCACCCTGCGCCGTAGACGTCGGGCGAATTATGGAGACGGGGCCCAGCTTCGCATTCAGGAACAACGTTGGCTCCGGCATGATCAGGTTGGTTTGGAAGTCGTCAGCAGGGTTGACACTGGTGCCGTTTGGATTCGGGTCGACTCCGCTATTCAGGTTCGGAAACGAAAGATCACCGTCGGTGATATTCGTAGCATTGCCGGCCTTGTCGTGCCACGTTTGGAAGTGCATTATCTCGGATCCGCCGATACTCAACAGAACCCGCAAGACCTCTAAATTGGTCACTTTCTGAGCTAACGCTGGGTAGAGGCTACTGCCGCCTTGCTCGATGAATGCAAAGTGGAAGCCCGCAGTGTTGGCAATGGCCTGCAGGTGGTTGGGGATGCTGCCGTCGCTGTTCAGGATCAAGTCGCCATCGTCCACAGGGATAGCGGGATGCTGCCCCTTTGCGAGAGCCGGAACCGCGTTCTCGAACGTGCCTCCGAAATCAGGATTTGCTATCGTGCTGCGATAGCGCATCCACCACGTCGTGTCGACGGTGAGCTGCTTCAAGTTGGTCAGCCGCCCTGTCTGAGAGACTCCGCTGACTTTGCTAGGTGGCAGAGTGGCGAATTCGCCCAGGTCGATGGGCTTGGCGCCCTTCGACGCCAGGTAATTATTGAGAAACCGGTGGTGGCTAATTTCGTCGTCGGTGTTGTCCGCGATGTACTGCGGCATGTCGCCATCGAGGACCTCCAGAGCTGTAATGTAATTTGGAGCCAGACCGGTGGCGATTTTCTTGCCGTTGAGTTCCAGGTCGATCGTCGAGAGCCCTTGATTCGTGGCTCCGCCAAGTTCCGCATACTGGATCCACAGATCGGCCTCGACTTGCTCCAGAGCGCTCAGAAACGTCAGAATTGCGATGTCGCCCTTTGTGATTGGCGCATGGTCTTCCTCCTCTCTGCCGGAGGCCATCGACGTACCTGGCAAAAGCGTCGCGCCTATCGTTGCGGCCCCCGCTGCCACCATTCCGTTTGTCAAGAATGCACGCCGGTTTGTTCCGTTTGCATTACACGTTTCGCTGAACTGACTTGACCTTAATCCGCGTTTCAAGCTCCGTCTCTCAGGAAGGTTAAATCTCTGAAACAAGCGACAATCTTTGATGACTATGAACGCGGTCATCAGTAGCGCTTCGTCACCGCAGCCGATCATTTGTCGTCGGATTCATCTTTCCCGTGGGCGGGAGTCAAAAAGTTATCCAGGACAAAGTCTGCTACATCGCGACCCAGCCGTTGTCCGGTCGTCAGGTCAAACCGGAAATGCTGTCCCCCGAAGATCCGACTTAACGTTGCTTCTTCGGCGGCCGCGCTGATGCTTGTGAATGATCGTTCTACTCCAGGGAGAACCTCGGAAGTCACGCTGAACTCGGCATGGTCTCGCTCGAAAAAGGAAATCAGCACCTCTGCTCCGGAAGCGCTGATCACCGCGTGAGCGCCCGGATAGGATGAGTCGGGAGCAGTCTTGCCGACTTCCGGAAGCCAATGCGGATCCGCCACGGTTTCAGGGTTGATGCCGGGATCCGCTGCCCGAATCGCGGTCACTGGCCGCCAGAAATTGTAGGTGTATTTGGCATCGTAAAAAGCGATCACGTCATCGGCAAGGCTCAGATTGAGAAGCGCGAACAATCGGGCGCTTTGCGCCGTCGTCAAACCGTGCGCTTGCGAGAACGTCTGCGAAATCTCGTTCCAATAGTTTTGTATGGCCCCGTTCCAAAACCGCCCTGTCAATGCCTCATCGGCTGTGGCCGTTGTGCTATTCACGATCCCCAGGGATTTGATTTGGTTGAAAGCATCGCCGTACGAATCGCTGGCCAGCGCCGGGGGAGGGCCGGGGCGGAACTGGCTCGCGCGCTCCAGCGCGAAAGGGGTCACGTGAGACCAATTTGTGAACTGCGGCTGGGGCGGAAAATTCGGAGGCGTCGATTGGTAATCTCCCGGCGCCGTTCCGAAAACATACGGAATCGGCTTGGCATTCGAGCCGTCGTTGCTCCGCAGGGCCAGGATTCGATCTGCCACCGTCTGTCCTACGCGGATCCCTTCCACCTTGTCGTTGCCATCCGGAATTTGTGCCAGAGATTGTCGTAGTGCGGCATCGAGTGTGGCCTGAAACGCCGGATACAGCGCCACCAGAACTTGATGCGCCGCCGCGGCTGCTGCCGCTTCCTCCGAAGCATCTCGCGGCACGCCGGAAAGGCGGACCAGGTATGGCCGGTGTGTCCTGTCAATGGCATTCACCGCGTCATAGATCGCTGCATGCAGGATCGCAAAGCTCCGCGTCGGATGCACCGTGGCTGGCTGCGCTCCAGGCGTCCGGACGATCGCAAGGAGTGTTCTATTCCACTGAACAACGAGGTTCACCTGCTGAACAGAGGAGTCGTTTGCACCTTGATGCTCATCATTAGGCGAAGCATAAGAACCAAATGTCAAAATCGAAAGACCGGCACACAGCAGAGCGAACACAATCAAGATTCTTGACATCAGTGGTTTCCTTTCGTTTCTGAATACAACTGTGGCAGTGCACGTCGTAAGACAGGTAGATAGCGGGCCCCGATTCTAATTGGCGTGATTGGAATCGTCGTCCTTGACGAGTCCAGCGGCCGCGATCCATGGCCCTGGAGCCGGAAGCGGAGTGCCGTTGAAAGCTGCTGCACGAATCAGCACGATCGTACCAAGGCACGGAGACGGGAGCTGCAGTTTTGCATGGATCTCGGCGTTGCCATCCACACTGACTAGTACGGAATCAGTCGTCGCAGCCACTGCGTCTCCGCAAACAACGCTCGCGGCAATTGCTGTGACTGGCCCGGGTGTTCCCAAACTCGGCAAGATAAGGCCGCGTAAGTCCACGCGCAGATGCCCTTCGTC
>QHYI01000197.1 GCA_003223245.1 Acidobacteriota bacterium
AGGCACTCTCTTCACAACATTCTTTCCTCATAGCCAACTTTGCGACCCATCGTGCCAGCTGTCGTGCTCCGCCGCTCGACCCCAGCACGCCTCTACGCCACCCTTCCACTCCATTCAATTTCCATAGGGCCCGCATCCGCCGCAAACCCGGGCGGCTTGCTTCAAGTCGTTGTATCGAAAGCGCGCAAACACGCCAAGCTCCCGCGCCTCCTGCTTCCTCGCGCTTCCGATACAACACTAGGACTTCCCGATACAACACTAGGACTTCCCATTACTAATCCGAACGCTTGCAGCTGCCACTTCTCAGTCTCTTTTTCTTCTTGTATTCGCTTTTAGCCGCGGTTCCCCGCGGATGATACTACGTTCTCACTACGGTCGTCCTGGGCGGCGGACACGGAAACGCCTCTGCTTTGCAAGTACGAGCCCCCGTTCCAACAACTCGATTCCCTTGTCTGCTGCGGTAATCGAGAAAAAAGAGCGCGTTTTTTCTTATGTGCCTACCTGGGCTGGGCGCTTGTTCCCATCTGGAATGGGATGTTGACTTCACGCACCGGTTGGTCGATTGTGCCTGGCTGCGCAGGAGCTTCGAGGCCGTCTGTGAGCAAGTAGGACTGGAGAGAGAGTGAACTTGTGGCCAACGCCTCCAGCGCAGCGATGTAGGAGACTCCGAGCTGCGTCAGGGTCCTCTGAGCGATGAGAACCTGTGGGTAAGCTGCGGCCATCTCTTGGTATTTCTTGGTGTACATCTCATACGCCCTCTGCGCCCTGGGTATCATCTGGCTTTTGTACCGCTCGACTGCGGTTCGCGAGAATGTGTAGTTCTGGACGACGCTTGCCGCGCGTTCCCGTAAGACGAGCTTAACGCGCTCCACTTCGCGCCTAGCCCTCTCTACATCAGCTTTAGCAGTGACAATGTTTCCCTGGTTGCGGTTGAAAATCGGAATTCTCACACCCACATCGGCAAAGCCCTGCAATCCGACGTGCTTGCCGCTAGGTTCGGACAACAACTCGCCATTCTGCTGCACGCCACCGCGGAGTTGCAGGTCGGGAATCGATTCCTGCTTCGCGCGAGCCAAGGCTGCTTCGGCTCGTTTGACGCCGAGTTCGGCGATTCTTACGGCTGGACTCTCGTTGACGATTTTCTCCACGACTTCATCCGCATTGACTGGCGGGATGTCCTCGAGTTTTCCTTCGAACTGCATCAGGGGAAGCCGCGGATTCCCCACTACAGCGGCCAGTGCTTTCCAAACCCGGTGCTGATTCTGTTCGGCCATGGTGACGGCAAGTTGTGCCTGCTGCGCTTCCACTTCCGATTCGAGCACGTCGGGAGCGTCCGCTTGGCCGACATTCGCTAGCTGATGGGAGGTTTCGACGGCGTCCTCAGCAAGCTTGCTGAGGTTCCGCCGTAACTCCAATGTCTGCTGGGCGGCCAGCGCTTCGATGTAGGACATCCGAACGTTTGCGACGACGCGCAGTTTTTGCTCGTCGGCCTCGGCTTCCGCCTGCTTGAGCTCTTGATCAAAAATCTTGCGATTTACGCCGAGCTTTCCACCGAGCACGATGTCCTGTTGGACGAAGAAACCTTCTTCGCCCCCATGAAAGGCCCCGCCTCGGATCTGCTCGCCCTGATAGCCAACAGTTGGGTTCGGGTAGAGTCCGGACTGCTTCTTCCTACCTTCGGCCGCTTGGATGTTGGCGGCCGCTTGCGCGAAGGTCGGGTTGTTCTGCAAAGCCATCTGTTGCAGTTCCTCCAGAGTGATGGTTTTCCGTTCGGCAGCCGGCCCCTGCGCCCCTAAAGGCACGGCACCCAAGAGGAGAACCAGGCAGAAAAAGAGTACATAACGGATACAATGCAACGGCGGCGCTGTTGCACACCTGACGAGCGTGAACTTGCCGGATGTATTCAACTCATTCATGTTGGTGCTCCATTCCGGGTATATCCATCTGCATGGGTTTCTTGCCTTTTTGTTTCTCGCGAAGCTCCATGATTTGCTCGTATTTGTCGGGAGGAAGAACGCGAACGAACGTCATCATCCCCGCCATGAAGCCGCTCCAGCCAGGGCGCAGGCCGAAGTTTTCGGGTTTGTCGACCATTTGATCCATCGCCATCATGGGACCCTCCATGAAAGCATCCTGCGGAAAGCCCGGCACGGAATTCGCATCCTCGCTGAGTGCGGGCTTGCCCATCTGCATCCCTTGGTGTTGCATCGGGTTCCCGGCTTTCAGCGGTGAATTCGACATGGTTTGCTCCGCTGTCGAACCGACACCCATTCCTCGACCCAGGCTTGGACCGTTTTCCTCAGACGTGGCGCTTCCTTGCCGCAGCATTCCCATACCTCGCTCCATATCGAGGCCTGCGGGCATTCCATTTCGACGTGACATCGGGCCGACCATCGAGGACATCTGATTCATCATGTGGTGAGGAAGATGGCAGTGCAGCATCCAGTCGCCGGGATTGTTGGCGACAAATTCGATGTCGCGTGACTGCGCTACACCCACGAGCACCGTGTTTCCCGGTCCCCAGGTCGATGCGGGTTGGCGGCCTCCTTCTGTTCCTGTGACCACAAATTGATGGCCGTGAAGATGGATCGGGTGGTGGTCCATGCCGAGGTTGATCAGACGAATTCGTACCCGTTCACCGTGTCGCACGATCAAGGGAGTCGTCGCAGGGGCCGCTTTACCGTTGAAGGTGAGCCAGTTGAACTCCATATTCATGGAGTTGGGGACGGTGATATTGGGCAAGATTGCATACTCTTGGAGAATGATCGCGAAGTCTTTGTCGACAGGCGGTCTGTAGGGATTCTTTGGGTGCATCACGAACGCTCCGATCATCCCGAACATTTCCTGCATGGCCATGTGGGAGTGGTAGAAGTACGTTCCTTCCTGGTGGAGCGTGAACTCGTAAACAAAGCGACCGCCAGGCGGGATAGCGTCTTGACTCGATCCGGGTGCACCATCCATATCATTGGGAATCTCGAAACCGTGCCAATGCATCGACGTCGGTTCGGGAAGGTGGTTGTCCACAATGATGCGGACTCGATCGCCTTTCGTAATTTGGATCGTCGGTCCCGGAGCGCTGCCGTTGTAACCCCAAAGATCGACGACTCGGCCGGGGACAATTTCCTGCTTCACCGGCTCGGCTATGAGATGGAACTCCTTTACATCCCCGTCTCTGCGCCAAGGCAGGTTGGGGACATCGGGCGTCTCTACTAGAACGGGGGAGCCTTGGTCAGGGATAAACCCCTTCTTGCCTTTCATATTCGTTCCGGGCATGCCGCCGGACAATTGCATCTCTTGCGCGGAAAGCACTTTCGCGGAAGCAAAAATTCCTGCTCCCGCGAGAAAACTCTGCAAGAACCCTCGCCTGCTACTCATGCTTTTTTCCTTTCGCGGTCGAATGATCGAATTCGAAAACTGAATTGGATATGACGAGTGACGAATTCAGCCGGAGGTATACAGACGGCATCTCTTCAAGCAAAGGGAGCGAAAAATTTAAAGGAATTTCCTAAATACGGAGGGGAGCTGAAACAGTGCTGGAGGGTCTGATCCTGTTAGGAGCCTCAATAGATGAAAATCGTTCGCCACCAGGTGCTAATCCTGGTGCTCGGCCAAGCATATCGACGACATGGACGTAAGTTACTCCGCTCGGTACGCCAAGGGAGAAGGAGCCCTCCCTGAGTGCCTGGATTTGAACCAGTCCGGTGCAATCGGCCTTTTGATTCAAGCTGCTCCGCCTGTCGGGAGGACAGTCCGTACAATTGGCGGGGTGATGGTTCGAGGGATTTGGCTCCGGCCCCATCTGATGATGGGCGGTAGCACTTCCAGCGGTTGCCATGCAGTATGCCGCGCACATCGAGTTCACGGACAAATTGATACAGAAAAGCACCTGAGTGAGAGTCGCCGCCAATAGCCTTTTTCGCATCGGGATTTTGAGGATACACCTGGCGTGTATCTTCCACAAGAATGCTTGAAGGGCGTAATTCTCGAATCCTTCAGGCCCTCGGTACATTCTGTTCGATCTGGCGCGGCGCAACAAGTACGATGTGTGGCTCGATCCCGACGTGAATGACTTCAAGGTGATCCGCGACATTCTGAAGCCTTACGATGCCAAGCTACTGCGCCGCGACTCATCCAGTTCACCACGGATAAGACTCAGGCAAGCCGAAAAGTCTTCCATCCCGGAAGCCCCAGAAACTGACTTCGTGCGTCTCCAATCCTTGATCGGTGCTAAACTCCGATGGGGAGAACCCTCTATGCGAACTGGCACGGTTTCTGCTATTTGCGTCTTATTCTCTTTAATTTGTTCTCCACATCCGGCAGCGGCCCAGTCCACTCCCTCCAATCCGTCAGTACCGAAGGCGCCCCTTCAGATGCTGCCCGCCCCCGCCACACTTTTTGAACTCCCGAGAGGCGCCGAAACCAGAAGCGTCCCGCTCCGAACCGATTCCACAAACGGGCCCACGAATCCCCCGCAATCGTGGAACCTTCTCGCCCAACAAAATAGGTCAAACGTGGACCAGCTCTGGTCGTTTAAGAAGGGGATTTTGCCGCAGATTGAAGCCACCCGGTGTGGTCACATTGTCATATTTCAGGCGCCGAATATGGATTCAGATATGATTCAAGACGTCCCACAAGAATTCAGCGGCAACATGCCCACGTTCGAGGGATTGCCGCCTTGTTGTCGAGATTTCCGTCCCGCAGTGGTGCCTCGAAACTTCCCTGGTCTGATGCCGATTCCGCCAAGGGCTCCGCTCGTGGCCCCAGGGAGAACACCGCCCGTCCCAAACCTTGGGATGCGGTTAAACAACCTCCGGCCCTAGCCCTCGTGGATTACTGCAGGGAGGGTATGCCATGAGTTACAGGCTCATCACGTTTGTCCTGGTCATATTTTGCTTACTTCCAATCGCGACACTGGGGCAAACGGCGGCTACGGCTCAGAACTCGCCCGCACCTCTTGGCAAATTGATCGACGTAGGGGGCTATCGAGTTCATCTCTATTGCATAGGCGCAGGGAGCCCGCCGTCGTCATCGTGGGCGCAGGGTACTCCTTCGACTGGGGGCTCGTGCAACCCGAAGTGGCAGAATTTGCTCAGGTTTGCACCTATGACCACTCCGGAATCGGATGGAGCGATTCCGGCCCGAAAGATTCGTGCTCACTTAGGGTCAGCGAGATACACGCCGCATTGAAAAACGCCGGAATCAAGGGGCCTTATGTGCTCGTTGGGCATTCGCTCGGTGGACTGGTAGCGCGCGTCTACGCTGGGCGATACCCCGACGAAGTGACGGGCATGGTTTTTGTTGACCACGCGTTTTCGTTGATACTGCGTCCCATAGGTCCTGGCGATGCGAAAATTCCGCCGCCTCCGGTAACTCCGGCGCCTCCAATGCTTTTGAATTCTGGAGGCGGACGAGCAATTGGACTTGAGGATGACCCCAACTTCAGTAAGTTACCCCAGCGCGACCGTGAGCGTCATCTTTGGGCTATCGCGCAGACTCGAGATCAAATGGCTCTTCAAGCTGACCACGAAGTCTCGATGGAGTGCGCTCCGCAGGCCGAGGCAATCGCCAAAGCGCATACTCAACCGCTGGGCGATAAGCCACTCGTGGATGTCAGCACAGACACGATGCCTAGTCCTGGATACATCCAATTCCAGACTGAACTGTCTCTTTCTCGAAACAGCTAGGAGATAATTGCGGAAAAGCGTGGCCATTTCGTCATCATTGACCGCCCTGACGTTGTCATAGATGCGATTCGCCGAGTGGTGCAGTCGGTTCACAATAACGCGAAGCTGTGAGTCACCGCTCCCACGCAGGGGGAGTGCCTGGAAGGAAACGCCGACAAGCCCACAGTACGATTGCATAATATCGGTTGCTTGCTTGACGTGAATTGAGCTAAACGAGTCAAGTCCCGTTCTGGGAAGCGCTGAATCGGTTATATCACTATCGACCTCCGATTGATCCCGGGTCGTGGAAGCCGGGAATTTGTCGGTTCGCCCGTCCGTCAGATCGGTACCGAGAAACACGGTTGTATTGAATGGTGTGACTACCTTCCGGGGGCGACAACTCTTTCCTGATTATTTCCCGTTCAGAAATCGGAAAATAG
Organism: Acidobacteriota bacterium; assembly: GCA_003223245.1. Classification (GTDB taxonomy): domain Bacteria; phylum Acidobacteriota; class Terriglobia; order Acidiferrales; family UBA7541; genus Acidiferrum. Next base: position 6,104 of record QHYI01000197.1, read on the forward strand.
TCCTTGACATATTCCCATATGGGAATATATTGACAGCATGGCAAGGGCGCCGACAACTGCCGATGCATTCAATGCTGTCGCGGAACCGCGGCGACGGGACATTCTCAACTATTTAGCACTCGCAGAGCGCTCCGTCAGCGAGATCGTTGACGCGCTGGAGATGGAGCAGCCTTCCGTTTCGAAACACCTCAGGGTCCTAAAAGATGTGGGGTTAGTGGATGCTCGAAGGGAGGGCCGACAGATGCTTTACCGCGTGAACGCGTTGGCCATCCGTCCGCTGTGGGAATGGACCACCACCTTTGAACGCCTCTGGCGGCATCAATTAGTCAAGGTGAAAGAGAACGCCGAGAAGAAAACGAATTTGTAGTCGTGTCGGTGAATTTTCACAAAGAAGGGGAGAGCCATGCCGATCGCAAAACAAGCAAGTCAACTAACTATCGAGGACCTGACGCTGAGCGTGCACGAAGAAATTCACGTGCGCGCGGCAATCGAAACAACGTTCCAAGCGCTACTCGAACAACTTGGGCCGCTGAACGAAGTGCCGGAACGCGGTGCGATGCCGATGAAGCTGGAAGCATGGCCCGGAGGCCGCTGGTATCGCGATCTCGGCGGCGAAAACGGCCACTTTTGGGCGCACGTGCAGGCCATCAAGCGCCCCACGCTGCTGGAACTCAATGGTCCGCTCTTCATGTCCTATCCGGTCAGTTCAAATTTGCAATACCGCTTGAGCGAAGAGCCGGGCGGCACGCTCATCGAGTTCCGGCACTTGGCACTGGGCTTGATCGAAGACGATCACCGAAAGGGTGTCGTCCGCGGTTGGTCCACGATTCACGCGCGCGTGAAAGCAGCCGCCGAAGGCGCGCACACGCACTGAGCTCGCGCGGAAAGGAGAATCCCGATGTGCCCCGCATGCTTTTCAACGACGGCTTTGCTGCTGGGCGGATTTCTATCGACCGGCGGCGTGGCAGCGCTCCTCGCAAGACTGCGGTTCAAACGCAACACCAAGAAACTTTCCGGCGGTTAATCTCAAGGAGGAACCATGAGTGAAGCAACGTTCGACCAAGCAAATCTGCAAGTGAAGCTGTACGACCTGCGGCGCGAGCCGCGGTTGCGTGAAGCCCGGGAATGGTTTTCCGACCGTTTCCACCCGCAATCCCTGGATGACGTGATGAAGATTTGTCCTCCGGGCAGCAAAGAAAACGCATTTATGCGCCAGGTCCTCAGCTACTGGGAGATGGTTGCGAGCATGTCCAACCGCGGCCTGCTGGACGAGGACCTTCTATTCGAAAGCGGCGGCGAAGAATGGGCGATGTTCCAGCAGGTGAAACCTGTCCTCGCCGCCTGGCGTGAAATGTTCGCGAGCCAGAAATTCCTCGGCAATCTCGAAGCGCACTGCACGCGGCTCGAAACCTGGCGCGAAAGGCGGAGCCCAGGCTCGAACGCCGCAATTTGCCAGGTGATTGAACAGCTCTATCAGGCCAAACAATCCGCCAAGGCGAAAGCCGCCTAGATCTCGGCTCGGGAGGGCGCGGTGCGCCCCGTGCCCTCTCGACACAAAATTCAGGAGAAATGGAAATGCTAACAACTGCTGTGGTAAATCGAAAGGTCGTCTCGCACACGGAATGGCTCGCGGCGAGAAAAGCTTTTTTGAAAAAGGAAAAAGAGTTCACGCGCTTACGCGACGAACTCAGCAAGCAGCGCCGCGAACTTCCCTGGGAAAAAGTCGAGAAGAATTACGTCTTCGACGGGCTGACCGGAAAAGAATCGCTCGCCGATCTCTTCGCCGGTCGCAGCCAGCTGCTGGTCTACCATTTTATGCTCGGCCCGGGCTGGGTCGAAGGTTGCCCGAGCTGTTCTTTCCTGGCGGATCATTTTGACGGCGTCATTCCGCACCTGAACGCGCGGGACGTCACTTTCCTCGCGATTTCGCGCGCGCCTCTTTCGCAAATTCAGGCGTTCCAAAAACGCATGGGTTGGAAATTCAAGTGGGTTTCCTCGAACGGAACCGACTTCAATTTCGATTACAAAGTTTCGTTCACGCCCGAAGACATCGAAAAAGGCGCGCCGAACTACAACTACGACACGATTCCATTTCGGCTCGAAGAAGGGCCCGGCCTCAGCGCGTTTTACAAGGACGAAGCCGGAACTGTCTTTCACACTTACTCGACTTTCGCGCGCGGCCTCGATATGAACGTCGGAGCGTACCACTTCCTCGATCTCACTCCGAAAGGGCGCGACGAAGAAGGCCTCGCCTTCAGCATGGCCTGGGTCAAGCATCACGACAAATACACCGGTTACGATGTCATTGATACGAAGCGCGGCTACGTGCCTCCCGCAAAAGTCCACGATTGCTGCGCGAAAGAGGAAAACGCGTAGCAGTTTTTCCGACTCACGAAATCAAACAAGGGCCGGCAATCTCTCCGGCCCTTTTGTTTCATGTTATCGGAAAGCCATTAATCCCGAGTGGCCAATCCGGAAACAATCAACCTATAAACGCGCCAGCAGTAACCGACCAATCGGTGGCGAGAAGCCGACTACTCGTTACCTATCTGCACTGGGAACATGAGCGTCCACCTCAGCGCCGGCTCGGGGTCGACTCCACAATGGCGCATCGGCCAAACAAAGAGCTGGCCCAACGACGCATATTTCAAACATCGCAAGGGGTCCCTCCTTCAATCCGCCAGCAACGAAGAATTTGGAACTCTGTGGTACTCGCAAAGCCAGAATACCGTCCGCGCAGTTTTGCTGGGTATCGGACTATTGCGCAATCGCAGAAATAAACCTTGGCGCATCAGGGGTAGTGGCGCATCAGGGGTAGTTGACAAAGCGGCGCATCATGTCTTCTGCGTCACTCGCCTGATTTGCGCAACAAAAGTCGGCGGAGAACATGAGCACGAATCCGCTATCAGGCGATTCCCTGAGGTTTGCTTCTGTCTGCGTGGCTGAGCGTCATAGGACGGATAAGCTGGACATAAATGGTATTCCCTCTCCAGAATGCAAGTGTTTGTCGGATATGCCTTGGAGTTGGCGAGCAGTAGGATCGCCGCCTCCGTTGGTTATGCTGCGGAACCCGGATAGCAATGTGCATGCCGAATCTGACGGAACGCTACGTTCCTATTAACCCCACCCAGTCCAAGCGGGTCTGTGAAAGGAGTGAGAAATCTGGGAGGCCGAATGTTTCTCCCGACTGGGCGAGTCGAACAGCGGATTGCAAAAACAGAAGTCGTAGAGCTTTTGCACGTGGACGAATCGCCGATAGCGAAAGTTGAGGCGATCACAGAAAACGTGAGCCCTCAAGGCGCACGAGTGATTACTGACTCAATTTGCGCCCGTGGGACACTTGTGCGTTTGGACGCACCCGCGGAACACCTGCAATTGCCAGCCCGGGTGGTCTACTGTCAACGTCTGGAGGAACGGAAATTTGCTGTTGGGCTGCAACTTGACGTGCGCGTTGAGAGGTGGAAAGAACCCGCGTAGCTCTGACGCTGTCAGGCCATCTCGTTCAGCAGGTCCTCTTCGTTCGTGCGGGTCGAATCGCGTTGGGGACATCGCCACAAGCGGAAGGCCTTTTTCTCTGGATTAATCTCGGCCAGATGCATGCGTTGACCGTCCCGGGGGCATGAGACGCGGGGCGTCATATCCAATTCCGCGTTTCCGTTGTTGGTGAGCACGAAGTATCCGTTTTGAGGAGCGTAGTGTACACCGCAATCTGGCTGCGGGCAGGCGTACGCTGACGCGTGCGCTTGGGGACGCACGCTTTCAACGAAAGCCTCAACCAGGCTCATTTCAATATGATGTTCGTGGCAAAGCGCGTGAAGTTGTTTGCTGGGCTGCGGTTTAGGCATTGGGTCTCCTCATCGCGCGCCGCTCTAACAGTTGAGTCACAATCGGCAGCCAGCTCTCCGGACCGTTCTGTCGGACGTTAAAATCGGCTCCCGGGATTTGTTGGCACGCCTGGATTCACCCGGACTCACGTCGGCACTTGACTTGTGTCCCGATTAATGAAAAAAGGTTCCAAGATTTTTCGCAAGTTTGTTCTTACGGAGAGCCAGTCGAAGCGACGAGGAACGGTGGGGTTCTAAGTTTCAGAAAACACGTACCTTGATGCCGTGTCTGCTCGGAGGGCTCTAAGCGAAAGTGCGTGGCCATTGGCGTGTGGTTCGGCCACGGAATAGTCGAGTCCTTGTAGAAAGGGACATGAATGGTTCGCGGCGGCGAGTTCACGATCGCAGACGTCAAGAGAGTTCTTCGCAAGCATTGGTGGATCATTCCGGCTTGCGCGGTGGGTTGTGCGGCACTCAGCACATTGGTCGCAACGCAACTTCCGAAAAAATACATGTCCGAGACCGTGGTGCTTGTGGCCAAACCGACGGTCCCTACGGAATACTTGAAGCCCGTCGTGACCGAGGATTTGAACCGGCGCCTGGCATCGATGAAGGAGAAGATTCTAAGCCAGACTCGCCTCGCGCCGGTTATTGAGAAACTCGATCTTTACCACGCGGATCGCGGCAGGCTCCACATGGAGGACTTGATTGAACGCCTGCGGAAGGTCATCGAGATTTCTCCCCTTGAACCGGTGCCCGGTGCGCAAGATCGGACCGTCCCTGGCTTTTCCGTGCAGGTGACCTTCGACAATCCCCAAAGCGCTCGGGAGATTTGCGCAGAAATAGCCGCAATGTTCATTGAGCAAAATGCGCGAGATTTAGAGCGACAGGCCGTGCGCACAGCATCGTTCATCGGTCACCAACTGGAGGAAGCGAAAGCGAAGCTTGATGAACAAGATGCCAAGCTGGCCCAATTTAAGCGTCAATCCATCGGATCTTTGCCGCAAGTAGAGCAAAGCAACCTGAGCTCCTTGTCGACTTTGAACTCGCGGTTGAAGGCCAATGCACAAGCGTTAAGCCTGGTTCAGCAGGATAAGGCGTTTGATGAATCCCACTTGAGCGAGGCGAAAGCAAATTGGAAGGCTTCCAGATCGAAGCCGAATCCGCAAACTCTTGAGGAGCAACTGCGGGTCGAACAAGACCAATTGACGGTTCTGGAGTCGCGATATACCGCCGCGCACCCTGCTGTGATCGAAGCCAAGGATCGCATCGCGGAACTCAAGAAGAGGTTGGGAGACACTCCAAATTTCGATAATACTTCAGCGGAATCACAAAAGGCGTCTGAGCCGTCTCAGGTTCAGAAACTGCGCTCGAAGCTGCGAAAAGATGAAATTAGGATTGCCGATCTTACCAAGCAGCAGACGGAAATCCAAGACCAGATCCGACTTTTGGAAGGGCGCGCACAAGCCACTCTGATAGTGGAGCAACAGCAAAAACAGTTGACGCGGAATTACAAGAGCGTGCTGGACCTTTACAACGGTCTCTTGAAGAAGCAACAAGCGCTGGCAACAGACCCGGCTCATCAACCGCAAGGGGAGCAATTTCGCGTACTGGATCAGCCGAGCCTTCCTACCAAGCCCTCATTCCCCAAGATTCTGTATTTTGCAGGGGGCGGACTAGGAGGGGGGATAGTGTTAGGTGTGGCCATCATCTACTTGCTCGTGGCAACGGACAATACATTGCACACGGAGAAGGAGGTCGAGATGTATCTAAAGCTTCCTGTCCTTGCCAGTTTGCCCGACATGAAATCCTCTGCCCGACAGGGTGGAAAATGCGGGACTGCTCATGAGCGTTGAAGCGGAGGGCCGAAGAGGCGCGCAGCTTGCCGCAGGAAAGCGAAGCGAATGTCGCAGGCGTCCCCGATGAACTTGAACTGCTCAAGAGGGCTCCGGACGTCACAAGGCCTGCAGTCTCCGCCCGGGATACCACAAGCGGGAGTGAAAATATGCCACTGGTGTCGCGCAACGTGCGCGACGCCGATCCCGAACAGCCGATCTCGAACGAGCGTACCCTGGAGGAGATCGTGCAAGCCAACATCGCGCCCCGCTGCGTGCAGGTTCGCATCATTGCCGCCTTTGCCGCGCTTGAGCTGCTACCAGCCGGAATCGGCCTTCATGGTCTTCGGAATCTCGGATTTGGCCCCCCCCCCGGTTCGTGGAAATTTGCTATGGTCGCAAACTCAATCCTGATCAGCATTGCCGCCATGCTCGATGGGCTTCACGCTCATCGGCGAACTTGAGTTTTTCGATGACAGCTCTAAAAAAGCAGTTTCAGTGAAAACTGGACGTTTCGCGGGAAGTTCTGCTGGCTGTATGGCACCGTGCCAAGTCCGATCCACGAGCCGTTGGATAGCTGGTGCGGCGGCGTGAAAATGTCGGTGCTCGGGCCGGGGAAGATGGGCGTGTTGGTAAAGTTGAAAGCCTCCGCCCGAAACCGCAATGTGAACTGCTCGGAGAGGTGAAAGTCTTTTTGCAGCGCCATGTTCAGTTGCGGCTCGTACGGATTGCGTATCCACCCCACCCGGTCGGGCATCACCCGCCGCGTCCACTGCGGACGAGCCTGCCAGCAAGCCGGGTTGTTGTTGAACCATTGGCCATAAGTCGTATTCGGGACAGAGATGCTCTCGCCCGAACAGACGAAGTAAGCGTCAGGCACGCTCGTCGGCAAGCCGGACGCTTCGGCAAAATGCCAGGCCAGGTTCCATCCATCGATGGTCTGTCCCCAGGCTCCGTGCGCGCGACTCAGGAAGCGACGCTTGGAGCCGAGAGGAACGTCCCACACGCCGCTGAAATGCCAGACCAGCGTGCGATCAAAGTACGCCACTTCGCGGATCGGATTCACGTCGCGGAAGGAGCCGTTGTTTAGCCAATGATTTCGCTCGAACTCTTTCTGGTAAGTGAAGGCGCTCAGGAAGGTCAAGCTGTCTCCAACGCGCCTCTCCGCTTTCACCAGTAACGCGTCCCATCGGGAGCTTGCGCCAGGATTCGTGAATTCTGTTACGCCGTCGAACTCGGGGAAGGGTGCTCGCATCAAGTGCCATGCCTGAATCTTTGGCGATGAACCAAGGGTGGTGTTCCTCGGCACTACGCCATAAAGTGGATTGGGGACCAACTGGTTGCATAAATTATTGTTCGTTTGACAGGCGGCTTGTTGGTCGTTGCTCATCACATCCCATTGTTCGGACATGGTCATTCTGTTGGT
>QHYI01000120.1 GCA_003223245.1 Acidobacteriota bacterium
CGGCGCGAAGAACGCATCGGTTCGCTCGAGGTTGGCAAACAAGCGGACATCGCCGTATTCGAGGTGGCCGACTACCGCGAAATTCCTTATTATTTTGGAGTGAACCACTGCTGGATGACGATCAAGCGTGGTCGCGTGATTCACGCCTCCAATGAGTCCAGGAACTAGCTATACGGGCAAGCCCGTCCGGAGACTGAAGCTTCCGAAGATCGGGGCGGCAAAGACCACAAGCCTCTTCGAAGAATATTTTTATATCCTCCTGGCGATGCTCTTTTTTGCTGTGGCGATCCTGGGGAAGGCGGGGGGATTCAGCACATATAACGCAGCGGTGGTAGCGGCCTGGATCGCAACTTTGATTTGGTTTGTGCGCGAGTGCAAGGGCTATTTTGCAGAGAAGTCAAAGACGGAGAACGGCAAAGCCATGTCCACGCCAGCGCCGGCTCCAGCCGCTAGGCAAGCAGCCAAAAGACCTTTGCTTCTTCCGCCAGGCATGAAGCCGATGATTGGACCACAGTGGCCGGTCAAACCAGGAGCGCGGCCCGGCTGGCCAAAGTTCCGCAAACAGAGGCCAGAACCGGAGGCTCAGAAACCTGTTTCTCAAACGCCAGTGGTTGGAACATCCAGCGTTCAGACGCCACCCAATCAAGCGCCCGGTACGAATTCAAACGAGAAAAAGCGCGCGTTTGTTTACGAGCGGCCAACGCTGCCGGGTCGCTCGCCAAAATTGCCGAACAACTGGGTCAATCCTGAAGACAAAAAGCCGAACAACAAGAAACCGAGAAAATGAAACGACTGATTGAGTGCGTGCCGAATTTTTCAGAAGGGCGGGACCCGGCGAAAGTGGACGCTATCGTCGCGGCCATGAGCAGCGTGCCCGGCGTGTACGTGCTGGACCGCGAAATGGATGCAGACCATCACCGTTCGGTGATTACGCTGGCGGGCGAGCCGGATGCCGTAGCCGAAGCAGCGCTGCGGGGCGTTGGCAAAGCGATGGAGTTGATCGACCTGACGAAACACTCGGGCGCTCACCCGCGCGTGGGTGCGGCGGACGTGGTGCCGTTCATTCCCGTCGATGGCGTGACGATTGAGGATTGCGTCGTGCTGGCGCACCGCGTGGGCCAGGAAATCTGGAAGCGCTACCGCATTCCCGTGTTCTTTTATGAGGCAGCGGCGACGCGGCCGGAGCGAGTAAATCTGGAAAACGTGCGGCGGGGACAATTCGAAGGGCTGCGCGAGGAAATGAAGAAGAATCACGACCGGCAGCCGGATGTGGGGGAGCCCAAGGTTCATCCCACAGCAGGCGTGACGGTGGTCGGCGCTCGCAAGTTCCTGATTGCCTATAACGTGAACTTGAATACGTGCGATGTAGGCATCGCGAACAAGATTGCCAAGGCCATCCGCTTTTCCTCCGGTGGGTTGCGGTATGTGAAATCGATGGGCGTGGAACTGAAGGCGCGCAACCTGGCGCAGGTTTCCATCAACCTGACGGATTTCGAGCAGACGCCGATGTATCGCGTGTACGAAATGGTGAAGCGCGAGGCGGAGCGATACGGCGCGATGCCGGTGGGCAGCGAAATCGTCGGGCTGGTGCCCAAAAAAGCGCTGGAAATGACGGCGGACTTTTTCCTGCAACTGGAGAATTTCTCCCCGGCCCAAGTGTTTGAGAACAGGCTGGCAGGTGCCTTGAGCGGCGCGCCGTTCATAGCTTCCAAAGACCGCAAGCTGGCGGGCCTGGCGCGGCCGTTCTTGGATGCGCTGGCAACCCCGGCCGCGACACCGGGAGGCGGAAGCGCCTCGGCGTTTGCGGCGGCGCTGGCGGCCGCGCTCGGGCAAATGGTCGCGGGGCTTTCGCGGAAAAAGAAATCGCAGGCCGCGCACGTCGACCAACTTTCGGCCGCTCTCGATGAGATGCGCAAAGCCGCGGACGAACTCGCTCAGGCAATAGACCGTGATGCCGAGTCATACGACGCGGTAATGGCGGCGTTCAAACTGCCTCAGGGAAACGAGAAGGAAACACGCGAGCGTACCGAGGCGATTCAGAAGGCCACCAAGGGCGCTGCCGACGTTCCCCTGCAGGTGGCCGAGCGGACGGTTGCCCTTTTCGAACGCCTGGGACAACTGGATGGTATCGTCGCGGCATCCATGCGTTCAGACTTGCATGTGGCGCGTTTGCTTGCGGATGCAGGGGCCCGCGGGGCGTTGGCGAACGTTGAGATCAATCTGGAAGGTTTGACGGATGCGGCGTATGTAGCATCCATGCGAGCGAAAGCCGCGGCGCTGCGCAAGCGATTGGGCAGTGCGCCCCGCGCAACGAGCGCGTAAAATGGTAATCCCCTCGGCCCTTTTCGAAAGGAGCATTTTATGACCGTTATCAAGGCGATCGGCAAAGCCGGAGTCGCCACGATTGTGACCGCTTTTCTGCTTGCAGCGCCGAAGCCTGCCCGCGCAGGCCGCTTGGGCACAGACGTCATTGCACTGTTTCCCAAGAACGTAGGAGAGTTTGCGTACTGCGATTTAAAGAAAGCGCGGTCTCAAAAATGGTTTCCGCAGTTGCAGGCGCAGATGATCCCGGAGCGGTTCCGGGAATTCGAGAAATTTCTGGCGTCGGCCGGTGTGGACCCCAATTCACAGGTCGATGAGCTGGCGTGGGGGCTCGTGGCGGAAGGAGTGACCGCGAAGACCGAAGGAACAGGCTCGACAGCGGTTCCCACGGGAGAAGAGGTCGTGGGCGTCGCACTGGGTAGCTACAACCCGAACTCGACGGAAGCGTATTTCAAGCGGCAGAAGCTGCCGACCTTCAAAGTGCGCGGCTACACGTTGTACTCGTTCGGCACCGGCTCGGGAGCGAGTGACCTGTTTTTCTTGTTCATCGATTCGAACACCGCCGCGTTCGGGCACCGCGCGATCCTCGAAAAAATGGTTGACGTGCGCTTTGGTGAAGACGAAAGTCTGCTGAACAACGACAAGCTGTTCCCGCTCATCAATGAAGCGAACGGCAGCGGCGTCGTGTGGGCGGTGCTGAATCCGGCCTACACGCGGCTGGCCCTGCAGCAGCTTGCTCCAGAAATAGAGCAGTTTCCGGAAGCCGCGAAGCTCGTTTCGCGCATGCAGAATTTGATCATCAATGTGGACGCGGGCAGCGGCATTAATGGAAAATTCCAGGCGATTTGCGGATCCACCGAAGACGCCAATACGCTAGGCCAACTGCTCCAGGCGGGATTTCTTTACAAACGCTATCAGGCCCAAAAGGACAACCCGGAGCTGGCGGACCTGCTGGACCAGGCGCGCATCACGCCTGCCGGAGACCGCGTCACGCTCAACATGTCGCTAAGCGACGACCAGATGACCTCATTGATTCGGAAGAATACCTTCGCGCTGAAGATGTAGGCCGCAAGCTTACTGAACCTTATTGAAAAAAGATGGGCCGGGTAAAAACCTTTGTCCGGCCTATTTTGTTTTAGAGGCCGCTAAACGCTGGGGGCTACCTGGCGCAGGTACTTCGTGAGCCGGGTCACAACTTCCTTGCCGCGGGTTTCGTGTTGCACTCGGTCCACGCCGGATAACGTTTCTGAGCTCCCGGCGGTTGCCGCCTTCTTTGCGGCCAAACTTGTAACCCTGCGCGTGCCGAAGGCGGGAGCAACCTCTTCGTAAGAAAGGGAGACTTCCAGGCGGTCGGGAAAACGCGCGAAATCCACTTCCAAATGAGGATGTTCGGCGGCCAGGCGCTTAAAAGCTTCCGTGCACGCCTCGATGACCGCAGATTGCAATCCGGCGCTAGCCTCATTGTCCAGGCCAGCTAGATCGGCCAAGAAGCGCGCTACGCCGCCTGCCGCCGCGGCCAGGCGAACGTCGGCATCCATCGACATGTGCAAGTTTTTCGCCTTAGCGGCCACGGCTGCTCGCCAGCGCCACGTCGCAGGCCTCCCGGCAATCCGGGCAGTAATAGAGCCCGTCGGCGCAGAGACGGACGCTGTGCTGTCCCTTGCAAATGGTGCAGTATTTTTCGCAAGTACAGCGGTCTTCGGTCAGGTCGCATTGCACACAGACAGTTGGACCTTCCATGAGCGCCCTCTAGAAAAACTGTACCTGAGGCAATCTGCGGCGGCAAGGCGAACGTGGGTGCGTCGCTATCGGTCATGCAACTGCCGTGACGGGGCAACCGCGAGTGCCAATCGGTCATTGTTCACCCCACATCGTCCCTCACGCGGTGAGGGATCTCAGTACCCCGGTTTCGAGACCAGCATTTCGAGGGAGCCGAAAAGAAATGTGCAAGGGGCGCTAAGGGTTGACTAGGTGTTTCTCGTCCGTAAGGCGGACGCGGTCGGCGTTGCCTACGCTAGACATGTCCGAGAGGATGACTTTCTCGCCCTCCTTGAGCCCTTCGAGGACCTCGATGGTACTCACCGAAGCGCGGCCGAGCTTCAGGTTGACGCGCACCGCCTCCGTGCCATTGTTGACGATCTTAAAGAGGCTAATCTCGCTGTTCGGAGCGCTATGCACCGGGCGTCCGACGAAGAGAACGTCATCCAATTTTCCGATGTCGATGTTGGCGCTAACTTCGAGACCCGCCGTGGTTCCTTGGGGCACAGCATCGAGCGCGATGTCTACGGTTCGCGTATTGTCAGATGGCGGGCCAACGCTGCTGACGTGCCCCTTCCCAAGAGGGCCATTCTTCGAGGCGACTACGGCGTTTTCACCCGGTTTCACGTCGCTCGCCATGGCTGCCGGAACCGTCACGCGAGCGACGAAGGTCGCGGAACCTCCTCCACGCACGAGTGTTCCCAAGCCGCGAGCCTGGAGCGGCATCGGGCCTCTTTTGACGGTGTCGAGCCAAATCGCGGAAATGTCCATGCTGGGTTCACCCTGGTAGGCGCGCGTGCTGATTCCCCCGGAAATACCGCCGCTGACCCCGTTGACGATTCCCTTAGAGACTCCATTCGCCACGCCATGCGAATCCCTGCCCACGATATTGCCCGCAATACCTCCTGCAATGCCGCCGCTAACACCGCCGTCCCGTCTGCCTGGTAGGACGGTTTGCTGATATACGTCAAATTGCAAGACGACGTAATCGGTCGATCGCGGCCAGGGGGACAGGGTGCCGCGAACTTCGACGGTTACTCCGCGCTCAGCCCAGAAGTCTTCCAGAACTTTCTTCATCTCGTCCACTATCGCAGGGTCGTAGACCGTTTCGACCTTGGAGCGGTCGAGAAGTTTACTCAGCCTAACCTGCGCGGCATTTACCGCAGCCGTGTTCGGGGCATTGTCGCCGAAATGGTGATAATTGACTTCCACTCTCTGGAGTCCGGGGACCGGCGTGGGACTCTTTTGTTGCTGAGAACTACCGTCTTGAGGTCCAAGCTGCGCGGGACGCGGCGCGGCTTTGAGGGGGAAAGCCCGCGCGGCGAGGGCCATGACCAGCGCGAGACAGCAGGAAACGAGACTTAGCGAGACAATCAGTCTTCTTCGGGACATGCGAACCTCCTTGAGCATGAGTGTGACTCGCTCGACGAGCTGGCGTTCGGCGAGAAAGGGCGGCGCGGGAATGGCCGCGAGGGCTCTGCGGCTGTTGGTGAATTCAAGCAGGGCTTCGAGATAGGGCTTCCGCGCTTCTGTCAGCCTAACCACTTCGAGATCGACGATTTGCTCCCGCGCGAGCCGGGTGCGCGAGATGAGCCAGCCGATGGCGGGATGGAACCAGAACACGGTGCCTAGGACTTCTTCGCCGAGATGATGCGCCCAATCGTGGCGGCGGACGTGGAGCAGTTCGTGGCAGGCAATCGCGGATTGCAAACGCGGGGCCAAAGATGCGAAGCGCTCCGGAAGGAGCACGAGCGGCGCGAGAAAGCCAAAAGTGACGGGCGAATCCACTTGAGGGGAGAGACGGAACTCCGCCGGAGCAGCCACCAGAATACGCATTGCTTGGAGAACAGGACCATATTCAGAAGAAGAGGGGATGGGGGAGGAGGCTTGGCGGAGACGGGAAAGTTGGAGAAGGCCGATTGCAAGGATGGCGAAGCGGAAGGCGATTCCGGCGAGAATCAGGATGCCGAGAGTCGCAGCGATCGTCTGAAGGCTGGGAAGATGCCAGGGGGTAGCGGCGGGAATGGATGGCGGGGGAAGCGGAACGCCGACAAAATCAGTGTTGATGACCTTCGCCGCACTAGTTTGTGGGCCATGCCAGGGCTGGAGGAATGGGAGCGCCAGGCTAATGGCGAGAAGCGCCCGCCAATAGGCGAGAAGAACGCGGGGCTGCCGAAGTTTCCCGGCGCGCGAGAGAAGGGCGGCGGCAAGGACCAGAAAAGCTACTTGGACGTACCAGAAAGCCAGATTGTGAAACCACAAAGGCATTTCCATAAACGACTCCTGACATCCGGGCGGCTGACTCTCATTTGCTTTCCTCGACCATACGCACAATGTTTTCCAAGTCTTTTTCCCGAAGCTGGCGTGATTTGACGAGGTGGACGAGTAGAGGTTCCGCCGAGCCATTGAAAACGCGGTCGATGAATTCGCGAATCATGCCGCCGATGATTTGATTTTTGGGATGCGCGGGGCGGTAAAGGAAAGCGCGATCCTGGCGGCGCTTCTTCAGATAGCCCTTGGTTTCGAGGATCTTCATCATGGTCATGACGGTGGTGTAGGCGATTTTGCGGCGCTCGAGCAAGACTTCGTAAACATCGCGGACGGTGGCGGCGCCGCGTTGCCAGACGAGCTTCATAATTTCGAGCTCCTGAGGGGTAAGCGTGTTGTGTTTCGGACGCATAGCAAGTATTTAGTACTAATTAATTCGTACGTCAAGCGAAAAGTGAACTCTTTTTATGTCGCAGGTCGGCAGTCTCATCGTGCCCGTAATTTCGGAGTGCTCTTCGGCAAGCCAGGGCCACACCTGACAGGGCCGCAACGATCGATAGCCTTGCCCATCCGCGTCAAAAGGCCTTGTTTGCGTCTAGGCCAGCCGCCAGTTCATTTCCCAAAGTCCGATCCTTTTCCAAAAGGCAGCGTGGCCAGGCGGGTGGCGAACAGGCCCAGCTGTGTTCCAGGAGAACGCGAATCACGGGACGCGGTTCACGGGTCACCGTGCGGCATTCACGGTTCGTTGCGTGTTCCGCACCGCTGCGCTACAGTGACTCTCAGGCCACTAATTCAACCATGAGCTACGGAACGCTTCCCTCGCGCTTTCTGAATACCGTAGACCATCTGCCGCATCCGCGCGCGCAAATGGCGCGCCGCGACGGCAAATGGCAAGCGGTTTCTTCGCGAGACTTCCTGCGCCGGGTGGCCGGAATTTCTTCCGCATTGGTGGAATTGGGCGTAAAGCCGGGCGATTGCGTTGGGCTCTTGTCGACGAACCGCCCGGAATGGCACACCGCCGATTTGGCCATCCACGGCGCGGGGGCGATTACCGTACCGATTTATTTCAACGAATCCGCCGACCGCATGACCTACATCCTGAAGCACTGCGGCGCCAAGGTGACATTCGTGGCAGGCAAGCCGCAGCTCGACAAGCTGCTCTCCGTGCGCGGCAATCTGCCCGAACTGGAGGATATCGTTGTCGCGGATAGTGGCGCCGACGTTCCGAGCGAATGCCTCCGCTACGAAACGCTCATCGCCGGCGGTGGCGAAAAGGATGTTGCCGCCTACCGGGAGCGCGCTTCGCAGGTCCTGCCGGGCCAGCTGGCGTCCATCATTTACACCTCCGGCACCACCGGCGAACCCAAAGGCGTGATGCTCACGCATACGAACTTTTGCTCGAACGTCGCGGACGTGGGGAAGGTTTTTCATCTCAATCCCGCGGAAGATGTGGCGCTGTCGTTTCTGCCGCTTTCGCATGTCTACGAGCGCACCGTCGCGTACATGTACATTTTTCAAGGTTGTCCGGTCGCCTATATCGAGTCCATCGACGCGGTTCCGCAGGCGCTTTTGGAAGTGCGGCCGACGGTCCTTGCAGCGGTTCCGCGCTTTTTTGAAAAGATTTACGCGCGCCTGGTCGAGCAGGGCTCGAAAACAACGGGTTTAAAGCGCATGATCTTTGACTGGGCGATGAAAATCGCCAATCAATCCGTGCATTGGCGGTCGAGCGCCGGGCATGCCAGCCTCGCGGTAAAGCTGCAATGGGTGCTGGCAAACCAGCTGGTTTACAGGAAGGTTCGCGCACGATTGGGCGGGCGGGTGCGCATCGTGAGTTCCGGAGGAGCGCCGCTGGCCAAAGAGTTGGCGGAATTTTTCTGGGCGGTGGGCGTGCCCATCTATCAGGGCTACGGGTTGACGGAAACTTCGCCGATTGTTTCGACGAATTATCCGGTGAATCGCGTGGGGAGTTCCGGAAAACCGATTCCCAACGTGCAAGTGCGCATCGCGGAGGACGGCGAGATTCTCGTCAAAGGCCCCTGCGTCATGCAGGGTTATTACAAGAATCCCGAAGCGACGCGCGAGGCGCTCACGCCGGACGGCTGGTTCGGCACCGGCGACATCGGATTTCTGGATCGTGACGGCTACCTGTATATTACGGATCGCAAAAAAGACTTGATCAAGACGGCCGGAGGGAAGTTTGTGGCGCCGCAGCCCATCGAGAACTCGCTCAAGACCAGCCCGTACATTCTCAACGCCATGGTCGTTGGCGATAAGCGCAAGTTCGTTGCCGCGCTGATCGTGCCCAACCCCACTACGGTGGGCGAGCGGCTGGCCGCGGAAGGCCTGAAGTTTTCCTCCAATGCCGAAATGGCTGCGCATCCGCGCGCACACGCCTTGATCGAAGGCGAGGTCAAACGTCTTACGGCGCGCTTGGCGCAGTACGAAACTATTAAGCACTTCGCCCTGCTCCCGGATGATTTCACGTTCGACAGTGGCACGCTTACCTTTACGCTGAAACTCAAGCGCCGCGTCGTCGAAGAAAAATACCGCAACGTCATCGAATCGCTTTACGCAGACGTGGCCGAGCCTCGCCCGATCTACCAGGAATAGGTTTTCAGTTCTCAGTCGCCGGCTTTGGAGCGGGTGTCCGGACATCCGCGCTGAGGGGCTAGGCAGAGCCGAAAAGCAGATCCCTCGCTTCGCTCGGGATGATTGGTACTTTCCTTCGCAGCGAACGCACCAAACGTTTTTTCACGGCTACCGCGCAGGGCCAACGCGGACCTGTTCTTGCGTACAGTTTGATTTTTAAAACAGCGCGTCGTAGGCTGCAAGAAGGGGGCATCCTCTCCTCGTAGACTGGAATCGAAGAAAACAACGCCTATCGCAATCCCAGGTTCCTGAAAAGTTGTCTTGCTTTGTTGGGGCAAATGCAAGTCAGCAAGCGTAAGAAGAACGACAAATCTAGTTTGGAGGCGACTGTGAACGTCATTCACGGCTCGACTGGGGAAAGTCGTATCGATCGTGGGGAAAAGAGAATTCATCATGCGAGCAACAGGGCGCAGAGCTTGGCATGTGCCGCGGGCGCAGGATTCTTGTGCCTGCTTCTTCTGGCTCTTTGCCCTTTGATGGTGGCGCAAAGCCCTGTACCTGCGCCCAGCAATCCGTCCAGTAAAGAGTCGGGAGGCTTTTCGCCCGGATGGACGCTGGGCGCGCGATTCGAAGGCACCAAGAGCAGCGACGCGGGGGTCTACGACCTGGGGACCGCCCTGGGATACAACTTTTCAAGCCATTTTGGGGTTGACGGGGGCGTTCCGATTTACTTCGTGACGATTCCGTCTTCGGTGCAGCAAAGCAATCCAGGAGTGGTTTCCGGGAAAGGGATCGGCAGCTTCTTCACGGATCTTTTGCTGACGTATCCCAGCCCTTCGTTGAATTACGCTTCAGCGATTCATCTCACGGCGCCCACTGGCAACACCAAGAAGGGCCTCAGCACAGGCCACGCAACGTGGAACATCAACAATCATTTCGATCACGCCTATGGCAACTGGTCGCCGTTTCTCGACGCGGGCGTGGGCAACACGATCATGGACACGCGGTTTTTCACGCGGCCATTCGCGACTTTTGGTTATAACGCGGCGTTCACCGGCGGATTGGAGTACGACCAAGGGCCGTTCAGTTTGCAGGCGGGCGCGTACGACGTGGCGCCATGGGGCAACCAGGCGGTGGTGAGCCGCGTGTTTCGCTGCGGCTCGGCTGCGGCTTGTAATTCTCCCGGGTTCACGCACAACCGTCAGGGGTTTAACAACTCCAACGTAACCACGGGTGGCGCGGATCTGGTGCGGGACAACGGCTACGAAGCGGGCATCGACTTCAAGCCGGTTTATTACCTGGATTTCGAATTCGACTACGGCCGCAGCGTGCCGTTGCACCTGAACAACTATTCGTTCGGGATTGGCATCAATCTGAGCTCGCTGGTGCGGCCGCACGCGCACTGACAGTTAACAGTAAACAGTCAGAGGAAGAGAAGGAAAAAGCGGGGGCACGGTCTATCGTGCCCCCGCGGTTGCAATGAGAATTAGATTCGTTTGCCTTGGAGGCAGATTTTCTGGCCCGAGGTTCAGCGGCCTGACACTGCCTGGCCTTCGGGGGTAAGGAGGCGGAATTCGCCGAGATTCAGCTCCTTCACGCCCGGTTCGATTTTCGAGCGGTCGCCGACAACCACCCAGATCAAATCATCCGGATGAATCACCGTTTTCGCGGCGTCCTCCAGGTCGCCGACCTTTAGCGCGCGGACTTTGCTTGCGTAAGTTTCGTAATAATCGTCCGGCAATCCGAAGCGCACGAGGTCGAGGATGGACTGCCCGACTTCGGCCTGCGTTTCGCGCGAGCCGGGAAGCTTGAGCGTTTCGTTCGCTTGAACTTTCGCGAGTTCCTCGGGCGTAATGGGTTGCGCGCCGAGGATGCCGCGAAACTGCTTGTTCATCTCCTCGAGCGATTCCTTGGTCTTGTCGGTCTGCACGGGAGCAAGGGCAAAGAAGGGGCGCTGGCCTCGTGCGGGCCAGAGGATGCTTCTTGCGCCATAGGACCAGTGCTTGTCTTCGCGCAAGTCCAGATTCAGCCGCGAAGCAAACATCCCGCCGAAATCATCGTTCATCGCTTCCATGGCGATTTCCTTGGGATTGACCTGTGGCGGCGCAATGGCGCCGGCAATGATGACGGATTGCACGGCGCCGGGCTTGTCGATCAGATACACCGCGGACCTCTGAGGAGGAGAAACCGTGCTGATATTTTTCTTCGGGACTTGCGCGGGTTTCCAGTTGGCAAACAGTTTTTCGAGTTTTGGCTTGATTTCGGCGAGCGTGGTGTCACCGACGATCACCAGCGTGGCGTTGTTCGGGTGATACCAGGTGTCGTGGAATTTGACGAGGTCCTCGCGGGTCATCTTCGAAATGCTTGGGGTGGTGCCGGAGCCGGTGAGCGGATTTCCATACGGGTGACCGGGGCCGTAGAGCAGGCGCGGAAGTACGCGCAGGGCCATCTGGATCGGCGTGTTTTCTTCGCGTTCGATGGCTGCGAGAGCCTGTTTCTGCTGCCGCTTGAAATCGCTTTCGGGAAAAGTGGGATGTAAAATCACGTCGGCAAACAAGTCGAGCGAGGGATCGAGTTTCTCCTTCAGCGCAGAAAGCTCGACAAGCGACATATCCAGATTTGAATAAGCACGGAGCTCGGCGCCGAGCAGCGCAAGTTGCTCGCTGATTTGCAGCGCGTTTTTTGTGGCCGTGCCGCCATCGAGGAGGCTGGAGGTCATGTCGGCGGTTCCGGGCAGCTCGGACTGGTCGGCGGCGTAACCGGCGTCGAAAGCCATCCAGAAATGCACGAGAGGCACTTCGTGGCGTTCGGCGAGGATGATTTTTAGGCTGTTCGAAAGCGTGGAGCGCTCGAGCTTGGGCAGCTTTAACTCTGGGGGCGTACCGGTTTCGGGCGGTTTCGAACGGTCGGCGCCTTTGGCAGCGGCTTGGTAATCCGGGAACGGCAGAACGTCCAGGATGTACACGCCATCAGAGAGCCAGCGATTCGCGGCGGCTTTCAAATCTTCAACGGTGGCATCCTGAACGCGTTTCAGCGAAATCTTGTAGGCGGCTGGGTCGCCGAGGAACACCTGATTGCGGGCGAGTTGGTCGGACTTTCCACCGAAGCCGCCGATGCGTTCGATGCCGCGGACGAAGTTGGCCATGTAATCGGTCTTAACTCGCTGCAATTCTTCGGCGGTGGGCCCGTCTTTCAAAAAGCGCGCCAACTCTTCATCCACCTCCTTTTCTACTGGGTCGAGACTCTGTCCCGGGCGCGCGGTCGCTTGAATGTAGAACTGTCCGCCGATTTCTCGTAGATCGACAAAAGCATTGACGCTCGTGGCGATTTGGTCGTCGTAGACGAGGCGCTTGTAGAAGCGCGAAGTTTTTCCCGTGCTGAGGACATCGCTGACCAAATCCAGGTAGTCCGCGTCAGCGCTTCCGTACTGGGGGATGTTCCAGATTTTGTAGATGCGCGCTTGAGGGACACGGTCCTGAACGATTTGCCGATGCGAGCCGGTCATCCTGGCGATCCAAACTTCCTGGTGAGCGACTGGCGGACCAGGAGGAGTGTCGCCAAAATATTTTTCGACTTTTTCCTTCGCGGTGTTGGTTTCAATGTCGCCGGCGAGCACCAGAGTGACGTTGGAGGGGCCGTAGTAAGTCTTGAACCACTCCTGCACGTCTTTCATGGACGCGGCGTCGAGGTCAGCCATGTCACCGATGGTGGTCCAGGAATAAGGATGGCCGGCGGGATAGGTATTGTGCGCGATGAGCTCGCGGGTGACGCCATAGGGCTGGTTTTCGCCTTGGCGTTTTTCGTTTTGCACCACGCCGCGCTGCAAATCAAGTGTCTTCTGGTCTAGCGCTCCGAGCAAGTGGCCCATGCGATCGGATTCCATCCAGAGCGTGTAGTCGAGAGCGTTCCTGGGCACGTCCTCAAAATAATTCGTGCGGTCGGCGTTGGTGGTGCCGTTGAGGTCGGTTGCGCCGATTTTCTCCATCGCGTCGATGTACCGACCGGGAGCATGCTCGCTGCCGCCGAACATCAAGTGTTCGAAAAGATGCGCGAAACCCGTTTTGCCGGGCTTCTCGTTTTTCGAGCCGACGTGATACCAGACGTTTACGGCGACGATCGGTGCTTTGTGATCTTCGTGGACGATCACTGTGAGGCCGTTTTTGAGGATGAATTTTTGGAAGGGGATGTCAATGTCGGCGGCAGTCTGCGCCAGCAGACGGAACGTGAAAATGCCGCATGCGGCGAGCGACAGAACGAGAACTAGCACGGCTACTCTCGACTTCATCCGTGAACCTCCGATAAGAATTGCGACAAGCGCCGAAAGCACATCCCTCGCGCTGCTTGGGATGGCCTGGGGAAAGCGTGTCGTGCAAGCTCCCCAAAGTCCTGCGAAAGAAGATCGCTAAAGAAGACACCACACGTCTGATATAAGCGATGACCCCCACGGAAAGTTCCAGCGGGAATTGCAGTTTTACCCTGGCATGAACGACTTCTATCTGTGATCTTCCGATTGCGAGTCTACACCTCAGCGGCAGAATTGAAAAAACATTTCTGGGGCTAATCCCTGACCGTTGAGATGACAGGGCTCAGCGCAACCAAGACACACGCTGCGCTAGGGGAAATGCCGCGGGCTGATTTGTTCCGGCGCGTCACAAGGTCTAAAATCCCCTTGAGGTTACTTATGCAAGACAATTTGGTGATTGCGGGGCGGGCGTTTCACTCGCGGCTCATCGTCGGAACCGGCAAGTACCGGAGCTTTCAGGAAATGGCGCGGGCGCATGCGGCTTCGGGCGCGGAGATGGCGACGGTGGCGGTTCGGCGCGTGAATTTGACGGACAAGTCGAAGGAATCGCTGCTCGATTATATCGACCGCGAGAAGATTTTCATTTTGCCGAACACGGCCGGGTGCTATACGGCGGACGAGGCGATTCGCACGGCGCGCCTGGCGCGCGAAGTGGGGTTATCGAACTGGATCAAGCTCGAAGTCATTGGCGACCAGCAAACGCTTTTCCCGGACACCGAGCAGCTTATTGAAGCGACACGCGTGCTGGTCAAAGAAGGTTTCGTCGTGCTGCCTTACACAAACGACGACCTCATCGCGGCGAGGAAACTGATCGACGCGGGCGCTGCTGCCGTTATGCCACTGGGCGCGCCGATTGGAAGCGGGCTGGGGGTGCAGAACCCTGCGAATCTACGCATTTTGCGCGAACGCATCACGGAAGCGCCGATGATCGTCGATGCTGGAGTTGGTACGGCTTCCGACGCCGCGATCGCTATGGAAC
The DNA here is from genome assembly GCA_003223245.1 of Acidobacteriota bacterium. Lineage (GTDB taxonomy): Bacteria > Acidobacteriota > Terriglobia > Acidiferrales > UBA7541 > Acidiferrum. Next base: position 14,220 of record QHYI01000120.1, read on the forward strand.
TCGGTGCCGATGGCGTCCTGATGAATACCGCGATTGCCGAAGCAGAAGATGCGGTTCTGATGGCGGAAGCGATGCGCGACGCGGTCATCGCTGGGCGTAAGTCCTATCTCGCGGGGCGCATGCCGAAGCGGCTGTACGCGTCGGCATCGAGTCCCATGAGCGGTGTCGTGCGCTAAACAATTTAACCCTGCTTCTGACGTATCGTTCGGCGGATATCGTGAGATGAGGGTCGTCAAAATGGACCACGAAAAGGTCTTGTGCAATCACAGGGTCAAAGTCCTAGCCGAATTAGCTCCCAGCTTTGAGGCCTTGGTCCAGAGCACGATCAACCTTGCCAATCGCGCGTAATTTCCTACCACGAGTCCGGCTGTTTCCCGGAGCCGCCGCGGGCGCAACGGACCTGAACGAAAGGGCTAGGGGGTTTACCTTAATTACACATACGATACCGGGATGGTATACACCTGATGTCCCATCTCCGTCATTTGACACTAACTAGAGGGGACGAATTCGCGGGCTTGGCGCGCTTAGAACCTTGTCCCCGGGGTCGAGCTCTCGGACGCTTATGGAAAGAAAGTCCAGCGTGTGGCGTTCGGATTTGCTGAAACCACTGCTCGTCGGCCTGGCCGCCGGCACCACGTACGTCTTGGCCGCGAAGCTAAGTCTCCGTCTGGCCACGGTGCATCCAAGCGCAAGTCCCTTCTGGCCGCCAACCGGGATTGCCATCGTCACGCTGCTCCTGTTGGGTGTCCGGTTTTGGCCGGCAATTTTTGCGGCGGCGTTTCTCGTCAACTTGACGACGGCAGGCTCAGCGCTCACATCCTTGGGCATCGCAGCGGGGAACTGTCTGGAAGCCGTCACCGCTTGCTATTTGGCCTCGCGCTTTGCCAATGGCAAAGACGCTTTTGATCGAACGCGGGACATTCTTCGCTTTGCTCTTTTTGCAGGAATCTTGAGCACGGCGATTGCCGCGACCTTTGGCGTGACCGGCCTGGCCCTGGGCGGCTTTGCGGCGTGGCATCAATACGGCGTTATCTGGCGGACCTGGTGGCTGGGAGATGCCGCAGGAGCGCTGGTGTTCGCGCCGTTCCTGCTCCTGTGGAGCGCTCATCCAATCCCGCGCTGGTCGAAACGCCAGTTCCTGGAAGCGGCGGTGCTACTGATTTCGACGCTGCTTATTTCCGGAATTGTCTTCGGCCCCCTGCTTCACTCGGAAGTGCGGAACGATCCGTGGACCTTCCTTTGCACACCATTTCTCATCTGGGCGGCATTTCGCTTTGGGCCGCGCGAAGCTTCCGCGATTATTTGCCTGGTGGGCGCGATTGCGGTTGTGGGGACCATTCATGGGTACGGGCCCTTTGCGCGCCAGTCAGCGAATGATTCGCTGCTCCTCTTGCAATCCTTCCTCTCCATCTTGGCGCTGACGACGCTGGTCTTTGCGGCAGAAGTTTCCGAACGGCGAAGGCAGGAAGAGCAAGCGCGACTGCTCGCTGTGCGCGACCCCCTGACGGGGCTGGCGAACTATCGATTGTTGGTCGACCGCGTGGACGAAGAGATCAAGCGTTACGGGCGCACGGGCAAGCCCTTTTCGGTGCTGCTGCTCGATTTGGACGGCCTGAAAAAAATCAATGACCAGTACGGGCACCTGGTGGGCAGTTTGGCGATTTGCCGAGTAGCTGAGGTTTTGCATTTGAGCTGCCGCGAGACCGACACAGCGGCGCGGTACGGCGGGGATGAATTTGCGCTGGTGCTGACGGAGACCACGGCGGAAGCGGCCACGGTGGTGGCCAAGCGCGTAGCTCAGCGATTGTCGCGGGACGCTGAAGAGCCGCGGCTCTCAATTAGCATCGGTGTCGCCGAATTTCCCCGGGACGGCTCTACTATTGAGCACCTGCTCAGCGCTGCCGACTACTCTCTTTATGACGACAAACGGCCACGCCACAAATCTTCGTCGGCATCCGGGGTGGAGAAGTAAGTAACCCACACGACAACTCAGTTCAAGCAAATTGTGCCTAGCGGCCTGCGGCTTTGCGAGCCTGCGCGTCGTCGTAACTCTCGCCGTAGATGGAAGGAACCTTCGCGCCCATGCAGCGCAAGTAGGAAGAGAGCTGGCCGCGATGGTGAATCGTATGGACCATGCCGAGCAGAGCAAAGGAAACGGCAGGGCGCTGGAAGAGGCCTCGAAAATCGACCATTTTGACGAGTTGATCGCCGCTGAGCTTTGTCAGCGCTTCGAAATTCTTCTTAAAGCGCTGCTCGTACCAGGAGGCGACTTCCTGCGGCGTCTTCACCGCATCAGGCAGGGCAGCGGCGTTCGCATCAAAAACGCCGTTGATCACCGTTTCCAGAAAGCGGTTCTCTGCCACGGCGATGTGCCGGACAAGTTCGATGGCGCTTTTGGATACGGGGTCAGGACGGTGCTCACATTTGTCCGCCGGGACCGCGTCGAGTACCTTCTTGGTGATGCGGCTTTCGTTTTTCAGCGAGCCAAGATAAACCTCCTGCATCAGGAACACTGCTTGCTCCGCTGTCATTGCGCTCATTTGCTAACCTCCTTCGCTCTCGCTTGTTTGTGAGATTCCAAGAGTTTTTGGGACTAGGTTCCTTGCCGTCTTTGATGCGTCAGCCTTATTTCGGTTTCATTTTAGCGCGGCCTTTGGCCACGTGGCTTGCTGCCATAGAGGGTCACTTTGCCGTCAACCACCTTGGCGACGTACTGGCCCGCGAAGGGAAATTGCATAACCTTGTGCCCGGACCGGGCAAGCTGCGCCCATCGTGAGCCCGTCGCAGGATTTTGCTCCAAGCCACGCAATTCCCGGCCGTCGAAGACGAAATCGGCTTCGCGCAAGCGCTTCTTGGGAGTGGTGCGCCGAGGGAAAGTTTCACCGCGCAGCGTCACCTCGCGAGAGTTCCGAACCAGAGCGGAGCGCCAAACAGTGATACGCTTCTTCCAGGGTCATGGTTCTTTCCACCGCCTGCGGGCGATGCGGTCAAGGCGACTTGGCTCAGAGCGTCCGGAACAGGAAATGCCACGTCGTGTCCACAGCCGCGTGAACGAGCGCGGAGGCAAAAATAGATCCGGTTCTTCGCCACGTCCAGCCGTAGAAAATCCCTGCAATGGAAGCAAGCACGACGTAGCGCCAGTTCGGGAATCCCAGATTGGTGATATGAGAAAATCCGAAGAGGACGGAAGCGGTCCACCAGCCGGCAATTTCGCTCTTGGAAGCGCGGGACAAGAGATTTTGCAGCAGGCCCCGGAAGAGAAATTCCTCCGGCCAGGCGGTGAAGAAGAGAATGCCCAGTCCGGTCAGCGGCAGAGACTTCCATTCGCCCCATTGCGGTTCGAATTGGATGAAGTGCATGCCTGTGCCCAACGGAATGGCAATGCAGGCGAAGGCGAAAAAGCTGGCCAGGATGAAAAAGCCCCAGCGGTGGCCCCAGCCAATGGAGTACCCCACGCCGTCGATGTGACGCAGGAGGACGAATGCCGCGAGGGCCACGCCGACAAAGAGCAGGATGGTCATGATATAGGCCAGGCGAGCGCCGGGAAACGGCCATAGCCAGTGAGACATGGAGAAGCCCCAGCGATTGGGAAACGGTTTTACCGCGACCCAAATTCCTGCGACCAGGAGGAAGTCTTGCCACGTGCCTGCGGGCTTTCGTTCCGCGGAAGCCGCGATGGCGAGTGGAAGGAATACCAGGGCGGCGGCAGTTGCGGCACGGCCGAAAGTAAAAGTGTTTGTCCCCAGCGCATAAATCAAGTAGAGAAGGAATAATGCAGCGCCCAGCAGATGACCGGCGCTGGTGCCAAAGCGCGCGGCGAGAGTGGTTTCCACACCGCGCGCCGCAAACAGCAGCATGAGCAGAAACAAAAGGGCGAAGGCCGTAAGCGTCGCGGCAAAGGCGCGCCCCGCGTAACCTTGCCACACGGCGTAGAGTACGCCAGTGAGCGTCAGCACGGCCCAGAGTCCGAGCATGGAGAACAGGCCGAGTTGGCGCGTCGCGGGCAAGCAGAAATTGTAACGTAAGATGCATGACCAAACGAACTCGGCAATGCAACAGCCGCAAACCCAGACAGTGGCGCGCGTGCTGGCGCCGTCCAAGATGACGCGGCTGGCGTACATCGACTGGATGCGCGGGCTGGCGTGTGTGCTGATGTTCCAGACGCACTGCTATGATTCGTGGCTCAGTGCCGCGGCGAGAAAATCTTCCTCCTTGATTGTTTGGTCGCAGCTGGGCGGCACACTGCCCGCGCCGCTTTTCATCTTTCTTTCCGGAGTTTCTTTTGCTCTCGTGACCGAGCGTTTGCGCGAAAAAGGTGTGGCACCGAACGCTATCGCTAAGCAAACCATTCGTCGCGGCGCAGAGATTTTCGGCATGGGCCTGCTGTTTCGTGGGCAGGAATTTGCGCTCGGTTATCCGTGGTCGCCCTGGACCGATCTGCTGCGCGTCGATGTGCTGAATATTCTCGGGCTTTCGATGATGCTTATGGGCGTTCTTTGTTGGGTGACGGGCCGCGGAAGTGTTGCGGTTACCCGGATTAGGACGTTTGTCGCGGGGTTATGCCTGGCTGCTGTCGTGGCCATGGCCACACCGCCGCTTTGGACGACGCACCGGCCAAGATTTCTGCCTTGGCCGCTCGAGTCGTATATCAACGGCGTGCACATTTTCGATAAGCCGCAGCCGTGGCTGTTTCCTTTGTTTCCCTGGTCGGCGTTTGCGTTTGTGGGCCTGGCCGTGGGCTTCTACCTGTTCTCCGATTTCGCGAAGCGCAAAGAAGGTTTGGCGTTCGCGCTATTGGGCGGGACGGGGGTTCTTGCTGGTTTCCTCTCGACCGTCTTTGATTCGTCGCGCGTCCGCCTCTATGCTGTTTACGATTACTGGCACAGCAATCCGGACTTCTTCCTCATGCGCTGCGGCATCCTCCTTGTGATTCTTTTCCTGGTTTATGCGTGGTGCCGCTGGGGATTCGCGCAAAAAGGCTTCAGCCCCATCATCCAGCTGGGAAACACTTCGCTGTTGGTCTACTGGGTACACATTGAATTCGTTTATGGAAGATTTTCGATTCTGCCGAAGGGACAATGCAGCGCGTTGAAAGCTACGGCAGGACTGCTCACGATTATTCTGGCGATGGTGCTGCTTTCGATAGGCCGGACAACGTGGAAAAAGCGGAAGCTCAAGGCTTCGCGGCGGGGTCTTGCGGTAACTGCTGCGACTGCGGAATCTTGATGATCACTTCGCCGGGCCTGGCCAAGCCGAGCTCATCACGGGCAATCTTTTCGATCTTGCGAGGGTCGCTCTTCAGCTCCTTGACTTCCTCTTCGAGTCGAACATTTTCCTTGTTGAGCCGCTGGATATCGGCGTTCACCTTCTCGATTTCCTGTCCCGTGCGCCGCATCGCGAGGTAGCCGTGGGTCCCGAAAATGTCGTGGACCACCAGCGCGAACAGCAGCAGGCCCAGGAGCGCGCCGCCATACTGACGCAGAAAGGGGATAAGCTTTTCCTTCGCCTCTCGTTTTTTCAGTCTTGCAATACCCATTTCGTTGCTTCGTTCGTCAACTTCGTGGAAGCCGCCGCGCTTTCCGCCTCCACATATAGCCGCAAAAGCGGCTCCGTGCCCGATAGACGCAACAGCATCCAGGAGCCGTCCTCAAAAACGAATTTTGCGCCATCGGTGCGGTCCATGGATACGACTTTTCGCCCCAACAGTGTCGAACTGTCCACGCCCACCTTGCGCACGGCATTTGCCTTTTGTTCGTCGCTTAAGTGCAGGTTTTCGCGCACGGGCCAGAATTCGCGCCCAAGCTTTTTGTACAACGCGCGAATCTGTTCGCCGATCGAAGCGCCCCGCGCGGCAATCATTTCCGCCACCAATAGGCAGGCGAGGATGCCGTCTTTTTCCGGGATGTGGCCGCGAATGGTCAACCCCGCGCTCTCTTCCCCGCCGAGAGCAATTTTGTCTTCGCGAATGAGTTGCCCGATGTATTTGAAGCCGACCGGCGTTTGATGAACCGTCTGGCCATGCGATCTTGCGACCGCGTCAATCATTTGTGTGGTCGCCACGCTGCGCGCTGCGGGCAATTTCCATTGGCGCGTTTCGACCAGGTAGTCGTAGACGAGCGCAAGAATCAGATTCGGCTGGATCCAGGCGCCGTCGCGATCCACGATGCCAAACCGGTCTGCGTCGCCGTCGGTTGCCAATCCCGCAGTAGCCTTCGAATCGGTCACGACTTTGCGCAACGGCGCGAGATTTTCTTCGGAGACGTCCGGCCCCGTGCCGTCGAACAGACAATCGCGATCCGTTCGAAGTGCCGCCATGCCTACGCCGTGATCGCTGAGCGTGCGGTCGAGATAACCGGCGCCGCATCCGTGGAGTGCGTCCACCACAAACTTTACGTTTGTTTTTTTCAGCGTTTCGAAGCGCACGAGTTCCTCGAGTCGCTTCAAATAGTTTTGGCGCAGGTTCACTTCTTCGCTCGGCTGCACGTTGGTCGCGCTATGCGGCAACGGTGGGACGCCGCCTTTCGCCGCAATCTGGGCCGCGCGAGCCTCGATATCTTTGGTGATCTCCGGTAGCGCCGGACCGGCATCTGCCGAAGAGAATTTCAAGCCGTGATACTGCGCGGGATTGTGGCTGGCGGTGAAATTGATGGCGCCGTCGAGATTGCGGCGCATGATCTCATGGGCCACCGCAGGGGTGGGCGTAAACGTCTCGCACAGCAGCGCACGGATGTTGTGATGTTCCAGAATGTCCACGGCGAGTTGAGCAAATTCCTCGGAATAGAAGCGCGTATCGTAACCGACGAGGATTGATGGTTGCGCGGATTTCGCCTTCACATGTTCCGCGATGGCGGTCAGCGCGAGCCGGACATTCGCGAAGGTGAAATCGTCGGCAATGACGCCGCGCCAGCCCGAAGTGCCGAACTTGATCGGAGAAGGGGTGCTCAATCCAGCGCCTGTACTCATGCGCGTTATTTTAGCCTTTCGCGCCAGGCCGAGAAAGCCGTTATTATGTGCTGAACGAACCGGTGAAAATGAATCGCGCAAAAGCAAAAAACACGCGGATTGTACTGGTCACCTGCCCGAATCTTGTTCTCGCTAGGAAGATTGCGCGCGCCGTGGTCGAGAAGCGCCTCGCCGCCTGCGTCAACGTCGTTCGCAGCCCCGTCGAATCCTTTTACACTTGGAAGGGCAAGCTCGAATCCGCCCGCGAGCACCTGCTTGTCATCAAGACCTCCACCAACCGTCTGCCTCAATTGCAAAGGGAAGTGAAGCGCCTGCATAGCTACGACGTCCCCGAATTCATCTCCCTGCCCGTCACCGAGGGTTCGCCCGAATACTTGGCTTGGCTCGGCGAAACTTTGGCCACTCGCTAGACGGAAACGTCGAACGGGCAACCGCAAAGCTCAACCGCGAATCGAACCAGCGTGTTGCGCAGGCGGCTTGCACCGTGTAGCCTGCCAACGATACGCGTAAAACGATACACGTAATTGGAATCACCCATGAGGTGCCACTTCTTCCGTTGTGCGATCCCGTCGTTGTCGGTGGTCTGGTACTTTGCGATCCCATCTGTCGTGGCCCAGCAAACGACCTCCGAATCCTTGGAATTGCGCGGGAGGGTCATCAATAGGGTTACAGGAGAGGCGATTGGCGGCGCCCTGGTGCAAGTTTTTGCTCCGGGGCAAAAAGTGCAGTTTACTGCCGCCGACGGAACCTTTGACTTCTCTGACCTGCCCCCCGGAAGCTACCTGCCTTCTGTTAGAAAGCCGGGGTTCTTTAATGACTTGGAACTTCAGCGGCCGGCAGGCGCACAACCGCTTGCTTCGGGTGACAGCGAGGAAATCATCCTAAAGCTTACACCGGAAGCCATCATTTATGGCGAGGTTAAGGACGAAAACGCTGCGCCGCTCGAAGGCGTCGCCGTAAGAGCGCAGCAATGGCAAGTGCAGAATGGGGAGAAGCAGCTTGTGCCTGTCGGGAATGCCATCACCGACGACGAAGGAAACTTCCGGCTCGCGGACCTGCGCCCGGGTCGCTACTATTTGTCCTTCCACTCAACCAACAACCAAGGTTGGTCCAATACGTATCAGTCGACTTCCAAAAAGCACGGACAGGAGGGATACGCCACTCAATTTTATCCCGGTGTTTCGGATCTGGAGTCTGCCAGTGTCATTGAGATCCGGGCTGGCGCCCAAGTGCACATCCCGCAAAGTCTGAGCCGACAGCAGCTCTTTGAAGTTGCCGGCGTGGTGCGCGGCGGCGACCCCGAAAGCGGATTTCACCTCATGCTGATTAATGCTACGGGAGACGCAGGGCAAAAGAGCGTTCGCATTAATCCCAAAACCGGACAATTTCGGATTTCGGGGGTTCCAGAAGGTGCCTACTTGTTGCGAGCCACGGCGGACCAACGACCTTTGTTAAGAAGAACGTCAAGCGGTCTGCTGAGCATCGCGGACGAAAACCGCCCAACGTTAACCGCGGCGCTTATGCTGCACGTCCACAGCGATCTTTCCGGGCTGGTTGTCGTGCTAGGGAGCGCAATTTCCATCCCCGTCCAGGTCCGCGATGAAGTCTCTGAAAACCGCGGAACAAATAACCCCCATCAGGTATGGCTCCAGATGGCCTCCAAAGAATTCCCCCTGGCTTCCGTGGCCATCACGGTACCTCCGGCCCCTGGCGGCCGCGGAGTTCCGAACCGCTTCGAAGGTCTGTCCCCCGGGGTGTACGCTGTAAACGGCTCTCCCAACGGGCCCTGGTACATTGCCTCGATGCACTGCGGGAGTGTGGATCTTTTGCGCGATGAGCTGACTGTCCCACCAGGCGGCGTGCAGCCGATCGAAATCACCTTGCGCGACGACGGCGCGCAGCTGACGGTGAAGGTAGTGAAAAATGGCCAGCCCGCCGTCGCCGGTGTGGTGCTTTTTTCTCCGGACCACCCGAGGAGGTCCCGGTTTCTCGGCTCAGCGGCTTCGGTCTCCGTCGGTAGTCTGGCGCCAGGAAGATATTACGTAATCGCCGTAACGAGCGCTGAAAATGTGGAGTTTCACAATCCAGCTGCGATGGAGCGATATCTACCCCATGCGACCGAAGTAACCTTAGGGCCGCGAGGCAACATCACCGCTTCAGCGGAAGTGCAAGAGCGCGAGGCCGAGGAGCAATGACAGCCCTTCTTTTCACCTTAACGCTTCTTTTGCCGGCTTTGGGTCAGGGAAATTCCCAGCCGCAAGCGGGGGGCGTCTATCGCATCCGCGGCGTGGTCGTAGACGCGGTAACGAACGTTCCGGTAGCGCGTGCGCAAGTGTCGATTTCTCTTAACAACGAACAAACCAATACCGTTGCGCGAGACGACGGACGCTTTGTCTTCGAGGGATTGGCAGCAGGGAAATACGCTCTTAGCGCCACGGCGCCAGGGTACCTGTACGAAGCCTACAACCAGCACGGTGGATTTTCCGTTGCGATTGTGACCGGTAAGGGCCAGGATACCGAGCACCTCCTCTTTCGCTTGCATCCGCAGGCCGTGATCTACGGCAGAGTGACCGATGAACACGGAGAAGCCGTGCGCGGCGCGCAGGTGGCGCTGTTCGCCTGCGACCTCACAAGGGGCAATCATGCGATATTTTCCCGGGCGCAGACGCAGACGAACGATCTGGGCGAGTACCGCTTCGCGCACCTTCCTCCAGACAAATATTACTTGGCAGTTCAAGCCCGGCCCTGGTACGCCCAGTCGCAACTGTCGTCCGAAAGACATAACGCGGGTGTCGTCGGAAGCAGCGCACGGTCTGTTTTCCTGCCTGGCTCTGGGGAGGATTTGGATCCTGCTCTAGACGTGGTTTATCCAGTTACCTTTTATCCGGGCGTGACCGATCAGAGTTCCAGCACGGAAGTGGTTTTGACTGCAGGCGAGAAGGAAGAGGCCAACATCACGATGCAGGCTGTGCCGGCTGCTCATTTACGTTTGACAGTCCCACCTGGCGATGCGGGAACCTCATTCGGCGTGGGCGCGAGTCAGAGAGTGTTCGGGGCGTTTAGCTTCGGGCTAGACGTGGTCTTGGGCCAAGTCTCTCCGGGTGAGTACGAAGTTGCGGGACTGCCACCGGGAGAACTAACGCTTGTCGTAACGACGAACAAGGCAAACGAATGGACTTCCCGATCGATCGAAGTGGATAGTCGCTCTGAAGGGACAATTAACGCCTCGGAATTGCCGGCAACGGCTAAAGTGTCCGGACGAATTTTTCTAGCCGGAGCAAGCGCGGAAGCAAGAGGCGGAAGTGTGAGTCTTGTGAGCACCACAGCCACAACCCTTCCCGGCACTACAACTCAATTACATGAAGACTGGACCTTCAGTTTTCCTGACATTCAGGCGGGAACGTATAGAATTCAGGTCTACGTTCATCCCGGCGTCTACTATGTTCAGAAAATCGTTGCGAAGGAAGCGAAAACGTCCGGCCGCGAGATCACCATTGCCGGAGGAAATGACGTCGACCTCACCATCACGCTGGGACAAGGAGAAGGTCAGGTGACAGGGGTAGTGCAGTCAGACGGAAAGCCGGCAGCGGGGGTTATGGTTCTTCTTGTGCCCAAGTCTGGCCAGGAAATGGAAGCGGATTCGCGCCTGGACGAGAGCGATAGTGACGGCACATTCAGTCTGGGAGAAATTCTCCCTGGAGACTACGTGCTTCTGGCGATCAAGGATGGCTGGGACTTGGAGTGGGCGAAACCAGGCGTTTTGAAACCTTATCTGTCGGCGGGGCAAAACTTGCTGATTGGCGCAAATCAGTCCATAAAGGTGACCGTGTCTGCTCAAGGTAAGACCGTGACGTTAGAAACCAAGGCGCGATAGCATTGCACGACAAAAAGATTCACACATACAGAAGTGCTTGATCCAGGTCCGCGATGATGTCTTCCACGTCTTCGATTCCTACCGACAGCCGCACCAGCCCTTCGGTGATTCCTACGCGCTCGCGCACTTCTTTAGGCATGGACGCGTGCGTCATCAGCGCGGGAAGTGAAACTAATGTTTCTACTCCGCCCAGACTCTCCGCCAGCGAGCAAAGCTGCAAATGATTCAGGAACCTGCGCGCCGCGTCGACCGAGCCCAAATCAAACGAGAGCATCGCCCCGGGTCCTTTTTGCTGCCGCCGCGCCACTTCATGATGAGGGTGCGAAGGCAGTCCCGGATAATACACCTTGCGCACTTTCGGATGCGCGTCCAAATGCCGCGCTACGGTAATCCCGTTCGCGTTGTGCTGCAGCATGCGCACCGCCAACGTCTTGATTCCCCGCGAGACCAGGAAACAATCCATCGGCGCCAGGCCGGCTCCTGCCGAACGCTGAATAAAGTAGATTTTCTCGGCATCTTCCGGCCGCGTGAGAACCACCGCTCCGCCCGTTGCATCACTGTGGCCGTTTAGGTATTTCGTCATCGAGTGCACCACGATGTGCGCGCCGTGTTCGATCGGCCGCTGCAAGAAAGGACTCATGAAGGTGTTATCGACCGCGACAGTAATGTTCCGCTCGCCCGCGACTTTCGAAATGGCTGCAATGTCCGTCACATTCATCGTCGGATTCGTGGGTGTCTCGATATAAAGCATCTTGGTGTTCGGGCGCAGCGCCATGCGCACTGCTTCCAGCATCGAGGTGTCGACAAAGCTGAATTCCAGCCCAAAATGCACCAGCAACTGCGTGGAGAGCCGGAAGACTCCGCCGTACACTGCTTCCGATAGAACCACGTGATCTCCGGGGCGCAGCAGCCGGAAAACCGCATCGATTCCAGCCATCCCCGAGGTGAAAACGTAAGCACTATGCCCACCCTCGAGCTTTGCCATCGTCCGCTCGAGCGCCTTGCGGTTCGGGTGATTCGTGCGCGCGTAGTCGTATCCCTTGTTCTTTCCGAGCTCTTCGTTGACATACGTCGAGGTCTGATAAATCGGGGCGACGATCGCGCCGGTGGCGGGATCCGGCTCTTGGCCCACGTGAATGGCATTGGTGGCAAAACCCATGATGCTCTCCTAACTGTTTCTCACACCTTTGTGAGGCAGGCAGCCTGAGGTTGGCTGCTGACCGCCCGCGGGCACTTCCAGCGTTCAACTGTGCCAGTATTGCGTTCGGAGCAGGTTCTTGAAAACTTACAGGAGCCTCGCAAGTCCGTCAATTAGGCTACCACGGAAATTTCCCGCGATTTCGGACCGGGCCAGTCCGGGAAAATTATCGCCGGGCGGCAGTTCTTTGCCACCCAGCATCCAATTTGAGGAGAGACAGGCTTGACCTTTACCCGCCCTTCCCTAGAGGATGGTGTTCACGCAAATGAGGAACTTCTCGCGAATTCTGCTCCTGTCGTGTGCGCTTCTGCCGGCAGCGCTAACCTTCGTAGGCCAGATCGCGGCGCAAAACCCGCCGGCTTCGTCGCCCGAGCCAAAGTCTTCTGCGACCAAGCCCGATCCGCAGTCGCGCATCACGATTGAGGTTACCGGAGGCGAAAATGAAACACCCGTTGAAAACGCCAGCGTGTACTTCAAATATGTCGAGGAGCATAAGATCAAGAAAAACAAAACGATGGAGTTAAATGTAAAGACCAATCGGGAAGGTGTCGCGCATGTTCCCGATGCGCCCTTGGGCCGCGTGCTCATCCAAGTTATTGCCGAGGGCTGGAAGAGCTACGGACGCTGGTTCGACATCACCGACCCCAAACAAAAGATCAAAGTCCATCTTGATCGTCCGCCGAAGTGGTACTGAGCGTACGTTCCTTGGCAGAAAGTTCATCGGGAAGGGATCTGCTCCTGTTTTTTGTGTTCGCTAAGCCTGTTGTAGAGAGAAATTTGTTCGCTCTGCGACTAATTTACGTCGAATCTGAAGTTTTTGCCTACAACTTTAATTCCGTTTCTTGCTTTAAATTCCAATTTTGAACATTTTTGAATTCTAGAGAGGTGGTCGTTAACCCTTTGCTTGAGTCGGTGAAGCAGGAAGAGGATTAACTTGCACACAAATAGTGCAATACGCGCAAGAATGTTGAACTGCCGGAAGTTACGGCACGCGGGGGGTTGATTTCCACAAACTTATCAACACTTGTGTTGAAAACTTAACAAATCCGAAACGTTGTTTTGGATTTTCGGCACGCGGCTTGCTTCGCAAGTGGCCTTGCGCGCTTTGACCCCAACAAAATCAGAGTGTTACAGTGCAATTTTGGTTTGTAGCTCATGAACGAGACTTACGAAGGCCCCTTTTCCCTGCTCCAAATGTTCTGGGGCAGTATCACCGCGCGCCCTCTACGCTGTTTTCTCAGCGTGATGGCCATTGCGATCCAAGTAATTCTTGTTCTTATGATCGTTGGTCTTACTTCGGGGGTCGTTTCCGAATGGGGAAAACGCGTGGAAGGAGTTGGCGCGGACATTCTCGTGCAACCGCCGAACTCTTCGATTTTTTTCGCTTTTTCCAGCGCCGTCATGCCGGAATCGCTCGGCGACCAGATTGCCCAGGTGAGCAGCGTCGATGAGGTAGCTCCTACCGTTATCCTTACCGAACCCAAGAGCTTAGTGATCGTCTATGGCATTGACTATCAGCGGTTTAACGCTTTGAGCAAAGGATTTATCTTTCGCGAAGGCCGGCCCTTCGAAGGCCCGGACGAGGTGATTGCCGACGATGTCATCGCGCAAACGCGCCATTTACATGTCGGCAGCAAGGTCACTCTCCTGAATCACGAATTCACCGTCAGTGGCATCGTGGCTCACGGCAAAGGCGCGCGTTTTTTCATTCCCATTCGCACCGCACAGGAGATTGCCGGCGCGGAAAAGCGCGTCTCGATGTTTTACGTTCGCAGCAAAGGCGATACGGAAGCGACGCGCGCGCAACTCGCGAAGTTGTTCCCGCAATACAGCATTCGTTCGCTGGCCGAATACGTTTCTCTCATGAATTCATCCAATCTGCCGCAGCTTCGGCCCTTCACCCGCACGATGGTGGCCCTCGGTATTGTTATCAGCTTCCTCGTCGTTCTACTCAACATGCATACGATGGTGATGGAGCGCACGCGCGAGATTGGCATTCTGAAAGCTCTGGGGTTTTCCCGTTTTGACGTCGTGCGCATGCTTCTGACCGAGACATTTATCCTTGCGCTCTTCGGAACGGGCCTGGGCATTGGCCTTACCTTTCTTACTCAGGTTATTCTGAAGGAGACTAAGCCCGACCTCCCGGTCCTCATCACCACGGCCTGGATTCTTTCTGCGACGGCTCTCGCTTTGGTCGGAGCCACCGCTGGTGCGCTTTATCCCGCGTTCCGTGCCGCCACCTACGATCCGGTCGTCGCCCTGGCCTACGAATAGCGTTCACGTGACGGAACCGCGGGAAACCAAGCATTGCAGGGAAGCAAGGTAGATGGCCATTTCTCCGGACAAATATCACCAAGCGCGAATCCTCGATCGCCGCGACGTCTCCCAAGATTTGTGCATCTTGCATGTGGATCCCGGCGGCCCCTTTGCATACCGTGCTGGACAATACGCCACGCTCGGCATCGAACGCGACGGCGTTCGAACCGAGCGTCCTTACTCCATGGTCTCTTCGCCTTACGAGGACGCGCTCGAATTTTTTGTCGAGCTGGTTCCCAGCGGCGGCTTGACTCCAAGTCTTTTCCAGTTGCAGCCCGGTGACTCGCTCCTCTGCCGCAAAATTGCGAAGGGCCGTTTCCTGATCGACCTGCGCAGCGGCCGCAAAAATCATCTGCTGATTTGCACCGTGACCGGTGTCGCTCCCTTCGTTAGCTACGTGCGCACGATCTATCGTGATTGGAAAAACGGTGCCGCTCCCTTGCCGGACGAACACAAATTCTTCTGCCTTCAGGGAGCCAGCCGCTCTTTCGAATTCGGTTATCGAGAGGAGCTCGAGCGCTGCGCTTCGGAAGCGCCTTGGTTCAAATACACTCCTACGGTGAGCCGTCCCTGGGAAGATGCGCGATGGTCCGGCGAAACCGGTCGCGTGGACGATCTCTTGAGGAAGTCCATCGAAGCTTGGGGGCTGCAGCCGGAAAAGACCACCGCCTACCTCTGCGGTCATCCGAAAATGATTGAAAACTGCCGGGGGATTCTAGAGCGTGCCCGGTGGAAAAGGGAGGCGATCCTGGAAGAGGCGTATTACCAAGTAGCGGCTCAGGAGGCCGGCGGCTCCGCCTGAAGGAGGCTCTTCGATCTACCTAGCTCAAAACTGCGTCTTGGTCACGCTGGCGGCGCGCTTTCTTCGATTTGGTCCACTACGTCGTCCAGCGTGCTCAAAGGCACCTGCAGATGCACGTTCCCGTCGGGATCCTCTACATCGATCTGCAATTTCCCGTCGTGCGTGCGAATTCGCGCGTGCTGGTCGCCATCCTTGATTTCTACAAAATCCGTGTCAGGGAGTTTCTTCATCCCCTTGAACAATGCGTGTGCTGCCGGCAGAAATTCGCGGGCCTGCCCCGCCGCCTCGCGGAAGTGATGCTTCGGGACGAAGTGCATGGCCATCGGCACCATCGCCGCCGGCACCCACATGTGAATGTGCGAACCTCCTGTGCGGAATTCATCCACGTCCACGCGAATCACGCCTTCGCGGAAAGTGTACGCGCCTGCCAAAACGAGCGTTCCACCTAACCCTAAAGCGGCTTTCGCCAGCAGCATCATGTTTCCCTCCCGCGCATTTCCGCTCAATATGCGGGCAAACGGCAAACTGTTTACTCCGCGACGCTGTTCGAATCGAGCCAAACCTTCACTGTGTTTTCGCTGTCCTTGACGGAGACCAACTCGGTATCGCCCTGTGCTTCCAGAACGTGGAGCGCTGCGACCAGGTCTAATTCATCCTTGCCAGCGGAAAGCAAGGCTTCAACCACCTTCATGGGCATCTTGACTTCCACATGCGACTTCTTTGGACCGTTCTTGTCCACCACATGAATGATCAAATGGTTGCCCTCTTTGGCCACGCGTACATCATTATCATCGCCCTGCACGGTGACGTATTCGCCCTCCTTGGCGGTGCGGATCGCGTCCATCACGGCGCGTAAATCCACATCGTTCACGTCCGAAGAATCAATCCGGACCTTGCCATTGTGCAGCCGGTCGTGATTCACGGCGGGTAGCACCTTTTCCGCCAACTCCAGCGGCATGTTCACCCGCACCGTTTCCCGCTTGCCCTGGGTGCAGATTACCCGCACGTGCAGCCAGCGTTCGCCTTTTTCGGAAGTCGCGGAACTCGCTGGCTGAGAAGCCTTTGCGGCAGTCTGCGCCAAGGCCCCTGCCGGCAAAAGCAGCAAAGCGAACCCTGTGGAAAGCAAGGACTTAGGGATAAGCGCTCGATTTACATGGGACATGGCGGATTGCCTCCTGGTCAGCTTGGGGGCTGTGGTAGCAGTCTTCGCTTTTTGGCACCACGAGAGTTCCCGGCTGATGGTTAAAGGTACGAGACAGCCCGACAAAATGTTTCCCCAAAATCGGCCTTTCCTCTTTTCCTTTGGCCCCGGCCAACGTTCCCCACGACATTTGCAGCGTTTGCGTGCGCCTGGAATCGCGCTAGCGGGGTGGGCCTCGGTGGGGATCGCTCTGGCTGGCTCGTTTCCATTTTGGATTCCGGTTTTGCACAGCCGTGCGCAGCTTTGCACAGACAAAATTGCAGACTCCCTTGCCAAGAAAAACCTGCGGGTCTACCCTCTCCGCCAGATTGAGCCGGGAAGCCCAAAAAACTTAACGGCACAATTAAAAGAGGGCGCAGCCGCCGCGAGGCCGTTGCGCCCTCGATTTGTTTTGCCTATTTCGTAGCGCCGGCTTGTCCTGGGCCTGCCGAAGGGCTTCCAGTTTATCCAGAGCGTCGAAGGGCCGGCTCGTTTTCCTCGCTGCCTTGCTGCGCCCGCTGCGGCGTACTCGCGCACCGGTCGCTCGGCCGTTACCTTACTTCACTCGCGAACCTGAAGTATCCCTTCAGACTTTCTCTGCAGCAGCCTCACGCGCAAGGGAGGGCTTCGTTTGTCGTGTTTCCGCCAGCGGAGCTTCTCGTCCGCGCGCCGTCACCTTCTCCAGCGATTCGATCAGGCTGTTCCGCACCCATAGCGCGCAATCAAAATTGTTCACGGTAGGGCAAACATGGCGCGGAAGCAGGTAGAGCACCTCGCCGACCCGTGGCCCTGCGCCTTCCCCCGCGACCGCCATGGGCAGATGCTCTTCGCTGGGTGCGAGGGGCGTAAGTTCCGGATGGCCAGCGACCAGGCACGTGGGCACGCCCGCATCGGCAGACACCGCTTTGTGCCCGGCATCGCAGGTAACCACGCCTGTGCGCGGGCGGCTGACGACTCGGGTTAGTACCAGCACCGCCGGTCGGTAACCGTACTCGGTGGGCAATTGCGCCAGACTCGTCGCATCGTTGTAAACGACGGTCCCGGGCGACACGCGGTGCACGAATCCTTTCCCGCGAAAGCCTTGGTAGGCCAGGGAACATGGCAGCGTCGGTGTGCCCGCGGTGACCACTTCTGTCACGCGTGCCCCGCTGCGCTCAATCTCGCTCACGATTTCCAGCAGGGAATCGTAGCCGGCATGTGCCGCTGCAGTCCTCTCGCGCTCTGCGAGCCCGCCATATTGCCCGTCGTAGTAGTGCAGGCCGCGGAACTCCAGCCCGGCTTCTCTCAAGCTCCGCACGAGCTTAAGAACCTCGCCTTTGTGGCTCTGCTCGATGCCCGTGCGATTCATTCCTGGATTGATGTCTAGAAACACGCCGATGGAGCTGCCTCGCCATTGCCGCACTTGCTCTTCGTTTTCGGCCAAGACGGAAATGCTTACATCGGGAAACGCCCCGGCGATTTCTCGCACGCGGCGTGCATTCGCCCCCACGGCCGGATAAGCAAACAACACATCCCTCGCGCCGCTGCGGCACGCGACCAGGAGTTCGAGCGTCGTCGCGCACTTGAAATTGAGGATGCCGCGTTCGATGAGCATTCGCAACGTGCACTCCAGCTTCGCCGTCTTGATATGTACCCGCCAGCGATTTGTGTCGCCACCCAGCAATTGCAAAGTCCGCGCAATGTTGGAGGCAATCATTTCCCGATAAAATACGAGCGCAGGTGTAAGCACATCTTCGACGCCCGATACGCGATACCGTTCGTCCCAAGAAAACCCGTTCAACATGGATTTCTGTGTAGTCATCGCAGCTTCGATATTAGCGCAAACGGCGTCGCACCTCACCCACGCGCAGCCCTAAAAGTCTAAATCGTGCAAATCTGGGCCTCGCCATTGCTGCGCCGGCGGGCCACCGAATTTCTAGTTTTCTTTTTCGTTTTCTCGCAATTCCGATCTTCGAGTTTCCACAGTAATTTCAATTTTGGAATTTCCAAATTCGAATTTCGTTCTCCATTTCCTAATTTCGCTTTTCCATTTTCGCTTTCCGGAATTCCTCTTCGAACCTCCAACCTCTAACATCTGCCTTTTTGCACAGCTTTCCACAGTTGAATTTTCAGATTTCTCTTGCCAAGAAAAACGGCTGGGCCTACTCTCTCGCCCAGATTGCGCCGGGAAGCCTCAAAACTTAACGGCCCAATTAAAAGAGGGCGCAGCGGTCGCGAGGCCGTTGCGCCCCTCGATTTTTTGCCCTCGCAATCGCGGCCGTCTTCGCGGCTCTTATTTTGCCTATTTCGTAGCGCCGGCTTGTCCTGTGCGTCGAAGGGCCACTTTCCTCTTCAGCGCGCCGTAGGCGCGGCACCCACTGGGACGGCACCATCTCCGCTGCAACCGTCGAGGCCGCTCCCCGCTCTCCGGCCGCCCTTCAGAATTTTGTCATGCTCCTTGGCCTCCTGGCACCATCCCTCGAGAATCTACACTCCCCATTGTAGATAATCATGGCATGGAAAACCGAATGCTTGCAAAATAGAGTAAGGAGTTGCTGTAATGCGGTGGCCTCGACGATTCTGGCTGACGTTTCAAGCTCTCTTCCTGCGCGAACGGAACACGCAACGGTTAAACGACGAAATTCAGTTTCATCTCGACCAGCAAATCGCCGAAAACCTCGCCGCCGGAATGAGCCCCAAAGAAGCCCACCACGCCGCCATGCGCACCTTCGGCAATCCCACCTTCCTCAAGGAAGAAGCACGCAACACCTGGGGCTGTACCTGGCTCGAACAAATCACCCAGGACCTCCGCTACGCCGTGCGCATGCTCGGCAAGTCCCCCGGCTTTGCCGCCATCGCGGTCCTAACTCTCGCCCTCGGCATCGGCGCCAACACGGCCATTTTCAGTGTGCTCGATCGCGACCTTTTGCGTCCTCTGCCGTATCCTGATGCCGATCGCCTGGTATTCTTCGGGATGCTGATTCCCTCGTTCGACTCCCGGCCCTTCTTGTTCACCTCTTCTTACTTTCAACTCGAGGCTGGCAGCACGCCGTTTGAATCTGTCGCATCCTTTAGACCTGGAGTGGCCGGATGTGACCTCACCGAGGACCATCCCTCACGGTTAGCTTGCGCGCGGGCAGAATCCACCTTCCTCGCGACTTTCGGTGTCTCCCCAATCCTAGGAAGCAATTTCAGCACCGAGGAGGACGGACCTAACGCTCCCCAAGTGTGCTTAATTTCCTACGCATTGTGGAAAAGCCGGTTCGGCGGGAGCACGGCAGCGCTGCGTCAAACCCTGTCGCTCGATGGGCAGGCGACCAGAGTCATTGGCGTTCTTCCGCAGAATTTCGAGTGGCCAACGCTCGCCCGTGTCGACGTGATCCTACCTGAGGCGATTTCAGCTGCCGAGAGAACGAATCCCATTGCGGGAGTGGTGCGTGCCTACGCACGATTGAAACCTGGCGTGACAATGGTTCAGGCTCGAGCACAGCTTGCGCCAACCCTGGAGAAGTGGAGAGCGTCTACGCCCTCAATGTTCCGCAAGGAGATGCGGCTGGGATTGCTTTCTGTGCGCGAGGACCAAGTCGGCTCGATACAGCTTGCGCTGTTCGTTCTTTTCGGGGCTTCACTTGCTTTTCTTCTTCTTGCCGCCGCGAATGTGGCTAACCTGTTTTTGGCGCGCGGCACCTCGCGAGAGCACGAACTCGCGGTGCGCGCCGCGCTGGGGGCTAGCCGCAGCAGACTTGTCGTTTTGCAGCTCGCCGAAAACACCATGCTTGGTGCCTTCGGAGGAATGCTAGGTGCGGGGATCGCACTCGCATTGCTGCGGTTGTTCGTCGCACTTGCGCCAGCAGGCATTCCACGTGTTGCGCAAGCCGGATTCGACACATCGGTCATGTTCTTTGTAGTGGGAGCATCGCTGTTGTCGAGTCTGATTTGCGGCCTTGTATCGGTGCTTGCCCCACAGCCGGTCCGGGCGCTAGCGCCGGGGCCGTCGCTCGGCCCGCGTCGAGCGCCCCTCGGAGCGGCGCTGGTTGCCGCGCAGGTGGCCGTCTCAATTATATTGGTCATTGGAGCGGGACTGTTTCTCGAAACCCTCCGAAATATTGAGACGATTCCGCTGGGCATGGACACGAGCCACATCGTTACTGCTGAAGTTACGCTGGGCCGGGCCTACGGCCAAACGCGGGCATCGGCTGAATTCTTTGACCGTCTGGACACACGCCTACGCAAACTGCCCGGAGTCACGGGCGTCGCAGTGAGCGACTCTGCGCCGCTGGCAGGACCGCATCGCGCTCACGAGTTTTTTGACATTCGCGTTGACGGGCGTCCGCCATTTCCAAGAGGGACGGGCGGGTTGGTTGGCTGGTGCATTGTTACTCCCGGTTATTTCGAGACGCTGGGTATACCTATCCTCGAGGGCCGCGGATTTCTCCCGAACGACCAGGATGAGCACGCCGCCGTAATCGTGGTGAGCAAGAAAATGGCGGACCGGCTCTTTTCGGGCGAGAGCCCGGTTGGACAGCGTGTTCAACTCTCCGTGCCATCCGGACCTTGGTACACAGTTATTGGAGTCGCCGGAGATGTGACGTACCTGAACGAATCAGGGCGGGTCGGGCGCACTGATCCGGAATACTACGTCGCGCGCAAAAAGCTGTCAGCGCTTGGGACATCGCCGGAGGACGCAGATCGACATGCCTTTTTTCTTGTCCGCAGTCCGATGAAGCCAATCGCAGTGGAGCGCCTCGTTCGCGATGAGATCGCTTCGCTCGACCCTATGCTGCCGGCGGAGATATCCACTCTTACGGCGCGGCTCAACCTCCTTCGCGTGGAACCACGATTCGACGCGGCGCTTATCAGCCTATTCGCCGCGATGGGTTTCCTACTTGCTATGATCGGACTGTACGGGGTACTCGCGTTTTTAGTTTCGTCAAGGACTAGAGAAATTGGTGTGCGGATGGCGCTAGGCGCCAAGCCAGAAAGCGTGTTAGCGATGGTCGTCTGGCGTGGGGTGCGCCTAATGTTGATGGGTTTCGTCCCGGGAGCGGGCATTGCTTTCGCCGTCGCCCATTTCTTGCGCGGATTGCTTTATGGGGTCAGCCCGCTGAATCCGGCGCTCGCCGGCCTGGCCGCTCTGCTTCTGCTGTTCGCGGGCCTTGCCGCATGTTACGTCCCCGCGCGCCGCGCCACTCGCGTCGATCCCATGGAGGCTTTACGCTACGAATAATCCGTCGCGGAAGTCGATGTCCTGGCTTGGACTCGAACGCAGCCCTCCCGGCTGTTGAACCTTCGACGCTTTGACCGTTTGACCCTTAAACCTTTTGACTTTTCAACTCTTCAACGCGGCTTCTTGGATCCCAAACCAGTTAGTACTGTAAAACGATTTCCTGTCTCATTTCGCGATTCCACTTTCTTTTCTTCCACTTAGCCCGCCATTTTTCCCTCGAAAGTATCATCGCCCTACTTTCGATCCCCTTGCCCAGTGCGCCGCAAGGCGCATCCGTGCTCAGCTTTTCCCAGCACGCGTGCGGCGATTCTTCCATTGCGTCGCCAGCTTGCCGCGAGCTTCGAGGGGTCAGGGGGCACCAGTCACAACCTACGGGTCCCAGGTGGACTCTTGTCGTAAGATACCGCCATGAATAAGACGCAATCGTTCTTTCGCGACAAATCGGTGCTGGTCACCGGAGCCTCTTCTGGGATCGGCGAAGAACTGGCATGGCAATTGGGACAAGCGGGAGCGAAGTTGACGCTGGCCGCGCGGCGTAAGGAACTACTCGAAAACCTGGCGCAGAAAATTGCAGCTGCAAGTAAGCAGAGACCATTGGTGGTTCAATGCGACGTCGCCGAAGATGGCGATTTGCAAAAAGCCGTCGCTGAAACGGTGAGGCAATGGGGAAAACTCGACGTCGCCATCGCCAACGCTGGCTTCGGCGTGGTCGGCCCTCTGAAGAAACTCTCCATTGACGACTATCGGCGGCAATTCGAGATCAACGTGTTTGGCGTTCTGCGCACCATTTACGCGGCCCTTCCCGAGCTCGCAAAGAATAAGGGCAACATTGCCATCGTCGGGAGCGTTTCGGGCTGGACGGCGTCGCCAGGAGCTTCGCCCTACGCCATGAGCAAGTTTGCCGTACGCGCGCTGGCGAATTCGATTACGCCGGAGCTGCGCTTGTCCGGTGTGACAGTGACGCTCATCAGCCCGGGTTTTGTAGCCAGCGAAATCCGGCGGGTAGACAATCAGGGCAAGTTCCATGAAGATGCCAAGGATCCGATTCCCGCTTGGCTGGTGATGCCAACCGAGAAAGCCGTGCGCCAGATGCTTCGCGCGATTGCCCGAGGAAGACGCGAAGCCATTATCACCGGACATGGCAAAGCTTTGGTCTTCTTGGAGCGCTTCATGCCTTGGGTGCTTCGCGCCGTGGGCAGGAAAATGTCGGCAGGCAGAGGTGGCTACCGCTCCGAGCCGAAAAGCAATTCAATTCGTGCGGGGGGAGCATAGAGAAAGGAGAACCGAGATCCGTTGACCTTGCTGTTTTCCGTTTTCCGGAGCAGCCGATGCTGAAGATTGAAACTTACTTTTTCGGTGGCTCGGATTTTCCCGGCTCCTTCTCCGGCTCCCCTTCGGGGAACTCCACGCGCCAAATGTCTTTCTCGTTTTGTAACCCGAAGATGCCAACCTGATTCGCCTCGCTTGTGCCAACGTGGCCGATCCAAATTACGCGGTACTTCTTTTTCCGCCACAGCCGGTGTACCTCGATGGTTTGCCCGGGAGAGGTCAGAAAACCAATGCCGTCGAGCCGCGCGCCATCCTGGCTCAGGTCGATGGTATAGCTGCTCTGCTTGAAAGGATGTCCTCGTGAGTCCGTGCCTTTCACCACCACGCGCAGCATCTTGGGGACACGGTGTTGCTTGCGGGACCTGCGCCAGAAATCAGGGATGGGATGCTTGAATGCCAGGCCAACTTTGGTTTCGCGGTCCGTATAAGCATCGAGATAGACGACGCGCACTTCCTGCTCCAGGCCGCTGCCCTTTTGCATCAGAAATACGGAATCGCCGAGAGCCAACTTGGTTTTGAGCATTACCAGGGCACCGCTGCCGTTGACGGTTTGCGTTTCCGTTTCTTCGTGAAACGCGCCGCAGTTTTTCGTGAAGCCGTAGATCACCACGGGAATGCGAAGAGGCATGCGTTCGCTGGAACGGGGAATTCTCTTGGTGGTCTCCGTGGAAATAGGGTTGCCAAACGTCAAGGCTGATTTTTGCGTGGAGGGCGGTGGGTCGTCGAGCGGAGCCACTCCAATCACTTCTTTAGGAGCGCCGCGTTGCGCGCCGTGCTCCCGGCACTTGAAATCCCAGGTTTGTTTCTGGATTTGCTCGTAGGTTTCCTGACGGTCTGCGAGGGTAACCCAAGAGTCGGCTTCGCAGAGAGGACAACGCAAGCGAATGGCAAAATTTCCAGGCATTCCGTTCTTCCTGTGATTTCAGGATACCTTGAAGCGGGCTCTTCGACCGGTGGTATCCATCGAAAAAGTAACTGGTCGAGGCGAGAGAACTCGAAACGAGGACGATGATAGCTAAGCTAAGATCGTTCTCGGAAATTAGGCCTGTCCCTTCAGAAAAAGCCGCAAGGAAAAGAACCGTGCCTGCCTCTCGCCTGGAGTTTCACGGGCACTTTTGCACAGTATCGACTGGCATCAGGCGCATTGCCAGACCTGCAAGGTCCGGCCGAAAAAGGCAGCAGAAAGGAGACACTCAAGACATTTTGTGAATAGAATGGCCACTGCCGAAAGCGGAGGCGCAAAGCGCCTGGGAAGAATGGAGCGAAGGGCGTTTCCGCCCGGCAGTTGCGGCGAACGGCTAGGCTGTAGTTGAGGAGGGAAATTGGGCCAGCGGATTGTTCTACTGGATGTGGTTCTTTTGTGTTGCGTTACGACAGCGTTCGGTCAGAGCAGCGTGCACCGTTCGCTCGTCGAGCGTGTCGGGGACACCGGGTTTGTGCAGGTGGACGCGGGAAGCTTTGCGTCACTGGACGTGAAACAGAAGGAACTTGCGTACTGGCTGACGCAGGCGTCGATTGCAATCGATCCCATTGTCTACGATCAATTCTCACGATTCGGCTTGCGGCAGAAGCGCTTGCTGGAGGGCATCGTTGTGCACTCCCAGGGGATCGATCCAGGCGTCCGAGCGAAAATCATTGATTTCACGAAACTGTTCTGGGCGAACAAAGGCAATCATAACGAGCTGACTTCACAGAAATTCCTGCCGGGGTTCACGTTTGACGAACTCCAACAAGCTGCGCAGATCGCTCGGAAGGATGGGGCATTCTCGACTCCTTCCGGCGATCTTCCAGCGATCAAGACTCAGAAAGAGCTGGATTCCGAGTTGGAAAATCTGCGTGCCTCGTTGTTTGACGCCAGTTTCGAGCCGATGCTTACCGCCAAAAATCCCAGCGGTGGGCTGGATGCCATTCAGGCAAGTTCGAATACGTTTTATGAAGGCGTAACGCTGGCAGACTTGAAGAATTTTCACGATATTCATCCGCTGAATTCACGGGTGGTACGGGGCCAGGGGGGCAAACTGGAAGAAGAAATCTATCGTGCAGGAACACCTGACGGGAAAATCCCTCCCGGACTCTATGCAACCTACCTGAACCGCGCCAATGAATATCTTGCAAAGGCGCAGCAGGTGGCAGACCCACAGCAAGCCAAAGTAATCGGCGACCTAATTCGCTACTACCAAACCGGGGATCCCGGAGACTGGCTGCAATTTGGAACCGACTGGGTGCAGAACAACGCAATCATAGATTTTGTCAATGGTTTCGTCGAAATTTATCGGGACGCCCGGGGAGCGAAGGGCAGTTCTCAAACTTTCGTAAGTATCACGGACAAACCGGTCACCGAAACGATGATGCGCCTGGGCGAGAACGCCAGCTATTTCGAAGAAAAGGCCCCCTGGGATGCGAAGTACAAAAGGCAAACGTTTCGGTCGCCGGTAGTGAAGGCCGTCGAGACGGTCATCGAGGCGGGCGACTTTAGCGTGACCGTGATTGGCGATAACTTGCCGAACGAAAACGAGATTCACGAAAAATACGGCACCAAGAATTTTCTGTTCACCAGCAGCACGCGGGCGCTCAATAGCGCCACCGGCGATGTCATGGCCAAGGAGTTTAGCGCCAGCAAGGAAATTGCCGAGCGCAGCGCAAAGTACGGGGACGAAGCCGAGGACTTGATGACCGCGCTTCATGAGGTGATTGGCCACGGTTCCGGAAAGCTGAGCGAGCGCTTAAAAGGCGGCGCCGAACCGTACTTGAAAGGCTATTTCTCGACGCTCGAGGAAGCGCGCGCAGACCTCAGTGCGTTGTGGAATGCGTGGGATCCGAAGCTGAAAGAGCTCGGGCTGGTCAGCAATCAAGAGAAGGTCGCGAAAGCAATGTATGACAGCGCCGCCGTAGCTGCTCTGACGCAATTGCAGCGCATACCGAAGGGCGACACCATCGAAGAGGATCACCAACGCGATCGGCAACTCATTGTGAACTATATCCGGGCGCACGCGCCGGGCGCTATCGAACAATTCGACCGTGACGGGAAAACTTACATTCGCGTGCAGGATTACATGAAAATGCGCCAGGGCGTGGGGATGTTGCTGGCCGAATTAATGCGCATCAAGGCAGAGGGCGATTACGACGCCATCAAAGCTCTGGTGGACGAATATGCCGTACACTTCGATCCCCGGCTGCGCGACCAGGTGGTAGCCCGATACAAAAAGCTGAATGTTCCGACGTATTGGGTGGGCATCAATGCGAAGTTGACCGCGCAGACCGCAAGTGATGGGCGCATACGAGAAGTGGCCATCAGCTATCCAGCAGACGCAGCGCAGCGGTATCTAGAGTACAGTTCCATGTACGACAAATCCCTCTTGCCCGCGCGTGAGCCGGGAAAAGAGTGAACTTTAGTACAGTACGACGCGGCTTTCCTTTCTCACGCGCGTCATTTGAACCTGAAATTCGAAATTGGAAGCGTGTTGAAGGGGTTTCCTCAAGATTTCGGCGTCCGATGAACAGCGGCAAGGGGCGGAAGCTTTAGTAGGGCGAGGGCGGGCAGCGCTTCTGTGGTTGGGACGCGGCACGGTGCGTCCCTAGCTGTCCCTATTCAAGCGAAAGCCCTCAAATCATTTGCACCTGGCGACGAGCAGGGTAATGTCGTCACGCTGTTCGTGAGGGCTGAAGCTGCGAACCCTTTTGACCAGGGAGGCAAGTAAGTTCTGCGGGGGCAAGTCGCGATGCTCGTACAAAGCGTCGACCAAACGAGATTCCCCGAATTCTTCGCCTGCGTCGTTGAACGATTCCGTCACGCCATCGGTATAGAAAGCCACCGTATCTCCTGGAGAGAGAGCTCGCTCGCCGGCGGAGCAGTCCCAACCTTTGAAAAGCCCCAAGACCGTGCCGGTAGGTTCGAGGCGCTCCAGATGATTGTCGTGACGCAGAACCAGGGCGGGAAGATGGCCGCAATTCACATAGCGCAAGCGCCGTAACCTGTCATCGTACTCTCCAAAGAAGAGAGTGGCAAAAGCGCTGTCCGCGGTATTCTCGTAGAAGAGCCGATTTACGGAGATTAGGAAGCGCTGCGGCTGTTGCATTACAAACGGAACGTAGGGGCGGCTCGAATAAGTTGCAGACTGATTTCGGAGGTGCGCCTGGAGATTAGCCATCAAGAGAGCCGCCGCGACTCCTTTTCCTGAAACGTCGCCGATGACCAGCCCGAGCTGATTTCGGCCGAGTTCGAGAAAATCGTAGTAGTCGCCGCCTACCTGTCGAGCCTGGATGCAAACGGCCGCACACTCGAGGGTCGAAAGAGAGGGCGTGGTCTGCGGGAAAAGCCTTAATTGCACTTGCCTGGCCAGCTCCAACTCCTGGCTAGTGCGGTGCTCGGTTTCAAACCTCTGGGCATGCTCGCGACGGTGCGCCTGAACTTCGCGAGCGATTTCCTCATAACTGAGAAGCGTAAACGAGTTTCCGTCCAAATCTTCGAAGCTTGTGGAGACGGCGCCCCAGGATTGTACCTGAGGCGGATGGTGGAACCGGACGCCGCGCTTGCTCCACGCCTCAAACTTGGCAAAGACGTTTTCAGTCAGGAAGACGATTTGCGTGGGGCGGCCGATGAGTTTGTATTCTTCCGACCCTGGTTTGGGAGCCACCAGGGAAAGCACGGCCGTGCCATCGGGGGGCGTAACTGCTAGCGTCGGATCAGCGGATTGCAGCGGAGCATCAAAGGCCAGAGAGAACCCCAGCTGGTCCAAGTAGAATCGGCGGCTGCGATCGGGATCGCGAACGAAAACGGTAATGGTGCCGAGGCGGAGGTAGGGGTCCTCGCGGTCCGGATGAAAACTGCAGCGGTGCGCCAGAAACGGTGAAGGGTGAGCAGCAGCCACTGCGTAAGTATAGCAGAGCCAAGTCACTGCAGGGTTCGGGAGAAAAAGGAAGAGCTGCCCTGCTCGCTCAACCCCGTGATTGGATGACGTTGGTCAGGATTTCGGCGCCCACTTGAAATAAACAGCGGCAAGGGGCGGCAGAGTGAGGACGAGCGAGTGAGGGCGGCCCTGGGCAGGCTGGTCAGAGGCGTCCTGGCCGCCAGCGTTGCCAACATTCGAACCACCGTAAATGGAAGCGTCGGTGTTGAGGATTTCGCGATAGTAGCCAGGCCGTGGAACGCCAAGTCGATAGCCCTCGCGAACGACGGGAGTTGCATTGACGACCGCAACGATCAAATCTTCCGGGTTTTTGCCGCGGCGAATGAAGCTCAAGACGCTATTGTCGGCGTCATTGGCGTCAATCCATTCGAAACCGTGCCAATCGAAGTCGATTTGATGGAGTGCAGGCTCGGAAATGTAGACGCGATTCAAATCGGCGACTAGCCGCTGGATCCCGCGATGCGAATCCCACTGTAACAAATCCCAGTCTAGACTGCGCGCTTCGCTCCACTCGTGGCGCTGGGCAAATTCCTGGCCCATAAAAAGCAGTTTCTTGCCGGGATGCGCGTAGTGATAGCCATACAGCAAGCGAAGATTGGCGAACTGCTGCCACAGGTCGCCGGGCATTTTGTGAAGCAGCGAGTTTTTGCCGTGGACGACCTCATCGTGGGAGAAGGGAAGAACGAAATTTTCCGTGAAAGCGTAGAGCATAGAAAAGGTGATCTTGTTGTGCTCGTATTTACGGTGCACGGGATCGTGGGAGAAATAATTGAGCGTGTCGTTCATCCAGCCCATGTTCCATTTGAAGCTAAAACCGAGACCCCCGAGGTAGGTTGGGCGGGAGACCGCAGGCCAAGCGGTGGATTCTTCGGCGATGGTAAGGATGCCGGGGAATTTGCCGTGCGTGACTTCGTTCATGTGCTTGAGGAAATCGATGGCTTGCAGATTTTCGCGGCCCCCATATTGATTGGGAATCCACGCGCCTTCTTTGCGCGAGTAATCGAGATAGAGCATGGAAGCGACGGCATCTACACGGAGACCGTCGATGTGATATTTGTCGAGCCAGAAGAGCGCGTTGGAAAGTAAATAATTTTGCACCTCGTTGCGGCCGTAGTTGTAAACCAGCGTGCCCCAATCGGGGTGCGCGCCTTGGCGCGGGTCGGCGTGTTCGTACAAGTGGCTGCCGTCGAAATAAGCGAGGCCATGGGCGTCGCGCGGGAAATGCGCGGGCGTCCAATCGAGAATCACGCCGATGCCAGCTTGGTGGCAGCGATCGACAAACTCCATGAATTCTGTGGGTGCGCCATAGCGGCTAGTAGCGGCGAAATAGCCAAGGGTCTGGTAGCCCCAGGAGCCGTCGTAAGGATGCTCCATGACGGGCAGCAACTCAATGTGTGTGTACCCGAGTTCTTTGACGTAAGGAATCAGCTGGTCGGCGAACTCGCGGTAGTTTAGCCAGCGATTGTGGTCCTCGGGAACGCGACGCCACGAGCCGAGATGGACTTCGTAAATGGAGAGGGGAGACTGGAACCAGTTTTTGCCAGAGCGTTGCGAGAGCCAATCCGCGTCATGCCAACGATAAGTGTCGAGATTGGTAACGACGGAGCCGGTGTTGGGGCGCACTTCGGAACGGAAAGCGTAGGGATCGGCTTTGAGGGGAAGCATGTTGTCGTCGGGGCCGATGATTTCGAATTTATAGATCGCACCTTCATCAAGTTCGGGAATGAAAATCTCCCAGATGCCCGACGAGCCGCGCGCGCGCATGGGATGGACCCGGCCGTCCCAATGATTGAAATCGCCGACAACGCTGATGCGGCGAGCGCTGGGCGCCCAGACGGCAAAGTAGACGCCGCGAACGCCTTCCAGGGTAACGAGATGAGCGCCAAGCTTTTGGTAGGTGTCGTAGTGGCGGCCCTCGCCCATGAGATACAAATCAAACTCGGTAAGGAGGCAGGGGAAAGCGTAGGGGTCGTAGACCTCAAAAGATTCGCCATGATAGGTGCGGCCCTGAATTTTGTAGCTGCTGGGTGTCGGTGAACTGGTCTCGCCCGCCTGCAGCATGGCTTCGAAAAAGCCTTCCGGGCGCAATTTCACAGCTTCGACGACTTTGGCAGGGCCAGGCGCAGCGCTTTCCGAAGAGGCCGGTTGCAACGAAATGCGCCCTTCTTCGGCCCAAGGGATGAAAAAGCGCACGGTCCAGCCGCCATCCCCGGGATGCGGCCCGAGAAAACTAAAGGGATCGGAATGACGACCCGCCACGACCGCGTCGATTTGCGAATGGAGACGGGGATCGCGGGGCGCGATTGGTTTCGAGGGCGAGGCAGCGGCGTGATGTTCAGGCAACGGCGGAGCCTCCGCAAGTTGAGCGACGCGCNNNNGCAATGCCAAATGCCGACGGTAAACACCGGTAAACACGGGTAACCACGCGCCCTGAAAAGCTCTTCGCATACAACAGGCAAAAGGAGCAGGCTGACCTAGCGAGCTTAGCATTTTTCTGCCGAGGCAGGAGGAGATTGCCTCGGGGCTTTTGCCCGAATCGGCGTGTTTGTCGCTATTGACCTCAGGTAGCGCAGCAAGTATCATCCGCGCAATTCCAGGCAAAAATTGAACGGAGCGAGGTTTCATCAATGACGAAGCGAGTGTGCTTTGGTCTTTTCTTCGGTGCGTTGGCAATTTTTTGCTCTGGCGCTTGGACATGCGCGCAACAGGCGCAGATCAGTCCCGAGGTATACAACGAAATGAAATTCCGGTACATCGGGCCGGTGGGAAATCGCGCGACCGCGGTCGTGGGAATCCCCGCAAATCCCAATGTGTATTACGTGGGCGCGGCGTCGGGAGGAATTTTCAAATCCACCGACGGAGGCATCCACTGGGATCCTATTTTTGACGAGGAGCCGGTTTCCTCCATTGGCTCACTCGCCGTGGCGGCGAGTGACCCGACTATCGTGTGGGCGGGGACGGGTGAATCCTTCATTCGCAGCCACATTTCTGTCGGCAACGGGATCTACAAGTCGTTGGATGCAGGAAAAACCTGGAAGCCGATGGGATTGGAGAAAACGGGCCGGATCGCGAATGTGATTCTTGATCCGCACAATCCGAACATCGTGCTGGCATGTGCGCTTGGCCACGCTTATGGTCCGCAGCCGGACCGCGGCGTGTTCCGCACGACCGACGGTGGAAAGACTTGGGAAAAAGTTTTGTTCGTTGATGAAAACACCGGCTGTTCCGATATGGGCATGGATCCGAACAATCCCAGGACGCTGTTTGCGGGAATGTGGCAAATCGAAATTCATACCTACGGACGAAAGAGCGGGGGGTCGGGCAGCGGACTGTTCAAGTCCACCGATGAGGGAGTGACCTGGAAGCGCTTGGAAGGTCATGGGCTGCCGCACGCGCCGGTGGGAAGAATTGCGGTACGCGTAGCGCAAAAGGATTCGAATCGTGTGTACGCACTGATCGAAACTGGCGACGGCGTGCCCATGGAGGGCAAGCCCACGCAAAGCGGGCAATTGTGGCGTTCTGACGACGGCGGAGAGAGTTGGCAACTGGTCAATTCCGACCGCCAGATTCGCGGGCGCACCGCGTACTACACGCGCGAGGAGATTTCGCCGGACAACGAAAACGAGGTGTATTTTTTTACCTCGGCCTTTTCGCGGACGCTCGACGGCGGTCATACGCTGACCCCGATGCCTTCGAGCCCCGGCGGCGACAATCACGAGATGTGGATTGATCCTACCAACGGCGCTCGCATGGCGGTGGTGAATGACGGCGGGGTAAGTATTTCTGTGAACCGCGGGCACTCGTGGGACCACATTCAACTGCCCATCGCACAGATTTATCACGTAACGCTGGACAACCAGATTCCTTACAACGTGTATGGAAACCGGCAGGACGGCCCCTCGTTCCGCGGTCCGAGCAATAGCTTGCAATTTGGCGGCTTTGGCGGATCGCAAATTTCCCGCGGCGTTTGGCATGCCGTGGCCGGCAGCGAGAGCGGTTTCGCCGTGCCGGATCCCGTGGATAACAGCATCATCTGGTCGAGCGGCACGGGATCAGGAAGTGTGAGCGGCGCGATGGCGCGCTTCGATGAAAAAAATCACCAGGCTAGAGAGGTGGACGTGTGGCCTGAGGATGTTTCGGGAGACACCGCGGCGGAAGTGAAATACCGCTTCAACTGGGAATTTCCGGTGACCATTTCTCCGCATGACCACAACAAAGTTTATGTGGGCAGCCAGTTCGTGCACGTCACGATCGACGGCGGCAACAGCTGGCAAATTATCAGTCCAGACCTGACACGCAACGACAGGACCAGGATGGGAATTTCTGGCGGACTCACGCCGGACAATATCGGCGTGGAATACGCGGGCACGGTATTCGCCATCGCGGAATCTCCGAAAGAAGCGGGCGTGATCTGGGCGGGAACCAACGACGGTTACGTGCAAATCACGCGCGACGGCGGGAAAAATTGGACTAACGTCACGAAAAATATTCCGAATCTCCCGGAATGGGGGACGGTGAGCAATATTGAGGCTTCGCGCTATGACGCAGGAACCGCCTATCTCACCGTGGATTTCCATCAGATGAACAACCGCGATCCGTTTGCCTATAAGACCACGGATTACGGGAAAACGTGGACCTCCATCACGAACGGCATTCCGCACAACATGCTAAGCTATGCGCACTGCATCCGCGAAGATCCCGTGCGCAAGGGCCTGCTGTACCTCGGAACCGAGGGGGGCATGTACATCTCGTTTGACGACGGCAGGAATTGGCAGCCGCTGCAAAGCGGTCTTCCGCACGCCCCCGTGTATTGGATTGCCGTGCAGGGACTCTTTCAGGATCTGGCGCTAGCCACCTACGGCCGCGGTTTCTGGATCTTGGACGACATTACGCCGCTCGAACAGATGACGCCAGAAATCTTGGCATCCAGCGCGCACTTGTTTACGCCGCGCGACGCTTTTCGCTTCCGGCCGATCGCGGAGCCTGTGGCGGTTTCCTACGATCCCACGGCGGGGCACAATCCGCCTTACGGCGCGTCGATTAATTTTTACTTGAAGGCGAAGCCCGGCGAAAAGGATCGCGTCCGACTGACCATTAGCGATGCCAGCGGCAAAAACGTGCGTGAATTCGAATGCCACGCGGCAAAAGAAGAGGGCGCGCGAAGGCCCGCGGGACCGGGGGGGCCCGGCGGCGAGGGAGGCGAAGCAGCCGCTCCTTGTGAAGTGAAGGCGGGCATCAACCGCATCTGGTGGAACCTGCGATCGGAGCCAGGCACGGAGTTTAAGTTGCGGACCA
This sequence comes from Acidobacteriota bacterium, assembly GCA_003223245.1. Classification (GTDB taxonomy): domain Bacteria; phylum Acidobacteriota; class Terriglobia; order Acidiferrales; family UBA7541; genus Acidiferrum. The sequence goes on from QHYI01000120.1 coordinate 47,290, forward strand.
GCTCCCTGTATGCTCCGGACGTCAAAGTTGGGCCCGAAGGGTGGAGGCCCGCGCCAGGCGCAGAGCGCATCTCGCTGCTCGAGCCGCCGGGAAACTACACCGTGACGCTCACGGTAGGTGAAGAAAAGTTCAGCCAGAAACTTAACGTGCTGAAGGATCCGCACTCTGAGGGAGCGGAAAGCGACATCCGGACCCAAACGCAATTCCTGACCGGCTTGCGCGACGAAATGAACTCGCTCGGCCGAAGCGTCAATCAGATTGAGTCGATTCGCGCCCAGCTTGCCAACCTCGAAAAGGAACTGGGAACCGACGAAACCGCGACAGCCATTCGAAAGGCTGCGGATGATTTGTCGGAGAAACTGATCGCCGTTGAAAGTAAAGTCCTGCAGCTCAAGTTGACAGGAAGAGGTCAGGATGACGTTCGCTGGCCGCCGATGCTTGCCCAGAAAATCGGATTCCTTGCCAACGAGACGGGCTCATCCGATTTTCCGCCGACCACAGAGGAAGTTGCCTTGGGAAAAGAACTCAAAGAACAGGGCGACCAATTCCAGCAAGAGTACCAGCAGATTGTTTCGAAGGATGTGACGCCATTTAACGCCATGCTGCGGGAGAAGAACATTCCGAATATCATTGTTACGATGCCGTGAGGCATGTTCTTTCGAGTTTTTTGAGAAATGAGGGAGCACAAGACCGTGCGAATTTTTCGCGGAGGGGTATTTCTTTCTGTGGCTGGCGCCATGCTTGTTGCAAATAGTTACGGCCAGGACCGCAGCCAGACGCGCTCGATGGTGATTTCGCGCAATGGAATTGTGGCGGCGGAATCGCCCTTGGCCGCGCAAGCGGGGGTTCGCATCCTTGAGCAAGGCGGAAATGCTGTTGATGCGGCGATTGCTACGAATGCCATGATGGGCGTGGTCGAGCCGATGATGAATGGCATCGGCGGGGATTTGTTCGCGATCGTGTATGACGCGAAAGCCAACAGATTGTACGGATTGAATGCCAGCGGCTGGGCACCAAAGGGCTTGACGATCGAGTATCTGCAGAAGCAGGGAATTCGCAGCATGCCCCAGCAAGGCGTAAATTCCATCACCGTGCCGGGTGCCGTGGACGGCTGGCAGAAGCTGGCAGACAAATTCGGGCGCAAGAAATTGGCCGAAGATTTGGTCGCCGCGATTCGCACGGCGCAAGACGGATTTCCTGTGCCCGAGTGGGACGCGGCCTATTGGGCGGAATCGGTCAATTATTTGAGAATGGACGAGGCGGCGACGCAAGCTTATTTGCCGGGTGACCATCCGCCGAAAGTAGGGGAAGTTTTTCGCAATCCTGACCTGGCTTGGTCACTGGAGCAGATTGCACAGCGCGGCCGAGACGCCTTTTATAAGGGAGAGATCGCTAAGAAGATCTTGGAAGCGATGAAACGGCACGGCGGGCCGATGGTGGAGGCGGATCTTGCGGAGTTTTCGAGCGAATTTGTCGAGCCCATCTCGACGACATACCGGGACTGGACCGTTTACGAGTTGCCGCCTAACGTGCAAGGCCTCGCGGCGCTGGAAATGCTGAACATCATGGAGGCGTTTCCGCTGGGGCAGAAGGACTGGGGATTTGCATCGACGAACGCCCTGCATGCGATGATCGAAGCCAAAAAGCTAGCGTACGCCGATTTACTGAAGTATATGGGTGACCCACGAAAGCAAAAATTGCCGGTCGCGACCTTGCTTTCGAAACAGTGGGCCTCCAGTCGCGCGAAATTGATTGACCCGGACCATGCCAACTGCGAAGTGGCGGCGGGAGAAATTCCTGCGGGAAATGACACCACGTATCTCACGGTTGTGGACCGCGAAGGGAATATGGCGTCGCTTATTCAAAGCAACTATGAGTCGTTCGGCTCTGGAATGGTCGCGGCCGGAACCGGGTTTGCGCTGCAGGACCGCGGCGGACTTTTTTCGCTTGACGCCGCATCGCCGAACGCTTTGGCGGGAAGAAAGCGTCCTTTGCACACGATTATTCCCGCGTTCGCCCAAAAGGGTGATACTCGTGTGGCATTCGGGATCATGGGCGGCTGGAATCAGTCGCAGGCGCATGCGCAGTTCATTGCCAATCTTGCAGACTTCAAGATGAACATCCAGGCTGCGCTTGAAGCGCCGCGCTTCAGCAAACATACCTTCGGCGGATGCGACGTGATGATGGAGAATCGCTTTCCGCAAAAGGTGCGCGACGAACTGGCGGCCAAGGGCCACCAGATCGAGGTGAAAGGTATGTTTTCGAGCGCCGTCGGCGGCGGGCAGGCGGTGATGCGCGATTTTGCCATCGGCATAAATTATGGCGCCTCGGACCCGCGCAAGGACGGCGAAGCGGTAGCCGAATTACCATAGTTGCAGGCGATCTTGAAAATCTGCACTCCCCGACTCCCCGACTGGCCGAGAGTTACGGCAAAAGAGTTCCCTTGCGAACCTCTAAGGGGAAAACAGCTACCGCTTCCGCCCCGTCTTTCTAGGTTTGAAATCAGATAACGTACAGTAAACAAAAGACTTAGCGGATTATCGGCTGGCGGCTGAATTGCACCTGTACCTTCGCCCAGGGCCTGCTGGCCGCAGCAAAGCGACCTGGACGTGGAGACTCGCATGGAACGCGTTCGAGTCGTTCGCAGCCTTTTCGGTCTTTTGCCGCTTGCCGCTCTTGCGCTCGCTCTGACTCCGGCGAGTCCCGCGCAAACTGCCGACGTTTCCGGCCGCTACCAGTGCACGCAAGCCAAGATGCAAGGCAAGGTGATTGCGTGCAACACTGCGCCGCTGATCTTAAAGAACGACGGTCGTTTCGAATTGCGCGGCTGGGAAGGGAATTACTTGGTGAGCGGACAATGGGTGGAACTTTCCGATTCTCTGGTCAAGACGCGCGCGAAAATCGAACCCGGCCACAAAATCGTGCTGCGCTACTACGGGAAACATGGGCGTGTGGAAATGACCTTCGAGCGGAGGGTCGCGGAATTGGGAAAAACAGCGCTGAGTTGAGCGGCGATGGAAATTAATCTCAACTTTGTTTTGTTCGAAGGGCCGAAGAAAAGCCAAATGGCAGCGGAACCGGAGCGCATATCGTGATTATTCGCTAGAGCCAGAGTCTAGCTTCCGCGCTGAAAGACAGCGGTGCCGGCTTTCATCCATCGGAGTAAAAGCCTCCCGCCGAAATTCAAGAATCGCAAAAGCGAATCTTCAGTTCGCTGGCGCGTGCCAGCCGCGGCCGCGAAGAACTTTGCCTGCCGTTATGCCCGTGGGTTTGCCATGGTCGTATTCGACTTGCCCATTCACGATGGTGAAGTCAATGCCTTCAGACAACTGGTCTGGTTTCACGAAAGTGGCGTGATCATTGATCGTTGCCGGGTCGAAGATCGTGATGTCGGCGAAATAACCGGGCTTCAAGAGGCCGCGGCTTTCGAGGTGTTCGCGCTGGGCAGGAAGGGAAGTGATTTTGCGAATAGCAGCTTCCAGAGGCAGAAGATGCTCGTCGCGAACATAACGTCCAAGAAAACGGGGCATGGAGCCGAAAGTACGCGGATGCGCGTGGGCTTCGTACGTGGGACCGTCAAGCGACATTTCATTAGCATCCAGCCCGATGCTCGTCCACGGCTGGCTGAGGCCTGAGCGCAAATCTTCTTCGCTAGCCATGAAGTAAATCGCGCCTGTTTGCGTGAAATCGGCGAGTACAAAGTCCATTAGCGTATCTTCCGGCGTTTTCTTCCACGCTTTGGCCACATCTTCGACCGTTTTCCCTTCAAACTGCTTCAGTTCCGGTTTTTCCACGGATGAAATGAGAACCCCGCCTCCGCCGCCGCAGTCGTAGAACAGATTTTCCCAGTCCGGATGATCCGTGGCGAGCTCCTTCTTGACGCGCGCGCGGACTGCTGGATCTTTTAAGCGTTCCAGCAATTTCTGCGGGCCGCCGTCCGCGACCCAGGGTGGCAGAGCAGAGGCAAGCGCCGTAGCTCCGGCTGTGTAAGGGTACATATCCGCGGCAATATCGAGCCCTGAATCGCGGGCGTTTTGGATCGCAGCGGCAACATTCTTCATGCTGCCCCAGCGAGACCTGCCGCTTACTTTCAAGTGAAAGATCTCGACCGGAAGATTTGCCTCGCGACCGATTCGAATCGCTTCGGCAAGAGCCTGCATCTCCGAAGCGCCTTCGCTGCGCATGTGGGTGGCGTAAAGCCCGCCGTGTTTCGAGGCGACTTGAGCGAGTGCAATCAACTCCTCGGTCTTTGCGTAGATGTTCGGCGGATAAATCAGCGCACTCGAGACCCCAAGAGCGCCGTCTTTCATAGCCTGCTCGACAAGCCCTTTCATCTGTTCGAGTTCGGCGGGCGTAGGGGCGCGGTCGTCGTCGCCAATCACCGCTTCGCGGACCTGGGCAGAGCCGACGTACGTACCGATGTTGAGCGGAGTGCCCTGTTTTTCGAGGCGCTTGAAATAACCGTCGAGTGTGGTCCAGTCGACGCTGAGCTTGTAGTGATCCAGGAATGGCTTGATCGGCGCAATTGTTTTTTCATTTTGTGGCGCGATGGAGCCGCCTTCGCCGGTAATTTCCGTGGTGATTCCCTGGGAGAGTTTGCTTAGCGAGCGATTATCAAGCAGCAGTGAGACCTCCGACTGCCCCAGCATGTCAATAAATCCCGGTGCGACGACACGGCCTTGCGCATCGATTTCGCGCTTGGCATGCGCATCGCGCAAATCGCCGACGGCTGCGATATGGTCGCCACTGACTGCGACGTCGCCTGCAAACCATGGATTCCCCGTGCCATCGACGATGTGGCCATTGTGAATGAGGAGGTCGTAAGTTTCAGCGGTGCTCGCAACGCCACTGAGGTCTGCATCATACGCGGCACCAGCAATTTCGCCGAGGGCCTCGCCCGCAACGGTCTGTGCGGTATCCATGTCTGGCGGAAGCGCAACGTGATTGACGTATGCGGCGAACGCCAATTTCCTGCCATCTTTTGTGATCACGTAGCCAACCAGACCTTTGCCATTGAGCATCAACTTGCTGTTGAGCTTGTCTTCGGAGCCGAACGTGCCCGTCTTTGCAAACACGTGACTGGCGGCGGGTGAATTCACCTGAATTTTCGCCAGCGTTCCGTCTTTACCCAACACCGGGAGCGCCCCGAAAAAGACTTCATAATCCGGCCGCGTGGTCCAATACGCCAGGTAATGCACCATGAAGTCCGGGCTGAAAAGATCGGCCCAGTCGCCCCCAGCGCCATCGCCTTGACCGGCACCAGAGAGATCGAGGTTCGCGGACTGCAAAAACTCGTGCTCGACATGGAATCCTGCGTCGAGAGGATTCTTCGTGTCTTTGGCCACCAGCGCCCCGAGAAGATACGGTCCCATTCCTGCATGAAGATTTTGGCTGACTTTGAGCGTGACTTTGAGCTCCTCCGAGAGCGGGGGAGAAACATGCTCGGCGACTTGATTCTCGGTGGTGTAGAAGCGCGTGAAGGAAGCAAAATCCACAGGGGGTGGGCCTGGAGGAGACTTGATCTCCAGCCCCGCACCGGCCAGCGCTTCGCGAAAAACAGTTTCGGCAAATTTCGTGGGTGACGGCACCGCAATGGCCGCCGGCTGCGGCTTGAATCCAAGGGGAAGGCTTCCCGTAAGCGTTACTGTGACGGAACCATCGGCGTTGGGCGTGAGTCCTGGAGATTCGTAGGAAGGCTTGGCTCCGGCCGCGGAAGTAGTCAGATGATTCACGACTTTCACATACGAGGTTTGCGGCAAAGTGGCGAGGGTCAGAGGATCGCCTTCCTTTTTGCCGGGGGTTGCCAAGAGATCGATCACGTTGTCATTAATCATGATGGAGGACATGACTACATTCGTGCCGCCTTCGCGAGGCCCATCAGGGAAAAGGCTGGTGTCGATCAGCACGCGTCCTTGAATCTTGTGAATGCCTGTGGCGGCGACGTCTTTTGCAAGCTGCTTGATGACCACGAGGGGATCGCCAGGCAGCGCTGGCCCTCCGTAAGAATGATCTTCGTCCACAAAAGCCAGCGTGCCGTCCGGCTGGATACGATTCGAAAGATTCGGATCGCCGCTCGCAACCAGAATCAAGTCGCCCTTGAGAGCGCCGTGTTTGTCGATCGAGCCTGTTCGGTAAACGCGGGTATGAAAGCGATAGTCCGCACCAAGTTTCGCAAGGATCGTACCCTCCGTCAGCGTCTTCGTGGTGGAAGCAGGCACGAAAAGTTTGGCGCCGTTCAGCGCGTAAACGACTTTGCCCGTGTCCAGTGAATAGAACTCGATACCGAAATTGGCGTGAGCAAATTCCGGGCGGCTGATGATTTTTTGAAGGCGTTGTGCGAGCGAGTTGTCCGATTGAGCGCGAGCGGAGCCGGCTTGCAGTCCGCAGAAGAAAAGAACAAACAATGCAGTGGCAAACGTACAGCGTGTCTTGTCGTTCAAAGAGAATCCTCCCCCTCAGCATAATCAGGGCTGACTATTCTAAATGAGACTCGTCAGGCCTGACTAAACCCAAGCCGCAGCTAATTCACCCTTGCGGCTCCCGAATCCAAGCCCAGCTTTTCAAACGGAACATTCAGAATCGGGTATTCCTTCCAATCTTTGTAATCGAAGTGCCACCACTCGGCTTCATACACGGTGAAGCCTTGCGATTCCATCGCGCGGCGAAGTAAGTCCCGATGCCAGCGCTGCAGCGAAGTGCCCCCGGGGTAATCGGGAAAAGAGCGCGGTGACATTTCGTCATAGGTGCCGGCCATTTCGACGGGCTTCCCGCTGGCCAAATCGTAGAGCGTAAGGTCGACCGCGCAGCCGCGGTTGTGGCGCGACCCCTGCGCCGGATCGGCGACGAAGATTTTCCCTTCGGGCGGCGTAGCGTCCCAAAAGATTTTCGTGACATACCAGGGCCGGTACGCATCGTGGATCAACAGGCCGTAGCCTAGTGGCTTAAGCTTTTGCAGCACGCGCAGAAGCGCTTCCGCGGCAGGCCGCTCGAGAAACGCGCGCGCCTGCGAATAAACAGGTGCGCCGAGAAAATCATTGGCCGTCGCGTAGCGGATGTCTAGGTGGATGGCCGGATCGAGCGGAGCCAACTCCACAAGCTCCGGCTTGCGAAAATGGCCTGTCTCTTTCGGTGGTGTTGCAACAAGCGCCTCGGCGCGTAGTTCGGAAACAGGGCGTACAGGTGTGATGAGAACCTGGGCGCGGGCATCGAAGTCGGGCGTAATTTTCTCCAGAACGACATCACCCGAGACCAGTTCCCGCTTGCCCGAGTGGCCGATACGCAATCCGTGAGCTTCGGGCGAAGATCCTCGTGCGGGAAATTCCTCTTCATTCTCGTAACGGGCTCCGTGAGACCCTGTAATTCGTCTCGACATTACCACGTAGCCCTCTCTCTCAGAGATCAGCTCCACCATAGACAAGGGTGCGGAATTGGGGGCGGCGCCGTACTCGCCGATCCACGGCCTCCAAGCTGGGGGAACGTCGGCAGGCTCGGGGCCAGGAAGAATGCCATTGGTCGATTGCGCGAGCGCGGTGCCGGTCAGCGCGACAAGAATCGTCAGGGCCAAAAACTTGGTCTTGTTGGAAGCTGGCCGCAGTTCTGCCCTCACTCTGGTTTCCCTTTCACGCCTGCAGAAGTTAACCGAGTGCGTGTGTCCTGTTGATCAGAGAAAAAGCGAACAATACCGTGCAAGTCCTCACGGATTGTACCAGCGGAAGCCTTTGCGCTGTTCTTCGGCAATTTCTTTTACGATCGCGAGAGTTTGCGAGCGGTGATACTGCCCTACGGCAGCGAGGAGCGAATTGAGCAGCGCGATGGGCGCGACGTACGACGCGCCGAAAGAGGTGCTTTCGATAGATGCCAGAAAGACCTCATGGCACTCACGCGCTAGCGGAGAAAGATAGGTGTCCGCAATGCCCACGCAATGCGCGCCGTTCGCGCGTGCCTGTTCCGCGCCCTCGACGGTTTGCCGCAGCCCGCGACGAAAACTAATGGCAATCACCAAATCCTGCTTATTCACGGAGCGCACCAGGTGCAGAATCCTGCCCGCGGACGTTGCAGCAAAAATCGGCAACCCCAGCAGACTGATTTGATATTCCAGGTACCCGGCAAGGTGGATTGCCAGATCGGAGGCCAGGACGACGATGCGACGCGCTTCGTGGAAACGTCTGGCGAGCGCCACCAGCCGCTGAGCATCCAGGCTGTTCTTGAGCCCATGAAGATTTTTCAAATCCTGTTCGAGCGACTCGACGACGTGAGCCGGCACGCTTGGGTCGCGCCCTCCGGACTGCATGGTGTCGAGCGAGGTGGCGTATGCGAGCGAGAGTTCGTGCAGATGCCGTTGAAATTCGCGGTAGCTGCCGAAACCCAGCCCGCGTACGATGCGCACAATTGTGGCGGGATCGGTGCGCAAACGTTTGGCCATGGCGCGCACGCTGAGCAACACATATTCGCGGGGATGCTCCAAAATCGGGCGGATGATTTCTTGGCGCTTGACGCTGAGCTGCTCGATGCGCTCGCCAAGGTGAAGCGAATTCGATGGGGGCGGAGCACTGTTGCGTTTCATCACGCGAGAGGATTGCTTAAATCGCACCGCGTGTCAACCAGTCGCTCTCAGTTGTCTCAGTTGGTCTCGCTCAGCGAGGCATGTTCTGCTGACTCGCCAGAATGCTACTTCTTCGTGGCGGCGGCCTTAATTTCCAACCCCGGCGCGACCACCGGTTGCAGGAAAGGCATCATGGCGCGAAGCTTGGGACCGAGTTGCTCGACGGGATGTTGCTGCTCGCTCCGGCGCGTGGCGAGAAAGTTGGGGCAACCCTTTTCGTTTTCTTCTATCCACTTTTTCGCAAAGCTGCCATCGCGAATTTCCGCAAGGATTTTCTTCATTTCCTCGCGCGTCTGTTTGGTCACAATGCGCGGCCCCGACGCGTAATCGCCTTGCTCGGCGGTATCACTGACGGAATAGCGCATGTAGCTGAGTCCGCCGCGATAGATGAGGTCGACGATCAGCTTCAGTTCGTGCAGGCACTCGAAGTAAGCGACTTCCGGTTGGTAGCCTGCTGCGACCAGGGTTTCGAAACCCGCTTTAATCAATTCGCTGACGCCTCCGCAAAGCACGGCCTGCTCGCCGAACAGGTCCGTCTCGGTTTCTTCGGTGAACGTCGTCTCGAGAACGCCTGCCCGCGTGCAACCCAGTCCTTTCGCGTAGGAGAGAGCGAGTGCCTTGGCGCTGCCGCTGGCATCCTGCTCCACCGCAAGCAGTGCGGGCGTACCGCCGCCTTCGGTGAACACTTCGCGCACACGATGGCCGGGCGCTTTGGGAGCAATCATGGAAACGTCAACCGTCTTTGGCGGCTTAATGGCGCCAAAGCGGATATTGAAACCGTGGGCGAACATGAGCGTCTTGCCCGGCTTCAGATTCGGCTCGATCGCGTCGCGATACAGTTTCGGCTGCTTGGTGTCTGGCGCAAGAATCATGATCAGGTCTCCCCACGCAGCCGTTTGCGCAGGAGTATTGACGGTCAACCCTTCTTTTTCGGCCTTGGCGCGAGAAGCGCTCGTTTCCGGCAGGCCCACGCGGACCTGAACGCCGCTATCGCGCAAGTTGAGGGAATGTGCGTGGCCCTGCGAGCCGTAGCCGATGATTGCCACCTTCCTCGCCTGAATCAGCGCAAGATCCGCGGAGTCGTCGTAGTAGAGATTTGCCATTGAATTCCTCTCTTTTTTTATGTTGCGCTCGAATTTGCCGGCTCAAGCGTTGAGTTCTCCGCGTCAGGCGACGGAGGCTGCAGGAGATCGCTGCCGCGCGTCATGGCAATGCGACCGGTGCGCGCCATTTCCAGCACGCCGAAGGGGCGGAGCACTTCGAGCAAGCCGTCGATTTTGTCTACGGTGCCGGAAACTTCGATGATCAACGACTCGGGTGCGACGTCCACCACACGCGCGCGAAAAACCTTGATCAGTTCCATCAAGTGCGGCCGGTTCTGCTGATCGGCGGCAACTTTGATTAATGCCAAGTCTCGTTCGAGCACCGCGCGGCTCGAAATATTTTCTGCCACCAGCACGTCCACAAGTTTCTCGAGGCTGGCTTCCAGGCGGTGCGCCCCGCGCTCGTCTGTGTGCGCCACGATGGTCATGCGCGCAATCTCTTCGTTTTCGGTCGGTCCAACGGTAAGCGAATCGATGTTAATGGCCAAGCGCCGCGCCAGCGAGGCGACGCGGTTCAACACGCCAGGCTTGTTTTCGACATAAGCAACGAGTGTTTGCATGCTTGGCCTTCCTTTTTCACGCGTCCGACGCGGTTTCGACGAGCGGGCTGTGCGGGCGGCGAATCATGTCGTGCAGCGACGCACCAGCCGGAACCATGGGATAGACGGAATCCTCCTGCTCGACCCGAAAATCGAGCAGCACAGTTTCGGTTGCTTCTCGGGCGGCACGAATCGACGGAGACACTTCCGCGCGCGTGGTGA
>QHYI01000062.1 GCA_003223245.1 Acidobacteriota bacterium
AAGGAATTCCTGCCGCCTTACAAGCATCCCTACCCACTCGATCCCCGGCATCCGGTATCGCACGGCCCGCAGATCATGCCAGAGCAGGGCCCTCCGCTGCAGTTGGAGCGCGCACGCGCCATGGAAGGTTCCATGACGGTCATTGAGCAGGTTCACGACGAGTTTGCGCAAATCTTCGGACGGAAGTATGACCCGTGGGTTGAAGAGTTCATGACCGACGGCGCCGAGGTAGTGTTCTTCATGCAAGGGGGACACGCCGTGACCGCCCGTTTCGCGATTCAGCACATGCGCGACGAGGGCGTGAAGGTTGGTCTCGTACGGCTGCGAACCATCAGGCCATATCCCACTGATCGCGTGAACCAGGTTCTCAGTAAGTTCAAAGTGGTCGGCGTGATCGAGACAAACATGGGACTCGGCAGCGTAAGCAGCGGCGGATCGCTCTATGCTGAGGCTTGTGCGGCTCTCTACGAAAGTCCACAGCATCCGCTGATCATCTCTTTCATGGCTGGTATGGGCGGCGAAGCCATTGTAGTGAAGGAATTTTATTGGATGACCAAGAAAATGATGGAAGCGCAGAAACGTGGGAAAATCGAAAAGCGCACGCACTGGGTCGGATTCGAAGAGTAGCAAAAGGAGATAGGCTAGCTGTTGGGGCGGACCCAAAGATTCGCGTTACGAGATTGGTGGCACAGGGACTCTGTTTCCTGTCATTAGGAGGAACCGATATGCCAGTAATTGAAGTTCAACGGCAGGCGCTGCCGATTCTCGACAGCCCTAATCAAGGGGCGCGATTCTACAACCCTGATTTGCCGTCGTCCGAGCCGTATGTCCCCGGCCACCGCACCTGTGCCGGTTGCGGGCCCGCCATCCAGTACCGGATGACGAGCAAGGCATCGGGCGACAATACGATCTTGGTAGGGCCGACAGGTTGTATGTATGTCGCGAACAGTTCGTATTTGTGTACGCCCTACAATGTGCCCTGGGCGCACACGCAGATTGGCAGCGCGGGCAGCTTCACCGCCGGCGTCGCCGCTGCCTATGAGGCCATGATCCGAAAGGGCAAGTGGCAGGGCACATTTCCGAACATTATTTGCGAGGCGGGAGATGGCAGCGCATCTGACATCGGCCTCGCCTCGATTTCAGGCGCGCTCTATCGCAATCACGACTGCCTCATTATCTGTTACGACAACGAACAGTATGCGAACACCGGAATCCAGGCATCGTCCCGCACTCCCTATGGCGGCATGACCACCTTCTCCCCTCCCGGCCCCAAGGTTCCAGAGGCGAAGACGCTGTATCCCAAGGACCTCGCGCGCATGATGGCTGCCGGCCATCCGCACTGCTATGTGGCGACTGCGAGCGTGGGCTACCCCATTGACCTGATGAACAAGGTCCGCAAGGGGCTCAACCACAGGGGTGCTGCGTACCTCATGGTTTACACCCCCTGCCAGAAGGGATTTGTTTACGAGACTCCGCGCTCGATCGATTTGGGTCGCCTTGTCGTCGAATGCGGCCTCTACCCGATCTGGGAGTGGAACCCTGAAAAGCGTGCCTATGATTACAGCTTCCGCCCACAAAGCATGCGGCCGGTTTCCGATTACTTGAAATTGCAAGGGCGATTCGGCCACCTTCATGCCGAACACATCGCCAACTTGCAGAAGTTTGCCAATGAACAGTGGCGAATGATGGGCGTGGAACTCCCCAAGGCCTTGATCCAGGCTGCGGATGTGAAAAACCAGGTCAATATGGCGGCTGCGGCAGAAGCGGAGGTTGTGGCGCAAACTCTATGAATACCCATTCCACTACTCCACCTGCTGCCCCGGAAACGCAGGAAAGTTACATAGTCAGCGAAGGCAAGAAGCGTGGGTCCACACGCGATGTACGGCCGGAAGCCGCGTTCGACCGCTATTACACTGTCCTGCGTGTACACGCGGGTGACGCTATTCTCACTGATAATTGGCACACCAATGAGGTGCGGGACCATCTCCGCAACAACTTCGAAGGATACACGTTCGCAATGCGCACGCTGGAGGCTTGGGGGGCAATGATCGAGAACGACCACCGCGCCTATTACACCGCGGGCGGCCGTGTTTGGGTCCTGGATCTCGAGCCCTCCGAAGGCAAGAAGCCGCGCCTGCCTGGAACCGGTGCTGGCAAAGGGTAGCTCACGGTTGAGCCGTATTCTGCTGATCGACGATACGCCGGAAATAGCCGAGCTTCTGACCTTTGCGCTGCGAGACCACGGCCATGAAGTCTTCGCCGAGGGTTATACCGATACGGTCAACGATTTGATTGGGCAGTTCCGGGCTGATGCCGTAGTGCTGGACTGTACTGCCTTGGACATGAGTGAGTCCCTGTTCGATATCGTGCGCCACCACCCCAATCACGCTGAGCTTCCCATTGTGATCATCAGTGACACACCGGAAAAAGCGGACGCGGTCCTAGGCTCTCGCAATGCCCAAAAAGTCTTGCTGATCCCGAAACCCTTCACCGGCTCGCAGATCGCAAAAGCCCTTGACGACTTGCTTAGATAATATGCCTTTGTGGAGCATGGATCAGTGGCAATACCTCGAGCGCGAGGTCGTCACCGACGCGAGAGGCAGGCAGTGGACCGTGGGGCTGATGGACGTGCTGGGGCAGGAAGGCGACTCAGATATACCCAATAGGTTGCTGGAACTGCAGTATTCATCGGGCCGCTATTTCGCTCTCATCTACTCAGCCAGCGGAGCGTTGCAATGGGAACGCGGCTACAACTCACTGCCAGAGGCGACACGGGCATTCGAAGACCTGCGCATCGCCGTCATCGATGGTAGCCTCGATCCGTCGCAACCGGTGTTCCGCCAGGACCTTGAAGATTGACCCTACCGATAGCATTTCGGCTAATCTTCGATTCAACCTTTCTACCGGTCTACCGGCCGGGATTCAGATCTCTCATCACGACATGAAGTACCTGCCCGGCCCGTCGTGCATCGCGCTCCGACACAATCACCTCAGCCGCGTGCTCGCCGTGATCTCGATACCTTCGCGCCACCAGGGGTAGCCTGGCGCACACGCCACGAATCAGTCCCGCCCTCTCTGCGACGGTAAGCCGGGTCTCGAACGACCAATCCGCAATCTTTCCCGCCGGCGCGCCCGAAGCAGCTAGCGCACTCAGCCCTCTGTGTTCCAGCGCATCGGTTACGATGGCCTCGAGAATCCCGCAAGAAGTGCGCAGCGCCAAGTCGTAGTCCCCTTGCTCGAGGGCACGCCGACTATCGGCGTAGGCCTGCTCGACAACGGGCCGGAGCTCGGAGTTGTGAACGAAATCAAACCGGCGAGGAGGCGCCGTTTCCGAAGGTGCAGAAACGGCTTGGCCATCTTTCATTCGGGAGAGCGAGGCAACGGCTTGCTCGAGGACGTCGAGCAGCCGCTGGACGATCTGCGCCGGCGCCGCCCCTTCCACGGCATGGCCGGCCGCTGACCGCATCAGGAAGGCTTCGCTAAACGATCGGGCAAGCCAAT
>QHYI01000063.1 GCA_003223245.1 Acidobacteriota bacterium
CAGTCTTGCTGCCAGACGCGAGTGGCGGCGATCGCCGATGGGTTGGAGGGATGAGCCACCAAAGTGTCGTGAACCTGACGCCCGCGGCGGATCAGGCCATCGAGGCGGGACAGGTGAGTGTCGACCTGGGTTTGAAGGTTCTCAGGCATTGCTCTTGTCTCGCGCTCGAATTCAGTCGGCAACCTTCTAGGCAATGCGTATCGTCCTCATCTGCTCGATGAGACAAGCCTCGCGAGGATCCGGCCCCCCTTGACAGTCCGGGGCCACGATGCTAGATTCCCTCCGGCCGCAAAGTGGTTCACTCACCGGACCAGTTTAGCACGGTTCGCTGACCTGGCTGCTTTAGCAAGTTGAAAGCGGTGTGATGGTTGTCATGGAGGTTTATCTATGGCTGCATCCGCACCCACGCTGATTCACCCTTCCCGCATTATCAATCGCTGGGCGCAATTGGTTGCTGGCATCATTGCAATGATGGCCATCGCCAATCTTCAGTAC
>QHYI01000198.1 GCA_003223245.1 Acidobacteriota bacterium
TGTTCATCGGTAATCGTGCGGGGCGCACCCGGCCGCGGCTCATCGTACAAGCCCTCCAGTCGATCCTGCAAAAAGCGGTTGCGCCACTTGCCGACTGTCCTCGGCGTGACGCGCAGCTTACGCGCCACCGTGTGGTTGTCGTGTCCCTCGGCGCAAACCAATACGATGCGCGCGCGGCGCGCCGGTGCCGAGCGAGATCGGTGAGCGAGCGATGTCAATTCGCGTTTCTCGTCCTCATTCAATTTCAGAGTGGCCTTGGGTCGTCCTGTGCGCATGCTCCCTCCTTATAGAGCAATACGCACGGATCGCGCTATTTATATCACTTACTTCTGTTACAGGAGACTAGCCGGCATCGTCGAGCGCCGCGTGGAGCAGATGACGAATCCGCTCACCAGCTTGTTGCCCGCATTCCTGACGCCCGAACCAGGACTGAATTCCGGATTTATGATCGCGCAGGTGACCGCGGCGGCCCTGACCAGCGAGAGCAAGGTCCTGGCTACCCCGCATTCGGTTGACTCCATTCCCACTTCCGGGAACCAGGAAGATTACGTTTCCATGGGGATGAGCGGGGCGCGGCGCCTCGACCGCATGCTTAAGAATCTGCGCAACACGATTGCGATTGAGCTCCTTTGCGCGTGCCAGGGGGTCGATCTGCTCGCGCCCCTAAAGACTGGCAAGCTGGCTAGCCAAGCCTACGAATGTCCCCGTTGATCAGTCAACGCAGCCTGCTCATCTAGCATCGTAATTAGTAGTGTGATCCCAGCCCGGAGGCACGAACGGCCCGCAAGGTCACACGGCCTCAAAGTTCAGCTCGGAATCTGCCCCGGCACAAGACGGGTTCATGGATAGCGGGGGGCGGGGCTAATGAAAGATTTTGGAAGAAGCCTGACCGCGCAAGTTCTTTCGCTGCTCTTGCTTTTTGGATTGTGCGTGTCCAGGTCTGAACCTATTCCACAGCAACAACCCCAACGGCCGGCGCCTGCGGTACGCAGAAAAATGTCTCCCGCGGACAACTGCCGCACGTTGCACTGCTACTTGAACAAGTCCTACGTCGATCTGTTTGAACTCTCACCGCACCTGGAGTTCAGCCCCTCGGAAATCGCCGCTGAGAAGCGCGCTTTGCAAGAAGGTCGCGCCTCCTGCATCGGGGAATTCAAAGCGCGCGCTAAGCAATACAACGACAAAATGCAGCAGGAGCAAAAGCAGTTGAAGCTAGTGAGCGCGAAGGTGGGCAATGCGCAGCGGCACAATTTGCATTGCGATATCCAAAATTACCGGGCGCAAAAAACCGAGGCGGCACTGCTGGCCGGTCACGGCATCCCCACCGCTTACGACAACATGGAAGCCAAACTCCAGCTCATCCAAGAATGGCCCGCGGAGCGCCGTAAGATTCTTGCCGAAATCCAAGACGGCTCGTACAACAACCGGCGCTGGGGCGACACCAAGGACATCGGCTTTCGCGAGATCGCTCCTGGCCAGGAAAAAGACATCAAGGCGGGACAAGACGCAATCAAAGAAATGAAAATGCGCGGGCTGATGCCCCATGAGCTGGACAACAAGGACATCGACAATTATGTAGATAACGTCGCGCAGCGAGTGGCGCAACATTCCGATCTGCACGTGCCGCTGCATGTGACGGTGCTCGACACGAAAGAGATCAACGCGTTCGCGCTGCCGGGAGGGTATTTGTTTGTTGAGCGCGGCTTGCTCGATGCAGCCGACGACGAATCGGAACTCGCGGGCGTGCTGGGCCATGAAATCGGGCATGTCGTGGCGAGGCACTCGCACAAGCTGATGAGGCGCGCAACCTTTGCGGACATCTTTATGCAAAGCGCGGAACTTGCGGCGATCATTGCCACGGGAGGGGTGGCGAGTATTGGCATGGCCTATGCGCTCGAGTACGGCTTCAACGGGCTGGGCCTGCTGCTCGACTTGAAATTACTCGGTGTCAGCCGGGAATACGAGCTGGAAGCCGATCAACTGGGCATTCAGTATGCGTGGAACAGCGGCTACGATCCCACAGGTTTCATACGGTTTTCGGATAAGATGGCGACCAAAGTGGGCTACGCCCGCGGCATGAGCTGGTTCCGCACGCACCCGCCTTTTTACGAGCGCATGGTGGATGGGGAGCGTGAAATCATGTTCCTTCCGAAGAAAAGCGACTACCTCATGCAGACATCGGAATTCGAACAGATGAAAAAGACGCTTGCACCGATCAGCGCAAAATCCGATAAAGAGCAGAAGGATAAACCAAGCCTGCTGATGCCGGAAAAAGGCTGTCCCGCACCGCAGATTGCATCTTATAAACCTGGCGAGCCTATTGATAAGGTTTGCGCTAGCAAAGCTTGGTAGCATTTAAACGGAAAAGCATGGCCGAAAGCTGAGAACGGGCCCACCTCCAGCCCAACCTATCTAATTTCGTTTGATAAGCATTTCGAGTTCGTCGAGCGTGCGCGGCCAGTCTGCGCGGAGCAGCCGCGAAAGTGCCCGTCAGCGAGAAGCTTTCCTCCGGTCTGACAGGTGGGGCAATAGTTGGTTTCATCCGAAGCGTAACGAATGCGCTGAATCTTTGTGCCGCAACGCGGGCAGGGCTGTTTGCAGCGGCCATGAACGGCCATGCGTTCGCGAAAGGCCGTCACGTTTCCGGGAAACTTTCCTCCGGCCTCGCCACGCAGGCGGTCGGTCGAGCGCGTCAGCGTTACGCGAGTCGCATCGAAGAGGCGATGAACCTCCGCTATAGCAAGCTTTTGGGTGAGCGCCAGCGGCGAAAGCTTCGCCTCAAACAAGATTTCATCCGAATACGCATTGCCAATGCCGCTAAAAATCCGCGGATCGGTGAGGGCGCGCTTCAACGTGTGATTTGCGAAGAGCAGCGCAGCCGCAAAGCGTGCGTCATCCGAGTCGAGAACTTCGATGCCACCGGGTCCAATTCGCGAAGGCCAGCTTCGCCAGAAACAACGTGCAGAGAGGCGCGTTTCTGAGACCCGGCCTCGGTCCAGAGAAGCGAGCCGCAAATCGCTTCCCTTGCTCCAACCATGCCGGTCTTCGATGTCCACACTATGTTGGAAGGCCTCTACACCCTCAACGGGTTTCTGCTTTTCGAACTGGCAGCGGCGCTGGCGGGAATCCTCGGTGGTCTTAGTTTGATTCTCGCGCTCGTCGGCGTGTTCGGCGTCATTTCTTTCACCGTCAGCCAACGGACGAATGAAATCGGCATTCGCATGGCCATGGGAGCAGCACAGAGTTCCATCTTGCGCATGATTCTTCGCCAGGGCGTGTGGATTATTTCTGGCGGAGTCGCCGCGGGGGTTGTGCTGGCGCTGGCCATCTCGCGCCTCGTGGGCAATTTCATTTCCGGCGTGAGCCCGTATGACCCGCTGACGTACGTTAGCGTGACGGCGATACTCGGGATCGTGGCGCTGCTCGCGTGCTACTTCCCCGCCCGCCGTGCCACGCGAGTCGATCCGATGATTGCGCTGCGTTATGAATGAAGGACGAGTTGACACACTCGGCCTGCAACTGCTCATGAACGGTCCGAACATGGCATTCCTGGAATGCGGTGGGGTGAGGATTTATCTGGACGCGAACCCAGGGCCGACACCAGCAGGGGGGGAACTCGCTCGTGCATTTCCGAGCCACTGACGTTGAGCGGGCGCACTCGGATTTCAAAGATCGCGGCGTCTCGATTCACCAGGAACCCCGTATCATCGCCAGTCTGCCCGACCGCGACGTCTGGCTCATGTGGATACGCGATTCCGAATCGAACCTGCTCGGAATCATGGAAGAGCGACGGAACTCGATGACCGACGCATTGCCGCGAGAAACGAAAGGCGTGCGTTGACGAGGCGCAGCCGTATCGCAACACACTTGGTGGCCACTGCTCGGTACGGAGTTGTTTCAAGAATAGGTTTGGCCTCGCATCAGGTACTTATGTGTGAGGCGGGTGAACTGGTGAGCTGCTGCCATGAAGAAGCGGCAGAAGCTGTTGGCTATCCGGACATGTGGACGGCGCGTGTCCGGTTAGCTAATGTGCTGAGCAGAATACCATGGTGTGACCTGACGCACAGGACGAACGGCGAAACGCGGGCGGTCTGAAAGATCGGAAGGGGCCTCAATGCACGCTACGTTGGGCCTTGCCGCAATCAAGAAAGAAATCCTTGTTTAATGCAAAGTCGCATCACAATCAGGGCTCAGCTCGATCTTCGACGGAGTAGGGCCGTGTTACCGAGGTAGGAACCGTGGACTCGTCATCAGCGTGTGGATCTTGTGCCGTCCGGCATTCCTCGTCCTGCTGCTGACAATTGGAGAATACGGCACAGCCGGGCTTTTGCGGCTGTTCTCGGAAGGCGCCGCGATACCGCGCGGGATGGCCCACGGCCTCTGCTACTTCGGTTATTACGCCTGGGCGGTGGCGATTCCCTCGGCGCTGCTTGCAACCCTTGGCGCGCTTACGCTTCTCCTGACAAAGGTGGAAGGAAAGGCCAAGCTTACCAGCATCAGCGCGGCCGCCATTGCTTGGATGGCGCTCGTGATCTATGTCCCGTTGATCGGTCCTTATGGCTGTCCATAATCCACGGCCTCGATTTTCAGATCGAAAGTCTGTTCGGCTGGATATTGGCCGTACCCGCGGGTTCACTGCTTCTAAGAATTCGTGTTCGACTTGTACTGGCCCACATTTCACCATGCGCCGTCGGCTTCCGGAAGACCGCAATATCGAGCGACGAGTACTGCTGGTGCGACAGACGACCTCTGCCCGGCGCCATATCCCGCTAACGTTACGTACGTATGTAATGGTTCCCGTTATTTTAGTAGAAGGTCATGGGACGCACGGATACGCGGAAACCTTGTGTTGAAAACGCTGGACTTGGATTCAGTCATGTCCCCCATGTCCCCCCGGGTGCGGCTTGCAACCGCCGCGTAACTGTCACAAAATGGGGAGGATCCCCGGTAGCTCAACGGTAGAGCATTCGGCTGTTAAGAAGGCATTGCCGAGCTTGGCAACCATCAGCACGTCGGCTCCACAGAGTCGCGCCGCGACCGCCTGATTGGCACCCTTGCCCCCAAAGCCAAGATCGAAGCTCTTCCCAAAGAGAGTTTCGCCTGGCCGTGGGAAGGCGTCACCGAAGGTTGTCAAGTCAATGTTAGCGCTTCCAACGACTGCAATGCGTGGTGACCTAGCCGTGCCTCTCCTCTGCGAGTGGCAAGCGGTGAAAATATACCAACTGACTAGATTGAGCAAGCGAGATGAAAGAGCGGCGGAGAGCGTATTTGCGCGCTTGCTTGGGCCTTGCCGGTGCGCCTATGAAACAGGGCCATGCGCCAATGTGACTCCGCATCAGGCCGTGCCCCAGAGGCCATCAAGAATTGCGGGGCGGCCTGTCTCGGCGCGTATTGGGTGGAAGCCTGTCCCCAGGGAGGTCTCCGAGCTGTTCGGAATTCGGTCGATCGATGCCGATGCGGCTTCTCTGCTGATCAGAGCCTCGCCGGTTATCTACGTGAATCGGGACATGCCCCGGTTTCTGTTGGCCCACGGCACAAAGGATGAAGATGTTCCCTGCGAGCAATCTGTAGAGATGTGCGAAAAGGTGAAGGCCGCGGGCGGCCACTGCAGCCTGATCGCGATCGAAGCCGCGCCGCCACGGCATCGACCGTTGGGAGTCGCACCCGGAGTTTCCCTGGTACAAGAGAGCGCTCACAGATTGGTTGAAGAAAAGCGTCAGGTAGCACCTTTTCACTGAGGAAGGCCGTTTCCAACCACATCTACCCGCAGCGTGACCGTTCCTATTTTCCGCCCATCCGCGGTGGCTTCCCAAGCAAGCGTCTGCCACCTGCTCTTGTCAGACTCCGGCGGGGTAACCGTCAATTGAACCGGATAGCAGTCGTGGGGCTCAACAGAGTACACCGCGGCGTCGCGCCTCTCGCTCCAGCCCGCCGGCAGCACCGCGCGCAGCGTAACCTTTTTTGGCGCATCGGTGTCGTTGCGGATCAGCAACGGAACCCACAGCGATTCGCCAGGCGCAACCTGCGCCTCCGGCGGGTACAAATCCGCGAGATGCTCGATGTTGTGCGCCGACCAAAAGGCCCGATAGAAGGCCCACGGTCCGCCCAGTTCGAAGGCGAGTTCGGGCGATTGCGGCTCATAACCGCGAGGCCGGACGTACCCAATGGCCGCTGGCCCGACGCC
The DNA here is from genome assembly GCA_003223245.1 of Acidobacteriota bacterium. Lineage (GTDB taxonomy): Bacteria > Acidobacteriota > Terriglobia > Acidiferrales > UBA7541 > Acidiferrum. Next base: position 6,185 of record QHYI01000198.1, read on the forward strand.
TTCGAAGATGTCATTTACGGGCGTGCCGCCGACCAGCGACTTTCCGAAGATGAAACGGACGGGCGACTCGGTGAATTCTTTGAGCTGCGCGTCGGTAAAATCGTTCTGCGTCCGGTAGTGGCTCCAAGCTTCCGCGGCCAGCTGCGAGTAGGGGATCTTCCGAGAAGGGGAAATTTCGCTCGTGCGATATTCCGGCCCTTTGCCCTTGAAGAAATCGAAGTGCATGGCGTCGGAGAAGTAGTAGATCTTCTTTGGTTGCCAGGGACGAAGGCCCTCGCCATAGTTGCTGATGTTCAGCCGGTTGCGCGGCGCGGTGACCTGCTCGGGAAAAGCAAGGGGATTGGCGGCAAGATCGAAAGCCTCCGTGGCCAGAACTCCCGCGCCCTGATGATCTTCATGGTTTTCGCCGACGACGTAATCGGGAAGCCAGGTCAGAATGACTTCGGGGCGCGTGAGCCGTACCAGACGGACGACTTCCTCCAGGGCTTGGCCGTGTCCCCAGGCTTCGAGAGAATGAAGCACGTCGGCGCCCGGCGTGTCGGAACCGCGCAGAAACCAGGCGTTGCCGATTCCGTATGTGGCGAGCGAGTGCCGCGCCTCCATCTCGCGCACGTCTGCCAAAGCCGCAGACTGTTCATAGCCCACGGCATTGCCGCCTGAATTCCCTCGCGTGGTGTAAACGACGGCGAAGTGTTTGTGCTGCTGCTCGATCATCTTTGCAAGGTAGGCAGCGACCTCGATGTCGTCGTCCGGGTGGCCGACCACAACGAGACCATCCACTTTATAGCGGGCGTCTGGCCCGGGGCTTGCCGGGGCTTCTTGCTGCGCGCAAACTCTCGCGCCAAAAAGCCAGAGAAGAATCCCCAAGCCGAGCAGCTTTCGCGTTCTCATTGGGACTTGGTCCTCCGAATCTATGAGATAGAAAGAGCAGGAAGGTCCGTAAAAATTGGCGACGGCGCAGGTCTGTGGCCGAACCTCTCCCGTGTCCATCCAACCTAAAAACGGAAATGCAAACCAAATTGCATTTGCCGCATGTCGGCGGCGGATGTAATTTGGCCGGCGCCTTGTTGATCCACGGTGGCATTTGGATTACCAAGGTTCACGTGATTGGTCGCGTTGAAGTTTTCCCATTTGAACTCGACGGATTTTCCCTCCGCGATTGTGAACGTCTTCCCCAGGCCGAGGTCGAATTCATAGAAGCCCGGACCGCGCAGCGAATTGTGGCTCACCAAGCCGTTTCTGCCGATGCCCTGCGGCGCCACGAAGGCCGCGGGGTTGAACCACAAATTCGCGCTGGGATTTGGAACGGAGGGATTGCCAATCCGATCGGGGCGCACGCTGTTCAAATCCGCGTACACGTTCGGCGCGTTCGAGACCGTTACGGTGAAGGGGAGCCCCGATTCGACCGTGGTGATTCCCGTAAAGTTCCAGCCGCCCAGAAGAAGATCCATCGCTCTTCCTAGGTCGCTTCCCCAGTGGCGCCCTCGGCCATAGGGCAATTGCCAGACGTGGCTGATGGTAAGCGCCTGGGTCCTGTTGTAGTTTGCCGGACCGCGATCTTGCTTCCAATTCAGGTTATTCGAGAAAGCGCCGCCGGTCTCGGTGTCAGCCATGGCCTTGCCCCAGGTGTAGCTGACAAGGAAATCGAGGCCGTGTGCAAGCCGCTGTTGCACCTTGGCTTGCAAGGCGTGGTAATCAGAGTTGTCGCAATTACACGTCTGAAATATTGCCTGATCCAACCCGAAGCTGTCGAACCTGCGCCGGGCGTTGAAATTGTTGCAAGTGCCATCCGCAATGCAGTTCGGATCCAGCGCGGCTTGATTGACGTTTGGATTCATAAACAAGTGCCGCCCAACATTACCAACATAGGCGATTTCCGCCATGAGCGATGAACTGAAGCTGTGCTGCACGGCCAAGTTCCATGAATCCGCCAGCGGGATGCGATAGCTGGACGGGGGATCGAAGAAATAAAAGACGTTCAGCGTGTTCGGCAACGGGTAGCGCCCGTTGCTGCCAATGGTGGGATTGGGAGGCGAGGGCGGTCCGTTCAACAGGTTGAAGATAGGTGCGTAGTTGTTCTGCTGGGGAACCTGCTGGGGAATAGTGATGGGGGGATCGTAATCGGGGGCCTGCCCGAACACGGCACCAAGGCCCGCTGGCGAGAAGCTGCGGCCGTAGCCTGCGCGGACGACGGTGCGCTCCTGAAGTTGGTACGCGATGCCGATCCTGGGCGCGAAACCCAAATTGTATGCTTGCACGCCCATGTTGAGGGGAACTCTTCCCACTCCGGCGACTAGAACCTCTCCGGTACGGGGATCGAAGCTGCCTGCACCTCCAGGCTTCGCCGCTGTTTGTGGCAAGTAGTTCTCATAACGCAGGCCGATGTCGACGGTAAGCTTCCGTGTTGCCCGCCAGGAATCCTGTCCATAGAGAAACAGACGCGTCTGGCGCAGGCCAGGATAAAAACCAAGACCCGTAAAGTAGCGAGCAAAACCGCTGGGTTCGGCGAGTAGGAAAGAGGCCAACGCCGCGCCGCTGTTGCCACCCTCATTATCAATATCGGCGCTGCCGGTCACACTGTTGTTGAAGGAAATTTCGCCGGATCGGTGAGAGTCGCTAGGGACGCGCTGCTGCTGAGCACGGCGAAGGTCCACGCCCCAACTAAAGGTGTGATCCGCGCGCGTTTTCGTCCAGTTGTTGACCCACTGAAAATGGTTTTCCGTTTCTTTTAAGGGACAGTTGCACTGATTGACGCCGAGAGCGTAGCCGAAATCAAATCCGCCGCTACCGTTGACGTAAAATGCAGGCATACCGCTGGTTTCGCGAGTTCCCAGATTCAGTCCTGGAAATCCGGCATCGGCGGCAGGGGTGGTGCCGACCCCGTTGGGTTGGACACGAACTCGATAACGGTAAAAGCCAAAGCGAAAATCGGTGATCAAACTCGCGCTAAACGTATAGGTTGCACCAAGTGCCAGGCTTTGGTTCCGGGCCAGCGACGCGCCCGCAAAGTTGATCAGGTTCAACGCTGGGCCGCCAGCAATGGTGCCAAAAGCCCCCGGCGCGAACTTACTAAAGTCAGCAATGGTATAGCGGCCGAACAAATGAAGCGCGTCAGAGAAATTGTAGTCAATGCGGCCGTCCCCTTGGTCGCTGTTGAAGCTTTCTCCGCCAGTTGCGAGGTAATTGTTGGCGATGGCGCCGGGGCTGCCTAAATTTGGCATGGGCAGAAACTGAAGGATGTTCGTGACCGCTGTGGACACGGAAGGCAGCACGTTCACTTTTCCGTCCGTTGAGATCGCCTTGCGCCCGACGCCGTTCGGCTGGCCTGTTGCTGGATCCACGTTCCCGGTCGTTGGATCAAAAACGATTCCGTTCCGCGCGGGAACGCTGGTGCCCTCCGTGGTTGTAACGGGCTGAGCCGGATTCGCGCAGGGAGTAGGCGACGTGGTTCCGTCCGCGCAAATGTAGTCGCCAAGCAGCCCTGTTAGGTCACCTTTGCGTTCCGCCTGCGTCGGTACCGTCGTGATGGTCGATTCTGACCGGCGTCGGCGGAGTCCTTGATAATCGGCAAAGAAAAACAACTTATTTCTTCGGATCGGTCCGCCGAACGACCCGCCAAACTGATTCCAGCGCAACGGCAAATCCTGCTGAGCAGCCCAGTTCGCGGCGTTGAAGGCGTCGTTGCGCAGATACTCAAAAGCTGAGCCATGATAACTATTGGTGCCGGATTTTGTAGTGGCCTGAAGCAACGCGCCCGCGACGGATCCAAAGGATGCGTCGTAATTGCTCGTCGTTATCTTGAATTCTTGGAGCGAGTCGATGTTGGGATTGATAACAGCGATGCCCAGGATCGCGCTGTTATTTTCGGTTCCATCCAGAAGAAAACCGTTGGAAGTGAACTGCTGGCCGTTAACGTCAATTTGATAGCCGCCCTGCGGATTCTCTGATGAGGCATGCTGCCAGTCGTTGAGCTGCGTACCCGGGGTGACCAGGAGCATCTGTGTTAAGTTGCGGTTGAGGATGGGCAGGCTCGTGAGTTCACCGGTGCTCAGCGTGGTGCTGACGTCCGCGCGATCCACCTTCAGTAGCGGCGTTTCCGAGCTCACCTCCACTTTTGTAGACGCTTGTTGAAGTCCCAATTGCGCGTCCAAGCGAGTTGAGGCATCAATCTGCACTTCTGCGACGGCCTCGAACCTACCGAAACCCGCCGCGGTGATTTGGATCTTATAATGGCCGGCCAAAAGGTGCGTCTGTTCGTAGTTGCCGCTGGCATTGGTGACCGTCTGGTAGGTAATCCCGCGATCCGTATCGGTCACAACTACCATAGCATTCGGCACCGCCCCTCCGCTGGGGTCGGTAACCGTGCCGATAATATTTCCATAAACAGCCTGGCCCTCCGAGACCCGGCACACGGCCAGCGAAAGGAACAAAACTGCCAGCAGTTTGGGGAATCGAACTATGATCATGTGTTCCTCCTGGTAGCTCGGCCCATGTGGCATTTCTCCTGAACCAAATCAAAGCCGAGTTTCCGGAATAGAGGCCAATCAGCTCGCTATCGAAAACGCCTCAAAAAGGCCCGGAGTAGATCTGTAAAGTTCAACAATAGCGCGGCAGATGGAGTGCTGTGTACGCGAAAGTCATTGAAGTGGAAGGGCCGCTTGAGCGGCCGTGATAGTCAGAAAACCCCAGTCCTGCAGCGTTTGTACTCGCTCGCTTTGCGAAACCCTCGACAGTTTGTGCATCTTCTCAGGCAGGTCCAAATAGTGTCAAGGAGAAGTTGCTTCCCCTTCCGCGAATTCGCGAATCGCCCGAGTGAGCGGCGGATGAGAAATCAGTTACAATGCCGAGCTTGGCGCTTTGTCCCAGGGACGGTCTGGTGAAAAAGAATAGCTCCCGCCGCCGCTTCTTAAAGGGTTCAGCCTTGACCGGAGCCGCTTGCGTTCTCGGCCGCGGCATGTTGCCCCTGCCGACCCGCCTTTCGGTGATTGTCGTTGGAGCCGGCGCCTTCGGCGGATGGACCGCGCTCGAGCTCTTGCGCAAGGGGGCGAAGGTAACTCTCGTGGACGCTTGGGGGCCTGGGAACTCCCGCGCGAGCTCGGGCGGTGAAACACGCATCATCCGCGCTACCTACGGACCTTCCCGGATTTACACACAATTGGCCGCAGAGGCTCTGCGGCTCTGGCAGGAAAACGAGCAACGATGGGGACTGAAATTGTTCTTCCGCACTGGGGTGCTTTGGATGGCCGGCAAAGACGATTCCTACGAGCGCGCCGCCCTGCCGTTGCTGCGCGACGCAGAAGTCCGCTCGGAAAGGCTTGCCGCAAGCGATTGCGCCAAACGCTGGCCGCAAATCCAATTCGACGAAATATCCTGGAGCATATACGAACCGGATTTCGGCTACTTGGCCGCACGGCGTGGCTGCGAGGCGGTTTTTCATGCCTTTCTAAAAGAAGGCGGCGAGTACCGACAAGCGCAGGCAGCTCCAGGACCGATCACCGGCAATCGCCTGGCAGGAATCACCGTGGCACCCGGTGAAAACCTGACGGCTGACGCCTATGTCTTTGCCTGTGGCCCCTGGCTTGGGAAGGTCTTCCCGTTCTTGGCATCCGTCATTCATCCCACTCGTCAAGAGGTTTTCTTTTTCGGGACCGCCGCGGGAGACTTGCGCTTCACGGATGCACAGCTGCCGGTGTGGATCGATAACAGCAGGCGCGGCGAACACCTCTATTACGGCATTCCCGGGAATCACTGGCGTGGCTTCAAAATAGCCGACGACACGCGCGGGCCGGTCATCGACCCGACGACCATGGAGCGCCAGATTTCAGCAGCGGGCTTAGCCGCCGCGCGAACGTATCTCTCCATGCGTTTTCCGGGATTGGCTGACGCTCCATTGCTCGAAAACAGGGTGTGTCAGTACGAAAACTCCCCCGACCAGAATTTCATAGCGGACCGCCACCCAGAAGCAACAAATGTTTGGATTGTAGGCGGCGGGTCGGGTCACGGCTTCAAACACGGTCCAGCGATAGGGGGCCTTGTCAGCGATGCAGTCTTAGGGATCAAGGCGCCACCACAAGAGTTCCTTCTCAAGCGCTTATACGCCTGATGTGAACGTGCCCGCAAGCGGCGCGTTTAGACAATTTTAGACAAGCTTATCGGAAACATGCGTACTACCGGTGTTGAAGTTTTTCCCAAGCCTCTACCATCTCCCAAGCTATACAGACGCGCATAAATAACAGGACATTCTGGTTACAAAAAAGATTGCAAATAGGGGCGGAGTGAGTTCCGGATAGGTTCGCATCTCACCGAACACGCGACTCAGCGTACCTGTCTCCGAGTAGAGGAAAGCACGACGGGTTGTAGGTGTTCCTTGGCTCTATCCGCCGTTTCCAGCTTCGTGCGCGTTTAGGTCCACCATGACGTCGTCGGCTCTCCCCCCTCACAGACCCCACCGTGCAGATTTACCGCAGCGGGTTCCTCAAGCGTGACTCTCCGCACTGCGCCAAGGGTGTACGATCCGAGGTAACAACAATGGGTGTTTCCGTAGGATGGCTGCATACTTCTCCCAGGTCATCCCGTTTCCACGAGTGCGTCGGCTGAGCCACTTTCGCCAGGTATGAAGGACTTCCCGAAAGAACCGCCGGATACTCCGGTAGTTTGTCGGTCGCCCGTAATACTGGTAGTGGCCCCGGAGCTTGGCGTTAAGGGTCTTCTGCTGCTCATCCACAGGCATGTGTCGGTTCTCCTGGCACCATTCGGCGATTGCCGTCAGGCCCCGTCGGAACCGCTTCTTCATCGTTCTCACGTGCACGGTGAACTTCCCCTTTCGA
>QHYI01000121.1 GCA_003223245.1 Acidobacteriota bacterium
TGTGATGAGCAACGACCAACAAGCCGCCTGTCAAACGAACAATAATTTATGCAACCAGTTGGTCCCCAATCCACTTTATGGCGTAGTGCCGAGGAACACCACCCTTGGTTCATCGCCAAAGATTCAGGCATGGCACTTGATGCGAGCACCTTTCCCCCAGTTCGACGGCGTGACTGAGTTCACAAATCCCGGCGCGAGTTCTCGATGGGATGCGCTGTTGGTAAAAGCAGAGAGGCGCGTTGGAGATAGCTTAACGTTCCTGAGCGCGTTCACCTATCAAAAGCAGTTCGAGCGGAATCATTGGCTAAACAATGGCTCTTTCCGCGACGTGAATCCGATCCGCGAAGTGGCCTATTTTGATCGCACGCTGGTTTGGCACTTCAGCGGCGTATGGGACGTTCCTCTTGGTGCCGAGCGCCGTTTCCTGAGTGGTGCGCATGGGGCTTTGGAACAGATTATCAATGGATGGGGCCTGCATTGGATTTTTACGGAAGCGTCCGGCGTACCGACTGGCGTGCCTGACGCTTATTTCGTTTGTTCGGGCGAGAGCATCTCTGTCCCGAATCGGACTTATGGCCAGTGGTTCAACAACAACCCGGCTTGCTGGCAGGCTCGTCCGCAGTGGACGCGGCGGGTGATGCCCGACCGGGTGGGCTGGATACGCAATCCGTATGAGCCGCAACTGAACATGGCGCTGCAAAAACGCTTTCATCTCTCAGAGCAGTTCACACTGCAGTTTCGGGCGGAGGCTTTCAACTTAACCAACACGCCCATTTTCCCCGGCCCGAGCACCGACATTTTCACGCCGCCGCACCAGCTATCCAACGGCTCGTGGATCGGACTTGGCACGGTGCCATACAGCCAGCAGAACTTCCCGCGAAACATCCAATTTTCACTAAAACTGCTTTTCTAGTGAACGCGGATCGGTGGATTCGTTCGCAGTGGGGCAAAGGCGAGTGACGATGGCTCATTGTCCGAGACAGCGGCACTAAGGCGATACGGAACAATTAAGTGAACAACAAGAATTACTCATTCCTGCAAAATATCGTGTAATTCCATGCGGGATTAATTTTGTGGCAGTGGAGCCGCAGCTTCTCTATCTCTTCCGCGGAGGGTTTAACCCCGGCCTCGTACTTCTTGGTATCCAGCACCGCTTTCACTCGCAGACCGGTGCGGGTTCGTGTCGCGCCAGTCAGGTTGATCACCGTTTCCAGGTTCCAGAGCGGCTGCCCCTTCCAGGTCAGACTGATAAACGAGAAGACCCGATGCTCGATCCGGTTCCACTTACTCGTACCAGGAGGATAGTGAGACACGGTGATGGGGATTCCGATCTCATCCACCAACTGCATCAGATTCGCTTTCCAAGCGTGGGTGCGACTGCTATTGCTGCCACCTCCATCGGCGCAAATCAACAGACGTCTCGCCGAGCGATAGCGCCGTCGCCCGTCCAACCGCCACCATCGTCGGATGCTTTCCGCCGCGAATTCTGCCGTGTCGTGGCTGATCCCCACGTTGACCACTGCTCGATCCCCGAAGACATCGTAGACCCCGTAGGGAATGGCCTTGCCCTTGGCCCCGCGAAGGCCAATCATGCACCTGAACTTCGTACGGGTTCCCCCTTTCGGCCGCCACGTCCGACCCCCATTTTTAAAGGCTCCCACAAGCTCTTTTTTTGCCATCGGCAGCTACAAAGTGACCGTCGCTCTGCAAGGCTTCCGGAGCGTGGAAAAGGACGGCGTGGTGGTGGAACTGAACAAGAATACCGTATCCGATTTTGTTCATGGAAGGACGATTAGCCACAAAAGAAGCTTGAATGCGAGGCGCTTTTACGACCAAGTCCCGCTTGATGAAATAGACCCCGACTCTCGGCCCGCGACGTGCCTTCATGCGTGGGTTTGGATCCACGGGATGCTACGAGATTAGTGGAGCAGATTCTTCCGAGGCTCAATGAGAAGCAGCGGTTTGTTCGAAGGCGTGAAATCTCTGAGGTTGCGTCGCAAACCGGGGAGTCGTGTGACTGATCTCGCGTCGCCGGAAAGCGCCAGTCGGAGCACTGCAGTTCGCTATTCTTCGCTTGACAAATCAGCGCGCGAGTCTCTGGAATGGACTGGATCAACTTTAGGCCGCGTTCCAATCCAAGGACGCAGACCGCTGTGGCCAAAGCATCAGCCGTAGTGTCGTCCGGTGCGATCACTGTGACGCTAACCCGCCCGGTGATCGCACGTCCGCTCTTAGGATCGACAATATGAGAGTAGCGCGTCCCGTTAATCTCGACGTGCTGCTCCAAATCTCCAGATGTCGAAATACCAGCATTGTGCAGGGCGACGTACCGCTTGGGCCTTTGCGTCGGCGAATCGAGTGAGGCCACCGCAATTGTCCAGCCGTTCCCTTCCATATCCGGCGGTGGCTCGCCGACCGCGATATCTCCACCCGCCGCGACTAGCGCGCGATCAATTCCGTATCCTTTCAGCACCCGCAGCGTTTCGTCGGCGGCATAACCTTTCGCGATCCCGCCCAAGTCGAGCAGCATGCCGGGTTTCAATAGCTGCGCCGTTCGCGCCTTGGCGTCGAGCCGCAGTTTCTCGTGCCCGACGAGTTCGAGCGCTTGCGCCAGCCGAGCCGGCTCAGGCAGTTCATGTTGACGTCGCGCCCTGCGCCAAAGCCGCACCACCGGGCCGATTGTGATGTCGAATGCCCCGTCCGACTTCTGCGCAATCTCCTGCGCTGTGCTCATGACTCCATACAGATCATCGCTGATCCTCGTCGGCGGGCCACCGGCGCGCTCGGAAAGTCGCATCAGCTCGCTGCTGGGCTGGTAGTCGCTCATGATATGATCCAGACCTGCGATGCGGTTGAACGCGGCGCGCGAGGCCTTCAGGGCACTGGACTCGTCCGAGGCGTAAAAAACAATCTTGAACATGGTCCCCATGTGAGGTTCTGTAAACTCGAAGCGGCGCAATCCCCGCTTCTGTTCTTTGAGAGCGCTGAGGCACTGCGTCGCCGCGAAAATGCAGAATCCCACCATGGCGAGGGAACAAAGTGTCGAGCCTCGAAACAATTTCATCTGCCTTCACTCTTTGCGACTTCGAGTGGGATCGTAGCAGAGCCAGCGCAAAAACCACATTGGAGATCATGAACCGCGCACGAATGACACGTCACTCACGAATTTTCTTTTGCCTCGTCGCCACGTTTTCTTCTTCTCTTTTTTCAGCCCGCCTCTTCAGCCAAACTAAATCCGGCCGCCAGCCGGAAGTGAAGTCCTACACCGAGACAATTCCCGGAACGGACGTGAATTTCGAGATGGTGCCCATTCCCGGCGGCACTTTCATGATGGGCAGCCCGGCCAGCGAAGGGAAGCGATCGGCCGACGAAGGGCCTCAGCATCTGGTCACCGTCCGCCCATTCTGGATGGAAAAAACCGAGACACGCTGGGAACAATACGATGTTTTTGCCTTCAGCCAGGACCTGCAGCGTTCTTCGTCGCCGGCGTCGCACAACAGCATCAGCAATAAGTTCGCCGATGCCGTCACGCGGCCAACGCCCCCTTATACCGATCCCACTTTCGGGTTCGGCCACGATGGCTATCCGGTCATCAATATCACTCACCACGCCGCAATGGAGTACTGTCGCTGGCTCTCCGCCAAAACAGGAAAAACCTATCGCTTGCCCACCGAAGCCGAATGGGAGTACGCCGCGCGCGCGGGCTCAAAATCAGCTTACTTTTTCGGCGACGATCCGAAGCCGCTGGGCGACTATGCCTGGTATCTCGACAACTCCGACGCCCGCACCCACCCCGTCGGCAAGAAGAATCCCAATCCGTGGGGTCTTTATGATATTTTTGGCAACGTCGCCGAGTGGGTCCTCGACTATTACGACAAGGACTACTACGGCAGCTTCAAACCGGACGCGCCCGTGTTAAGCCCTGTGCTGCTGATTCCAACCGAAAAGGAATATCCCTACATCGTGCGCGGCGGCTCATGGGACGATGACGCCGCACGCCTGCGTTCTGCCTCGCGCCGCGCCTCCACGCGCGAATGGAGCCAGCAGGACCCGCAGCTTCCCCAGAGCATTTGGTGGCACACCGACGCGCTGTTTGTCGGCTTCCGAGTAGTACGCCCGCTCGAGGAGCAAGACAATCTCAAAGGTTTGAAATCGAAGGTGACCAAACAGAATTAGCCCGGGAATCAAACGCGCGCTGGCCCGCACGCAAAACGGCCGCGCCGCAACGGTTTTCAGCTTTCACAAGGAGGATAGAGCAATGGCAAACCACGAGGAAGAAAACAAGGCTAAGTCATCGCGTCGCAATTTCCTGAAGCAATCGAGTGTGGCGCTGGTAGGCGGCGCGGTAGCTAGCCGATTCACTGGCCTGCCCGCCGTTCGCGCTGCGGGAAGCGACGTGATCAAAGTAGGACTGATCGGCTGCGGTGGACGCGGCACGGGCGCCGCCAAAGACGTTCTGAGCTCCGCCCGCGGCGTCAAGCTCGTCGCCATGGGAGACGTCTTCAAGGATCATCTCGACAAGAGCCTCGACATGCTGACCCGTGTTGCCCAGAGCGACGAAACCATCCGCAATTTTGGCAACACCGTCGAAGTTCCCGAGGACCGGCGTTTCACCGGCTTCAATGCGTTTGAGAAGGTTCTCGCTTCGGACATCAACTACGTTATTCTCGCCACGCCGCCAGGCTTTCGGCCCGCGCATCTGAAGGCCTCCGTCGCCGCGGGCAAACACATCTTCACCGAAAAGCCCGTCGCGGTTGACGGCCCGGGGATTCGCTCGGTCCTTGAAATCGCCGAGCAAGCCAAGGCCAAGGGTCTCGCCGTTGGCGCTGGCACGCAGCGCAGACATCAGGCCGGCTATATCGAGACGATGAACCGTCTTCGCGACGGTGCCATCGGCAATATCGTCTCAGCGCGCGTCTACTGGAATCAGGGGCCCATCTGGGTTCATCCAAAGCAAGGAGGCTGGAGCGACATGGAGTGGCAGATGCGCAACTGGTATTACTTCACTTGGCTCTGCGGCGACCACATCGTCGAACAGCATGTGCACAACCTCGACGTCGCGAATTGGGCTCTTGGCGCGCACCCCGTCAAAGCCACGGGCCACGGCGGCAGACAAGTCCGCACTGATTCTATCTACGGCAACATCTACGATCACTTCGCCGTGGATTACGAGTACCCCAACGACGTCCACGTGGCCAGCTTCTGCCGGCAGATGCCTAATTGCGCCAACAACGTTTCCGAGAGCCTCGCCGGAACGAAAGGCCTTTGCCAGGCCAACAAATACGCCATCACCGGCGAGAAGAGCTGGCGCTACACCGGCGCAAACAATCTGCCTTACGTCCAGGAGCACACCGATTTGATCGCCAGCGTCCGTGCCGGCAAGCCCTACAACGAGCTGAAGGAAGTTTCCGAGAGCACCATGACGGCGATCATGGGACGCATGGCCGCTTACACCGGGCAGGAAGTCACTTGGGAGCAGGCGTTGAACTCCACCGAGAGTCTCATGCCAGCAAAACTCGAGTGGGACGCTGCGCTCGCCGTCGCGCCCGTAGCCATGCCCGGCCAGACCAAGTTGGTATAACTCGTCGCGCCGGCCTCGTCCAAAGCGACAGGTGACGAAAAATTGGCAATGGCCGCACAACACGCTATAGGGTGCGCATTGCGCAGTCTCGGTCGGAAAACTCTGGGTGGCGCGACTTTGTTGTGTGTCGTCGCTATTAGCCAGCCGACAGCTATTCAAGGCTCGCCGGCTTGCTCCTTGACTACGCTTCGAGGATTCTTGTCCTCGTGCACTCCGAAAAACCTTGAATGTCGCAACCTGTCTGCCGCGTAAAAAACTTGGAGATACAAACGGTTGCTGATCTGCGGCGAGTGGATTGTCCGACACTCGAAGGCCGCTTCGGTCTTTATGGCATGCGTGTCTACGAATTGGCCAGGGGAATCGACAAGAGCGAAGTAGTCCCTGACAGGCCAACTCAATCCATATCGGCAGAGGATACCTTTGAACGGGATGTCTTGCTGACCGAGATGGAGCCCATGATTCGGAAACTTGCCGAGCACACCTGGTCCGCATCGCGCAAGGAATCACGAATCGCCCGAACCGTTGTACTGAAACTGAAGACCAGCGACTTCAAGATCCTCACTCGCAGTCAGACGCTAGGCTCTCCGCCTTCTTCTTGCGAGGAGTTGACCAGTATCGCCCTGTCGCTGCGGGAACGTGTTGGTCTTGGCCCGCAGCAGCGGTTCCGCCTGGTTGGCGTCGGCCTGAGCAACTTTCACGACCCAGAGGCTGTATCTGCCCAGCCCGCTCTTTTCGAGTAGCCGAATGGCCAATCGCATTTTTTGCCTTGAAGGCTTGGACTATTCTTACTTTCGGCGACTCGTTTCAGCGAGATTTTCGCAGCCTCGTTTCTGCCTTCTCCACTTCGTTTTACTTGCCCTGTGATCTGATCTCCTTGGACTTGCAAATCAAAGTGCATCGAGCCTTCACCACCGAGTGAGACGTCAAACGTTAGTCTGTTGCCGTCGATCTTCCCGCCTTCAAATGAGTGCTGCTCACTCTCATTGGGCCCCGCACTTCCAGTCAGCCTGTTTCCATCTTGTTTGAGAATCACATATGCCGACTTGGAGTCGTTTTCCCCTTCCATTTGCAGAGTTCCCGACCACTTGCCGGTAACATCGGTGGCGCACAGCGCAGTGGCCGAAATTAGTACGCCCAGCAAAAGGCCCGTAAAGAAAGATGGCTTTCTCATCGATGCTCTCCTTGAGTTGAAGTTGTGAACTGCTCGCTCTCTCGGTTGCCAAATCCTGCTCCGGCAAAACGCAAATGCTGATCGTCTGCAAAGAAAAACAGATATGGTCAACGTTGCTCCCTGGATCTTTGCCGGCTGGGGTGCAAATATCTAGTGGCTCGCGGCTCCGCCGCGGACCTCCGTTAAGACCTCGCGGATCGCGCTAATGATGACTTCTCGGGGGATGGTACTGTGCGTGCCATTTGGGACAACGATTTGGCGCCCTCGTGTAGAAAGTCTCACCAGCTTCGGTTGTATTTCCTGAATCCATACTTGTTGATACGCCGCAGCCTCCTTATTCAATTCCGCATTTCGGAAATCGAACGACTGGCCGGCAGTCAGCACGATCAGGGGAAAATCTCCCAATTCTACGATCGACCTTGCCTCGGCATAGCTTTCAGGCAAAACAATGCCGGCCGAGGCATTTCCGACAAACGACTTTGGTTGTCGTCTTAACGCCGCAATGATTTCTTCTCGGGTCATTTGTGACGAATCCTTGCTTTGCGCAGGAGAGGACTGCGTAAGACGGACCAGGCCAACAAAAGCAGCGGTCTCGAATGCAGCATAGAGAGGATGCCAGAGGAATCGTGGCACCGTGTGACCGAGATAGAACTTAGGGGCGCGCAGCGATTCGTCTTCGTGCGCCGAGTCGATCAAAACCATCCCCGCTACTTCTTTAGGGTAAAGGCCGCCGTACACTCGCGAATTCAAACCGCCAATGGACGCGCCGGCGAACACGTACGGCGCCGGTACACCTGCTCGCTTTAGGAGTTCATGAAGATCACTGACAATCGCGACGCTGGTTCGGGGGAAGGGACCCGGATCGCTCCAACCCTCGCCAGCCCGGTCGTACCAGCAGGCCTGTGTGAACTTGGCGACTTCCGTTTGTAAGGGCTCCCATTCGAGACCTGGGCCGGGTCCGCCAGACTCGAAGATAACGGGCGGCCCACCTGCTCCCGAGCAGGAAATATTGAGACTCCGACCACCGATGTCCACTGACCTTCCGACCTGTGGAATCCCGTATGGTCAAAAATCTCAAACGCATTGAAAAGGCTTGTTTTCCGGTCTCGCGATTTCCTCGCACAGCTGGTTTCTGAAACGTCAAGAGCATGTACAATCCGAGTTCGACGATCAAGTTAGGGAGGCTCTGGAATGCTTTGGGTGCGGCTGCTCGCCAAACGGGCCGTTAGGCGAAAGTCTTACGCTGGAGGTCTGCAAATGAACCCTCGAAGCAAGTGCATTGCTGCAGTCGTCCTGCTCTTCGCTTTTCTTCTTGTTGCGCAAGCGCCTCCGGTGTGCGCGCAAACCGCCGCTACCGGGCAGATCGTTGGGACGGTCACCGATCAACTGGCTTCCGCTTCCGATGGCAAACCTGCGGCCAGCAAGGGTGTTGATGGGAGCAAAGACACTCCGCCGGCTAAAGACAGAGAACGTATTGCTTCACGACGGTTCATATTGCTGCCCTCCATGAAACGGGTCGCAGAACGTCCCATAGCTTACGGCATTCCACGACTCCGTTGCTTCCCAACATTGAATTTGCATAGGGCCCGCGTCCGCCGCAACCACGGGCGCCATGTCCAAACGGCCTTATCGAACGCGCGCAGAGCCCCGCGCCTCAGTTCAGCTCCTCGTGGAAACGAGCGTCAGATAAGGCAGGGTCGAAAGTCGCGATCCAGTGCTGAAAACAAAGCGGTTACTGACAGGACTTTCATGAAGTTTCGCGGGCCGCAGGCCCTAACTGACACTAGCGTTAATCAGGACTCGAAATCCGAAAACGACAATTGCCTCCGGTTGCCAGGTGCGCGTAATGTGAGCAGAGATCGGTAATCGGCGGAAGATATCTACGGTGCGAGATGCGGACGGTAGTGCAGGATCTGCGATATTCGGTGAGACAGCTTGTCAGTAGGCCGGGGCTGACGCTGACGGCGTTGGTGTCATTGGCACTGGGCATCGGAGCGACCACCGCGGTCTTCAGCGTCATCTATGCGGCGCTGATCGACCCGTATCCTTTTGTGGGGGCGGACCGGATTGTGCGGCTCACGATGCAGAGCAAGGCTGGGCAGGGGGATTGGGTCAATCTCAATGGGCCGCAAATCCGGGAAGTGCGTCAGCTCGGCATTGTGGAAAGCCTGCTAGCGATGGATTATCACGCCATGATTCTGACCGGACATGAGATTCCGGAAAACGTCAACGCGATCGGTCTGATTGCCAATGGGTTTGCAGACTTGGGAGTGCCACCGTTATTGGGCCGCGGACTTCTGCCGTCGGACGCCATCGAGGGGCAGGATGCGCAAGCGGTGACCGTGGTGTCGTATAAGTTTTGGCAGACCCATTTCCTTTCGGACCCGGAAGTCGTGGGCAAGACGATTCAACTGGACCGGAAGAACTACACGATTGTGGGGGTGGCCGCGCCGCGATTCCGCTGGTACAGCGCGGATGTCTACCTGCCGCTGAAGCTTACGCAGGATCCGGGACCGACGTACATCATCAATCTGCGGCTGCGGAAGGGCGTGACGCGCGAAGCGGCGGACGCTGCATTACAACCCTTGGTAGACCAGTTTGCCATCGATATGCCGAAGCACTTCCCCGAGCACTTCCGGGTGAACGTGGAAGGGCTGAACGAATGGGTTGTGAGAAGCATCAGCGGAACCTTGTATCTGCTGTTTGGCGGCGTAGCTCTGCTGCTGGCGATCGGGTGCGGGAACGTGTCTATTCTGTTGCTGGCGCGTGGCACGGCCCGGCAGCACGAATTGGCTGTGCGGGCGGCCATTGGCGCGGGACGCGGCCGCATCGCGCGGCAGTTATTGACGGAGTCGCTGTTTCTGGCGACGATTGGCGCGGCGCTAGGCGTTTTGGCGTCCTATGGCATTTTAGCGGGCATTCGAGTGCTGTTGCCTCCGTACGCGTTCGCGCCTGAAGTGGTAATCCGCATCAATCTTCCCGTTCTCTTCTTCAGCGTTGGCGTGGGACTCCTAACCGGAATTCTCTCCGGGTCGTGGCCAGCATGGCGGCTCTCGCGAACGCAAGCAGGACAATTGATGCAAGCGAACGTGAGGCGGCTAGCGGGAAGCGTGGCGGGGCGCAGAACGAACAACGTGCTGATCGCGGGCCAGATTGCGCTAACGCTGTTGCTGCTGGCCGGAGCGGGGGCGGCGATGGAGGCCTTCGAGGGGCTGATGCATAAGCCGCTGGGCTACGATCCACGTCATGTGATGTCGGTAGGAATACCGCTTCACGACGGCGCGTACACAACATGGGCCGCGCGCGCAGCCTATTTCGAGCAAATGCGAGCAAAAGTGGCAGAGACGCCAGGAGTGACGATGGCGGCAATTTCGAGCAACGCCACGCCCCCGCGGAATGGAGGGAAGACGCAGTTTGAGATCCTCGAGAAGCCCTCGGCGGAAGAACAGATGACGTCCGTCAATCTGGTGAGTCCCGGGTATTTCGCGATCCTGAGGATTCCACTTCTTCAAGGACGAATATGGAACGAAACGGAGAATCAGAACGGCGCACACATCGCGGTCATCAATCGGACGCTGGCGCAGCGGTATTTCCCGAACGGCGATGCGATCGGTCACTCGGTGAAGTTGCCCAAGATTGAGGACAGGCCCCCGTCGATTCTGTCGGCGTCGAACATTGCTGATTCCTGGCTGCAGATTGTGGGCATCGTGGAAGATGCGCGAAACGACGGGTTGAGGGACCCCGTCAAACCAGCGGTATATGTACCGAACACGCTGAGCATGTGGCAAGGAACGCAGATTTTGGTGAGGTCGGAGGCGCCGCCGCTGACGCTGGTGCACGCCGTGCAGAAACAGTTGGCCGCGGTAAATCCAGACCAGCAGACCTACAGCATCGTGAGGGACCTGGAGACCAGGATCAGCGATCTGCCGGAATGGCAGCAGGAGCATCTGGCGGCATGGATCTTTGGAATCCTGGCGTGGCTGGCATTAGCACTCGCGGCAATCGGATTGTATTGCGTGGTGTCCTATGTTGTGGCACAGCGCACGAACGAATTTGGAATTCGCATGGCGTTGGGTGCCCA
This sequence comes from Acidobacteriota bacterium, assembly GCA_003223245.1. Classification (GTDB taxonomy): domain Bacteria; phylum Acidobacteriota; class Terriglobia; order Acidiferrales; family UBA7541; genus Acidiferrum. The sequence goes on from QHYI01000121.1 coordinate 10,834, forward strand.
GCCCACGCAGGTCCTGCGGATCGTGTTTGCGTCGACGGTGGTGAGTGTGGGGAGCGGGATTGCGGCTGGACTGGCGCTTACCCTGATGATGAACAGGATTCTGGAGAGTTGGGTGGGAGGAAACGCGCGGGATCCGATAATTCTGGTTGGGGGAGCGCTGCTACTGAGCTTGGTGGCCATGCTTGCCTGTGCGATACCGGCGCGGCACGCGTCCCGGCTGGATCCGATGGTGGCGTTACGCAACGAGTGAATGACGCTGCGGGCCTAGGAGAGAGATTCAGTTTCGAAAAAAACTGAAGGGAAGCGAGTGCGACGAAGAGAAGATAGCGAAAATTGAATGCCGCGATTCAAGTGCCGCTAATAATCGGCAACCCTTCCTTTATCCGATTACGGAAGAGTTGCTCGTGACTCGGGAGGAATCGCGAACGCGGAGCAGGCGAAACCCAGCGTGTTCACCGTCACTGCCTGAGCAATTCACAAGCGCAAGGTTTAAGCGGCAACATCTCCCACCTTGCAACGGACATTATGCCTGTCCAAATCAGCCGGAGTGAAACGTGAACCGACGTATCGACGTACTTTCTGTAGAGGATTGCATCATAGATTTATCCGCAGGGAGGCTAGTCTATGGAGAGCAGGCAACATCTCCGGTTTGCCGCGCGCCAGCTAAGGCGTAATCCTGCCTGTGCTTGCAGGCCGCGTCTTTTCCGATGCTGACGGACCCAATGCGCAGCACGTGGCCGTGGTGAACCAAGCCTTCGCGCGAAAGGTCTATGACGGAAGCAATCCCGTGGGCCACTACATCAACAAAGACACATTGATCGTGGGCGAGGTAGCCGACGTCCCCATTGCCTCCGGCTTGGACCCCGTCGCCCCGATTCAGACCGAGCAGACTATGTATATTCCCGCTGCCCAGATGGAGGGGCCGTCTCTCGCGCTGCTGGGTTGTGCGAACGGCAGGTCCAGTTGGGGGTTTAACCGCCGAAATGCAGCGCGCACTGGCCAAAGCAGATCCGAACCTGCCGGCCTCGGGCTTCTACAGCATGAAGGACCTGCTGGCTCGGACGCTGACGACGCAGCGCATGGAAGTTGCTCTGCTCGGCGCCATGGCGGCGCTGGCGCTGCTGTTGAGCGCAGTCGGCATCTTTGCGCTGGTGGCCAACATGGTGGCCCAGAAGACGCGCGAGATCGGCATCCGCATGGCCTTGGGCTCCAGCCTCGGGCAGGTCATGATGCAGATCGGTAGCTCAGGGGTGGGCGCACCGCTGCTTGGCGTCGTACTGGGGCTCGCGCTTGCTGCGGGAGCGTTGCGCGTGATGAGCAGCGTAATTTACGGCGTGGGCGTATACGACACCGCGACGATTCTGGTTGTTGTGCTGACGCTCCTTGCCGTGGCCATTCTCGCTACCGTCCTGCCGGCCTTGAAGATTGCCAGGATCGACCCGGCCAGGACGCTCCGCGAGGAATAGGTACCGCAACGGCGAAATGAATCCTTAGTTGCCTTCATACAGATAAGCCGCAAAATGGGACGCGCTAAAGCGCGCCCCTCCGCGGACTGTGCGGCGGGGCAGATTCCTCCCTGAAAAAATCGCGTCGAGCTGAAATTTCCCCGCACCCGCCTGCGTACGATATGTGGGAGGCACATATATGGGCGCAAAAGTGGAGGAGGAGTGGAAGAAAGGAAGCGCGGAGCTCTTGGTTTTGTCCCTGTTGGAGGACCTGCCGCGGCATGGCTACGAAATCGCCAAGCTCATTGAAATCCGCTCGGCCGGTGCGCTCCACTTTCATGTGGCCTCGCTCTATCCCCTGCTTTACCGGCTCGAAAAGCGGGGCGGGATCCAAGGACGTTGGGTAGAGAAACCAAATCAGAGACGGCGGCGGTATTACCGGCTGACCACGGCGGGACGGCGCATCCTGGCGCTGCAACGCAAGAAGTGGCTGGAGTTCGCCGGAGCCGTGGGCCAAATCGCGGGAGTGCAACATGCCTGAATGGAACCTGGAAATTCGCAGACGTTTGGTGGGGCTCAATCTTCGGCCCGAGCGGGAAGCAGAAATCGTCGAGGAGCTCTCGGATCATCTTCAGCAGTGCTACGAAGAGGCGCGAGCGCGAGGCGCAGAGGAGGATGAGGCGTTTCGCCAAGTGATCGCGGAAATCGATTGGCGAGGGTTCGCTCCGGAACTTCAGGTTACGGAGCGGACGCCGCAGTCGAACGCGGTGCCTGAGGGAGCGGCAACGAGCGGACACTTCTTCGAGGACCTCTGGAAGGACGTGCGCTTTGCCCTGCGCATGCTGCGAAAAGGCCCTGGTTTCACGGCCGTGGCGGTGCTGACGCTGGCTCTGGGCATTGGCGCAAACACGGCGGTCTTCACGGTGGTCGACTCGCTCATCTTGAATCCGCTGCCCGTCGAAAAAATCTCCACACTCGCCGCGCTCAACACGACAGAAGCCAGAAGGACGGCGCAATCCGGCGACTTGCAAGCCCTCTCTTACTTGAATCTCAAAGAGATTCGGGAGCGCACGCACGCTTTCCGGAGCCTTTCCGGTCATTCCTATCCCGTGGCGGTCACGATGACCGATAAGGACCAGCCGCGCCGAATTTTCGCGGAAATCGTGACCACAAATTACTTCGAGACTCTTGGCATACATCCGTTCCTCGGAAGATTCTTCCTTCCGAGCGAAGATGCTATGCCTGGTGCTGCTCCCGTCGCGGTGCTGGGCTACACGGCGTGGCAAAGCCGGTTTGGCGGAACTCCCGACATCCTCGGGCGAACCATCACGCTGAACGAAACTCAATTCATGATCATCGGCGTCGCGCCCAAGGGATTTAAAGGCGTGTACGCCGTTTTTGGGCCGGATCTTTGGGTGCCTTCGATGATGGCGGCCGAAGTCCTACCCGCCGAGCAGCGGAATGCCTTGAGCGATCGCGGCCTGCCGCTCTTCACGGGAATCGGCCGGCTCGCGCCAGGCGTTACCCTCGCGCAGGCTCGTGCAGAAATGAACATCGTGGGCGCGGCTCTGCAAAAAGAAGATCCGGACGCCAACGAGGGAAAGATTCTTACTGTGACGCCTTTGATCGAAGCTGCCTACGGACCGGAACGGCAACCGGTCGTGTTCGGCGGCATTTTGCTGATGACCATCGTGGGATTCGTTTTGCTCATCGCTTGCTCGAATGTGGCGAATTTGCTTTTGGCGCGTGCGAGCGTTCGCCGGCAGGAGATTGCCGTTCGCATGGCGCTTGGCGCGGGGCGCCGTAGACTCATCCGCCAACTGCTCACCGAAAGCGTGCTGCTGGGTCTTTTTAGCGGTGTTCTCGGCTTCGTATTCGGCTATGGCGGATGCCGATTTCTCGAATCCTTGCGCCCCGCGGAGTACGCGCAGAACCTTCAAGACCTGAGGCTCGACGCGGGCGTGTTTGTCTTTGCGTTTGCTGTTGCCATTCTAACCGGACTGCTGTTCGGCATTGTGCCTGCGTTGCGGTCTTCGCGTGTTTCTGTTTCCGAAGTCCTTAAAGAGGAAACGCGCAGCCCAGGACGCGTCCGAAGCCGCGTAACCTTGGCGAACACACTCCTCGCTGGGCAGGTTGCAGTTTCGCTTGTTTTGCTCGTGGTTGCCGGTCTTTTCCTGCGAAGCATCGAGCGTGAGTACGTGATCGATCCTGGCTTCCAAACCAAGCACCTGGCGCTTTTCATGTTGTATCCGGGTCAGGCCGGATACGACCGCGTTCGCACAGGGCAGTTTTACAAACAGGTTCTGGACGGGATCGCCAGGATTCCCGGCGTCGCGTCGGTCTCGTGGGCATCGAACCTGCCGTTGTGGGGTCACAAAGAGACGGGCATCGCGATTGAAGGGCAGGAAGCGCGCAAGAAATCCGAAGCTATCTCGGCCGTTGTGGACACGGTGGATCTCAACTATTTCTCCACCATGGATATCCCGCTCGTAATGGGTCGCGACTTTTCAGAGAACGATCGCGATGTTTCTACCCCCGTGGCCATCATCAATGAAACGATGGCCGCCAAGTATTGGCCAAACCAAGACCCGCTCGGGAAGCGCTTGCAATTGCCTCGCGGCAAACAGCTCCTGCAAGTAGTGGGCGTCGTGAAGACCGCGAATTATCAAACGCTGGGCGAGCCGCCGCAGCCGTGCGTCTACATTCCGTTGCGGCAGAATTACGCCGACAGCATGATTCTTTACATCCGCAGTGAACGTGACCCCTCCACAGTTCTCGCCGCAGTTCAGGGAGAAATTCACAGCCTCGATCCCGGTTTGCCGATGGAAGACATTCGCACCGGGACCAAAGTCATTGATCAAGCGCTCTGGTGGTCGAAGATTGGCGTGGGCTTGCTGGGCGCTTTCGGACTCCTGGCCCTGGGCCTCGCCTCGGTGGGCCTGTACGGAATCATGGCGTACTCGGTGAATCAGCGGCGGCGCGAAATCGGAGTGCGTATGGCTTTAGGGGCGAACCAGGGAAGCGTGTCCCTTCTGGTGCTTGGTCAAGGAATGACGGTAGTAGCCAGCGGTGTTGCCGTGGGAATGGCGCTCTCGCTTCTGCTCGGACGCGTGCTCTCGCGATTCCTCTACGGCATCAGCGGAAGCGATCCGCTCAGCCTGGTGGGAGCTTCGCTCGCGCTGCTTGCCGTGGCTTTTTTCGCGTGCTACCTGCCGGCGCGAAGCGCGAGCCGCGTCGATCCTCTCGTGGCGTTGCGAGAAGCCTAAACGCTAGGTTGAACGCCGCCTCAGGCCGCGCCCGATCGTTAGTTTCTAGGCACGGATTGAGACAGGAGACGCTTAGCGGTGTCGCGCACACCACGCACGTACGCATTTCCAGGCGACGAAGGAACCAGCTTCAGGTAATTGTCCAGGTCCCGCACCTGAGATTGATAATCCTTCCTCTTTGCGTGGACGTCTGCGAGCACCAGATAAACATCCGGGTAGTCGGGTTTGCGGAGGAGCGCCTCGCGCAAACTTTTTTCCGCTTCGTCCGCGCGGTTCTGATCGAGCAGCGCAATTCCCAGGAACAGATGGCCCTGTGGGGAATCCGGATCGGTTTCCAGGCCGCGCTTAATCAAGTCCTCACCTTCCTTGGGTTTGCCCTGGTTGCACAAGATCAACCCATAAGCAAACTGCGCGCGGGCGTAATGGCCGTCGCTTAAATCGATGGCTTTTTGGAGGGCTTCCATGGCTTCCATCTGATGATGCAAACGCAATTCCGCAACACCGATTTGATAAAAAGCTTCGTAATAATCCGGGTACGCGGCCGCCGCCTTCTTAAAGTGCCCGAGACTTCCGGCGAAATCGTTTTTGGCCATGCGCTCGAGCCCGCGCTGGTACTCATCCTGGGCCTTCGAGGGAATTTTCAACTCCCGCACAGAGACGGTATAGGCGTTTGCGCTGGGCGGAGGCGCGCTCGAGGAACTGAGGCACAGTGTCACTTCCGCCGGAAAAAAGCTGACCTGCGTGATGGCGCTGGCAATCCCATATCCCTGTTCCGCAGCGCTCACTTCGTAAGCGCCCGGGGGCACCTCGCGAAGTTCGAAATGACCGTCAAAATCCGTGCTGATGGTTTCGATCGTGCCGGCCGACAGAGAGCGAATGTTCACGAAAACTTGTGACGCAGGTTTCGCACCTCGGTTCAGATACACCGTTCCCTGGATTTCTCCCGTACGCTTCCCGAAGGGCCGGTTGGGAGGGCCATCAAAGAAATCCGCCTGGGCGAGAGCAGGGGGAATTTCTGCGAGCAAGGTGAGAATCAAAACGAGAAACCACACGGGAAAGAATGCCGTGCGCAGCTTGGACTTCCAAACTTGCAAAATCATTTCAGACACCTCGACCTAATCTGAGCTCGCGAGAAAACTCTTTTTTGACGGGCTGCTGAAAAATCGCGAACGCTATCGTGGACGGAAGCTCGGGGCGAGCGAAACAATCGCGTGATTCGCCAACACAGGAAAGCCCTTGCGCGGCAAACTCCGCTGCTCGATCAAAGAAGCCTACAATCCGCAGTGCTCATGGGGTCTTTTCCGCGAGCAGAGATTCTTCAGCATCCTGCCGGGGACCAGGTGCGACTGGAGGGAGTAAATCTTCGGGGCGCTGATGGCCACTGCCGCCGTACTACTGCGGCAGAATTAGTGGCTTTACTTGCGCCGCCGTTGCACCGTTTTCTCCCAAGTGCCAGCCGTCGCGTGGGCGGACTATGGAGGAGAGAGGCAAGCCGTTTGCCAAAGCGGGGAAGAATCGTTTTGGCGATTTAAGTTCCCCGAAGCGAATTGGATGCGAAGGAGGAAAGGGCCAAGTACTTCTTTGCATACCGGCCGGCGATGGCAGACCAAGTGTAAATTTGACCAGCAACACGGCGATTTTGTTTCGGCGAATTTTTCATCGACCGGCAAATACCTGATGAATTTCCTGGGCGTTCACCTGCCAAGAAAATGCCGAGAATTCTTGGTCGATTCGGGATAGCTGGGGGGTTGTTGTGGACGCGAGGTCTTCGCGTGACTTTCGCGCATTGCGATTGCAGAGCGTCTGTGGAAACGCGTGCGACCGAACAATTCAGGACAAGCAAACGTTCCCGGCGGGACGCGTTACTGGTGAAAGCGGAGATATCCTGTAGAGCCCTGTAGAGCCCCGTAGAGCATGTTGACTGCGGGGACGGACCCGGGCGCGCTTGGAGCTGAAGGAACTCCTTCGTCGGCTGAACCGCGAAGGCAAAACAGTGTTCATCACTTCGCATGTGCTGTCGGACCTGGAGGAAATCTGCACATCTCTGGGCGTTATGGAAAAGGGGAAACTGCTGCGTGTAGGCAAAATCGGCGACGTGATGCGCGGAGCGGGGCACACCAAGCGCGTGCGGATCAAGCTGGCGGCCGCAGGATTTGCACTCGGGGCATGGCTGGCAGCGCGCCCGGGCGTGAGTGAAGCGCGAGAAGAAGGACTGGAAGCGGAAATGGTGTTTCCAGGAACGGACGGGGAACTGGCGGCGTTGCTGGCTCTGAACATCGCGGTATTCTTCGCTCTGGGCCTGGCGGCAATTCGAAACCAGGAGGGCGTCGGAAGAATTCTACGGACTCAGGAGGGCGGAGGAGCGGGTTGGCTCGACTTGGCCTGGCCGGCGCCCCTATTGGTGGCTGGAGCGGCTGCCGCAAGCTTGATCGTCGTCGCGGGAGTGGCTTCGGGGGCACTCTTCCTGATCATTTTCTACGTATGCATCATGATCTTGATGGCTCCGCTCGGAATTTTTTCAAAACCCGAGCGAGCGGCTTTCTCGGCGTTTTTGATTCCCTCCGGCGCGTTTATGCTAGACCACGCGAATTGCATTTTGCGGCCCGCCATTTGGATCGCAGCTTTCCTGGCGCAGTGCTTGTTGATCGCCGTGTTTATCGGCCTGCAGACGAAAGCCATTGACGAATTGAACCCGCCGGCAAGTGCCCCCGCTGCACCTCCCAAGCGCCGCTCAAATCGAGTTTGATCGCAAAACTTTAGCTTAATTTCTGCGTTGGCCTGCGGAATTTAGAAACAGGTGTTGGCCTTTTGACGCGTGGTTTACCGGCAAGGGGCCGCGCCTTTTTCGGTCAATTGCCTTGCGGACGGCAAATCTTCCGGCACCCCCTTTCGCGCGGTTTTTTTTCAGAAGCCATGACGCCACAAAGTCAGCGCCCAACCCATTAAACAAAAACGACTTGCGTCCTCTCTGAAAGCGTTATCAAAAATTTTGCCTGCTGCTTTCTCTTGACTTACGTTTGGCTGGCTCGGGCCTCTGACTCGAACGCGGAGTCTCGGGGGCGAGTCCTGGAGGGATCAAGTTTTGAGGTGTTTCATCTTTCCCGTTGACTTAGCGCCCTTTTGTTGCAACATACGTTGCTGCATCTTGGGAGCTCGCTCGGCCCGAACGGGGCTTCCTCGTTCGCAAGCGGGTCCTCGCCTCGCGTCAAAGAAAAAAGACCAGGAGTTGTGAGCGGAAGCGGTGAAGGAGGAGAAATGAGAAAGCGCAGACTATTGGTGTTTGTTCTCGTCATTCTCATGCTGGGGCTCATGCCGGCCTTGACTCTGGGGCAAGTCGCAACCACAGGCAAAATCGCGGGCGTAGTAACCGATGCTTCCGGCGCCGCGGTACCGAATGCCGCCGTGACCGTCAAAAGCACCGCGCTCATGGCCGAGCGTACGACAATTTCAGGGGCCGACGGCGCCTACCTTTTCGACCTTTTGCCGCCCGGCGCCTATGAGGTCACGGTTACCTCCAAAGGATTTAAGGCCTTCACCGAAGCAGGAGTTGTTCTCACCGCAGGCTTCACCGCAACGGTGAATGCAAAGCTCCAAGTGGGAGAACTAACCGACGTCGTGCGCGTCGAAGGGGAAAATGTAATAGACCTGCAAAACGTCCAGGCTTCCACCACATTTGATCAAACGCTGCTGCAAGACATCCCCAGCGGGCGCGATCCGTGGTCAACGGTTGCGCAGATGCCGGGAGCCACCGTCGGAACATTCGATGTGGCCGGCAACAACAGCTATCAGCAGTCCGCAATGCAGGTCCATGGAAGCACGCAAGCCGAGCAAATTTATAGCTTCAATGGTCTAGATTTGAATTGGCCCGGCGCGAACGGCGGTTATACGCAGTTTTACACCAACCACGACTCTTTCGATGAGTTTCAGGTCGTAGCTGACAATGCTCCTGCCTCCGTGCCCATCGGCGGCATTTACATGAATATGGTGACGAAATCCGGGTCGAATGAGCTCCACGGCCAAGCAGCCGCGTATTATCTAACCGCAGCTTTCCAGGCTGGCGTAAAGCAGCCTAAAAACGCTGTTGTGAACACCGGTTCTCCCTTTGACATGACTCTGGACGCTTCGGCGAGCCTCGGTGGACCCGTCATTCGAGACCGGTGGTGGCTGTTTGGTTCTTACCGGCGTTATGACCTCCGCCAGCGGATTCTGGCGGTGACAGACCAGAATAACGTACCTGTGCATGATGTGAATCACCAGACCAATACCGACCTGCGCAGCGATTGGCAAATCAATCCAAAAAACAAATTTAGTCTTGTGTGGCTTTACAACGAGCAGAATCGCTTCTTCCGGCGTGACACCGCTTTTCAGTTTGTCACTCAGGACGCCAGTTGGCGGCAAATCGAGCCCGCCTATATCCTCCAGGGACTGTGGACCAGCCAGGTGACCAATAATTTCCTGTTGGATTTCCGCATCGGCTGGAACAAAATTGTGTTCCCGCTTAGCTATCAGCCGGGGGCAACCGGTCTCAATAAGCAAGATTTTGGCTATTCCCTCGAAACTGGTGCGGCGCCCAATGAATTCATAAATCCTGCATGGGTGCTCAAATGGACCGCGAGCGGTTCTTGGTACAAGCCCAATTGGGCCGGAAACCACAATTTCCAATTCGGGTTCGAATGGGGTGATAGCTACAACTCCTATCTCTATCAAGTAAGTCAGGGAATCAACGCTCTGTACGATAGCAACCCCGACCCTAAGGCGAACCAGCCAGCTTTCTCCGTGCCGTTGGACGTTGTGGCTTATAATACGCCGACCACGCAAAAAAACTATTTCCGCGATACCAGCTTCTATCTCCAGGACACTTGGAATCTCAAACGTCGATTCACTTTGAACCTCGGGATGCGCTACGACCGCTTCACGACCTACTATCCCGCGCAGACAACGGCCTCCAACCTCACTTTCCCTCAGCTCTTCAGTGCTGGTTTTACGTTCCCCGCTTCGGGAAACCTAGTGGACTGGAACACCGTTTCGCCGCGGATTGGAGTCGCATTTGACCCTACCGGGAAAGGCAACTCCGTCATTCGCTTTGGCTACGGGATCTATTACATCATGCAAGGCACAGGCCTTGCCGAGTCGCAGAACCCCAATGGCTTGATTACGCTGACTTTCCCTTGGGGCCCCTTCCAGCCTGGTTGCACCCAATGTGACGCGAACAACGACGGTATTCCGCAACTGAGCGAATGGCTTCCCGCCAATGCGACGCCGGTGGCTTCGTCGGGCGGAGCGCAAATCAATTCCAAAATGAGCCGTCCCTACTCCGAGGAGATTAGTGCAGGGTACGAAAAACAATTGTGGCGGGACCTCCGTGTAGGAGCCACTTACTACTACCGCACAAAGAAGAACCTGTTTGGGACAGAGAACGCGGCGGTTTCGAAATCGGACTATGTGCCCATCACCACGCTGAACGGCACTCCGATCATCAATCCCCTTACAAATCAGCCGATGACTCTATATAGCTTTCAACCATCAGATCCCAGCAAGTACGGCGCCTTCAGCAACCTCGTGACGAACTTTCCGCAACTCGATAACAACTCCTATCATGCGGTCGAGTTCACAGCGGTGAAGCGCCTGTCTCATAAATGGCAGATTCTTGGTGGCTTCACCATTCAGCGCCAAAAAGGCGTCTATGGCCGCGGCTTCTCTGACCAGGCCACCGGCGACAATTTCACCGACCCAAACCTCGACATCAACCGCAACGGCAACTACTTGAACCTCGACTCCACCTATGTGTTCAAAGTCGACAGCACCTACGAGCTTCCCTGGAAATTCGGCACCAGCGTGAACTTCCAGCATTACACGGGTTTTCCGATTCAGCCAACAGAGACCTTCAACGTTCCAAATGGACGGGGCACTCTCGTACCCGAAACCATCATCCTTCAACCGGCCGGAATCCAGCGCCTGCCGGGCGTCAACCAGCTGAACCTGCGCCTCTCGCGCGAACTCGTCTTCAATGACCGCTGGCACCTCACGCCGACGGTTGATTTTTTCAACCTGACCAACTCTCAAACGGTTATCGCGGAAGTCGCGCAGTGGACCGCACCGAATGGGGGAGCGTACTTGGAACCGGCTTTGGCCATCAATCCGTTTGTGACGCGGTTTGGTCTGCGTTTCACGTTCTAGCGCAGCGCGGCAACGCGACCCATCTCATCAGAAAGTTCCCAAACGGCGGGTTGGGCGAGAAAAACGCCGGCCCGCCGATTTCTTTGGGTGCAGCCAAACGGCACTTCACATAGACTCCGTTTCACCCAAGCTCCGCGAGCAATAGGAGGCGCGATATGTCCAGAGGCAAGTATGTGCTGTGGCTAGCAATACCGATCACGGCGATGGTATGCGCGAGCTACGCGCAGGCGCAAACGGCCAGCCGCAAGTCTGCTCTCACCATCGAACAGTTGATTGAAATTAAGCATCCGTCGGATCCCGTTTGGTCGCCGGACAACAAGCATGTGGTGTTCACCTGGGACCGCGCGGACATCAAAAATCTCTACGCGGCGAACGCGGACGGCAGCGGCGCGCCCGTCGCGCTGACCACTTTTCCCGAAGGCGCGGTTGCCGATTCCTTCTGGAGCGACGACGGCGAAAGCGTTTACTTCGTTCACGAAGGAAATCTTTGGAAAGTTCCGGCAGGCGGAGGCGAAGCCAAGCCTGCTTGGAGCACGCAGGACCGCGGCGGCGGATTTAGACCGTCGCCTGACGCCAAGCGCATTGCGTTCGTCCGCAGCAACCGCGCCGATGACCAAGGCGCGCGCAAAGGAAGCGACCTTATCATTCGCTGGCTTACCGACGGCACGGAATCCACGGTCGCGCATGACGACATAAGTATTCGCGGCATCGTTTGGGCCCCCGACGGAAATTCTCTCGCTTATATCGCCGGCTCCAAAATCATCCAGCACGACGAATCCCCGGCGTACTCCGGCGCGAAACTCATCTATCGCGTCTCGGAATACGTTCCCGGCCAAATCTACGCGCTGAAGTTGAACGGCGGAAAACCCGTGGCCATCAGCACGCCCGGCGAGTACGGCGGCTTGGCGTGGGTTGACGCCAACCGTCTGGTCTTTGACGGCCAGTCCAAAGACTTCAAGAAATATTCCATCTATGTCGCCGACGCCACCACCGGCTCCGTAAAAACCAGTCACGAAGTCGACGAAGAAAAATTCTGGAGCATTCCTGATTGGGGCGAAGCCGGCGCGCAGCCGTGGCCCTCGCCCAACGGCAAGTGGATCGCGTTCCTCAGCGACCAGGACGGCTGGGATCATCTTTATGTCACACCATCAAAAGGCGGCGATGCGGTGCAAATCACCAAAGGCCGCTTCGAAGCCTGGCGTCCGGCGTGGTCCCACGACAGCACGCGCATCGCGTTCGACGCCAACCTCGAAGATCATCCCGGCGACCGCCGGATTGGCATCGCGACAATCGCCGATGATCCCGCGCAAGCCACAGTTACATACATCACCGAAGCCGCCGGAACGAACATCGCGCCGAACTGGTCGGAAAGCGATGCCAGGCTCGTCTACCAGCACACGGACACGCACAACAGCGCCGATCTCTACACCATCGCCGCGCGCGAAGGCGCGCAACCGGCCCGTCTGACTGATTCCATGCCTGCGGACATCGACCATTCGCGTTTCGTCGAGCCCCAGTTCGTGCACTATCCGGGGCCGGATGGACAGCAGGTGCCCGCATGGCTTTTTGTCCCCAAAAATCTGGACCGCAGCAAAAAGCATCCGGCCATCCTTTGGATTCACGGCGACGGCGTGAATCAGAATTACGACGGCTGGCACGTGCAACGCAACTACGCCGTGTACTACAGCATTCATCAGTATTTTCTGCAGAAAGGCTACGTCGTCCTGGCTCCCGACTATCGCGGCAGCATCGGCTACGGACGCGATTGGCGCACCGGCGTGTACATGGACGTGGGCGGGAAAGACGCGAAAGATGCGTGGTTGGGCGGGAATTACTTAAAGACGCTGCCCTATGTCGATGCGAACCGCATGGGCGTGTGGGGACTAAGCTACGGCGGCTTTTTCACGCTCATCGCCATGACCGATCAGCCGACGCTTTTCCGCGCCGGCGTCGACGTCGCGGGCGTCGTCGATTACGTGATGTATTACTCCGATCCCTACCACGGCGACTGGACCGCCAGCCGCATCGGAACTCCCGAAGAGCACCCCGACGTTTACAAAAACGCGTCGCCGATCTCGCACATTGATAGTCTTGAGCGCCCCTTGCTCGTATTGCACGGCACGGCGGACGTGAACGTGCCCTTCCTGGAATCCGTCTGGCTCATCGACGAAGCCCTCAAAAAACACAAGGGCGACCTGGTTTCCTTCATGATGTACCCTGGGGAATTTCATTATTTCAGCCGCGAGCACGTGCTACGCGATGCGTGGCACCGCGTGGACCAGTTTTTCGACACGTACTTGCGAGCGCCCGCGGCAACGGCCGGCGCTACTTCGAAAGCACACTGAGAGACCCCTTGGTTCGCTCTCTGGACGGCCGGGAGTGGGTCCTCTTAGCACTGGATCGTCAGGGGCAGCGACAAGACCATGAACAGGATCATGAGGAGCGACACGAAGAAGTTCAGCGTCAATAGGAACTTCATCGAGGACACACTCCCTGCCGTCCGCATCCCTGGAGCGACGAACCACAGGCACGCGGGACCGGCATCCTTCGAGGATGCCCGCAGTCTAGGCCTCCGGCGCGCCGCGAGAAACTGGACGAAAGTCGTGAATTCAGGCAGCTGGCGCGAAGGCTACACGCCCTGCCCGGAAGGGCAGCAGGGATTCAGAAGTGGCAAACTCCAGGCGACTGGTCGCTCCCCGGAAGAGCAAACTTCCGTGCCAATAAAGTTTTAGATTCCGGAGGAGATTATGACCTTTCGTCAACTCACCACACTTGCTGCTTTGCTTCTCGCCGCTTGTGTTGTGGGCACCCAAGAGAAGCCGGTCGAAACCTGAACGAATATCTCGTGTCGATTCAAGCCAAGTACTAGCAGCTAGCCAAGCGGGTGGAGCAGCCGTGGGGCTTGGAAGCCTGCCTATGTCTCCCGGCCAGCTCACTTCGCGTTCACGCGCCCGCTCCATTCCGTGCGGCGCGCTCAAGCTTGCACCTTGGCCGGCGTCTGAGCCGCCGCGGGGAACTCGTGTTCCCAGCGCGCCACCACCACGCTTGCGAGGCAGTTGCCCACAACATTGACGGCTGTACGTCCCATGTCCATGAGCTGATCAATCCCGAACAGCAGAAAAAGCGGCTCGGTCGGCAGATGAAACGACGCGGCCGCTGCCATCACGATCACCAGTGACGCGCGCGCCACGCCGGCCGTGCCTTTGCTGCTCACGAGCAGCGTCAGGAGCATAACGGCCTGCTGCCCCAGCGTGAGGTGCATTCCCGCCGCCTGCGCGATAAACAGTAAAGCCAGCGATTGGTAGAGGCTCGAGCCATCCAGATTGAAGCTGTAGCCCGTGGGCAGAACGAACGCGACCGTTTCCCGAGGAACACCAAACGCCTCCATCTGCTCCATGGCGCGCGGGAGAGCCGCTTCGGAACTGGCCGTTGCAAACGCAATCGTCACCGGCTCGGTGACCGCGCGAACAAACTGCTTCACCGGAACGCGCGCGAGCAGCGCGATGGGAAACAACGCGCAGGTGATGAAAACGACGAGCGCAACGTACATCGTTGCGAGCAATTTCAACAGCGGCAGAAGCACCCCCAACCCGAGATGCCCGACCGTGTACGCTACCGCACCAAAAACTCCGGCCGGAGCGGTGTACATCACGATGTTGGTGAACTTGAACATCGTCTCCGAGAGGCTCTCGGCAAAGGACACCATGGGGCGGCGCTTCGCTTCGGGAACCAGAATCAGCGCCATGGCAAACAGGATGCTGAAGACCACTACCTGCAGCACCTGGCCTTCGGCTACGGACTTCGCGAGGTTTTCCGGGAAAATGTCGGTAATGAGCTGCGCCGCGGTGTGCGGCGTGGCATTTAGCGACTCGGCTGCTGCCGAAGGTGGCAGGCGCACACCCTCGCCCGCCCGGCTGAGAGTGATGGCCGCCCAACCGATGAGCAGCGCGATCGTCGAGACAATCTCGAAATAGACCAGCGACTTGATCCCCAGCCGGCCGACTTTTTTCAGGTCCGCGTGGCCGGCGATGCCCACCACCAGCGTGCCGAAAAGCAGCGGCGCGATGATCACCTTGATCAGCCGCAGAAAAATCGTTCCAAGGAACTGCAGCTTCGCGGCGAAGCCTGGCGCGTCGTGGCCCAACTCCGCCCCGGCAAGCAAACCCACCAGGATCCACGCCGTCAGCGACCGTCGCGACGTCGCATATGCCGCGATCGTCGCGATCGCCACCCAGCGCAACACCGTGGCAGCGAGGGCCAAGTTCGCCCAAATGCCCATCCCGGCCAGCAGCGAAGCCGCGATCGCAATCGTCGAGGCAACAATGGCCGCCAGAAGAAGCCTGTTTTTCATGGAAGCTGGATTCCGGAGAGCATGGTTCGGCAAGGTATGCGGGATAGGGACGGTTGTCAATGGCGTGGAAAGCGGCTGACACGCTAGGGAAACAAAGGGCTTACGCGGCTAAGTCGTTAGGCTCGTACGCTGGCTTGCGCTGACGTGCGCTCACATGCGCTCACTTGAGCAGAAGAACGTGCACACAAACTTGCATACGGATTTTCCTTAACTAACGCTGCCTGGGCGTCAGCTAACCCTGGTTCCGGGTGGCACACCGCCAGCACCTGGGTTGCCATCCTTGAACACTGCGAAGTTACAAGCATTGCCACTGCCGCCGTTTTCTGCTGTATTGGCGACGATGGAGCGCGTGATGATGACCTTGTTGCCCTTCGTCGTGAGCCGCGTGCTGTCACTGCTGTTCTTGTCACTCGCGTTCTGCGCCGCGCCAGCTGCTGTTTGCGCCCCCAAAAATGTTTACCCGGTTGAGGGTTGTTCGAAAGAAAGCGTGCTGCTGGTCGTAAGTGCCTTTCAACAAGCAAAGTCGCCAATCGCCTTTGATCTTTACGTCATCTGTACCGAGAAGGCTTGGCAAGATTTTCTCAAGGCGCACCGCTTTCCAGCCTCGGTTGTGGCCTTAACCGACTGGAAGGCTGGTCGCATCTTCGTCGGGCCTCATCCGATCAATGACGAGGCCAACTTACATCGCACCGCAGTTCACGAGCTCAAGCACCTTACGTGCCACTGTAACTTGGGAGAAAACCTCTAAGCCCCAATCGTTCCCGGCGGTAGCTGATCGGCCATCAACTTCAAAATTGCTTCCTCGAAGCCCTCAAGCGCCGACTAATCGCCGCCCACTCATCACTGCCCGCCTTTGACAAATTTAGCCCGCCATTAGTGGCCTTTGTGATGTTTCCTGGGTGATCCTCACGCAGGACTACGTTGTGTGTCGAGCCGCTGGGCATATGTTGCGAGACGGTCGCCACCGGTACGGGGTGGAAAACCCGTGGAAAGCAGAGATGAGCGATGAGAGGCGAGTGCCCTCGAAACCAGACTACCTAACGTGCTTGGAAAATTAGGAAGTCAGAATCCGCAGGGGCACCCTGATTTTTCAAGGCCCACACGTCACTCTAAGGCTGCGGCCCAGAGGCGAAATAAACTCCCAAAGTACCTGCAACTAATGACGTGTCGCTAGAGGGACGCAATACAAAGGGGCGCCCGTTTGGAGTTGATTTTGACCGTGGTAGCCTCCGCTGGTTTCTCCGGAACTGTCAACTGTGAAGCGAAGATTCCGAACTTGTCGGGACGGTCGACTGTTAACCGCCGTCAATTACTCCGAGGCGCCGAGGGGGAGGAAGTACTGCGTGCCTTTGACGGGATCCTGGAGGCGGCGCAGAAGCTGCTGCAAATCGTCGCTGCGCTCGACGAAATCAATTTCCGACGTGTTGATCACCAGGAGGTCGGAGGCGGAATAGCGGAAAAAGAAATGCTCGTAGGCGCGGGCGACTTCTTCGATATATTCGAGCGAGATTTGCGACTCCTCGCGCGAAGCTTTTTTGGCGATGCGCGCGCGCAGGACTTCCGGCTTGGCTTGCAGGTAAATGACGAGGTCCGGCGCGGGAAGGTCGGCGGAAAGCAATTCGTAGTAGCGCTCGTAGACCTTGAGCTCCTGGTCGTCGAGATTGACGTTGGCGAAGATGCGGTCTTTTTCGAGGAGAAAGTCGGAAAGCAGGAGCCCGGGAGCTTCGACCGCGAGACCTTCGCGCAGATGCTTTTGGCGCTCCATGAGGAAGTACATCTGCGCGCGGAAGGCGGCGCCGGGCTTGGCTTTGTAAAAGTCGGCGAGAAAGGGATTGTCTTCACAATCGTAAATGCGGCGAGCGTGCAGGCGCTCGGCGAGGACGCGGGCGAGCGTGCTTTTGCCAACGCGCAGCGGGCCTTCAATGGCGATGAAGCGGGGGGGCTGCGGGCCGCGCTGGGGAACCAGCGCGCGCTTGGCGGCCGAGGAGTCGTTGCCAGGCATCGTGAGGCGCGCCCCGATCCGATTCGGGGCGACGCCGCGAATTATAGCAAACCTCATGCGCCTTCGTGGTTGTGGACTGGATGTGCATCAGACTGCGCTGGCTTGCTTGTTGATAGTGTTGAAGAACGGGCAAGTCCACAAGCAGGTGCGGACCTTCGGCACCGCTACGCGCGAACTGTTGAGCTTGCGCGAATGGCTGCTCTCGCAAGGCTGTACCCATGTGGCCATGGAAAATACTGGAGTCGATTGGACCGCTCTGGTGGAGGCGGCCAACGCAGCGGCTCGTGCCAAGGGCACTTATCTGCGCGACAAATTTTCCCGTCTTAAAGCCCGACGCGGATACAAGCGTGCGGCGGTGGCCCACAAAATCTTGGTGGCCATCGATCACATGTTTTCTCACCAAGTCGTCAGTAGAGACTCTTGAAGCTAACTTCTTTGAATTCAGCAAGACTTGGTTTGAGACCCAAGTTTTTTCGACTCTGCTACAACGAGCTGGGAGACCTCTACCTGGATAAACTCAACAAACACCGCCTCACGCGAAACCTGGTGCATCGGCTAGCGCGCTTAGGGTATACGGTGACACTCGAGCAAAAAGCGGCGCTGGCGGCGTAATCTGCACATCCGTCCGCTGAACCCTATTTTCACAGCAGCAGAGTTGCCGTCGTGGCAGGTGCTGCAAGAAGGCGGAACAAACCCGCCGCTACACATTCTGCGCTTTGCCGGGCGGAGCAGCGGCCGTGAGCCGTTGCGCGCGAGCGATGCTCGGTGAACTATTTCTGTGCTTCCGAGTCCAGGAGGCGTGTCCTTTTGCGTTGCGGGCTGGAAGACTCAGCACGGGCCACTTGCCGGGCTCTTAGGACGACGCTTGGAGTGATACGGAATTGGTGCAAAATGAGAAACTCTTTCTCAAAAATAGTCTAGTACTCGCGTTTCATGAACGTTAAACGGACGGTCTAAGGCGTTGTACTAGCGCAAATGTGACCAGAGGGCCGGTGTTCGCAGCACTTTTCGCCACCAGCGTGGCCTCATCGCAAGTGGGGCTAGACGTGCAAGACCTACTGGCAAGGTGGGTGGTGAATGCTCCTCGCAACGCTGGTTTTGCTGTGTGCCGTTCCGCAGGCTGACGACGCAACGAGAGTTGCCGCTACCAAGCAGCAGACCCTGTTGGCTAAGGTGGCGGACAACAGCTCGAACGATGCGATCGCCGCAGCGGCTTTACCCGCTGCTCCGGAGTCGAAAGTAAGGCCGGATGCTGAGCCGGTGGCGCTGCGCTCCGCAGCACAGCCTTTTGAGCCGGTGCGGCCATCGCCGCGGCGGCCCAGCGAGGCGCCTAGGCAGCGGGTGATGTGGTATGGGCTGGCGGTCGTGGGACACGGTGCAGCTGGGTTTGATGCATGGACCACGCGCCTTGCCATTACCAGCGGAAACGGGCGGGAAGCGAATCCGTTTATGAAGCCGTTCGCTTATTCCAATGCGATTTATGCAGCCACGCAAGTGAGCCCGGCGTTCATGGATTTTCTGGGGAAGCGCATGATGGTCAGCCAGAACCCGTGGGTTAGAAAGTTGTGGTGGGTTCCGCAAACTGCGGGAGCGAGCGTGTCGTTCCTGGCCGGCGCGCACAACCTGGGAGTCGCGCGATAGAGTTTGCGCTCGAAAAGATTTTGGAGGCGAATAGTCGAAAAAGTTTTCCCTGGGCCCAGCGTTGAGTTCCCTCAACCCCCCAATACGAAGCGTCCCGGCTCCCCTCGCCGGGACGCTTTGCTTTTGGAGCAGCTTGGTCGCGTCCGGGTTCTTGCCCAAAAAAACGTTGCACCGGAAACCGAGAAGCGGACGGCACAATGCCTCGGACCAGGAATATTTCACGTCAGTGCCAGGCAGCACCAGGCAAAATCCCTTGGCAGAGATGAAACACGGGAGAGCTTGTATGCTCTCCCCCTCAGCCGTTGCTAAAAGTAGGTTAGAAGTCGATGCGCAAGCAAAGCTGAATCCAGCGGACTTGACCAGAAACGCTAAAACGTGAACCGCAAGCCGAGTTGCAAGTAGCGAGCGGAGGAATTGTGTCCAGAAAGGATGCGGCTCGCGCTGACCACTCCAAAGTTGGCTGGATTGGTGATGTCCATACCGGAAAGGAGCCCGTTGCTGCTTTCCGGTCCCGGCGTAAGGAAGTTAACGTTATTGAATACGTTGAGGGCGTCGAGCGATATGTCCATCTTTACGCGCTCGGTAATCGCGGTCTCCTTGCCCAAGCGCATATCCGCGTTCCAATAGCTGAACCCGTTGAGCACTTTTCCCAGCCCCGTATGGCCTTGCGCGAAATTAGATAGCAGAATGGGGCCGAAGGAAGTCGAGGCCGTTGCCGGATCGGCGAAGAAATTGATTCCCGTGCCGCAATCGAATTTCACGCCGTTCGGATCGGTGGTGCAGTTGGCCGGATTGCCGAGAGTCCCGACGCCGTTGGAGCCGGCGACCCCGCGATTGACTCCGGTGCTGACGCCGGCTGTCTCAGGCAATCCAAGGGAATCGCTATTCAGGCTGCCATAGTTGCCGCCTCCGCTGTAAACGAAATTTGGCAGCCCACTGGCGATGCTCACGATGGCGGTGGTGTACCACCCAGCGATGATTTTGTTAACCGCGGCGTTGCTGCTTCCAAGGAGGTGGCCCGCGCCAAAGGGCAGTTCGTAGTCGAACGTCCCATTGAAGATGTGTGTTCGGTTAAACGAGGACGGCCCATATTCCAGGCTGCGGTTAAACGGGTCGATTCCGGCGACGCCATTCTGATTTATCCCAGGACTATTGCCCAGCGATTTAGAGAAGGTGTAATTCAGATCGAACTGCAACCCGTGGGACGTGCGCTTGTGCAAGGTCACAAAGCCGGCATTGTAGTTCGAGACTCCGAAGTCGTTGCGCAGGGTGTTTACCACTTCGGTTTGGCGGTTACTGAACTGCGGGCCCGGAACCAGACCGAGCCCTTTGAGGAAATCGATAATGAGAAATACGGTGGCAGGATCGGTGTTCGCAAAACTGGTACCGAGGCCCAATCCATTCACAAGGAACGAACCGGCCCCGGGGAAGAGTTGGTTATCCCACCACGCCTGGTCCAGCGAACCTTTTCCGGTGCGCACCGCGTTAGCCGTGGCGTCAAAGGCCTGGGCAAAGGTTTGCCCGCTTTGGGAATCCTTGAAAAAGATATCGGGCGTTTCCAGGTCAGTATCCAAAGGAAGATGCCGGGCAAACCGGCCGATGTAGCCCACTTCCAGAATCATATCGTGCCCGAGATCGCGCTGAACGGTGAAGTCGGCGGTGTAATTCCGGCCCTCTTTATGGTTCGGGTCGTTGGTTATCGCCAGAAGCTCAAACCCTGGATTCGGGAAGGAGGGAAGAATAATAGGCGATGTCAGGGGACTAGCAACGGGCAGAGCAATGGTTCCATCCTGCCCAACTCGGAAGGAGCTGAGCGCAAAATTATTCGAAGCCGGATTGCAACCCGCGGCAGGCGTTCCCGAACCGTTGCACAACGGGAGGGCGGCCGAAAGGGCCTGAGAGAACCCCACCGACAAATCCGAGGCCAGGAAGTTGCTCACCTGATTGGTGCGGTCGTAGATGATTCCAAAGCCCCCGCGCAGGACGGTTTTCCGGTTGCCGAACAACGCTCCAAGCACTCCGTTCGATAGAGAAGGATTCCAAGCCGCCGCGACACGTGGCCCGACATCGCCGAAGTCCGTGCTGTAAATCTTACCGGACTTGGTCTTCCGCACCGGAATGAAGCCGAAGGTCGGATTAAAGATCTGGCCCATTGCGGCTGCCGTTTGCCGAGATTCGAAATAACTCGCCGAGGATATGGGAGCGCCGGTCGCAGGGTCGGACAGAATACTGACCAGCCCGTTTTCCTCGGTCGGTCCGCTTTGCCAACCGTAGTTCAAGCCGTAAGTCAGGGTCAAGGACGGCGTGATTCGCCAGGTGTCCTGCGCGTAGAATTGCGGCGCTGACGATTTGAAAAACCCAATCAGCAGAGAGTTAGGAGGCAGCGGGTTCAGGTTGGCGTCGCGGGCGGCGACCAAGGCCGTACTATTCAGCAAGCCTAGCGTGGATGCATAAAGGCTATCGTAGTTCGTGACCAGCGAGGATGGGATGCAGTTTGTGGCAATGGTTCCGCCGCAGGTGGGCGGCCGATCATCGGCGGAAACCGTCAGCCCATTCCCCACTCCCAAGGTTGACGTGGGAGAAGTTACCGCAATGAGGCGGTCGTTGTGCTTGATACCGAAAGGCAGCAAGAAGTCGCTGCCTCCGAAAGCCAGGTTGTGCTTACCTTTGGTCCAGAAAAAATCATCGCCAAACTGCTTGGCCGGGTTGCCGAAAATCTGGGTCCGTGCCTGATTGATGTCATCGTCGATCGGCGTTTGAGTGATATGAGGGCTGCCGAGGCCGATCAAGGCTTGCAAGCCGGCTTCGGAGGTGGCGCTTCCCGGAACGTTGAGCATGGCGGCAGCTCCAGCCGGCGTTTCGGCGGAAACATTATTGTGGGATTGGATATAACCGAATCGAACGGTGTTCACCATGGTGGGCGATATGGTGTAGTCCAGGACGCCGCCGGCAAAGACGCCAATGGTGGTAAGAGTCTGCACCGACTGGAATTTGCCGCCGATCACACTGATGGCGCCGCCGCGATCCTGTTTGTCCTTCAGATACGCATAGCGCCCCATGAAATGCAGCTTCTTGGTGAAGTTGTGGTCCAAGCGAAAACTGGCGTCATCATCCCGGACCGGCTCAGAAAGGGGCGCGGTGAAGCCGGTGGTGTTCAGCCCGTCACCCGCGGTGGCGTTGTTGCCCACTTGCGGTAGGAAGCTCCAGAGGGCCTGCACGGTCGGAGATATGCCCAATCCTCGCGGGTCACACGGCAGGTTCTGCGTGGCGCCACAAACTGCGGCTGCGCCCAGATTGTATGGTGTTGGCGTGCCGTTGGCATCCGGGAACGTGAGAATCCCAGCTCTCAGTGACGGAGTAGGGATGGTAATCGTTACGGGAAAGTTGGATTGAAAGATGTGGTTCTCATAGCGCCCAAAGAAAAAGGTCTTGTCCTTCCGGATGGGGCCTCCAATCGCGCCGCCCTGCCGGTTGTCATGGAGCGGGAGAAGAGGAGTGCTTTGGGATATAACATCGCCTTGACCATTTAATAGCGCGGTATGCCCTTGTTCCCAGGGCCGAGCATTAAAACCGGCCTCCTGATGGTACCAATACGCGTCCCCATGCAAGGTATTCGATCCAGAGCGGCTCACCAAAGCGACTGCCGCGCCCGGTGAACGTCCGAAGGAAGCCGTGGGATTGGCTACGTCAATGCGGAACTCCTGGACACCTTCGACGCTGGTGCTGGCTGCTACTTCTTTGGTTCCCAACTGCCCTCCCGTCGTGTTGTCGGTGATGTCAAACCCGTCAAGCGTCACCGTGTTCTGGTCGTTGCGCGCTCCAGCGGTATTGCCGGGATCTTGATTAAGTCCTGAGCCAGGCCCAGGTGTGGTGGCAGGTTGCAGTCCTTGCAGATTCAAGGCGTCGCGTTGCAAAGTGGGCAGCCTATCCAGTTCGCGCGAGGACACGACGTTACCGACTTGCGAGTCGGTGGTCTGTAATTCCACTTGCGCGGAGGCCGCGACTTCCACGGTTTCGGTGTTCTGTCCGACTTCCACCTGCACGTTAACGGTGTAACTCTTGTTTACGTCCACCTTCAAGTTGGCAATCTCCTCTTTCTTGAAGCCCGTAGCCATGACGACGATTTTGTAGGTGCCCGGGACTACCTCAGGAAAAACGTATTGGCCGTTGTTGTTGGTGACCGCCTGCGCCGTCGCGTTGGTGGCGGTATTGGTCAAACGCACCTCTGCTTTGGCCACCACCGCCCCCGTCTGGTCGGTGACCATCCCTAACACACTTCCTGAGCTCGCGTTTTGTGCCCAGGCTGGCGCGGACCAAGGAATCGCAACCAGCAAGACAAACGCGATCGCCATGCTCTTAAAGATTTTCATGCTGTCCTTTCCCCTTACGTGAATTGGCGAAAATGGGATGAAGTTCTGACCGCCGTGCGCCCTGAAACGCAAGACCCGTGGGAAGCGCACGCACCGAGGCACTGCTGCGGTACAGGCCAAAGAAATTGTCTCCAGAGACACACCCGAATTAGAGACAAGGATGAACTGGCAACCGCGGAGCGACGGTGTTGTTGTGCCACTCGCTTCCCCACTCGCACGTCCTGTGGCTGTGCCAATACACCGAGTCGTTGACAACTGTCAACAACTAATTTGCTTTGTCCAAAGGACGGAAACGTTTGTTGGCGACTCCGATAGAACACGAAAACGTTTGCAGAAAAAGGTCAAGCTGCAAACCTGACAGGCGCCGCGACTTGCGGCGTGGCGGGCATGCAGGAGGTAGCTGTCGCCTGAAACGGCTGTTTCACCGGACGGTGAAGCGAAAAAGGGGTGGCCGTTTTGCCTGACATCCCCTCGCGCCAAACTTCGCCGCGAACAATCCTATTTCCCTACGACGACGATCAGGAATGAATCGGGCTTCATTTTGCCGCGGCGTTCTCCCGGAGCCGGCGGATCAAAATCCGCGGCCGGCAGGAAGAGGTTATGGGTCTTCAAATCCAGGCCCATGGTGCGCGCACTGCGC
Organism: Acidobacteriota bacterium; assembly: GCA_003223245.1. Lineage (GTDB taxonomy): Bacteria > Acidobacteriota > Terriglobia > Acidiferrales > UBA7541 > Acidiferrum. The sequence goes on from QHYI01000121.1 coordinate 34,726, forward strand.
TTCGTCGGAACATTTTCGACGACCGTGTATTTGTCGGGCGAATCTTCGTGAATGACCGTGAGGATGCCTTCCCCGCAGGAAGCGAAAAAGTCATCCGTTTCCGGATCAAAGGCGGCGGCATCCGGGCCGTTGCCGATTTCGGGCGTCGCTACAACTTTGCCCGTGTCGGCATTCACAACCACAGAAACTTTGTCATCGCAAACGGAGTACAAGCGACGATTCCGCGTGTCCATCGCGAGGCCGGAAGGCGATTTGCACGGCGCCAAAGGCCAGCGATGCGTTTCTGTGATCTTCTTGGCGTCGATCTCGATAAGCTCGGAAGTGTCTTCGTTGTTGACGAAAATATTTCCCTTGCCGTCCACGGCGGCGAATTCCGGCTTGCCGCCAAGCGCGAGGGTGCCGGCGACGGTGCCGTCCGCCGCGTTGATGCCAGTGGTGTTCTTTCCGCGCCCATTAAACGTGAACACGCGCTTGCTCACTGGGTCGTACACAATCGCGTCAGGATTGGCGTCGGTCTTGACGGTGCCGATGGGCTTTAGCGTTTTCAGGTCGAAGATGGTGACGTCGTTGCCGCGGCCGTTGCTAGTGAAGCCGCGACCCAGGTCAGTCGCAATGGCGATGCCGTGCACGCCTTGCGTATCGGGAATGTCGCCCACCACCGCGTAGGTGTCCGCGTCCATTACGACGGTGTGCGTGCCGCGCGAGATGTACACGCGACGCGCGCCGCTGTCTACGTACACGTAATCCCACCCGCCCTCGCCGCCAAGCGGGACGGTCTTGATCACCTTGTAGCCGGAAGTGCCGGGCGAAGGCGCTGCGAAAAGCGATTGCGGTTCGAAAAAAAAGACCGCTGCCAGGAAAGCGAAGCTGATGAGTCCGATGAAACCGATTCTTTTGCACATAATTGGTTTTCCTTTGGGGCTTGGGAGTTTTTGCCGTAGGTTGTGAAGCCAATTACTTCTAAACCGCAGAACCTAAACGCAACATAAACGCAGGTGGCTTAGAAAATTCTACCTGCTCTGCAACTCATGCGTTCAGAGATCCTTCGGGCATCCTCATCTTGGCTATCTGCCGAACCCTTCCGTTGACGCTGAGCTCGCGAATACCGGCCCTGGTCGCGGTTTTGTCGGCTGCGCGTTTCCGCATTATTTTGCTTTGTGCTGCTCAAACCACCCCGCGACGTACAGCATTTTGGCGATGTGATGGCTGGGGCGGCGGCTGATGCCGTGCGGCTCTTCCGGAACGCGCACCAGCACGGCGTCGATATTCAGCAGCTTCAGTGCCTCGTAGAACTGCTCCGCTTCGGAAATCGGCGTACGGTAGTCCGCCTCGCCGGTCATTACCATTGTAGGCGTTTTGACTTTGGCGACGAGATTGGTCAGCGAGCGCTGCATGTATTGCTCGGTATTGTCCCAGGGGTTTCCGGGGAACCAGTATTGCGTGACCCACGGGATGTCCGAAGTCAACACAAAGCTGTACCAGTTAATGACTGGATAAAGAGAAGCCGCCGCGCGGAAGCGGTCCGTGTGCTCGATGGTCCAGCAGGTGAGCACGCCACCCCCGCTGCCGCCGGTTACAAAAAGATTGTTGGTGTCGATGTAGCCTTTCGCCACGGCCGCGTCGACGCCGCTGTCCAGATCATAGAAGTCGTCGCCAGGATAGCCGTGGTGAATCAGATTGGCGAACTCTTCGCCGTAGCTCGTGCTGCCGCGCGGGTTGACGTAGAGCACCACATAACCCATCGAGGCCCACACCTGCTTTTCAAAATCGAAGCGGTCGCCGTAATCCGCGAACGGGCCGCCGTGAATCTCCAGGATGAGCGGGTATTTTTTCGAAGCCTCGAAATCCGGCGGATGCACGATCCAGCCCTGAATCTTGCGCTTGTCTTTCGATGATTCGAACGAAATTTCTTCCACCTGGCCGGGCTTCTTTTGCGCCAGCAGCTCTTCGTTCAAAGAAGTGAGCACTTTCATCGCGCCGTTGTTCAGAATGGCGATGTTGCCGGGATCATCCGTGCGGCCGTAGGTCATGGCGATCAGCCCGGTGCGAGCAATCGAAAACGAACCGCCGCCGTACGCGCTCGTCGTGGAGGCAAGATGGTCGCTGATTTTCTTGCAGTTCCCATCGTTGGAGCAGAAGCCGATCTTCGTGTCGCCTTGATCGGCGTATTCGAAATATACGCCGCTCGTGTCGGGCGCCCATTGCGGATTCTGGATGTCGCGGTCAAGCTTGTCGGAAAGCGAGTGCGAGCCCGTGCCGTCGCGATTCATCAGGTAGAGCTTCGTCGTTTGGTGGCCTTGCAGGCGATCGTCAAAGCCGGTGTAGGCGATCCATTTTCCATTGGGCGAAACTTCCGGGGAATTGTCCGGGCCTTTGCGGTTGGTGAGGGCGCGCAGTGCGCCACCCGAGACGCTGAATTCGTACACTTCGGTATCAAAATAGGCGTGATCCGACTCTGGATGGCGATTGGCGGAAATAATCAGAAACCTGCCATCGGGAGTCCAATCCGCGCGCGTTGGTCCCCATTCATTGCCGCCATTCGCAAAATTTCCGTTGGTGACTTGCCGCGGTGCGCCGCCGTCCGCGCTCACAACGAACACCTGCATAAAGCCGGGCTTGAGATAGCCCGCACCGTTGAAGCGATACACGAGGCGATCGTAGGCCTTCGGCGGATCGGCCCACTTTGCGCCAGCGGGCGGCATCGGCAAATCCGCAAGGTGCGGCCCTTTGCCGGGAACCAGCGCGGAGAAGGAAAGCATCTTCCCATCGGGCGACCAGGCCATAGCGTCCGGCGAATCCTCGAGATTGGTGATGCGCGCGGTCTGGCCGGTGTCCATCCAGCGGATGTAAATCTGCGGTTTGCCGTCGGCATCGGAGAGATAGGCGATGCGCGTACCGTCGGGCGACCAGCGCGGGGAAGAATCGCCGCGGTTGCCCGTGGTCAACGCGCGGTGATCGGTGCCATCGGTGTTGATGATCCACAGATTCGAATAGCGTTTGTCGGTCTGCTCGTCGGCAAATCGCCGCACGTAGACAATTTTCTTCCCGTCGGGAGAAACTTGCGGATCCCCGGCCGTTTGGATCTGAAACTCATCCATGGCCGTGAGCTTGTGCGAAATCTCTTGCGCCCGCAGGAATGGAGCGGAGCAAAGAATCGTTGCCGCCGATGCAGCCAGAGGAATTGCTACGGTCTGTGTGGCAAGCAAGCGCGCTTTTGATGTCATCGGTTTCATCAGAGGAACCTCCTCGCGGAGGCAGAGTTAACAACGCGAATTTCCTTGTGTCAAGACAGCGCAACCAGAAGAACCAGAAGATGCTCTTAACCCTTGGTTCGGCAGCCTCCCGTTTGTCGTCAAATAACGGATTGTACGGCGCTGGCATCCATCGATATGCTGTTCCCGGGCGGAATTCTTGTATGAAGAAAACTTCCTACTGCCTGTTTGAAACGGCGCTCGGCACGTGTGGAATCGCGTGGCGCGAAGCGGCGGATTCTGCTTCTCAACCTGCCGTGACTGCAGTTCAGCTTCCCGAAGCTAGTTCGCAAGCGACGGAATCGCGCATCGCGCGAAAGGCCGGCTCCAGCCGGCCGGGCGCGCCTCCGCACAACATTGCCGAACTCATCGAGAAAATTCGCAGGCATCTTCACGGAGAAGTACAGGACTTTGGCGACGTCGCCATTGACTTGAACGGCGTCGCGCCGTTTTTCCGTGAAATTTATGCAGCCGCGCGCGAAATCCCCGCGGGACAAACCCGCACTTATGGCGAAATCGCGAAAGCCCTAGGGCAGCCCAATGCCACCCAAGAAGTTGGCCTGGCTATGGCAAACAATCCTGTGCCCATCATCATTCCGTGCCACCGGGTTGCGGCTGCTGGCGGCAAACCCGGAGGATTTTCTGCGCACGGCGGCCGCGCCAGCAAAGCAAAACTCCTGGCCCTCGAAGGGGCACCTGTCAATCTCCAGCTTTTCTCCTGATCCTCTGCGCAGCGGGAAAGAACGGGTAAACTCTTTCTGTTCTTTTGAGAGCGTGAAGCATGCTCGACCCGCGTCAAGAATACTCGAATCGCCTGGCCTTGCGGCTGCAGACTCTTGCCGCCAAGGATCGCCTTCACGCAAGAATCGGGAACCTGAAATTGGTTGTTGTGCTGACGGGGATTCTGCTTGCGTATCTGTCTTTGTCGAAGGATTTGTTTTCTGGATACTGGGTAGTTGCCTTGCTGGGCGTGTATTTGGCTTTGGCGCTGGCGCACGAACTTGTCATTCGTGCGAAAACGCGCGCGTCGGCCGCAGCAGGCTATTACCGTCAGGGAATTGCACGCATAGAAGACCGCTGGCCTGGAACTGGGCAAAGCGGCGACCGGTTTCGCACCGAAGATCATGTTTACGCCGAGGATCTCGACCTTTTTGGCAAAGGCAGCTTGTTCGAGCTGCTTTCGACCGCGCGGCTTCCCATGGGCGAGAATCGCCTGGCGGACTGGCTGCGACGGCCGTCTCCCAAACCGGTGGTTCTAGCCCGCCAGGAATTGCTTGCGGAACTCCGGGAAAAACTGGATCTTCGGGAAGACTTGGCTATCGCTGGAGAAAATCTACGTGTTCGTTTAGATCCGGAATCCTTGATAGGTTGGGCCGAGCGCGCGCCTGAACTTCCTGGAAGCGTTTGGCGGGGCGTTGTCCTTGCGTTGGCGATGGCGGCGATAGCGACGGGCGTCTACTACTTTCTGACCTCGATCGTCTGGCCTGTGCTTCTCGTGCTGGTACTCGAAGGATTCCTTCGTTGGCGATTGCGAAAAAAGGCCAAAGCCGTGATTGAGGGAGTTTCTTGCAACGCCGAGGGCTTGGTCCTTTTTTCGAGCATTCTGGAACTCTTCGAAAAAGAACCGTTCACTTCCTCTGAGCTGCAGAAACTCTGTCGACCGCTCAAGCAGAGCCCCATGCCGGCGTCCCCAGTGATTCGACGATTGGCGCGTATCGTCTACTGGATAGATGCGCGGCACAGCCTGCTGGCGCACCTCGTTGATCTTCCCTTCCTCTACACTCTCCAGGTTGCATTCGCCGCCGAAGCTTGGCGCCGGCGCTGGGGCGCCAGGATGCGCGCTTGGGTTGACATTACGGCGGAAATGGAGGCTTTGCTCTCTCTAGCAACCTATTCGTTCGAACATCCTGCCGACCCGTTTCCGGAGCTCGCCGAAGAATCGTCTTTAGCCTTCATCGGAGAGGACCTCGGGCACCCCCTCATCCCTAACGCCAAGTGCGTACGAAACAGCGTGCGCCTCGACCGGGACACGCGCGTGATGCTGGTGAGCGGTTCGAACATGTCTGGAAAGAGCACGTTGCTTCGCACCATGGGCATCAATGCGGTCCTGGCCATGGCCGGCGCGCCCATCCGGGGAAAAACGCTTCGTCTTTCGCCGCTCTCTGTGGGCACAAGCATTCGCAGAACCGATTCTCTCAAACAAGGCCGCTCTGGCTTTTACACCGAGATCCTGCAGATTCGCCGGGTGTGCAAACTCGCCGTCAATTCGACGGCCCTCTTGTTTCTTTTCGATGAGTTGTTGGAAGGAACGAATAGCAAGGATCGCAGAATCGGGGCTGAGGGCTTGTTGAAGACCTTATTGAATCGGCGTGCGATTGGTGTCGTTACGACGCACGATCTGGCCCTGACCGAAATCACCGTTTCCGCTAACGGTCTGGTGCGCAACATGCACTTCGAAGATCAGGTCAAAGACGGGAAAATGCATTTCGACTATCGCTTGCGGGAGGGACTTATCGCCAAGAGCAACGCTTTGGAGCTAATGCGCCTTATGGGCTTCGAAATCTAGCGCGTTATGGTGGTCAAGAGGAATGCGGAAGGGTCACTGCTTCACGGCACGAGGGGAAGAATCAGCGCCGAGGGATGCGCCTTGTCGTGATAAATCACGTTTGTCGCTTTGATCATGCGCGTGGCGCGCGCTTGCTCTTCGCCGGTGTTCAGGTTGCGGTCAAAGCGCGGGAAATTGCTGCTGGAAACCTCCAGCCGCAGCTTGTGCCCCGCAAGAAACACGTTACTCGTGGCCCACAAATCCACGTTGGTGTGATAGGTCTCGCCAGGATTGGCCAGCTCCGGTTTTTCCTGTGAATTGCGATAGCGAAGCCGCAGGATGCCCTCGGCCAAGTTTTGCGCGAATCCATTGGGCCACACATCCACGAGCTTTCCCGTAAAATCCGTGTCGACCGCCGAGGTGCTCACGTAGAGGTCCAGGGAAACCGGCCCGGTCACTTCGGTATCTCTCGCGAACGCCGCCGTGGTGTATACCAACACGTCCTGGCGTTCTTCCGCGGGGCGCTGATCCTGCGGACCGATTCCCGTTGGCAAAGCCTGGCAGCATAGGGGGCCGCCAATTGTCGGCACGGCATCGCTCGGATCGTAAACGTACTGGTCGGCCTTTTCCTCACTCGGCACCGTACCATTGAGCGAGCCATTTCCGCTCAAGGTGTTCGCGGATCCCGCCGAGTGCAGGTAATAACGCGTGTTTCTCGCGCGCGCCAGCGGCCAGTCGTCTTCCTCGCGCCACTCATTTTTCCCCATGACGAAAATCCTTACCGACTTCTCTTTCTCGACCCCATTGGCCTCGCCTTTCAGCAGCCAGTCGTACCAGCGCAGCATCACCTCTTCGTCATCCAATTGCAGTTTTTCTCCAAAGTCCACGGCGCCGACTTTCCTGCCGCCTCCGGAATGTCCACCAACCGCAACCTCCAGTCTTTGCCCCCTTCTGGCCTCTTCCGTGCCTGCTTCGCTTTTCAGCCGAATGTAATTGCGCAGCGTTCCGCCCAGAAAAATGTCATACCACGCGCCAATGCCGAACACTGGCACCTGGATGTCTGCGTAATGGTCCTCAATTGAAATCGGCTTCCAATAATTGTCGTAGTTCGGATGCGCCAGCCAGTCTGTGAAATAGGGCGCGATCCCCGCTGCAGAAGGCGCTTCGAGCACCGGGTAGGAAACCAGCGGCAATACTTTGCTTCCCTCCAGAGCGTTCATGCCCTTCTCCGCGCGCCGCCGCATCGTATCCAGCGCTAATCCGCTGGACCACGACTCGTTGAACCACTGCTCGAACGCGCCCCCTTGATAAGTCCAGCCATCGTGATAATTCGAAGCCGTCACCGTGGGGCAAATTCCCTTCAGATGTGGCGGTTTGGAAATCGCGGCGAGGTATTGCGTCGCGCCCACGTACGACCCGCCAAACATTCCCACTTTCCCGTTCGAATAGGAAAGCGCCGCCGCCCACTCCACGGTGTCGTGGCCATCCAGCGATTCGTTCTTGAACGGGTACCATTCGCCCTCTGAAGTGAACCGCCCGCGCACGTCCTGCGCGACCACCACGTAGCCATGCTCCGCGGCCCGCAGTCCAACATTCATGATCCCCTGCTTGTCGTAGGGAGTTCTTACGAGCAACACCGGGAATTTCCCGTCGGCTTTCGGCCGGTAGATATCCGCACGCAACGTCACGCCATCGCGCATCTTGGCCTCGACGTTTCGTTGCACCGTCACTTCGTATTTCTCGCTGTCCGCGCGGCTTACCGGCAGGAACAGCGACGCAACCACAGCAAAAAAGAGAGCAACCAGAACTGCCTGCGCTGCTTTTCTTGAGATTCTTCGGTTCGTTCGGTTCATAAATCTCCCCCGCGCATCTCGACGTTTTTCAGCAGGTTTTGCAGCCTAGGTCCTATCCTACGCTCTGTCAAGACGCGCTCATGCGCTTGTCAAAGCCATTTAGAAATGTCCCCTTTCTTACCCCATTAGAAATGTCCCCTTTTTTGTGTTCTGGTTCTTGGCTCTTTTTCTTTCCCGTAAGAGCTCATGCGGCGCGCTCATGCGGTGCAATCCTTCCTTGCCACAAAAAGGTTCCTAAATTTAACAAAGTTACCGTCTTTTGTTTTCCCGGACAAAGGCCCGTTCCCTGGCTAGTTCCGCCTCTTCGCCGTTTGAGGCTCCGCTCAGAATCTTTCTAGAAACGTTTAAGGTGATTCTTTCCCGGCCGCTTCGTCTTTCCCAACAGTCCCGGATCGAGGTTCAACCGCTCCTTGAGCAGCCTCCGGTTGACGGCCATCAGGAGTCACGCGAGGAAAGCGGTCTGTGGTGAGTTACACGTCCGGGCGGGAGACTCACATGTACACCGCTCGCAGGAGCGTTCCGGCCGTCGTTGGTCTTTTTGCCGCGAGCTTTTGCAGTTTGCCTATGTTTTCGCAATCGACACGGTTCCTTAGCGCGGAAGCACAGCGCTTTCCTTCGCCGGGCCTTTCTCTGTCCGCCAACCCCTGCTCAGACAATGCGCATCGCGATGTAGATGCACTTCCTAAAGAAGCGTGGCAGACCGATAGCCCGTTCTCATCCTGCAATCGTCCAGTTCGGAAAGCATCGGCCGATCTGCCCGCTGCCCCCTGCAATCCATCTACTCAGGAGACCACTCCGTGCTCAGCCTCCAGTGACCCTGTTCGCGATGACCTGAAGGCCAGGGGGAAGCAAGGTCAAGTGATTCTTCGCGCCCGCGACAAAGTCCTCGAGATTTTGCAAACCGAGAACGCTTGCACGGCCTGGTATCGCACCAAGGATCCCGATCCCGCCTTTACGTTTCGGACCGTCACCTATGCGCTCGACCGCGACGGCAATGCTTTTGTCCGGAAGACCCAGGAAAGCGGTGGCATCGCGCTGATCCACAACCCGTACGTCGCAAGCGTCCTGCAAGGCCAAGGTTGGAACGCCACGGTCACCATCAACGTGAACGGCGCCTTTTTCTTCCCGGCGGCAAATATGCTAGACGATCATTCCGAAGGCGGACCTTTAACTGTTGAAGGAACGCGTCTCATCCAGGTCGGACCTTATGCTGGCGGCACTTTTCGCGCCCAAGTCCTCGCGCTTCTCCACGAATTTGGCCACGTGATTGATCTTCTCCCGGAGGATCATGACGACCACGACGGCAAATCCAGGCAAAACACTTTCGCCGTGCTGCGCGCTTGCCGCGCCGAAGTGGAGTCCAAGGAACGGCCGCGCACCTTTCTGGTTTCTCGCTGACGCACCACCACGATTCTCCGAGCAAATGCACTGCCGCCAGCCTCTCGGAGTGACCGCTAAGACTCTTTTGCAGCGCGGTGCGTAAGGAAGTTTCTGAGCAAGGCAAAGACGGCGTAATAAAACGCCGCGTTACTCAGAATCGCGATGCGCAGGAACCAGCCAAACGTCCAGGCCAGCGAGCCTTGGGTATCCGGCATAATCAGCTCGGCGATTTTCAAGCCCGGGGAAAGCAAAACCAGCAGCGGCACGGGGATCAGCGGTTCCAAGGGCACCGCGACCGCCAAGGCCAGAAATCCCGCCAGCAGTCCCAGCCCCAGGAAAAGCAGGTTGCGCAATAGCCGCTTTTGCCGCATGGCATCATTCTAATGCGGTTCGCTGTGCTTCACCCGGAGAAATCCGGCAGGTTGCCCGACAACAAAAGGCTCGGATTCGGACACTCAGATGAATGTGCCGGGTCCGGAAAAAACCGCGTGTAAACGATTCCTCTCCGCCCGCTAACCTTCCTGTGGGAAGATGAGTCTTTAAATTTGTGACCTCTGGGAAGCCCCGTGAAACTCGAGCGCACCTCCATCTTTGCTCTCGCGACCGCTGTCCCGGCCTTCGTCTTGCTGCTGACCTGCGTGCACGCCGGAGCGCCGCAGCAGGACCAGGCCGCGCAAAAATACTCGCGGACGCCGACCATCGAGGAGTATCAGCCCAAGTCCACGCTGGTCACTAAAGAACACAAAATCGAGCGCGCCAAGTTTCCGTTCATTGATATTCACAGCCATCACTGGAACCCCACGCCCGAGCACGTGGATCAACTCGTGAAAGAAATGGACACCATCAACCTGCGCGTGATCGTGAACCTGAGCGGCGGCACCGGAGACCAGTTGCGCCAAACCGTTGCGACCATGAAAGGCCGCCATCCCGACCGCTTTGTGGTCTTCGCTAATTTGAGTTACGACGATCTCAATACGCCCGGGTACGGCAAGCGCGCGGCGGCGCGGCTCGAACAAGACGTTAAGAGCGGTGGCGCGCAAGGATTGAAAATCTTCAAGAATTTCGGGATGGACCTGAAATACGCCAATGGTCAGCGCGTGCACGTGGACGACCCGGAATTAGATCCCGTCTGGGACAAGTGCGCGGAGTTGGGCATCCCAGTGCTCATCCACATCGCGGAGCCCTCCGCGTTTTTTGATCCCTGGGATTACCACAACGAGCGCTGGCTCGAGCTGAAGCAATTTCCGGGACGCGCGCGTCCGCCGGATAAATATCCGCCGTTCGAAACGCTGATTGCCGAACGCAACCACCTCTTCGCCAAACATCCGAGGACGAATTTCATCGCCGCGCACCTCGCCTTTCACGGCAACGACCTCGAACGCCTTGGCGAAACGCTCGACGAGTTGCCGAATATGTATGTGGACATTGCCGCAGTCCTTGCCGAACTCGGCCGCCAACCCTATTCGGCCCACGATTTCCTGGTGAAATATCAGGATCGCGTCCTGATGGGCAAAGACATTTACGACGTGAATGAATACAAATGGTATTTTCGCGCGCTCGAAACGCGCGACGAGTATTTCGAATATTACCGCCCGCGCCATGCCTTCTGGCGCATTTACGGATTCCAAGTGCCCGACGAAGTGTTGAAGAAGGTTTATTACCAGAATGCGTTGAACCTCGTTCCGGGCATCGACCGCAAGGCATTCCCGGATTAGCGAGGCGTAAAAGACCGGGGCGAACTGGGTTTTGTAATTCTTCCGGAGGACTTCCACGCAGATGGGATTTGTTCTCCAAAACCTGCGTACTCGGCCGGCCCACAGCTGAAAATCGAGGAAGTGGAATAAGAATCGAATCCCTTCTACAAAGGCGTGTTCTTCCGCCACGAGGAACTCAGCTCGATCCACAGACAGGGGCGGGAGTAACTGGCGGAAAGGAGTCGCCGTTTCTTCCGTTTTGGTTCTTCGTCGTTCCGTTGTACATTCCACGGTGCAACTTCCATGATCGCGCCTGTTATCCACGCTGAAGCTCTCAGCAAGCGTTACCGCCGCGGCTTCGAGGGGGACCCCGGCCTCCGCCACGCCCTGGAGAATTTCTTGCGTTCCCCGCTTGCGGCTCTTCGTCGCCCCAAAGCAGAGATGTTCTGGGCTCTCCAACACGTCTCGCTCGACGTTCACGAACCGAGCTCCAGAAGAGCTTTTTGCTGGCAGGCCGCCGCTGGGACCTGGATATCCGAGTGCCTTTGGATTTCCAACGCTCCCGGCTGGGAAGAGGCGGTCCGTCATCTTGCGCTCCAGACCAACCGGCAACGCCCCGCGCAATGGATCGACTACTTTGTCTTCTCCAAAGGCCTGTATTACCAGAAAATCCCAGAGTTCGTCATCGGCCGCCCCGGTTGGCAGTGAGGGTTTTCGTCCCAGCAGAAACCCCGAGCAAAAGTGCCAGGAAAGAAAGGATTGAGCAGGGGTGCGCTCGGCTTTAGGTTATTCCTGCGCAGAGGTTGTTGCACTCAAGAAGTTATCACCAGCACCCTAACTTCAGGTAGACCCGGACGCCACACCCAACACCTCGCAGGGTTATCTGCACATTTTCTAATCTGGAGTTAAGCTCATGAGAGTCGTACCAAAAACCACTCGACGCACATTCCTGAAGGTCGGCACCGTAGCCGGAGCCGGTCTGATTGCCGGCGATTTCCTGGTCGGGAAAAAAGGCAAGCACGCACTGCAGACTGCGGCTACTCGCCCAAAATGGCGCACCACCCCTTCCCACCACGTGAGCGCGCTGCAATCCACCCCGACTCTGAAGCCCTACGTGGATGCGCTGCCCATTCCGCCGGTGATCGCGCTCCAAAGCGGCGTCGTCACGCGAATAGGCATGTCGCAATTCCAACAGAAACTGCACCGCGACTTGCCGCCAACGACCGTTTGGGGCTTCCAAGGCAGCTACCCCGGGCCAACGCTGGAAGCGCGGCAAGGCTCGCCCGTGCAAGTGCAGTGGATTAATAACCTGCCCACTACCCACTTCCTGCCGATTGACAACACCATTCATGGCGCCGAGAGCACCCAGCCGCAAGTGCGCAATGTGGTTCATCTCCACGGGCACAAAATAATGCCTCCGAACGACGGCTACCCGGAGGCTTGGTTCAGCCCTGATGGAAAAACCGGTCCTTATTACAATCCGAATCCATATCTCTACCCGAACGACCAGCCCGCAACGACGCTTTGGTATCATGATCACGCTCTAGGCATCACGCGGCTGAACAACTACGCCGGGCTTTCCGGCTTTTACATCATCCGCAGCAGCGCGGAGGATGCGCTCAACCTGCCGCAAGGCCCATACGAAATTCCGCTGGTGCTCCACGACCGCATGTTCAATTCCGACGGCTCGCTCCTCTATCCGGTGGCTGTAGGAGGCACGCATCCCGTGTGGATGCCTGAGTTCTTCGGGGACACCGTGTTAGTCAACGGAATGGTGTGGCCGTACCTGGAGGTGGAACCGCGCAAGTATCGTTTTCGCTTGTTGAACGGCTCGAATTCGCGCTTCTACCATTTGACCCTTCAAGGGAGCGACGGCAACGGCACGCCGAATGGCACTTCCGGGCCGCCCATGTTTCAGATTGGCACCGACGGCGGACTGCTTCCCGCTCCCGTAAAGCTTGCCGATATCCTCATTGCTACCGCAGAGCGCTTTGACTTCGTCATTGATTTTACCGGCATGAAAGGAAAGTTTTTTGTCTTTCAAAACGACGCGCCAGCGCCCTATCCCGGCGGGGGCGAGGTCGTTCCGACGAACGTGATGATGTTCCGAGTCACCAGAGCGCTCTCCGGACTCGACACAAGTGCACTGCCCTCGAAATTAGCCGATATCCCGTTGTACGACCCGGCGCTGGCTGTCAGGGAGCGCAATCTGGCACTCAGTGAGAGTGACCGGGCCTCAGACGGCTTCCCCGAGATCAGCGAGCTTGACGAATTGGATTGGTCGGCCCCCGTTACTGAAGATCCCCAAGCCGGCACCCTCGAATTGTGGAACCTGGTCAATACGACAGGGGATGCGCATCCAATTCATGTCCACCTGGTGCAATTTCAAGCGCTGGAGCGCCGGCCATTCGACACGCAAACATTCCTGAGTTCCGGCCAGGTAGTCTTCACGGGTCCGCCCGTTCCGCCCGATGCCAACGAACGTCCGGCGTGGAAGGACACCATCAAGGCGTATCCGGGAATGGTCACCCGCATCCTGGCAAAGTTCGATCTCCCGACGGGGGCACAGGTCACCTCCGGGCAGAGGCTTCGTTATGTCTGGCACTGCCACATCCTGGAACACGAAGACAACGAAATGATGCGGCCGTTTGACGTGGTGGTGCCTTGAAGCTAACTTGAAGCTAAGGCAAACCGGAAGAGGTTCGAGACTCTAGTCGACCAAGGAAATTGCCGATTTGCGGCGAAGGGCACCTCCTATTTGACGCGGCATCGAGAACACGAGGACCCAGTGTGCCTGTGCCTGCTTCTACCTTTCTGCTTCATTCTGCTTCTGCCTTTCTTGACCCTTTGCGCAAGGGTCGCATACACTAAGAAATTCGAAATCAGCCCAAGGAACGGCTAGTGCCGTTCCGACTGTATTCGAACCCTAGGGTCACGCGGGAGCTGGAAACAGGACACATGCAGCAACTGCGGGGCTCCGGTTGCGGCTGGAATGGTACGAGTGAGGTTGTTCGCATCGCGGGTGAAACCGACCACCACCCAATTGCGTACTACCAAGGGGGATTGCTTTGCCAAAGCGCACCTATCAACCGCGCCGACGACGCCGCGCCAAGACGCACGGTTTCCGCGCACGCATGAAGTCCAAAGGCGGCCGCAAAGTGCTGGCGGCGCGCCGCAGGAAGGGGCGCCATCGACTCACCCCGGAATAGGGCCGGGAACCCGCCCATGCCCGGCCATGCGGGCCAAGAAGGGATGACGTTTCCGCGTGTGGCGCGGTTGGTCAGGCGCGGCGAATTTGACGCCGTCTATCGCGCCGGCAAGCGCCGCTCGAGTTCCCACTTCACAGTTTTCTTACGCGCCAACGAATTGCCACAGAGCCGCTTTGGCGTCAGCATTAAGAAAGCCCTCGGCGGCGCGGTGGTGCGCAATCGCATCCGGCGGCGCTTGCGAGAAATCGTGCGCCACCACCGGAGGGAAATTCCGGCGGGATGGGACATCGTGATTCACCCGAAAAGCGTGGCGGCCAAAGCGCCGTTTGCGGCATTGACCGCGGATTTGCTGCAACTGCTGCAAAGCGCAGCGCAGGCAGGGAAGTGAAAGTAGAAAAGATGACTTTGTCCCAGAAAGAAGAGGACACGCTAAAGCCTGTCCCTGTGAGCCTCCCGGTGCGAATCGCGCTCTTGGCACTGCGAATTTACAAAGCGTATTTGTCCCTCCTGTTTGCGGGGAACTGCCGGTTTCACCCCACCTGCTCGCAGTATGCCTACGAGGCGATTGAGCGCTTCGGAGTGGGGCGGGGGATTTGGCTGGGAATGAAGCGTCTTCTGCGGTGCCATCCGCTGTCGCGGAAGTTTGGTTACGACCCCGTCCCCGAGAGTTGGGACGAAACCGTCGACACGGCGAATCGCACCGCGACCGCAAGCCTCGCGACGCGCTCCTCTGAGATTCCGCGTGAGGTGCATTTTTGAACGTTCCGGGACAAAAGGACAAGTTCACGCCAGAATTGCGGATTCTGGTGGCGTCGCTTCTGTCGATTTTAGTGATCCTGGTTTGGGCGAAATATTATGGGCCGAAGCCGCCGGTTCAGCGGCCACACGCGAACCGGCCCGCCGAGACCGCTCCCGCCACTTCTGGTCCCGCCGTGGCCACTTCCCCCACGGAAAAGGGTTCGCAAGCTCCTTCACCTCCGACCACCGTCGCTGCTGCACCGCCCATGAACGTTCCGCGCATTAGCGATTCTCAAGAACGCACAATAACCATCGAGAACAACCTCTATCGCGTGGAAATCTCCAATCAAGGCGCGGTGGTCGAAAGCTGGAAGCTCAAGAGATATCTGGATGATGCCAAGCCGCCGCGCGTCCTGGACGTGGTGCACCCGGAGGCTTCGCAGCAAACCGGCGGCTGGCCGTTTGCGTTGATCCTCGATGACGAGCAGCTGCAAAACGCGGCGAACGGCGGGCTCTATCAAGTTTCTGCTACAGCAAGCAGTTTGCAGGCCCCCGCCGACTTGCAATTCGTCTGGAGCAACGGCCAACTCGAAGTCACAAAACACTTTCACTTCGATCACAGCTACGTGGTCCGCGTGGAAACGTCCGCGAAGCTGAACGGGAGCCCCATAAGGGCAGGGCTTGCCTGGCTGGGCGGATTTGGGGATTGCACGGTGGCGAATCCCGCTCCGATCGAAACGGTGACCACCTATTATGGCGAAGGCGGAAAGATCACGAACTACTCGTACAAGAAACTCGAAGGCCTGGACAAGTGGGGCCCCGGCTTGTGGCAAGGTGGAAAAGATTTTGTGGGCATCGAGGACCGTTATTTTACGGCCGCATTCTTGCCGCCGAACGGCGCGGCCCCGGGGACCCTCGAGACGCGCTACTGGAAGGCTCCGCAGACCGTTAAGGTCTGCGAGCAAGCCACTCCCGAAGCCGTGCCGGAAGTCGCCGTGGCCTCCTCCGCAAGCCCGCTCGTAGTGCGCGCCTACGTTGGGCCAAAAGATTACGACGATTTGAAAAAGATGAACCCGCCGCTGCAGGGGCTGGTCAATTTCGGATGGCTGGAGTTCATCGCCGAGCCGCTGTTCCACGGCTTGAAGTGGCTGCACAACTACATTCCGAATTGGGGCTGGGCGATTGTCGTACTCACGCTGGTCTTGAACATGCTGCTTTTCCCGCTGCGCATCTCCGGCTACAAAACGACCCTGAAAATGCAGCGCGTAGCGCCGGAAATCAAAGCCATCCAGGAAAAATACAAGAAATATTCCATGCGCGATCCGCGCAAGGCGGAGATGAACAAGGAAGTGATGGCCATTTACAGCCGCGAGGGCATCAATCCCGTGGGCGGCTGTGTCCCGCAGTTGCTGCAACTTCCGATTTGGTACGGGCTGTACCGCGCGCTGCAAGGCACGATTGAATTGCGCCATGCACCATGGTTCGGCTGGATTACCGATTTGTCGGCAAAGGATCCTTATTACATTCTGCCTCTGGCGATGGGCTTGTCCATGTACCTGGTGTCCAAGATGACGCCCATGACTGCTGCTACCGACCCGCAACAGCAAGCCATGATGAAAATCATGCCCATCGGTATGGCCGCGTTGTTTATGGTTATTCCCTATCCCAGCGGCCTGGCGGTGTATATTCTCACCAGTAGCTTGGTCGGGATCGGGCAGCAGTGGTATTTGAACCGGAAGCATCCGCTGCCGCCTCCGGGCAAGCCCGCGCGCGCGAAGAGTGGGAAGAAGCCGTAGTCTTCGCGTTTTGGCATTTTTGATTCGAACCCGCAGTGGTTATAGCGCGGGGCGAAGTCTCCGGGAGCCCTGCGGTTTTTTCTGTAACCGATTTTTCTGTACGCTGCTCGCTCGAAGTTGCCGTAACGTAGTTTTGAGTCTTAAATTAATTGCCCTATGCCCCTGGAACTCATCCGAGACGGCAAGCTCGACCGGCAGGCCACCGCCGACGCGCTGCGGCAATTTCTCGAAAACATCGTGCGCTCTTCCGGCCTCGAATTGAAAGTGAACGTGCGCGCGGTTCCAACCGATGGCTCTGCAACCGAAGGCCAAGCAGAAGTGCTCGCCGACCTCGACGGACGCGACAAAGAAATCCTGTTGGAACGTGGCGCCGAGGTTTTGAAAGCGTTAGAACATCTCGCCTTCAAGGCCTTGCGGTTGGAGCCTGTGTATCACGAAAAAATTCATATCGACTGCGGCGGCTACCGCGCGCTGCGTTTCGAGGAATTAAAAATGACCGCGCGCGTCGCCGCGGAACGCGTGCAGCAAACCAAACAACCGTTCCCCTTGAATCCCATGTCCTCACGCGAACGTCGCATCGTGCACTTAGCTGTAAAAGACATTCCTGGCGTGCGCACGCAAAGCGTGGGCCTGGGCGAGGAGCGCCAAGTCGTTATTCATCCGGCCGACTCCCAGCCCAAGAAATAGATGCACTAGATGGATTCATTGCCGGTGGCGTGCACCTATGGGGTCCGCCATCTGGGGCGGCCCCTTTTGCCCGTCTAGTGTGTCGCCCAGCCTTGCGAAAGCACGGCGCCAGTCGCGCTAAAGCGCACGCGATAGGTAAACGCCGGAGGGCGGCCGGTCGTGGTGCGCAAGAAGCGCACGTCGGAAATCTCCACCACAGCTTCCCGGCCTTCTGTGTGAAAGCGCGTCACGGGAAACCGCGCGAACCACAACACTTTCTGCACTTCCGGCAAGCGCCTGGCTTCTTCAATGTAGGAATTCGGCGCCGCATCGGGATAAAAGCGATGCTCATGCGCCAGCAACTCCGTGTCACTTGCCGACCTATCGCCCAGATCCATGCGCAGCTCGTAGACACCATGCTCGCCCCGCACCAACCCATCCCAATGCCAAAGCGACGGGGGAAGCGGGAGCGCGCCAATTGCTTCCACTTGTAAATGATCGAGTTGCGCAAACTTCTCGATGCGCACAAGCGCCACGCGATGGGCAAACAACGTCAGCGCCACGTACACCAGTGAAGCGGCAAAGCCCGCGCGATTCCATCTGCGGTACGGAATCTTCAGGCCCCAGCCGCGAAGAGCCGGCAAGAAAAAAATTGCCGTGAAAATAATCATCCCTGCTAGCACGGTGGGCCCTGAAATTGGCGCGCCGGCCGCCTCGCCGATGCGGGCAACGAGTACTGGCACGGGCAAGAACACCAGCCACACACCTGCCACCCGGTTTTTCATTTTCTCCGGACGTGAATAGACCCACGCAAGCAATTGCGGCACAAGCAGAATCGCGGTAAACGTGAAATCCACGATGAACAGCAGGTCCCAGGCGGGGCGTGACCATTGGATCGGTGACCAGATCATGGTCCCAAACGAAGTGGCCAGATCAAGCAAAATGTGGCTCAGGATGCCCACTCCGTAGATCGCGCTCAACATGGCGAACGATGGCGCCTCCCATTTGCGCCACTTACACAATGCCTGAGTGATTCCGGCAAGTAACAGCGCCCACAGGGGCAGCATCACCAGCGAATGCGTGATGCTGCGGTGCCAGGTGACGATGAGCAGCCGGTCGTGCGAAAAAATGTCGCGAAGCACGTCGGAGTCCGGAAAAATCGCGCCCAGCATCAGCGCCCACGTGACGATCCGTCCACGCGAGGGTTTAAACCTAACGCCGGGCTTCAGCCCGGCATCTGGGCTTGTCGCTTGCAAGCCAAACATGTCCGCACCACGAAAAACCGCCTTGCCGACCAGCGCGCCCGCGATGCCGTGTGTGATGGTGTCCATGCTCAGAGTTTACCGGAAACCGCGGACACTCCTTGGTCTGTCCGAGGGAGTCTCATTGCGACGAATCATTGCACGAAGATGAGGGGTTTGCCCTTGGGAATGGCCACGCCGATGCGGCGTGCGGCAACGCCGTGCTTATCCAAAACCGCTAGAGCCTCGTTGCCAAACTCGGGTGCCACGGCGATCAGCAAACCGCCGGAGGTTTGCGGATCGAAGAGCAGGTCGCGAAACTCCTGAGGCACGGCTTCCGCGAAGCCGACGCAATCGCCCAGAAATTCGCGATTATTTTTCAGGCCGCCGGGGAGGAAGCCTTCGCGCGCGGCTTTTTCTGCACCGGGCAAGTAGCGGATCGCGGTGTAATCGATTTGCATGGACACCGCTTCGACGCCTCGCTTGCGATCTCCCAGCGCCATTTCCCGCGCATGCCCGAGCAGCCCAAATCCGGTAATGTCTGTAACCGCGTAAATCGGTTCGGCCGATGCTGCTTTGTCCTGCAGTTCCAGCAGCGCTTCCGACGCGGCGCGGTTCAGCTCCGACATGGAAGCCACTGCCGCAGCGAGGTCCCTGGCCGACGCAGCTTCTTTCTTGAGCGCCGTCGAGAGCACTCCGGTCCCCAGCGCTTTCGTCAGCAGCAGCACGTCGCCCGTATGCACGCCCACATTGCGCCAAACGCGCTGCGGATGAATCAGTCCGGTGACCGCGTAGCCGAATTGAATGTCGTCGTTGCGAATTGAGTGCCCGCCGATGACGCTGCATTGGGCTTCGGCCATTTTGGAATGGCCGCCGCTAAGAATCTGCTCGAGGATTTCTGGTTCGCCTTTGTCGGGAAAGCCCACAATGGACAACGCGGAAATTGGCTTGCCGCCCATGGCGTAAATGTCGCTCAAAGAATTGGCCGCGGCGATTTGACCGAAGGTGTGCGGATCATCGACGATCGGCGTGAAGAAATCGACACTCTGCACTAGCGCCATTTCCGGGGCGAGTTGATACACCCCGGCGTCGTCGTTGGTTTCGAATCCAACGAGCACGTTAGGATCATTGGCTCGCGGCAAGCCGCGCAAAACGGAGTCCAGCAAACTGGGACTGAGCTTCGCCGCTCAACCCGCTGCCTTGACCATCGCCGTCAGTTTCACGGTATGCGTCAAGCCGCACCTCTGCTTTCCCGGGCAGGCGTCAGCCTGTCCGTATCGCGCCTCGATTATAGCGAGGCTCAGCGCTTTGCGCTTGCAATTGGATCACTTTACGGTAAGGAAGCAATGGACAGATCGGCTGCCGCTGCTCCTCCCATACTGCTCCCAACCACCGACACTTTTGCGCCCGTCTTTCGCAGATAGCGGAGGGCCGCCAATACATCTAAATGCAATGGCGCGTCCATAGCATCGGAGCCGCCCGGGCCTTTTCGACTTGGCACTTGGCATAACCGCGGAAATCGAGCGCGGGCGTACGCACGCTGCAACTGCACCATCGCTGGCCGCAAAAGCGTGTCGGTCGTAGAGAACAATAAGGAACAAGAGGCTTGGCGGTCGCCCTACTTGCGCGTTGCATAAGGAAAGTGTTCTTATCTGCGGATGCCCTGGGACTTCTGGCTGATCTTCTTTGCTCTAGGCGTGCTCTTGCCCTGGCGCGGCCGGGCGCACATGAAGAAGCTGCTCGGTATGCCGCACGTCAGCTCAATGGAGCGGCTGGTGCTCTACGCCTCAACCATCGCCTTCCAATGGCTTTCTGTCGCCGTCGTCGGGTGGCGCGCCTGGGTCCACGGTTACACCCCTCCACAATTGGGCTTGGTATTTCACAGCCGAACCAGCTTGCTTGTTGCCGGCGTCGTCGGAGCAGTGGTCATTGGTTTTCTCCAGTGGCTCATCCTGCGCCGCGTGTCGCGCATCCCGGTCGGGTCTCGCGGCCCACTGCAAGCCATCGCCGAGCGCATCTTTCCCCGATCCACCGTCGAGTTGCTTCCTTACCTGGCCCTTGCCTTTACAGCGGGTCTTTGCGAAGAATTTCTCTATCGCGGATTTGTCATGGCTGCTCTTGCCCGTGCAGGCCTGGGAGCTTGGCTCGTCGTTCTGGTCTCTTCGGTCCTTTTTGGGCTGGCCCATAGCTATCAAGGGCGGGGTGGCATGGTGATGACATTCCTGGCTGGCTTGGTCCTCGGGGTGAGCCGCCTGACGTACAATAGTTTAGTGCCCGCCATTTTCTGGCATAGCGCCCTTGACGTCGTGGCGGGAGTGGCGGGGAGCCGGTATCTAAAGCGCAACACGGTGGGGCCCCGGCAGAACGCTTTGCATTTTCATAGCGATTAACAGTAACTATAATGACAACACCCAGTCCAACTCTTCCCATGGCGGTGATTCGCCGTGCCCTCGAAGAGTTCCAATTGCCGGCCTATGACGACCAAGTCCTGCAGATTCAGCAGTATATAAAGATCTTGGCGGCTTGGAATGACAAAGTGAACCTGACCGCCATTCGTGATCCGCTGGATATCCTCTACCGGCACTTCGGCGAGAGCATGTTTGCGGGCATCTCGGTGCCGATCGAGCGAGGTCGGCTGGCCGACGCGGGTACTGGTGCCGGCTTTCCAGGCCTTCCGCTTAAAATCATGCGTCCAGGACTGCAAGTCTTTCTCATTGAATCGAGCATCAAGAAGGCGACGTTTCTTGCCGAGGTCATTCGGGAATTGGGCCTTAAAGAAGCTCAAGTCCTCGTTCGTCGCTACGAAGAGCTGGGCGAGGAGATTGCGCCCCTCGATTATGTTTGCTCGCGCGCTTTGGGGGAATATAGCAAGTTCCTTGAGTGGGCGCATTGCGAGGCGCTTGCGGCAAAAGAAGTTGTCTTGTGGATAAGCGCAAACGATCTCGAAGAAGTCCAGAAGATCCAAACGTGGGAATGGCGCGAACCCATTCCGGTGCCTAATTCTATGCGCCGCGTTCTACTCATGGGCACAAAGAAGCCTTAGTTTAAATTGGCGCGTGATTTGGGTTCTTTGTAATCCAGGAATCCACGGCAAGCGTTTCTCTCAGGGAGCGGTTATTCGGGACCATGTTCCACGTGGAACATTGTCTTCGGTTCGACTCCTCGATCCGTCGGCGAGTTCGTCCCCCTGGACGCGGTTGTGTTCCACGTGGAACATTCACGCCACGCTATCGAACCACAACCCGGAACTGAGCAAGCCCAGGCCGCTCGCAAGATTCGTGGGGCCGACTTTTCGTTTGACCATCGAGTCCCTGGGCAAGTGTTCCACGTGGAACACTCGCACTTGTCAAGGTCTCCCGTAGCACGCACTTTTCAGGTGGCACAAGCGGAAACTTCCGGAGGCAACCGCTCCTCACAGACGGTCGACGCTAGCGGCGGAACCTGTCATTCCGGGGAGCGCAGCCGCAGCGAGGCCAAGCGACGAGGAATCCCGGTTTGATGGTTAAAGCTGGAGGCTCCCTTAAGACTCGTCCGCAGTGTTCCACGTGAAACAATCGAAGAGCCCGTCAAGCTTTCCTAACTCACTTGGCGTGCCTCCCGAAAAGCGTCTGCCTCTCTTGTCAAATGTCAAAGGTTTTTCACCCTGGCTGTTTTGTTCCACGTGAAACATGTTGCAACGCAGATCATCCTTTGTTAGATTTTCGACTAACGGGGGCTCCGTGGCACGAATCATCGCGATTGCCAATCAAAAAGGGGGCGTAGGAAAAACCACCACGGCTGTCAATCTCTCTGCATGCCTCGCCGCTGCTGGCCAACCCACTCTGCTTGTTGACTGCGACTCCCAAGCCAACACAACAGCCGCCATTGGCTTCGCCAAAGACCCCTCACGCCGCACGCTCTATCACGCGCTGATTCTCAGCGAGCCTTTTGAAAGGATCATCCAGAAATCCCAAGTGGAAGGACTCGACCTTATCCCTGCCGACAAAAATCTTGCCGGTGCGGCCGTCGAACTAGTCAATGCGCAAGAGCGCGAGTACCGCCTGCGAGGCGCACTCAAGCTTTTGGAAGAGAAATACAACTTCATTATACTAGACTGTCCTCCCGCCCTCGATTTGCTGACGTTGAATGCCTTGGTTGCTGCAGGCTCGGTGTTGGTTCCGATTCAGTGCGAATATCTGGCCTTGGAAGGCGTCTCCGAATTGCTGGATACGCTGATGCGCATTCGCCGTACGCTGAACCCCACCCTCGAAATCGAAGGCATTCTCCTCACGATGTTCGACGAACGCACAACGCTTTCGCGGCAAGTGGCGAATGACCTGCGCACCTTCTTTGGGCAGCAGGTTTTCAAGAGCATCATTCCGCGCAATGTTCGATTGGCAGAAGCACCCAGTTTCGGCAAACCCATCATTCTTTACGACCCCAACAGCAGAGGGGCAGAGGGCTACACGCATCTTGCAAAAGAGGTGATCCAAAATGGCGAGAAACGCACTGGGACGGGGACTCGGAGCGCTCATTCGGGAGCTTGAAGGCAAGAAGTCCGAACCAGCCCCGGCATCCGTGCAACCCCAACCTGTCACGACCGGCGGCTCTGCAGCGGCCGCCATGCCCGCGCGCCAACCCATGCAGGCCGGTCCGCAGGAGCTTGACATCGACCTGATTGAGCCCAGTCCTTATCAGCCGCGCACGAAGTTTCATGAACAGGGACTCGATGAACTGGCGCGCTCGATCAAAACCAGCGGCATCATCCAACCTTTGGTGGTTCGCCCCATCGGTTCGCGGTTCCAACTGATCGCTGGCGAGCGCCGTTGGCGCGCCGCGCAGCGTGCCGGCCTGAACAAAGTTTCGGCCATCGTCAAACAGGTTCCCGATGAGCTCGCGCTCGAGATGACGTTGGTTGAAAACATCCAGCGCGAAGACCTGAATGCCATCGAAGCCGCGCGAGCCTTCGAGCGCTTGATGGACGAATTTCACATGACCCAGGAGCAGGTTGCCGAACGCACAGGCAAGGTCCGCGCTACAGTAGCCAACGCCGTTCGGCTGCTTAAACTTGAGAAACAAATTCAAGACTGGATTGAGGAGGGGAAGCTCACGGCTGGCCACGGCCGCGCCCTCCTTGCTGTTCCGGAGCAGCAGTTGCGCATGCGCTATGCACATCGCGCCTCCCGCGGAGCTTTGACCGTCCGCCAAATCGAGAAACTGGCGGCGCGCCGACTCCAGGGAAAATCGCCTCAACCCCCGCCTACCGCCCATCTGGATCCCAACATCCGCTCTGCCGTCGAGGATTTGCAGCGGCACCTTGGAACCAAGATTACCTTGCGCATGAAGACCAAGATGCGCCCTGGACAACTGGTGCTCGAGTATTACGACGACAAGCAGCTGATGGGTCTTTACGATCGTTTAATGAAGTAGTAGCTTGTTGCAGCCATGCACAATACCTAGGATGAAGTAGGCTTGGGAGATCGCTCGAAAGATTGCCTGCGCAACACTGTCCGTTCGAGCAGCTAATCGTTCGACACCACAATTTTCTGTTGCGTTTGACTTGTTTGCGTGCCCGACTCAAAGTAGAAGTGTCTCAAAATTGGGAGAGCTCGCTATGTCCTGGAAGTGGCCCGCCGCCGACAATAATGGCGCGACAAACAGTGAAGAATGGACCGGCTTCATCGATCAGGGCGTCACCCTGGAAGGAACCCTAACGGTCAAGGGCACTTTCCGTATCGATGGCAACGTCAAGGGCAACATCATTTCCGAGCAGACCGTGATTCTCGGAGACGGCGCAAAGGTCGAAGGCCAGATCGAAGGCAACCGCGTGGTGATTTCGGGCCGCTTCGATGGCGTTATCTTCGCCAGAGGCCGCGTCGAGATTCAAGCCAAAGGCGTTGTAACCGGCGAAGTCCATGCGCCCTGCATGGTGATTGATCCCGGCGGCATCTTCGACGGGCGCTGCCACATGCTGGCGTCGTCTGACACCACATCTGCTTCTATCACCATTCCGATTCGTGCCGCCAGCGGTTCCTGATTTGCCTTCGAAGCTTGCTCTTACTCCCGGCTTACCTTCCTGGCGCGCCTAAGGATATTACCGCCCGTTCCACGCCTACTCCTAAATAAGTTAGGGGTGCGTGCGCTTCAGGGACCTTTCTCCGTACTGGTCTTCTCGGGCTGATTTGACCGCTACAACTGGCGCCTCAATTTTCTCCTCGCATTGACACAGGCGGCAGCGCCGTCTATCGTTCCAAAGTCATTGCCACGAGGATGGGGGATGAAGATCTTAGTGATTGGCGGCGGCGGGCGTGAGCACGCGCTGGTGTGGAAGCTGAGGCAAAGCCCGCGCGCACAGAAAATCTGGTGCGCCCCCGGGAACGGCGGCATCGCCGCGGACGCCGAATGCGTGCCGGTCGCAGCGGCCGACGTGGGTGCGCTTGTGTCGTTCGCAGAAAAGGTTCAGCCCGACTTGACCGTCGTAGGACCGGAACTGCCGCTCGTGAATGGTATCGGCGACGCCTTCCGCGAGCGCCGTTGGGCCATCGTGGGGCCAGCCGAGCACGCGGCTCAGCTCGAAGGCAGCAAGATTTTCTCGAAAGAATTCCTGCAGCGGCACGGCATCCCGACAGCGAAACCCTATGGCTCCTTTGACTCTGCAGAAGGTGCATACAGCGCGCTTCCGAACGTCACTCTTCCCGTGGTCCTCAAAGCGGATGGCTTGTGTGGCGGCAAGGGCGTCCTGGTCGCGCAGGATTTCAACGAGGCGCACGATTTCCTCAACCGCGTCATGGAGAAAAACGAACTCGGCACCGCCGGAAACCGCATCCTGTTCGAAGAGGCCCTGGAAGGCGAAGAGTTGTCGTTCATCATTGTGACGGACGGAAAGACTTACGCGCCCTTGGTCCCGACCCGGGATCACAAGCGAGTGTATGACGGAAACCAGGGCCCGAACACTGGAGGCATGGGCGCCTATTCGACCGATGATCTTCTGCCCGAGCCGCTTCGCAATGCCATCATCTCGACCATCGTGGAACCGACCCTGGCAGGTCTCGCCGCGGACGGAATTCCCTACCAAGGTTTTCTCTACATCGGCTTGATGCTGACGCCCTCCGGCCCCCAGGTCCTGGAGTTCAATTGTCGCCTTGGCGATCCCGAGACGCAGGCCATTGTGGCGCGAATGGACTTCGACCTAGCCGAAGTGCTCCAGGACGTGGCGTCGGGCAGTTTGAAACCGTCCAAATTGCATTGGAAGCCCGGCGCGAGCGTCTGCGTGGTGCTGGCGTCCGGAGGCTACCCGCGGAAGTTCGAATCGGGAAAACGCATCGAAGGACTACCTGCTGCGGAGCAAATCACCGGCGTGAAGGTTCTCCACGCTGGGACCAAGCGCGTCGGCGATGAGCTTCTGACGGGCGGCGGGCGCGTGCTCGGAGTGACAGCGACGGGTCCAACGCTCGGTGCGGCTCTTGGCTCAGCCTATGCGGCCGCCGAAAAGATTCACTTCGAACGGCTGCACTACCGCAAAGACATCGGCCGCCACAGTAACACCCTGCGGGCAAGCGGCCACTGAGTGTTTGTTGGAAGCGCGTGACCGTCATTCCGAATCGTAGCTCAGGCCTTTAGGCCTGAGGAATTCTGGCTTCATAATGCCGGCACCGCAGCGGCCAACAAGCCAGACGGGCTCCAAAGATATGGCTAGTGTCCACAAACTGTTCCGCGCCCCAAAGAAGCACGTGCCCATGGAAGAGCTTCAGGAAGCGCGAATCCTCTCTGGCATTGGCTTGGAAGGCTGCAGGCACGCGCACCGCGGAGGAGACCGTCAAATCTTGCTCGTGGACCGCGAAACCCTGGACGCTATGGAGCTGCCGCCCGGCATCCTGCGCGAAAATATCACCAGCGACGGCTTGAACGTGAACAGCTTGGAGATGGGCCGGCACCTCCGGATTGGCCAAGCGCTCCTGGAAGTCGCCCTAGTGTGCACCCCTTGTAATCAGATGGAACGCATCCGGCCGGGCTTGCGCAAAGAGCTCTGGGGCCGTCGCGGAATGCTGTGCCGTGTGCTCGAAGGCGGCCTCATCCGCCCCGGCGACCCGATCGAAAAGCTGTGGTGAAGGCTTCTTACGGCTTGATGGGGTGCCGCAGGGTCGGCGCCCCCGGCGGACGGTTCTTGTCCTCCTCCGCCTTTTCGACCGGCTCGGCAGGCGGGACCACCCACTCCAAGCCGCGCTCTCGTTCCATTGTTCCGAGCACGAACGAAGAATTCCCCGCAATCAGCGGCACGACCGCGCGCAGAAAATCCACGGACTCGGCCGGTGGCGCTTTCTGGGCCGAGCCGCCGCGCAGATTTTCCAGCACTTTTCCGAAGCTCCCATTTTGCAGCACCGAAGCAATGCGCGGGTCATTGCTTTTGATCATTTCTTCGAGCGTAGGCCCCTTCAACGTCGCGGGATAACGGCTCTCGACTAAAAAGTGCGGCGCGTGTTTTTCCGGTGGGTAGAGCTGCGTGAAGTGCGGACGGAGAACATTCGTCTGCCAGTATTCCTCCCCGCGCGTAGCGATTTCTTCCTGCTCCATGTGATATTCCACGACCCACACTTCCGGGCCGTAATCTTCCGGAGCAAAGCCAATAAGCACCACTTCGAAAATGGGCTGGTCGGAGGGAAAGTCGATTTTGTGATGCAATTCGCCCACCAGCGGGCGGAGCTTCTCGAGGAAAGCCGTGCCGATGAGCTCGAGGTCCGGCTCGGCTTCTCCGGGCGCGTACTGGTCGCGCGGTTGTATGCCGCTTACCCGCTGAAAGTTGCGGTCCAAGCGGATGGGCTTCGGGTCTGCGGGCAGGCGCCACTCGGAAGCGCCAAAGAGCACCCCGATGTGCCCCGAATCGACGCCCACCACGCGCGGCGGAATGGCGTGCGGCTCGATAGGCTGGTCGCTAGCGGCAAAAATGATGGTGTCCTTGGCCACGTGCACGATGACGCGCCCGCCCGCAAGATTCGCGACAATTTCTTCTTCGCGATCCTGCTCCTCGGCCAGCGTCGAAGCTGCGCTCATTTCCAAAAGGACAAAGAGAAAAAGCCCAAGCGTCAGCAAACGAAATACGCAAACTCTAACAACCAGCCGCCGGAACCCACGGCCTCTTTGCCTTGTCCGAGTTGAAACTCCGCCGAACACCTCGCCTCAAATTGTTGCTTCTCAAATCTTACGAGCCTTCCTCGCTTTTTTCACGGGGAAACCCTTGCCGGTTCCGCTCGCCCCCTCGCACGCTGACCGCTTCGCCGCAGGGCGCGATTCCTTCATCGCCTCCCTCTTGGTAGCTTCCGGCCGACTGCTTTGCCCCTCAGGGACAGGCACCCCTGCCTGTCTCGGGTAGAGGTCATGCACACCGAACAGTTTTCCCGGGCGCGCCAGTTCCAGTAAAATTGAACGATATAAATTCCGGCGCATTCATTCGAACGGAACTGAGCATGGGACTGAGAAAACCGAAGAGCATCAAACACAACGGCAAGAAATTAACGGAAATTTTGCAAGCGCATGAAATGTTTTTTCGCGGGAAAGACGGCGGGGCCCGCGCCGACCTGGCTGGCGCGGACCTTTCGCACGCGGATTTGTCCGGCCTGAATTTCAGCGGAGCCATTTTGCGCAACGCGAATTTGCAAGGAAGCGATTTGCGAACCGCCCGGCTTCCCGGAGCGGACTTGACCGAAGCGTGCCTGCGAAACGCGGATTTAAGAAACACGGACATGACGGAGGCGATTCTTGCGGGAGCGGACCTGACCGGAGCCCAGGCGAGCGGCGTGGAATTTTTTCGGTGCGACCTTTCGAACGTCTGTTTCGAACGCGCCCAGTTGCGCAACGTAAATCTAAGAGGAGCCAACGTGAAGGGCGCCCGATTTTCGGGCGCGGACATGGGCGTCGCGATTTTGCGAGAAACGGATTTGACCGGAGCTGACCTTTCCGGCGTGGACCTTTCCACCGCGCTGCTGCCCAAAGGCTTTTCACGGGCGCAGGCGGCAAAGAAAAGCGCGTAGCTAGCTGGGGCGATGCAGTTGGGATTTCTCATTTCTTCATGCAACCAATCACGAGTAACTCTGGCTATCGAAGTTTGCCAAACGCAGGTAAAGCGATAGCGAAGCAAAGCGGCAGCTAGGCGAACTTCACCCCTCCATGAGTCAAACCGACTGCCCGGCTGTTGGCCCTCGTGCCGGGCAAGAAATTTACACAAGCGCCGGCAGACGGGGCTGCGAGGGTTCAGTCTTCGACGAAGGTGCGGAGACGAGCGAGAGCGTCATCCCACTGCTGCGAAATGATTTCCACATAGCGGCGGGCGTCTTGCAGGCGACGCTGATTTAATCGCCAGATGCGTTCCCGTCCGCGGCGTGTGCTGTCGACCAGACCGGAGTTGTGCATCACGCGCAAATGTTTGCTGATGGCTTGGCGCGTGACGCCGGTACCTGCGGTCAGCCTGCTGATCGAAGCAGCCCCTTGCTCACAAAGGCGGGAGACGAGCCGCAGGCGCATCTGGTCGCCCAACGCGGCAAACAGGGGCGCCGAGTCGAGCAGTTCGAAGGCCGTCCTGCGATTAGGCCTCTTTCGCAAGATATTTCTCGATGAGTTGGATGACCATGCCCCAGCCTTGCTCATTCGCGGTGAAGGCCTTCGCGCGGCGCGCCAGCGGGATCTGATCAAAGCCCGATTCCGTGACGGTGAGCATTACGCCGTTGGCTACTTCCTTGAGCGTGAAGCTGATGAGCGTGGTAGGCTCTTTTGAATAATCCACGCCCGGCTCGACCGCGTTGGGATGCCAGCGAAAGGAAAACAGGCGTTCAGGTTCGATTCGGTCGATGGTGATTTCGAAGGGGATGTGTTCGTACTGCTTCTGGGCCTTGGCAACATCCGCGTCGACAGTGGTTCCCACTATTTTTCCGGTGATGCGCGCCCCCGGCGTGAAGGGAGCGTCGAACTTCACGCCGAACCAAGCGCCGAATTGGGTGGAGTCGGATAAGGCGCGCCAGACGCGTTGGAGCGGGGCGCGCAGAAGGATCTTCTTTTCGATGCGGTCGGTGTTCATTGGCTTATGCAACCTTCGGGTTGCACATTACCATAGCGCGACTCAAACATGCAACCAGTAGGTTGCGGATTCGTAGGGCTGCGCCTGACCGGCAATGCCCCAATGCCAGTCAGCTTTAGGTTAGGCGGCGATTAGGCTAGTGTCGGGATAGCGTTTCTGGCCGTTGCGTGTTAGCCTCGGCGCAACTGGTACAGACGCAGAGCTCGCGCCTGTCGATCGGCAGGCAGGGACCTGCGCTATAAGCGGAGCGATGAGGACCGTGGCCACCCCAGCGACACAACTCGAGACCGCGACCGTGCGCGAGCGCGTGTTGGCGGTTATCCGCACGCTGCTCCGCGAACTCGGCAGCCAAGGCGCGCTGCCGATGCTGAATCTCTCTTCCCAACTGGACCGCGAACTGGGACTTGGAAGCCTGGAGCGCGTGGAGTTGCTTACGCGGCTAGAAAACGCGTTTGGCCTGCGTTTGCCGGACCGCGCCGCATCGGAAGCGAACACGCCCGAAGATTTGGCGCGCGCGATACTTGCCATCCCGGGAACGACGGAAGAGCTAGCGGAGCCAGAGCCCCCGGTGCGCGTGGCGGCAACCAAGCAAAAGCCCGACCGCGAAGCCGACCGCGCGGGCCTATTTGCGGCGGAGACGTTGATCGACGTGCTGCGCTACCGGGCCAAGCACAACGCCGAACAAACGCATCTCCTGATTACCGAAGACGGTCCGCAGGGGGAAAAAAGCTTCACACTGACGTTCGGCGAGTTGCACGCGGCGGCACAACGCTTGGCCGAAGAACTGGCGCGGCGAGGAGTGCCTGCGGGAAGCCGCGTGGCGCTGATGCTGCCAACGTCGCGCGCGTTTTTCATCTCCTACGCGGGAATCCTCCTTGCCGGGGCAGTTCCGGTGCCGATCTATCCCCCATACCGCGCTGACCGCATCGAAGAATACGCGGCGCGGCAATCGGCGATTCTCAATAACGCGGAAGTGTGCATGTTGCTGACGTTCCGGCGCGGAGAAGCGGTGGCGAAGTTGCTGCGGCCGCGCGTGCGATCGCTGAAGGAAGTGGCGGACGCAGAAAAAGTGATCGCGGCGGCGGACAAGGCTCCTGCGCCAGCGCCGGGAGCGCTTTCTCCGCACGTCACCGGGAACCGCGAGCGCAAGGCCGGCGACCTAGCGATGCTGCAATACACTTCGGGCTCGACGGGCGATCCTAAAGGCGTGATGTTGACGCACGCGAACATGCTGGCGAACATTCGCGCGGTGGGCCAAGCGGCACAGCTTGGGCCGGGCGACGTGGTGGTGAGCTGGCTTCCGCTGTATCACGACATGGGATTGATTGGCGCGTGGCTGACACCGCTGCACTTTGGGATTCCCGTGGTGGTGATGTCGCCGCTGGCGTTTTTGACGCGCCCCGAAAAATGGCTGCAGGCGTTCCACAAGCACCAGGGAACTGTAGCGGCAGCGCCGAATTTTGCTTATGAGCTTTGTGCACGGAAGGTTGCCGACAAGGACATCCAGGGAGTGGACCTGAACTCGTGGCGCGCGGCGTTGAATGGCGCGGAGCCGGTGAATCCCGAGACGCTAGACCGTTTCGGCGAGCGGTTCGCAAAGTACGGATTCCACCGTGAAGCGCAATTGCCGGTCTATGGATTGGCAGAGGCCACGCTCGGAGTCACCCTGCCCCCGCTCGGTCGCGGGCCGCAGATTGATCGCGTGGAGCGTGAGACGTTTACTTTGAAAGGACGCGCGGTGCCGGCGGCAGCCGAGGACGAGACGGCGATTTCCTTTGTTTCTTCCGGAAAACCTCTACCAGGCCACGAAGTGCGTATCGTGGACCGGGATGGCGAGGAAGTGCCAGAGCGCGCGGAAGGATTTCTCTGGTTCCGCGGCCCTTCGGCAACCAGCGGCTACTATCGTAACCCGAAGGCCACCGAAGCGCTGCTTCCTGAGGGCTCCAAGGCGAGCGATGGAGGATTTCCGTGGCTGAACTCGGGCGACCGCGCCTATTGCGGTGAGGGAGAGATTTACGTTACCGGCCGTGTGAAGGACATCATCATCAAGGGTGGACGCAATTTGTATCCGCACGAAGTCGAAGAGCTGGCGACGCGGGCCGAGGGGATTCGGAAGGGATGCGTGGTGGCGTTTGGTTTAAGGGATGAGGAAAGCGGCACGGAAAAATTGGTGGTGGCGGCGGAAACGCGCGAACGGGACGTGGCGCGCCGCCGAACCCTCGCGGCGAAAGTCACCGAACTCGTATGGGAAGGCCTGGGGTTGCCGCCGGATCGCGTGGAATTGATTTCGCCGGGAAGTATTCCCAAGACCTCAAGCGGCAAACTGCGCCGCGAAGAAACCAAGCAGCTTTACCTTGCGGGCACGCTTTCGGCGAGCCGCGCTCCGGCTTGGCTACAGATTGTGCGGCTGGGCGTTAGGAGCGGGCTGCACAACGCTGGCCGAGCAATTCTCCGGGGATTAAAACGTGGATTGGAGATTTTGTACGGCGTGTATTCCTGGGTGGTATTTGTATTGTGGCTCGTGCCGACCTGGGCGCTTCTCTATCTCATCCACGATCATCGCACGGCGGGACGTTACACCGCTTCGGCGCTGAAAATTCCGTTCGCGTTGACCGGCTACCGAGTGCGCATTGTCGGCAAGGAAAACATGGACATGCCGGGCGCGAAAATCTTTGCTTCGAACCACGCCAGCTATTTCGACGTGCTGCCGCTACTCTTGGGCCTGGGGGCGGGGTACCGCTTCGTGGCCAAGGCGGAGGTGCGAGAATGGCCGTTTGTTGGGGCGTTTGTGGATCGCATGGGGCATCTTAGCTTTGACCGCGCGGATCCCGAGTCGCGCCTGCGGCAGGTGCGGGAAGTGGAGGAATTCCTGCGCAGCGGCGAGTCGGTTTTTTTCTTTCCGGAAGGCACATTCACCAGAGAAGATGGCGTGCGGCCGTTCCAGCTTGGCGCTTTCAAGGCATCGGTTGCCACCGGCGCGCCCCTTCTGCCGATTTCGCTTGCTGGCACGCGCAAAGTGTTGCGAGACGGGGAGTATTTGCCGCGGCCCGGCAGCGTCACGATTACCGTGCATCCGCCGATCTATCCAAAGATGGCAGGCAAGGAAGCGGGCGAGGACGAACCTTCGCAGTGGCAGGAATTGATTCGCTTGCGGGATGCCACGCGCGAGGCGATTGCGCGGGATGCGGGGGAACCGCTGCTGTAAAAAGTCTCGAGTGGTCAGTACTCCGTTTTGGTTTTAGTTCTTTGATTTTTAGTACTGCGTTTCTCCACTGCAGGTTGCAAAACACCAGTACGAATTCAGCAGCAGGAAAAGCGGCGGCCCTTCGCTTCGCTCAGGACATCAAGCAAGCCGCCTGACTCCACACGACTTCCTCGCGGTATTTTGCAGAGACCGGCTACGCGCCTCGATCTGTTCAACGGAAGCTTCCGTTTTTTGTAGAAATCTTCCGCAACGCGTAGCTACAAGGTCAGGCAAAATTGCGAAAAACTTACAACGAAGCGGTGATCGCGTGCATCTCTATGGACAACCAAATCGAGGAATGCGGAGCGCGGCCTCCCCTGCCTGAGGCAGTCCGCGAAAAGCGCGGCGACGCTTGTAGCGTGCGGGCCTGCGCAGAAAATTAAATTCAAATGGAGCCTTTATGAAGACGAAGCTATGGGTGTCTTTACTCGCTGTACTCTCACTTTCCGCGGTCTCAGCTTTTGCGCAGGAGACGGCGCCTAAAGTGGATATTTTCGCGGGATATTCTTACCTGCAGGCGAATCCCGGTCTGCCCGGCGTGGACAGCTTCCATCTGCACGGGGGAAACGCTTCCGCGGCCTACAACATCACGAACTGGCT
This sequence comes from Acidobacteriota bacterium, assembly GCA_003223245.1. GTDB lineage: Bacteria > Acidobacteriota > Terriglobia > Acidiferrales > UBA7541 > Acidiferrum. The sequence continues at coordinate 67,987 of QHYI01000121.1, forward strand.
CGGAGGCGTCGCTGATTTCGGCGGCTACACGAACGGAAACATTCTAAACTCGGGCGCGAGCGGCACGTTTTCAACCTACCTCTTTGGGCCGCGCGTGTCTTACCGCCATTATTCGAGAGTGACGCCGTTGCCGGCGGCGGCGTGGATTACAAGGTGTTGGATCACTTCGCGATCCGTCCATTTCAGACGGAGTACTTGCTGACGCGATTCCGTGAGGGAACCATCCCGGGCACACGGAACCAGAACAACTTTCGCGTGTCGACCGGATTTGTTTTCCGGTTCTAAGAGGCAGGGCCAAACCGGCCTCCTCCTGAGAGAGGTTCTTGACGCTGCGGACGGGGAAGTTTGTCAGCCAAGTTCGGCACGGGACACGGCTCGCAAGAAATTCGGTTGCCGGGTGCCAGGCAGAGGGGCCGCGAAGTCAGGCAGAAGCGGCCCCTGCACCTTTAAAGTCTTTAGTCCTACGTTGTTAGTGTCTAAAGGTGCCTTTCGCCCATCTCTATGGACAAGCAAATCGAGGCGTGCGGAGCGCCCCCTCTGCCTGATACAGTCCGCGAGCTTCGGCAGAAAATAAAATTCAAATGGAGCGTTTATGAAGTTGAAGCTACGGGTGGCTTTCCTCGCCGGGGGATCACCATGGCGTCGATGAAGTCTCGTGCTTTTCATTTCAAGGGAGTCGCCGCTCTGTTAACATGAAGCTCAAATCAGGTAGACGTGCCCTGAGCAAACCCTTGCCCGAATTAGCCAAGACGCGGGATCGGTTAAGCGCGCTTGCGAGTCCGGTCACGAGCGCCCCTCCGCTAACCCGGAGCGGTTCCACGAGTTCGTCTGCCGAAAAGAATGCTCCGGCCCGCTATCCGCGAATCCTTTTCATTCTGTTCCTTTGCTCGCTTCCTATGGTGAATCCCATCGTTCACGGCGATGGTGTTGGATATTACGCCTACGCCCGCGCGCCGCTGATTCAGCACAATCTTCATTTCGAACAAGACTGGCTGCATGCCAATCTTGCTTTTACCCAGGCGCGAACACTTCCGAACGGACAGCTTTCCGCAGCGAACTACACGGAGATGGGATACCTCAACAACTTGTTTTCCGTCGGGCCGGCTCTCCTCTGGGCGCCCTTTCTTCTCGTGGCCCACGGCATCGTGCATCTTTCTAACGCTTACGGAGCGCACATCCCTGCCGACGGCTTCTCGTTTCCCTACCTCCTGGCCATGGCCCTGGGCACCGCGATTTACGGATTCCTGGGCCTGCTTTTTTCCTATTCTCTGGCGCGGAAGTACGTTGAGGAACACTGGGCCTTCCTCGCCACGCTGGGAATCTGGGGAGCCAGCTCGCTTCCCGTTTACATGTATTTCAATCCGTCGTGGTCGCACGCGCATTCCGTTTTTGCCGTGGGTCTTTTCCTGTGGTACTGGGAACGCACGCGCGCTTCGCGCACGTTTCTCCAATGGATTTTGCTGGGCCTGATTTCCGGGCTGATGCTCGACGTTTATTTTGCCAACGGCGTTTTTCTGGTCTTACCATTGATCGAATCGCTCGTGCACTATGGGGATGCCTGGAAAACGGAAGAATTTCGCGAGGCGGGTTCCCTGTTCGCCGCAAATTTTTGTTTCTTGCTGGCCGTAATTCTTTGTTTCATTCCCACGCTCATCACGCGCTACATTATTTTCGGCGGGTTCTTCCGCTTCGGCTCCTACCAGCATGTCGCATGGGACTGGACCGCGCCGTACTGGCATTCCATCTTGTTTTCCACCGAACATGGGCTCCTGACTTGGACCCCCATTCTCGCGCTTGCGATCTTCGGCCTTGTTTTCGCTCCGCGACGGGCAAAAGCCCTCACTTCCTATCTTTCTGCGGGTGCCGCCGCGTTCTTTTATTTGATTTCGTGCTATCCCGACTGGGCCGGGATAGCAGCTTTCGGAAACCGGTTTTTTATCTCGGTGACGCCCATTTTCATTTTTGGTCTTGCGCTCCTGCTACACCGTTTGGGCTCTCTGTTTCCTTCCTCCCGTTTCGTGTTTCCCACAGCGGCCTCCATCATCGTTCTCTTCACCCTCTGGAACGCCGGTTTCCTGTTTCAATGGGGCGCCCACTTGATTCCTGTGCGGGGCCCGGTTTCGTTCGCAGAAATCGCCCACAACCAGATATTCGTCGTCCCCCGAGAACTTTCCTCTCAGCTGCGGCTTTACTTTTTCAGGCGCAGAACCCTCATGCGGGAGATCGAGAACCGCGACATTCAGCAACAGCGGTGAGCGCGGAATCGCGGCATATGACCAAGTAGGTTGCTCGCTGATTACTTACTTCTCTGCGGGCAGGAAGGCCTCGGGAGCGTGCAGAAATTGCACGCCCGGAGTTTCCGCCGCGAGTTCCACCCGCTGAAAGCGGCCCTTCGGTCCCCCGCTGGCTTTGAAAGTTAACAGATACTGGTTGCGGAGGTGCCTGGCCAGTTCGTCCAAGTACGGCTTGATAGTGACCGGTTCCGAGGTCGCAAGATAATAGGATTCGGCTCCGCTCTCGAGGGCCAGCCGGCTCAGGTCGTTCTGCCCGTAGAAGGTGCGAAACCACCGGCGGCCCAAATGCCCGGCGTCGGGATAATAGATGGACCAGACATTGATATTTTCTTTCTGCGCGCGTTCGTAGGCAGGCTCGACTTCCTGGCTCTCCGGGAAATTCCCGTAGAAGTAATCGATTCCCGAAGAAATCAGCAAAATGGAACGCCGCTCCATGGGCCCGGCGGGCATGCGCTTGATAAGATCGAGAACGGCAAGATAGGGGCTAGAGAAGGCCCCGGGGCCGATGGGAAGGCGCAAAGCTTTCGCGTCCAGTTCGTGGTCGTTGGTGAAATCCTGGGCCACCTCAGCAGTGCCGTTTCGAGCGTAAGAGACGGAAATGTAGGTCGTGGAAGGCTGAGCGTTGAAAAAGGCCTTCAAATCATTCCACTGGTTGCCGACGTCGGTGTCGAGCGAATCATCGATCAGGACCGCCAAATAAAGCTTCTCGCCGTGACGCCAATCGGCGATTTGCGTGTGCGCCTTATTGATGTAGAACTGCACATCCTCTTTGTTGATCGCCGGTGGCTCGGCCTCTTTGTTGCCGAGCGCGGTGACGGTCATGGTGACGCTGCCCGGCGCCTCGGCCGAGGCGCTGGGCGCCAGAAATGCCGACAACAAAGCGAACGCACCAACCGTGAAGAGAAAACAACTGCGTCTCAGCATATGCATGTTCCTTCTCCCTTTTTTCCTAATTAATTAGATGCGGGGAGGAACTTCAAAGAGGCATTCGCGCGGCTCGGGCGGAACAGCGCCCTTTTCCGTTCCGCATTACGGCTGTGATTCGCTTTTTCGAAAAGTATGAAGCGAGACCACAAACTCGGCCATGATTTCCCTGCTCCAAAACAAAGGCATAGCGTAGTATGCTGCGACGCGACAAAAGAGGTGGCCTTGGGTTGAAAAATTACATCGGAGCCATCGATCAAGGAACAACCAGCACGCGCTTTATGGTGTTTGACCAGGCGGGGCGCGTGCGTGCCGTCGCGCAAAAAGAACATGAGCAGATCTACCCAAAGCCGGGCTGGGTGGAGCACGATCCGCTGGAGATTCTGCGGCGCACCGAAGAAGTGATCAGCGACGCGCTGTCGCAGCGCGGATTGCGCGCTGCGGATTTAGCGGCGGTCGGCATTACGAATCAGCGCGAAACTACGGTGGTTTGGGAGCGCCAGACCGGAAAGCCGATTGCCAATGCCATCGTTTGGCAAGACACCCGTGTTGCCGATGACGTGAAACGCTTTGCCGCAGCAGGCGGACAAGACCGCTTCCGTCCGGAAACCGGCTTGCCACTCAGCACGTATTTCAGCGGGCTGAAGCTGCGCTGGCTGCTCGAAAATATTCCCGGCGCGCGAGAGAAAGCCGCGGCGGGCGAACTGCTTTTCGGAAATGTCGATACGTTTCTTCTCTGGCACCTCACCGGCGGAGCCCGGGGAGGCGTGCACGCGACAGACGTGACAAATGCGAGCCGCACACAGCTCCTCAATATAAAAACACTGGATTGGGACGAAAAGTTGCTGGAGGCGTTTGAGGTGCCGCGAGCGATGCTGCCGCAAGTGCGCTCCAGCAGCGAAGTTTATGGCGAGGCCGCGCTTGCGGCGGTTCGCGGTGTCCCTGTGGCGGGGATTCTGGGAGACCAGCAAGCGGCGCTGGTCGGTCAAGCGTGTTTTCGCCCTGGCGAAGTGAAAAACACGTACGGCACAGGATGCTTTTTGCTGATGAACACCGGCGCGCGACTGGTGCCGTCGAAGTTCGGGTTGCTGACGACGCTGGCGTACAAGTTCGGAAATGCGCCGGCACATTATGCGCTGGAAGGCAGCGTGGCCATCGCGGGAGCGCTGGTGCAATGGCTGCGCGACAACCTGGCAATCATTGCGAAAAGCTCGGATGTCGAGACGCTGGCGCGGACGGTCGACGACAACGGCGGAGTGTATTTTGTGCCGGCGTTTTCGGGACTGTTTGCGCCGTACTGGAAAGAAACAGCGCGCGGCGTGATCGCAGGGCTGACCCGGTTTGCGAATAAAGGACATATTGCGCGCGCGGTTCTGGAGGCCAGCGCGTTTCAGACTCGCGAAGTGATCGAAGCGATGGAAAAAGATGCGCAGATTCCCCTGACCAGCTTGCGCGTGGATGGAGGCATGGTGGCCAACGAGCTGCTGATGCAGTTTCAGGCGGACATCTTGAGCCGCGAAGTGGTGCGGCCGATGACTCAAGAGACCACCGCGCTGGGCGCAGCATACGCGGCGGGGCTGGCCGTGAAATTTTTTTCAGGATTGGAAGAATTGCGGGCCAACTGGGCGGTGGACCGCAGGTGGAAGCCGTCTCTTGGCGAGGCGGAGCGCGAACAGCTTTACAGGCAATGGAAAAAAGCGGTGACCTGCTCATTTGACTGGGTGGAATCGTAAAGGAGGTTTTTGAACAATTATGACTTCACCGTGGCTCGGTGAATTTCTTGGGACCATGATTTTGATTTTGTTGGGCGATGGCGTAGTCGCCGCCGTGCTGCTAAAGCGTTCAAAAGCGGAGAGCAGCGGCTGGATGGTGATCACGACGGGATGGGCGCTGGCGGTGATGGCGGGCGTGTTCACGGCGATTGCCTGCGGGAGCAACGACGCACATTTGAATCCCGCGGTAACCATAGGCTTCGCGGTGCGCGATGGAAATTTTGCAAAGTTTCTTCCTTATTTTTTGGCGCAGATGCTGGGAGCGATGGTGGGCGCTGCGCTGGTGTGGCTGCATTACCTGCCGCATTGGAAGGAAACGCCCGATGCGGCGACGAAACTCTTGTGCTTCTGCACGGCGCCAGCAATTCGCAAAATGCTGGCGAATTTGCTGAGCGAGTTGATTGGTACGTTCGTGTTGGTTTTTGTGGTAGGCGCGATTTTTTCCAAGAGCGTGGCTGCGGGCGGGCCTGCGGCGGGGCTTGGACCATATCTTGTGGGGAGCCTGGTTTGGGGCATTGGGCTGTCGCTTGGCGGAACGACAGGCTATGCAATCAATCCGGCAAGAGACCTGGGGCCGCGCGTGGCGCACGCGATTCTGCCGGTTGCTGGCAAAGCCGGGTCGGATTGGAGTTACGCGGCGGTCCCCGTCATGGGCCCGCTAGCGGGAGGAGCGCTGGCAGGGGCGCTGCTGCGCGTGCTCGGTGTTTAGCAGAAAGTGGTTTAGAATTCAGTGTGCTGCGGCGCTGCAAGCGCTTGCAGCGATCGCCGGACTCCATTCGGGGAAGAAAAAAGCACTATGAGCCTGATGCGCTCTTTTCTGCTGGCCGCTTCGCAAAACCGCTGGCTGCGAGACCACGCTTCGCATTACCGCTTTGTGAGGAGAAGTGTTTCGCGCTTTATGCCCGGCGAGACGCTGGACGACGCGCTTATTGCTGCGCAGACGCTTCGCGGAAGGAAGATCGCAACGGTCTTCACCCGCCTGGGAGAAAACATCAGCGATCGCGCGGAAGCGCAGGAAGTTGCGGACCATTATCTGGAAGTGCTCGATCGCGTGCGGCAAAAGGGTTTGCAAACGGAAGTCTCCGTCAAACTTACGCAACTGGGTCTGGACCTTTCACGCGATCTCTGCTTTGGACACCTGAAAAGCATCATTGCGCGTGCGCCCAGAGAATCCACCGTTTGGATTGACATGGAAGCGAGCAATTACGTAGACGTGACGCTGGATTTGTATCGCCGCGCGCTCGGCGAGTTTCCCAATGTGGGCGTTTGCCTGCAAGCTTATCTTCACCGAACCAAAGATGACCTTGCGAAGCTGCTGCCGCTGCGGCCGTCGATTCGCTTGGTCAAAGGCGCGTACATGGAGCCGCCGGAAATTGCGTTTCCCCGAAAGGCCGACGTAGATGCAAATTACTTCGCGCTCGGCAAACATCTGCTCAAAGCCAAGAAAGAAAAATCCTGTGATCGGGTGGCGTTCGCGACGCACGACGTGATGATGATCCGCCGGCTTGCGGCGGCAGCGCTGCAGGAAGGCTTTTCGAAATCGGATTTTGAAGTGCAGATGCTTTATGGCATTCAGCGCGGCGAACAGGAGCGGCTCGCTGCGGAAGGCTATACTTCCATTGTTCTGGTGGCGTACGGGACGTTCTGGTATCCGTGGTTTGTGCGCCGGCTGGCGGAACGGCCAGCGAACTTGTGGTTCATCGCACGCAATGTTTTCGTCGGGTAGAGCTGCGTAGGTACGCTGGTCAGCTCGCGGTGTTGGCTCTAGCGACCAGGAAAATCGCGAGAAGGTAGAATACAAACATGAGCGCGAGAAACGTTGTTGCGCGGCGACTCGCTCCTTGAAACTCCTTCCAAGCAAGAACACCCCAGAGTGCAGCAACCATAGGAGCGGATTGACCGATGGCATAGGAAATCGCCACGCCCGTGAAATTCGCTGCCACGAGGTTGAACACCGTTCCCGTGCCCCAGATCGCTCCGCCAAACAGGCCGAGCAAGTGTCCCGAGGAAGGCCCGCGGAAAAAGTCGCTGAAATTCACCGGAGTGCCCACGAGCGGCTTCTTCATGAAATAAACGTTCCACAAGAAGCAGGAAACAAGCGCGCCCAGCGTGAAGAACGCGCCAACGCTGTACGGGCCCAGAGTGTGGCCCTGGGTCATCGCGTGGGTAACGAAAGGCGCCCAAAGACCCATGAGGACTCCCGAGACGACCGAAACGATGATGCTTTTCCGAGAAAGGGAGCTGGCGGATTTCTGCAAGCTGCTATAAGCCTTGCCATCGAGGATTACGGCAAGAATGGCAGAAGCGACTCCGGCAGCGAGCAATAGGGGATTGCCTTTCGGTTGCAGGATGTAACTGGAAACCACGCCAACGACGAGCGCGATGCCGATGGAAACGGGGAATGCAGTTGCCAGGCCGGCCATGTCGATCGCGGCAACCAGCAAAAGGTTCGCCAGATTGAAAACGGCGCCGCCGACCAGCGTGTAGTAGAAATTCCGAGGGTCCGCGGAATGAATATTGTTGAGGAAACTCGAAGCATCGTTGGTCGTGCTTCCCATCGTGAAGGCGAGAACAAGCGAAATCAGAAAAATCCCGACGGCGTAGTCCCAATAGAACAATTCGAAGCGATAATTCTTGACGCCTTTGTAAGTGTTCGCCCAGGAACCCCAGCAAATGGCGCTGCCGATCATCATGAGAAGCGCGAAGGCAACTGAGTGAGGTACGAACATAATCCGCCACTCCTTTAACGGTCAGCCGATTCGAACACACGACTCTCGGACTTCCGGATGCGCGCCGCTTCGCTTTTCAGTGGCTGTCGCTGCTTATAGTCGGGACAAACAATGGTGTCAAGCACATAAGAGAGACGTGTCAACGCCATTTAGAAATGTCCCCTTTCTTACCCCATTAGAAATGTCCCCTTTTTTGTGTTCTGGTTCTTGGCTCTTTTTCTTTCCCGTAAGAGCTTTTTGCTTTTATCGAAAAATTTTCGCGCCAGGATGCTCTAGGAACGACGATTCCTGTCACCCTCGACCTACGGCATCCCCGGTTTTGTTGGCCTGGTCCGGAGCGCAGCCCTGCGGAGCCCGAAGGGCGAAGCGGTTAGGGCGCAGCGGAGGACTTGGCCAACAACGGGCGCGATACTGTGGCCGCCAACTTGGAGGCTCGCTTCTGCGCCTCGCGGCGGGCCGCTTGATGCCACGGATGGTTTGCCGGCGGCGTCCA
>QHYI01000064.1 GCA_003223245.1 Acidobacteriota bacterium
CTCACCTCCTCCTACAATCTCGTCAACTCACACCTCTCCCGCTTTTCACGCTGAGTCTTCCGCCGAGCCACCTGTCTCGTTCCGCGCTGCGCCCGGCGTCGTCGGTTCGCTTCCAGCATTACCCACTCACACCAAGGCGGAACACACACCGCCGGAATCGACGCAAGTAATTCGAAGCGGCACAAACTGCGGGGTGACCTGGAACTGACTCGGCAATCGCTGCCCGAGATCATCCACTCTCCGCGCTATAACACAGGCTGCGGCGTTGTGCGACAGAGAGCCCGTAGCGCGAAGCAAACTTGTACTTCCCGATTATCGAGCTATACGACGGGTCGGCATCAAGCACCGCGATCCCGGCCTGGTAACTACGAGCCCGAATGATGGCCTGAATCTCCGTGTACGCGAACGCGTCGCATCTCGCAGCAGTCCGACGTTTGTCCATTCCGTCCCGAGCCAATCTCTAGAGACGGACTTCACAATAGACAGACCCTTCGCTGTTGCATGCTCCAGCAGCCGTGCCAACTGTCGTTCGAGGTCTTTCTTCTGGTCTCCGCTCGATACTGTTGTCGCGTAGACCGCCGCACCGCGCTTCTCGGCCAACGGCACCGGCTCGACGAGGATCGTCCCGGTGGGCAACTGCTTCGAGGGCACAGGCGGAATCCCGGCCGGGAACCAGCGATACGCCGTCTTGTAATCTAGTCCCTGTTGCCTCGCCCATTCTGCTAGCTTCATGCGATAGAGACAGGTTATGCATGCTATTAAAAAACCATTAGAAGCAGTCAAAAACAAAAGCTGTTGCCAACCCTCGGCACGCGCGCTCGACCTGCTTGTCCCAGCTACGATTCTGTGTGGCATTTGGGTTCGAAGCGGTGGTGTCCACTCTTCTTCTACCTGTGTCCTGTATCGCGGTTTGATTTCCGGCTTGGTCTCTATCGCCGGGCCACAAGCCAGTGCGCCGAAAATCAAGGGGCCCCGGCCGATGAACTGGGCACGCTGAAAGGTCTGCCCCTGAAGATATGCGCGTCCGGCCAGCGCTGTTTGATTTCATCCTCGGATATCTGGCCAGTTTTGGCAAAGCGAAGCCCAGCGGAGGTGATGGCGAACATGCATAAGCCCTCGGAAAATAATTCGTAGAAAGCCTGCCACACGACGGCATCGCCGAATCCGTTATCTTGGGCTAGCAACAAGGAAAGGTTGAGCGTGTAGCAGCCTTCGAAATCCCGCTCCATAGCTAACAAGAGATCAGATTTCACGATGTCGATTTGTTCGCGGGAGAGCATCGCTGTTCTGCCTTGGGCGATGATTCTGCGCTCCTGAGAGCAAACGCATCCTTGCGCCGGGACAACCTCACGCTCGCGGGTTATGGCGTTCAATAAGAGCCCGGTCAAAATTGAAATCACGGTTGGCTTAATCCTTAATCAAGGTCTGTCCCCTTGATGAAAAGCATTTGTTGTCCGGTGCCCCGACCCGGATAGTAACGACGATAACACGGGCGACCTTTCCAACATGAAGACGAGTAACGAGAAGGTGGATTGTCGTCAAAGGTAGGGACTTGACCGAGGCTATTTCACGGTCTAAAGTTTTCGGCAACCACAGCTTCTGATACGCAGAAATTTAGGGATTGGGGAGAAATCATTTGAAGAACGAGGGCGGCATTGTCCATGTAAGAGTGCGTATTGAGAAAGGCGAGCTAGTCGAGAAAGAGATTGTTTGCCCGAACTGCGGCGGCGAGGCGAGGAAGTTTACAGGATTCGACCGCGACGGCGCTTTCTATGTTTTCCTGGCATGTCGGGAGTGTGGAGAACCGTTGGCCGAGTTTCGAACAAACGCCGAAATGGAGGCAAGCTTGGGAGAGATATGGCGGACAGTACACTCATACTTGGTCCGGTCTCCGAAAGAATTTAGTGGCGCCTTTGGTCCTACCTTACCAATGCTTTCTCGCGTTCATCCGGTCTGAAAATTTCTTCTCAACCTGACTCCACATTGCCGGCCCTTCGGATTGTGCTTCCCTTGCGCAACGGCATATTGCGCCGAGAAGTCGTCTTGGAGCAGAGGTTCTTCAAGGTTGTGACGGAAGGGAAGCCTATCTCCGCGCTAGACCCGAAGGCCTTTTCGGGCCGCTTCGTGATTAGCGTCTGGGTTGCCTAGTTCATAACGGCGGAGGTTTGCTTGGCTTCCCTGGCTTCTTTCACTTCCTTGCTGCCCGTGGTGGTGAGGTCTTGGGCGCCAAAGCCCACGCCAATTTTTTTGAGGAACGCGGTGGGGGGCTCGCCGCCCGCGAAGATCCAGACAAAATCGTTGGGAATTTCCTGGGTTTTGCCATTCACTTCCAGGACCACGGATTCTTTCCTAAATTCCACAGGATTGGAGTTGAAAATGACATTGACTTTGCCCTTGCGGATGGACTCTTGGATGCGCTGGGCGTTGCGCTCTTTGATGCGGCTGAAGGCTTCTTTGCGGTAAGACAAAATGACCTGATTGCCGACCTGGTGACCGAGACCCATGGCCGCTTCGATGGCACTGTCGCCGCCGCCGACGACCAGGATTTTCTTGTTCACGTAGTGGTCCGCCTCAATCAAGCGGTACATTACCTTGGGAAGGTCTTCCCCTTTAACGCCAAGCTTGCGCGGGCTGCCGCTCTTGCCCAGCGCGAGCACCACGTGTCGCGTGCGGTACTGGCCCTTGGGCGTGTTGACGGTAAAGATGCCATCCTGGCCTTTCTTGATATCTTCGACTTTCTCCCCTTGGCGAACCTTGAAATCGGCGCGCTCGCAGACTTTTTTCCAAAAGGCGATCAAATCTTCTTTGGAGAGTTCGGTCTTTTTGAATTTCCCGTACATGGGAAATTCGACCGGGCTGGTCATTACCAGTTTCTGACGGGGATACTTGGCGACGGTTCCTCCGATTTCGCCTTCGTCCAGCGTGACGTATTTGAGCTTTTTCTCGATGGCGCGGAGCGAGGTACTGATGCCTGCCGGACCCGCGCCAACAACTACCACATCATGGACGTCCGGCGACGAGGGCATTCCGCTGCGCGAAGCCAGCCTATTGGCAATCGTATCGATACACTCGCGGCCCTGATTGACAGCATTTTTGATCAAGGCCAATCCGCCGAGTTCCCCGACGATGAACAGATTCTTGATACTGGTCTCGTATTCGGGCGTCAGATACGGGATGTCGGCGCCCATGCTGGGACTGGCCATGACCATGGTGATGGCGCCCACCGGACAAACTTCGGCGCACAGGCTATGACCGATGCATTTGTATCCATAAACGATGACGGCTTTGCCGCCGAGCATGGCGAGCACATCACCTTCCGGACAAACCATGGTGCAAGCCGCGCAGCCGATGCAGTAGTTGGCGTCAATGTGCGGATGTTGCGATTGTGGTCCTTCCGAGAATAACTTCCCTTTCTCGGCTGCTTCGCGGGCCTTAGCGGCCCTTTTTTTCTCCTTCCGGAGATAATTCAGCGTGAAGAGCAGAATCAACCCTGCGGCAATCAGAAATGCGATGGTATTGTCCATAACGTCAGCGAAGCTTCGGACTCGTCGAAGCGCTATTGGAACTGGGCTGCTGGGAATTGACGGGAGGATGGCTCGGAGGGAGAGCCCCTTGTGCCGGAGTGTTCACCGTATTTAAAATGTCGCTGAACTTCGGCATTGCGCCCGAATGCACGTCCTGATTGGTATGCGGATTCTGATTGGGATCGGGATGTTGGAACATACTCCCCAGAGGCTGCGTTTTCAGTACCACCCAGGAGCCTTCTCGTTTTTCAAGGTTGTAAGCGACTTGCATCCCCGCGCCGGGTGCCCCACCCGTCTTTGGGCGAAACTCCACTTCTGCATGGGCCAGGTTGCCGTTGATCGAGACGCTGCGAAAATCCATGTCCATGGCGCTCATATTCAGAGTGCCGATGGCATTCAGGTGCTGCAAGATGCCGGAGCGGATGGCGTCTCTGTCGCTTGCCTGTTTCTTGCACGCGCCAGCGCCGAAGAGCACAGCCGTCAGTCCCACTACTAAAAGTAAGATTTTCATGCGAGTCCTTTAGATTCTATAACCCATAAAGAGGGCCAGGCCGATATGAATAATGGCCAGGATGGCGAAGGCATAACTAAACGGCCGGTGGATCACGTGCCAGAGCTGAAAGATGCGCTGCGTGCGGCTGAGGAAGGCGATGCTCTTGGAGAGCTTGGCCTCCGTTTTGGCGAGGTGCAGAGCGCGCTCGAGCCGATGGTCACGCGTGGCCAACAAGCCAAAGAACGAGAAAATCCAAGCGCCAAAACCTGCCTGCTGCAGGCGGACCCAGGAGGTTCGGAAAGGACGCTTGAAATCGATGAAGATCATGGAGATCAAGGAAACGATCGCGGGAGTTTTGGCCACCTCCGCCGCGGAAGGCAGTTGGTACAAAGCGTCTACGGCAAAGCCGAAA
>QHYI01000199.1 GCA_003223245.1 Acidobacteriota bacterium
AAACTGCACCTTGGGGTTGTGCTTCGAAAGCACCTTGGTGATCGCGGCCGTCAACGTCGTCTTGCCATGATCGATGTGCCCGATCGTCCCGATGTTCACGTGCGGCTTGCTGCGCTCGAATTTCTCCTTGGCCATGTTCTTTCGCCTTCTGCGCCTGCCCTTAAACCGAAGCGGCGCCGCAGTTCAAACTTTGGAGCGGGGGACGGGATTTGAACCCGCAACCATCACCTTGGAAGAGTGAGACTCTACCGTTGAGTTACCCCCGCTCAAGCCCCTCAAAACCTTCCAACCTCAGACACCCGCCTGAGAGTCTGGAGCCTGGGACCGGGATTGAACCGGTGACCTCGTCCTTACCAAGGACGCGCTCTACCAACTGAGCTACCCAGGCCGAATCCGCTTCCTGTTGTCTTCGCCTGCTCCATCCGCGATACGCCAAAAAAACATTTCCCGCCGCGCATTCTTGCCGGGCGGCTTGCACCGCAAATTGAGACCGCTCAATCGAACATCGCCTCGTGCGATTTACTGCCGGCCGACGGCAGTTGCATCTGATTCGACGACGAGCGCCTGGTGGACGGGGAAGGATTCGAACCTTCGTAGCCCGCAAGGAGCGGCAGATTTACAGTCTGCTGGTTTTAACCGCTCACCCACCCGTCCCGCAAGGTCATTCAGGAAGCGAAACCCGCATCCTGCGAACTTTTCCGACGCGAACCACGGGTTCCAACTTGCTCTTCAATAACTTCCAGACGGTCCGCACAAAAACACAAATAGGACTCGTGTCAAGAGACACCAGCCCGTTGGCTTTTGCTGCCAGATTTCGTTCCGCCTCGCTCCCCAGAAAACTTCCGGTGGAGCTGGCGGAGGGAATTGAACCCCCGACCCTCTGATTACAAATCAGATGCTCTACCAGCTGAGCTACGCCAGCGCCGCTCAAACCAAGTAAACATACCAGAAGAGGTATGAGAATTGCAACGAGAAGTTCCTTGGCGCAAGCACGTCAGTAGCCAGGGTTGTGGAAATCCTTTCTCTTCACGGCCGCGCCCAGCATGGATATCCTGTTTCCCGTCTACCATTTAGCATAGCTTTTGCAGCATGGCGGGCGGGACCCAAGTTTCTCACAACTCCCCACCCGTTCCAGGTAGGATTTGGGGGTGTCGGAGTAGGTTCATGGGAGGCCGCTAATTGCGAAGGGCACTCGATGCAGATCAGATTGAGCAAGCGTGAATGGATTGCCGTGACCGTTGGCTCCCTTCTCGGAGCCGCTACTGCCTTATTTATCCACCAACAGTACAACCGGAGCGATTCCTCGACGCGAGGCGATTTGTTGGGAATGATGCCCCCGGATGCCAGCGCAGTTGTCTTCGCCGATGTTGCCGTCCTACGGAATGCTCCCTTTGTTCGGCAGCTTTTCGCCTGGGCTCCCGAACCACAGCCCGATGAGGATTACACGCAATTCCTCAAGGAGACGAACTTCAATTACGAACGCGACCTCGATCACTTGGCCATCGCATTTAAGAAGGCTGGACGGGAGTCCACTTTTTTTGCGGTTGCCGATGGACGATTCGACCGGCAAAGAATTTCGGCGCTGGCTGCCAAATCCGGCTCTGTCGAACGACGCGGCAGCCGCGAGATTTTTGCTGTTGGCGAGAACCGCGGTGGGGGAAAAATCAATTTCACATTTCTGAGCGACAGCCGCATGGCCTTATCGGATAGAAACGATCTTGGGCAAATTCTAAGCGCCAGAAAACGCAGCGATGACATGATGGAATGGCACGCGCGTTTCGAACGATTGGCGGGCTCGCCCATCTTTGCGGTAATCCGCCAGGGAGCTGCTCCGGGCGAGACGCTGTCCGAGCAAGCTCCCGGAGGCTTGGCCTCCCCGGAGCTTTCCGCGATGCTCGATCAGTTGCAGTGGATCACGCTTGCCGGAAAACTGGAGAGCGATCGACTGCGCGTGGTTACCGAGGGAGAATCCACTTCTGAAGAAACCACGCGCCGGCTGGCCGATTTGTTGAATGGCGTTTTTGCTCTGGCCCAGGCTGGACTGAATGATGCCAGGACTCGTCAGCAACTGGATCCCTCTTTGCGCGAAGCTTACCTTGCGCTGTTGAAGAGCGCGGACGTCACGAAACTCGACCGCGGCGACACGCAGTCGGTCCGGGTGGTGTTTGAAATTACGCCAGGCTTTCTGGAAGCGGTTCGGCGCTCATCGCTGGGGTCAACCAGCGCCGCCCCGGCCAAACCCGCAGCGGGGGATACGCTTCACCCTAAGAAAGGAGGTCACAGTTAGGAGTCCATTCGCTAAAGGCACAAACTCTGCAGTTCGCCCCAAGTCTTTCGCTCGAGCGCCCGAAAATAAAAAGCGGACCAAAGCCCGCCGGTACTTCCCGCTGGATCTCAAACTCCCTAGTCGCCCGCCGCACTCGACTTCATATACCGCCACGGATTAGCGGGGACGTTGTTTACGCGAACTTCGTAGTGGACGTGGGGCCCTGTGGACCGGCCACTAATACCGGTATACCCGATGACCTCGCCGCGTTTCACTCGCGAGCCCGGTACCGCGGAAAACGCCGAAAGGTGCGCGTACCAGGTGGTAATGCCAAATCCGTGATCGATCACAACCAACCGGCCGTAGCCCGGGTGATTCGTCGCGACAGTAACCACGCCATCCGCCGTCGCATGCACGGGCGCGCCGTAATCGGTGGCTACGTCCACGCCTGTATGGAACGCGCCTTCTCCGCTGAACGGGTCAAGCCGCTCACCGAAGCTATCCGTGATATGACCCATCACGGGCCAAATCGAAGGCGTGTAGCTGGAATCCGCGAAGTTCTGCGGGAGCAGACGCAATCCGCCGCTAGCCACCGCGACCACCGCCGCATTGCGTTTCAGGAAGGTGTACTGCTCGATGGAACGGTCAAACGCATCCTGTGAGTCTGCCGGGTTGTCGCTCTGATCAAACGCCGCCGGATGGTACCGGAGCACACCGTAGGTCATGGCTACTTCGGTTGCGAGGGATTGCAGGGAATCGAGGCGCTGATTGGTATCGTTAACGGTGGCTTGCAGCTGGCGGTACTGCTGAGTCCTGGTTTCCAATTCGTGCCGCACGGCGTTGTAATTTCCCACTTTCCAGAGCATCCGGGAGTAGGCCGCCAGAGCAGCGGTCACGCTAATAGCGCCAATTAGCGCGAGAATGGCGACGCCGTGTATTAGGTAGGCTGGTACCACCACCTTCCGGAGCCTCCCCGGCGTGGACGCAATAAAAAATGTATAGCTCTTGCCTCTCATGTTCTCCTAGAGGCCCTTCAAGGACCTTTTAGCTGCCAAAATGCGGGTGACTCACCCCAGTACCCGCAGAAAACTGATATCGGTCTAATCTGAACCGAAGGAGTTGGTTCGCGACCTCGCACATACTAGTTTCTGCCGGGGGGTTCGTCAACCCTGATTTTAGTACTAGCCCGGTACAGGCAGTTCTAAGTAGTTTCCTGTACCCAGGAACAGGTACGCGCTTTCCTCAGAAGGTCTTCGGCGTATGCGTACGGCCGATTCCCGAGCCCGGAACAGCCAAAGTACGCTATAACGCTATGTCGTCTGAATGCAACGCAGAACAAGGAGCAGAAAGAGCCAAGGAGAGACCCTATCTTGGTCGTGACCCGTGCGTGAAAACGAACTGATTAGCAAGATTGATAGGGCGTTCGGGCGGCGCCCCGATGCCTCACCGGAAGTCCGCCTCGGTAGGGGTGACGATGCGGCCCTTTTTCGTCCCAGGGCAGGCCAAGAAATTATCCTTACTTGTGACTGGTTCCTCGAAGGAACCCATTTTCTGCGCGAAAAGCATCCTCCCGATTCGGTGGGATGGAAATGCCTGGCCCGGGCCGTCAGTGACATCGCGGCGATGGGTGGAGGCCCCCGGTGCTTCCTGCTGAGCTTGGCGCTTCCCGACACACACACCGGTCGCTGGCTTAGCAAATTTCTGGCCGGCCTCGGCCGAGCGTCGCGAAAATTTCAGTGTCCTTTGGCTGGCGGAGACACCACGCGCCGACAGGAGATTTCCATAAACGTGACCGTCATTGGCGAGGTGCAAAAGGGACGCGCCTTGCTTCGGTCAGGCGCGCGCCCGGGCGATTTGGTATATGTCAGCGGCCACCTGGGAGAAGCCGAACTGGGCCTTCGCCTTCTGAGCGGCCGCCGCGAGCTACGTAAACCAAACGATGCCCTTACGAAGAAGCATCTCTACCCGGAGCCGCGGCTGTCGTTGGGACAATGGCTTGCCAAAACACGCCTTGCCAGCGCGATGATGGACCTTTCCGATGGTCTCTCGGGCGATCTGCCACGGCTATGCGCGGCAAGCGGCGTTGGTGCTCGTCTGGAGGAGGAGAAAATTCCGCCCATACAGGATCCCGTGATCGCGCAACACTATGGGCTGAATCTCCTCGGCCTTGCTTTGCATGGCGGAGACGACTACGAACTGTTGTTTACCGTGCCGCGGCGGAAGGCGAAACTCCTGCCTCGCGCCTTCCAAGGCATATCGCTCACACCTATTGGAGAGATCACAAAAGGACCCAAGCTGGTTTTGCGCGAAGAAAATGGCCGCGAGCGCCCGCTGGCAGCCGGCGGGTGGGACCCGTTTCGAAGCTAGCAGTTAGGCACAGCTGTCCGGTTGAGCATTTTAGCCTCTAGAACTCTATGGCTGCCTAGCACTGCTGCCATTCGTGTTTGCGGTTGTGGCCTTTGTGGGTGGGGAGGGGGCCGGCGGTTTTTCTTTGGGCGGAGGCGGTTCGTCTTCGGTTGGCGCCGTGTCGGGTGTATCCAGTTGGAGTGGATGCTCGCCGGCCAACTCCTCGAGTGGAACAACGTTGGGAAAATCGGTCACGGGAATGCCTGCGAGCGCACCTTCCATGAATTCCCGCCAGATTGGCAGCGCCGCACGCGCGCCCGTTTCTCTTTTGCCAAGGGAGATTTGTTTGTCGTCGAAGCCCACCCAGACGCCCGCGGTAATCTGTGGGGTGTAGCCTATGAACCAGGCGTCGGTATAGTCTTGCGTGGTGCCGGTCTTGCCCGCAGCAGGCCGGCCCAACGCCTTCGCCGCGACGCCCGTGCCGAACTTGATCACCTCTTCGAGCATCGCGGTCATCGTGCGCGCAACTTCCGGGGAAATAACGTCATGCACTTCGGGATGCGCTTCCTCGAGCAGCGCGCCATCGTAGCTGGTCACGCGCCGGATCATGTAGGGATCGATGCGGATGCCGTCGTTGGGAAACACCGTGAAGGCGGAGACATGCTCGATCAACTTCATGTCCGCCGCTCCCAGGGCCAGCGGCAAATACGGCGGCAATGGCGTGGTAATGCCAAAGCGCCGCGCCATATCCACAACCGTGTTGATGCCCTCTTTTTCCGCCAGCTTTACGGCAGGAACGTTGCGCGAACCCGCCAGCGCGCGGCGCAAGGTGATCGTGCCTTCAAACTTTTCGTCGTAATTGTGCGGCGTGTAGGGTTGCCCGCCACTAATCGTTGTAAACGGCGCGTCCACAATCGTGTCGAACGGCGAAGCGCCTTTTTCCAAAGCGTCGGCATAAACGTATATTTTGAACGAGCTGCCGACCTGCCGCAGCGCTTGCGTGGCGCGGTTGAACTTGGAATCTTCAAAGCTGTAGCCGCCGACCATGGCTTTGATCTCGCCCGTGGCATTGTCGATGCACAGCAACGCGCCCTGCGGTCCGGGTTGTTGTTCGAGTTGTACGCGCGCGGTCGTGCTGCGCAATTCCTGAATCGAAAACTGCGCCAGGTCGCCGACCTTCAGCAATTCCGAAGGCTTCTTGCGACCCGTCCAGACAAAATCCGGCGCAGAAAGGATGGCCCGGTACGGCCCGATTTTAATGAGCGCATCGCGGTCGTTCACGCTTAGCACGAGACCCGTGACGTAACTTCCTTTTTCAATGGCGTGGCGCCAATCTTCGTCCTCATAGGTGTCGAGCTTGCCGAGGTTGTCGCGCACTACGTTGGGCAGATTGCCCTTCCAGCCGTGGTGGCGTTCGTAGGCATGCAGGCCGTCGCGCACCGCTTGATTGGCCGCCTGCTGCATGTGCACATTCAGCGTGGTGTAAACGCGGAGTCCGCGCTCGTGGACCGCTGCGGTTCCATACTTTTCTTCCAGATATTTCCGAATCTCTTCGAAAAAGTAGGGCGCGAGGTCGTTGCGCGGGTACTGGATGTGCAAGCCGAGGGGCGAGCTCATCGCCGTGGCTTCCTCTTGTGCTGTGATTTTTCCTTCTTCCCTCATGCGATGCAGCACGAGGTTGCGCCGCGCCAGCGCGCCTTGTGGATTGAGCAGCGGAGAATATTTCGGACCGTTGATCATCCCGGCGAGCAGGGCCGCTTCGCGGAGTGTCAAATCCGTGACCGGCTTGCCGAAATAAAATTGCGCGGCCGCGGCAAATCCGTAATTGCCGTGCGCCAGGTAGACCTGGTTCGCGTACATGGTGAAAATTTGCGGCTTGCTGTAGCGCCGTTCGATTTGCAGCGCCAGAAGGGTTTCTTCCGCTTTGCGGCGAAAGCTGATGTCGCTGCGGTCCAGAAAGAGATTGCCCGCGAGCTGCATGGTGATGGTGCTGGCGCCGCCGGCGCGGCGGCCACGGGTGATGTGGCGCAGGGCGGCTGTGAACATGCGCGGGAAGTCGATGCCCCAATGCTGCTCGAAATGCTGGTCTTCGATGGCCGTGACCGCGTGGTAGAGGACTCTGGGACATTGCTCGTAGGTCATCAGGATGCGACGCTGCAATGCGAAGCTGCCCACCAGCTGGCCATCGTCGGCGTAAATTTCCGTGACCACGTTAGGGCGATAGGTTTCGAGGGCGCGAATCTCGGGCAGGTCGCTAGCGTACACAAAAAGCAATCCGCAGGCGGTGCCGAACAAAATGGAGCAGAGCAGAAGAAAAGCTAGCGCCACGCGGTCGATCAGCTTGAAACTGCGCAACCGAAGGGTGATCGGGGGGAGGCTAAGCATCAAAGAATAATTTTAGCGCAGAACCAAACGGAGAGAACCTTCGCAAACAACATTGTGTTTCGCAAGCATTGCGCTTTGGAAACACGCTGAAACTTCCCCTTGGGTCGCGCCTTTATCTCTGCAATAATCACGTCCCGCAAATTAAAATTTAGGCCCGGGAGTCACCCGCGTGTTTGTTGCCCTGCTCGCTTTGTCTGTCACCATCGCCTGGATTTCCCGAGAAGCCATCGACACCATTTTGCGCCGCTTCGTGGTTGACCCCGTCCTCCGCAGCGGTTTTGAAAAATATATTCGCTTCGCGGTCGTTGTTGTGGGCATCTCGAGCGGAACGCGCGTCAAGGCTCTTCAGGTATATTTCCGCCGCTGACTGGAACAAGCCGAAGTTGCAAGCGGCGCTGACGCAAGAGTTTTAGACGCTGGAGCTGTAACGCACGGTTATGGAAACGCTAGAAGGCGTTGCCGGTCTTTGCTCATTTGCATTTTCCTGGCACTGATCGCGCCTGCGGTCCTCCGCATGCTCAAGATCGAACCCGTAAAAGTCGGTGGCGAGCCGCAAAAGACTCACGAGCCTGGAGGTCCTGTCGTTACCTTGCGCTAGAATCACTCCGCCGCTTTGTAGTAGCTTTCGCCAGCGCACGCACGGCACAGCGTGCGGCCCTTAACCACGACTTCGCGCTTGAAGTTGATGCCTTCGCCGCATTCGGCGCATACGACGCGCCGGCCTTTGAAGCCCGGCAAATCTTCCGGCGCGACTTCCACCTTCACCCATTGCCTGTCAAACAAGACTTCGTCGGGAAGTTCGGCGTAAGCTTTCTGTTGACCCGCTTCTTTGTCGAGTTCGGGAAATCGTTCGCGGGCCGCTTGCTTGGAGGATTCTTTTGCCGCCACGCGGATGGCGCGACCGGTCTGCAAATCCACAAAAGTGGCCGCGACTTTGCCCCAGTCGCGAAATTTCAGCGCGCGCTTGCCAAGCCGGCAGTTGGCCACCACCGCAACGGCATCGGTGACGCAGCGGTCAATCTCCACGTAGGTCACCAGGCGCTTGCGCCCGCCCTCGGCGTCGTCGATGCCCAATTCGCGCAGGCCCAGCATGGCCAGGCGTACGCCGAGAACTTGGCCCGCGCACAAATGGCCGTGGGCTTTCCTCGCCAGTTCAAGATATTCGGTGAGCGATTTCACGTTAATCTCGGTTTACTCTTTATTTTGTTCCTCAATACAGTTCGCTCTCGCGATTCTTCTGAGCCGGGATTTGACGGTTGACTCTGTGCAAACACCAAAGTGGAGGACAAAAAGAGAAACAAAAGGAACGCTGCTGCTCCCCTCGCCTCGGATTGGCGGAACTTCGACACCTCAATTCTCCTGTATCGATGACGCGGTCTTTTCTGGCGCAGACCAGGGGTGAGGCTGGTGGGCTTCAATAAATGCGAAGACCGTCATGAGCACCGCAAGCGCGACAAAAAGGCTGTCCCGAATTACCGTCATGCCGGTCAGCGGCTCCGGCGTGGCGAAGCAACCGCAGTTGATGTTCATGTGCAGCAGGTAGGCGCGGGTCACTACAGCCAAGAATCCCCCCATGATCAAAGTTACAAGCGATGCCCAGACTCGCAGGCCCCAGCCAATCAGTAGAAGCAGGCCCAGCGCGATTTCCGTAAATGGCAGAGTGTGCGCGACGAAATCCACGCCCGCGGGCGAAAGCAATTTGTACGCCTCTACTTGTTGTGCAAACGTCGCAAGATTCGTGGAGATGGAAAATTTCAGGACGAACATCGGCCACAAGTGCGTGTTGGGAAAGAAAATTTTGGAGACGCCGGCGTAGACCGAGATTCCGCCGAGCAGCAGGCGGCCGATCCAGATGACCACGCGGCGGAAATTGAATGGGCTGGATTCGAGCATTTTCGAGTATCAGTTGTTAGTTCGCGGTTTTTGAACAGACTCTGCTCTCATCCTACTTCTGCGAAAGCAGTTGATCCAGAAACTGCTTCAGCGTGTCGTAGGTCATGACCCCCGGAAACGGATACGTCTGGCCCTTGCAATGGAAAATCGTAGTCGGCGTCTGGTTGACGCGGTACATTTGACCGAGCGCAAAATCCTTGTCGATCAACGCATCCAAAGTGCCGCCTTTGACAAGCGCGCGGACTTTGTTCATCTCCGCAGGAGTAAGGACGGCGGCAACCGTGCCGTCCACGTCGCCGTTCTGCTCCCACTTCTCCTGGTTCTGGTAAAGGGCCTGCTCCACCGGCTCGATTTTGCCAATTTCCGCGGCTGCTCGAGCGTAGCGCGCCGCAATGCGGGAATACGCGTGCATGGTTAGAGGAAAGTCGCGGTGAATCAGGTAGACCTTTCCGGTGCTGACGAAGTTGTCCATGAGCAGGCGGTTGGTGTTGATGTAGAGCGCTTTGCACGAGGGACACTGGTAATCGCTGAACTCTTCCATGACCACGGGCGCATTCTTCGACCCAAACGCTTTGTGGGGGTCGACGTCCTGCAGGAATGCATTTTGCGCGGGCGGCGGGGGAGCTGCTTCCGCGGCGAGCGCTGAGGCGGCGAGAAGGGAACGTTGTTTAACCGCGGCCGTTTCCGTGGGGGCCGCCGGCGCCGGGGCAGGAGCCGGGCCAGAGGGAGGAACGATCCTAGGAGGAGGAGGCACTTGGTAGAGCGAGGGCAGGAAGAAAATTCCTAAAATGAGGAGGGTCACACCAATGATTCCAACCAAGATGCGCCGACGATTCACACCAACCTCCGGAACGCCTTATCTTATAGTGATGGCACGTTTAGAGAGCCAGAGAAAATTCTACCGCGAACGGGCCAAAAATAGTAAGTAAGACCAGCAAGCGGCCAGCGGTACCCAACAGCAGCTCGGATCCCTGCCAGACACACTGCAAACAGAACGCGGCCCGCAGACGAGCCTCAGCTGAGTTGGTTTCTGGGCGACGTTGTTCTGGTTGCCCATTGACGGTGCCAAACCCTTGGGAATTGCGGGAAATGTGGTTGTAACATTATGAAAATAAAGGCGTTAAATAAAACTTAGGAAACTTGACAAGGCTACACTCAACTTGTATACTTGCTCCAAGCTGGGCTTGGAACGCGAGGACTGAGCCGAACTTGCCCGGAGGCAGTGCGAAGAAAGGCCATGGGCAACGGCCAAACGGTTTGAGGAGGCTAAGGGCTTATGAGCAAGATTATTGGAATTGACCTGGGGACGACCAACTCGGTCGTCGCCGTCATGCAGGGCGGCGAGCCGGTGGTGATTCCGAACCAGGAAGGGTCGCGAACGACACCGTCGGTCGTGGCCATCACGAAGACGGGCGAGCGTCTGGTGGGGCAAGTGGCCAAGCGGCAGGCGGTGACGAATCCCGAGAACACCGTGTATTCGATCAAGCGCTTCATGGGCCGCAGGTATGAAGAAATCGGCGAAGAGATGCGCCGCGTGCCCTATAAAGTCGTAAGGGGCCCGCATGATGACGCGCGTGTGGAGATTTCCGGCAAGCTCTACAGTCCGCCGGAGATTTCCGCAATGATTCTGACCAAGCTGAAGACGGCGGCGGAAGATTTCCTCGGAGAAAAGGTCAGCAAGGCGGTGATCACCGTCCCGGCGTACTTCAACGACGCGCAGCGGCAAGCCACCAAGCAGGCCGGCGAAATCGCCGGCATGGAAGTGGTGCGCATCATTAATGAACCGACGGCGGCAGCTCTGGCATACGGACTTGATAAGAAAAGCGACGAGACCATCGCGGTGTACGACTTGGGCGGTGGCACGTTCGATATTTCCGTGCTGGAAGTGGGCAGCGGTGTGGTGGAAGTGAAATCCACCAACGGCGACACCCACCTGGGCGGCGACGACGTCGACCAGCGCATCGTGGACTGGCTCATCGACGAGTTCAAGAAAGAAAACAACATTGATCTGAGCAAAGACCGCATGGCCCTGCAGCGGCTGAAGGAAGCGGCGGAGAAGGCCAAGATCGAGCTGTCGCAGATGATGGAGACGGAAATCAATCTGCCGTTCGTCACCGCGGGATCGAGCGGACCTCTGCACATGCAGCTCAAGCTGACGCGAACGCGCCTGGAGCAGATGGTGAACGACCTGCTCGAGCGCTCGATGAAGCCGGTGAAGCTGGCACTGGAAGATGCCAAGCTTTCGCCCAACGACATCCAGGAAGTCGTGCTCGTCGGCGGCTCGACGCGTATTCCTAAAGTGCAGACGCTGGTGCGCAACTTCTTCAACGGGAAGGAACCGCACAAGGGCGTGAACCCGGACGAAGTCGTGGCCGTGGGCGCGGCAATTCAGGGCGCGGTGCTGGCCGGCGAAGTCAAAGACATCCTGCTGCTGGACGTAACGCCGCTTTCGCTGGGCGTGGAGACGCTCGGCGGCGTGATGACCGTGCAGATTCCGCGCAACACGACGATCCCAACGCGCAAGGTGGAGACGTATTCGACGGCGTCAGACAACCAGCCCGGCGTGGAGATCCACGTACTGCAGGGCGAACGCAAGTTCGCGGCGGACAACCGTTCGCTGGGCAAATTCAAGTTGGACGGAATTCCCCCCGCGCCGCGCGGCGTGCCGCAGATTGAAGTTACTTTCGACATCGATGCGAATGGCATCTTGAACGTAAGCGCCAAGGATAAAGCCACGGGCAAAGAGCAGAAGATCACCATCACCGCGTCCAGCGGTTTGACCAAGGAAGAGGCTGAGAAAATGCGGCAGGAGGCCGAATCGCACGGTGAAGAAGACCGCCGCCGCATGGAAGAAGTGGAATCGCGGAACCGCCTGGACGGCATTGTCTATCAGGCGGAAAAGACCATTCGCGAAAACCGGGACAAGCTGCCCGAAGCGGAGGTTAAGAAGGTCGAAGAGGCCCTCGAAGACGCCAAGAAGGCCATGGCTGAAGGCGGAACGGCGCGGCTTCGCTCAGCCACGGAAAACGTGGAGCGCGCGATGCACACGATCGCTGAGGAGCTGTATAAAACCGCACAAGCTGCCGGGGCGGGCGCCGGAGGCGGATCCTCTTCTTCCTCCAGCGCAAGCGGCTCCGGCCAAGAACAGAAGAAGCCCGGCGACGTGATTGACGCCGAGTACGTGGATGTGGATGACAGCAAGAAGCCGAACTAGGAACGGTTGTCAGTTGTAAATGGGAAAAGAAAGAACCTTGTTTCTGAAACTGTGGCTTCTTTTTTTTCCGCCGCGGTGAAGTTGGGGAGAAACAACTATGGCTGGGCCCCTTTCGCAGATGCCGATGAATGTTCACCCGGACCCGAAGGCCGATAGGACGGTGGCCGAGGAATTTGTCGAGCATATTGACGGCGAAACCACGTTCGACCAAGTTGCGAAGGCGCAGTCTTCCATGCCGCAGGTGGTTGAGCGCATTACCCAGCTGGAAAACTGCATGTGGGCTTTAGCGGAAGAGCTAAACCGGCTCGATCCGCGCAACCCGCAAATCGCCCGTGCGAAGCTGTTGTTGAACAACAGGCTGGAGATTCTTGATTCCAGTAAACCACTGCGGTGGAACCGAGCAGAAGGAACGAAGAAAGGGCTTGCTTCCTTCGCCTCTCTGTTGCGTGAGGCGCGGCCAATCGCCGCAAACACCGCGCCAGAGATTGCTGAAGCTGAGGAATGAGCAGGGTCGTGTAGGGGCGCGGTGGATCGTGTCCCTGCAAGAGAATCTGCTGTCGTGAGTGCGGGGATGCAACGATCCTGCTTTTCGAAGGAATGCAGCGCCACGGGTTGGCGCAAACATGCCGACAACGACAAAACTAGATTATTACGAAGTGCTGGGAGTGCCGCGCAAGGCCAGCTTGAAGGATATTCGCACGGCGTTCCGCAAGCTGGCGCGCAAGTATATCCAGGAAGCCTACGACGTCCTCTCGGACTCGAAGAAGCGGCAGATGTACGACCAGTATGGCTTCTACAGCGACAACTTGCCGCCGGGCGGCTATCCGGGAGGAGGGCAAAGCGCGAGTGAGCCCGGAGTGAATTTCGATTTTGGTGGCTTTGATTTCGGCGGTGGTGCGGGCACCGGCGGAACGAGTTTCCGCGATCTCTTCAGCCAGTTTTTTGGCGGACGCAGCGGCGCGGTTGCGGAACCGGAACGCGAACCGGGCGCGGACCTCGAATATCAGATCGAAATCGATTTCTGGGACGCCGTGCGCGGCGCGGTGAAGAAGATATCGATTACGCGGATGGATGCTTGCGAGACTTGCCACGGGACAGGAGCAGTCGGGTCGCCGCAAACTTGCCCGACGTGCCACGGCTCAGGGTCCATCCAACAGGCCGCGGGCAAAATGCGTTTTAACGTGCCGTGCACGCGCTGTGGAGGAACAGGCAAGCTGCGGACCGCCTGCCGGACCTGCGGAGGTGAAGGGCGCGTGCGGCGCACGGAAATGATTGATGTGCGCATTCCGGCGGGCGTGGCCAATGGCGGGCGCGTGCGTGTGCCAGGAAAAGGAAATGCCGGAACCATGGGAGCGCGGCCCGGGGATTTGTATCTGCGCGTGATCGTGCGGCCTCATCCCTTCTTTGAGCGGCGGGGAAATGACTTGTACGCCAAAGTTCCCGTAACCGTCGCCGAGGCGACGCTGGGTGCGAAGATCGAAGTGCCGACGATGGATGGACGGGCGCTGGTGCGGATTCCCCCGGGAACGAACAGCGGCAAGAGCCTAAGGCTGAGAGAAAAAGGCGTGCCCAACGCGAGGAACGGAACGCGCGGCGACCAGTACGTGGAAATTCAAGTGGTTGTGCCGCAGCCGACTGATGAGCGCGTGCGGACGTTGATGAAGGATCTGGAAAAAGTGGCGCCCGAGGATCCGCGGAAGGATTTGTTCAGCAAAGCTGGAGTTTGAGAGGAGTCGTCAGTCTTCAGTGGTCAGTTCTCGGTTGTCAGTTTTAGTTGAGCCGCGAGGCTCAAGCGAGCGAACCAATTACCCTGACTCCGTGGTTTGAACTGATGACTGAAAACTGGGAACTGCGAATATGGCCGGGCGAGCGAAAAAACGGGCGAAAGCAGGGTACATGATCAGTTCCGTCGCGGAGCTTTACAAGCTGCATCCGCAGACACTCAGGCTATACGAGCGCGTGGGGCTGCTAAAGCCGTCGCGTTCCCAGGGGAATACGCGGTTGTACACCGATGCGGACCTGGAGCGGCTGGAAGTGATTCTGACCCTGGCGCGGGACATGGGCGTAAATCTGGCGGGCATCGAAATTATTTTGAACATGCGCGAGAAAATGATTGAGATGGAAAAGCAGATGGGCGAATTCGCGCAGGTCGTGCAGCAAGAGCTGTCGCGCGTGGCGGCATCCTATGCGCGGGAGCGGGCGCCGCGAAACGCGATTGTGAGAGCCACGCCGAGGGTGGTGCGGTGATCGAAGTTTTCAATCGTCAGTTCTAAGTTGTAGAGAATCTGGAAAAGAATCACCATTTCGCCCGCCGCAAACGCTGGAAAAGCCTTCCACAGTTTTCCCAGAGTAGCGTCTTGCCGTAGAAGATTTCCGACCTTATGCTGTCGTTATGGCACTTGAGAATTGCCCACTTTGCGGAGGCACCGGCTGGAAGCTCGTGCCGAGAGGGGATGGCTCGCCGGGGAAGATGGCTACAGGGTGCGACTGCAGCATGGAGAATCGTGCCGAACGGGTAATAAAACGAGCAAGCATTCCGAAACGTTACGAGACCTGCGACTTCGAGAGCTTCGTTACCGACTTGGATGATGGAGACAGATATAAGCCCGAGCATTTGCTATCGCTCAAGCAAGCCAAGTTGATAGCGCAGAAGTTTGCGCTTGAATATCCAACGACTACAGACACGGGCCTTTTGTTTATGGGCAATTCAGGGTCGGGCAAGACCCACCTCGCAGTCGCGACTCTAAAGGAATTGCTGAAGCGTGGGTTCGCTGCTTATTTTTGCGAGTACGGCAAGCTGTTGAAGCAGGTTCAAGAGAGCTATCGGCCAGAGAGCGAAGCTACACAAATGTCAATACTTAATCCTATCGTCGAGGTTGAGGTGCTGGTCATCGACTCTCTTGGAGAAATCAAGCCTTCGTCTTGGGTCTTGGATATCATTGGCTATATTTTGAATGAACGATACATCCGAGCTTCAAGAGACTTCACTCATCGCCGCTGTACCATCCTGACAACAAATTTCTTAGATGACGTGCCTGAGAAGCAGTCTCGCTTGCCCAATGGTCGTCTAATTGTGAATCGCGAAGAAACGCTCGCCGATCGAATTGGGGAGCGCATGCGGTCGCGGCTCTACGAAATGTGCCGGACGGTCGAAGTGCTCGCGCCGGATTTTCGCCGAGAAGTGCGCCAGTCCAGCCGGGCCCGGGCATGAATGGAGACCTTGCAGGTAAGTGGCAACAAAATTATCCGATGGACACCTCTTGTAGGTCCTGCCCGTAGGGAATACTGCTGACACTAGCCTAGTAGTTTCATTGACATAGGAGCGCGGCGGCGAGTATTCTTTTCCCGTTGCAGCGTACGCCGTGACGTTCGCAGCATTTCCCGTTTGACCGTGTCCTGGTGTTTCGGTCAATCAACCTTGCACTAGACCCTAGTAGGGATTCCGCAAGGAATTTACGCCAAAAAATGTGGGGCCGCTCGGCGGCTGCCACATCGGAAGTATCTTCTGGAGGCCAACAACTATGTTTCCTGACCATGAAAACCCGTCGAACATCGCGGCTGCCGCCGCAACCGCAGCTAGCCACGCCGAAGCAAGGACACCTGAAGAAACTGCTCCTCAAGCCGAACCAGTGACCGAGCAGGTGCGACCCTCGGACGGAGTGCCCGCGACTCCGGCGCACGCTGCTGCGCCTAGGGTCCAGGCATCCGCGGAAGCGACAGAAACACCGGACGGGGCGGAAGCGCGCGGCGAGGCTGTGGCGTCGGACGCAGAAGCTGCCGCTGCCAGCGAATCCGCTGCCGCGGAGGAAGAGGCTGCCGGCTCGGAAGAGATGAGCAAGCTGATGCAGGAGTTCGACGAGAAGCAGGAAGCGGCTGCCGCGCATCAAGTGGTCGAGGTCAAGGTCGTGGCCTATACCGAGCACGGCGTGGTGGTGGATCTCGGAGGAAAAACCGAAGGATTGATTCCTGCAGCGGAGTTCGCGGAGACGGAAATTCCGCGGCCGGACCCCAACGCGACGATTGAAGTGCAGCGCTCGGGCGAGGTCAAAGACGGCTACGAGATCGTTTCCTACCAGAAAGTGCTGCGCCGCAAAACCTGGGAAAGAATCGACGCAGCGTTCAAGGCCAAAGAAACCATCA
The DNA here is from genome assembly GCA_003223245.1 of Acidobacteriota bacterium. Classification (GTDB taxonomy): domain Bacteria; phylum Acidobacteriota; class Terriglobia; order Acidiferrales; family UBA7541; genus Acidiferrum. The sequence continues at coordinate 16,245 of QHYI01000199.1, forward strand.
CGGGCAAAGTGGTCGACCGCATCAAGGGCGGGCTGGTAGTGGACATCGGCGTACGTGCGTTCCTGCCGGGTTCGCAATACGACTTGAAACCCACGCAAAATCTGGACGAGCTGCTCGGCACGGAAGCGCAAGTGCGCGTCACCAAGCTGAACCGCA
>QHYI01000200.1 GCA_003223245.1 Acidobacteriota bacterium
TTAAATCCCTCACAACGCAGGGAGATGTCGCCGGTCTCGGGATGCGTGGCCTTGCGGCCCATGGCCGGACCAAAAGCCTCGATCATGCTGCTCGCGCGCACCAGGAAGGGAAAGGCATGAAAGTGATGCTCGCCGTGAAAACGCATGGACAAATTGCTGGCCAGATAGACCCACAAGGGCACGTCGTGGCGCTTCCGGGGTGAGGGATAGCTCTCGGCCAGCTTGTCTAAGATTTTGCGTTCCGTGATGACCCGGAAGAAATCGGCTTCACTGACTTCGCCGATGGCATCGACATAATCAAACTCGCCTTGCCGAAAGGCTTCGAGCACCCGCGCATCGTCGCGCTCAAACAGCATCGCGGCGGACGTCGATAGTCCCGACTCAGTCATCTCTAAGAGTCTCGCGGCGCAACTCCTGAATCTCGTCGACGAGAGCCAGGAGGCGGTTGCCAAGTGCCAATATTTCGCTCCGGGCCCGACGCAATCGAGCATACTCCTTACTTTTCTTGCGGATCTCGGCGACCCGTCCCGGCGGGAGGGAACGCATGTGGTGGCGCCCCTGCTCACTCCAGGTCAGGACGAAATTGCGATGCAGCTTACTGCGGGTGCAACGGCAGTTCGGATTTCCGCAGCGGCGGGCGATCTGGTAGACACTGCCCTTGATTAACGGGCTGTGAGCCAAGGCCACCTCGATCGTCTGGCGCAGCCGCTCCAGAGACTCGAGCAGTTCCTGGCGTAGGCGACTGAGTTTTTGGCGTCGCTGTGCCGCTGTCTGCATGTACATTATATATATTACATGCAGAACAAAGCGAGTCAACACCTAAAATCATGGGGTGGATCGAAAATGTAAGGAGGGGGTAACGAAAACGCCGCGTCTTTAAAGGGTCCCGCTAAGGGCATGCGCTAGTGTCTGAACCACAGAATTGTGACAAATTGTGACAGCATTTAATGTAAGTTTGCAATCGCCACATATGACAGTTCCGCGGCGTTCTGGACTACAATCCCGCCATGCCGCCCACCCTTCGCTCGTACGACCCGCACGACTTTGCGGCGTTGCACAGGTTGGATCAATCCTGCTTCCCGCCGGGCATCTCGTATTCGAAAACTACGCTACGCTATTTTTTGACATTGCCCTCGGCCGACTGCATCGTGGCGGAGGATGCCGGTCGCATCGTGGGGTTTATCGTGAGCGAAGAAAATCCACCCCTGGCGCACATCATTACGCTGGACGTGGATGCCAAGCACCGCAGGCACGGCGTCGGGGCCGCGCTGCTCGAGAAACTCGAATCAAACCTTGCCTTGCGGGGCGTGCGCTCCATCTTGCTGGAAACCGCAATCGACAATGAACCGGCCGTTGCCTTCTGGAAGAGTCACGGCTATCGTATCGAGGCGACTTTGAAACGCTATTATCTCGGCCGCGTTGATGCATACGAGATGCGGAAAATTCTGCCGGGCGCATCGACAGCGCAACCGGCAAAAAAGGAACCCTAATTTCGATGCCTCTCTATCAGGCGATCATCCTTGCCTTGGTGCAAGCGCTGACGGAATTTCTGCCCGTCAGCAGCACCGCGCATCTGATAATTTTTCCTTGGTTTGCCGGATGGCAGGATCCCGGCTTGGCATTTGACGTGGCGCTCCATGCGGGGACGCTACTCGCGTTGGTCTTGTACTTCTTCAAGGATTGGCTGACGCTGCTCTTGTGCGGCTTGGGAATGAATTATCCGGCGACGGCCCCCGCCGAACAGGTCGCGCACTATCGCAAGATGTTTTGGTATCTGGTCCTCGGGACGATTCCTGCGGGAGCCGCAGGCCTGCTGTTCCATCACGAAATCGAAGAGAAGCTGCGCCAACCGAAAATCATTGGCGTCTCGTTAGTGCTGATTGCCCTGCTGATGTGGTGGGCGGATTCGAAGAAGGATCTCACGCGCAAGGAAGGCGAATCCAACCTGGGAGACGCGCTGACGATCGGAACGGCGCAGGCGTTGGCACTGTGGCCGGGAGTTTCACGCTCGGGAATCACCATCACTACGGGGCTGTTTCGCCGGCTGACCCGGGCCGCAGCGACGCGCTTTTCCTTCATTCTCTCCGTTCCGGCGATCGCGGGAGCTGTGGTGATGGAGCTGCCCAAGCTCATCAGGATGCACAAAGCGGGTGGCCTCGACTTGCCCATCTCAACACTCGCGATTAGCGTCCTCGTTTCCGGCATCGCCGGGTATTTCGTGATCGCCTTTTTCCTGCGTTACCTGCAGACACGCACCTTAAAAGTATTTGTTGTCTATCGCACCGTGTTTGGTATCATCATCTTGGTTTGGGCGTTCCTCCAGGCGGGATTGCGATAGCGCCAGCACCCGCTGCCACACTCAGCCTTCCCCAGAAGCTGAGGGAATGTCGTGCGCTTTCTGACTCCGACTCAAAACAAGCGACTGAACGAGCTGCTAGGTTTTCTGCTGATTTCGCTGGCGATCTTGATCGCGCTGGCGTTGATTTCATACTCCCCGCGGGACGCTTCGTTTAACGTCAGCGCGCAGCCCGCCGATGGCGGCGTGACGAACAACTGGATGGGGCCGGTTGGAGCGTATGCCTCGGATGTGCTTTTCCAAATTTTTGGCTTCGCCGCATTTCTTTTGCCCCTGGCGATTGCCGTGCTCGGCTGGCGGTGGTGCCGCACCCGCGCCATCGACTCCCAATTCGCCACGCTGGCCGGCTACTTCTTATTGTTGGTTTCTCTGCCTTCGCTCCTGGCGCTGTTTCCCTTCCCGGCGGTACGCGGAGCCATTCCCGCCGGCGGCATTGTCGGCTCGTTGATTTCCAGTGAACTGCTTGCCGGGTTCAATTTTTGGGGAGCGCTGCTTGTGGCCGTGGCCCTGTTCTTCACCTCGTTGTTTATGACCACGCGATTTTCTTTTGCCGGCACGCATGCCTGGGCCACCGGGCCCAAGGGCCCCATCGGTGCCGTCGAACGCCTTGGGCTCCTCCAAAAAGTGCAGGCGCGTTGGCACGATTGGCGCGAACGGCGCGAGCAGGAACGCATGCGCCGACGCGTTGAAGAGACGCGAATCTCCGGAAGAAAGCCGGTGACGCCTCAAGAAATCGGCAAAACGGCTCTTCTCGAAGCGCGCAGCGCCTTGACCGTCAGTCCGGAAGAGGAGGAAGCCGAAGAGAAGGACAGCAAGTCCGGTGTCCTCAAGGCTCCGATTTTCGTTTTTCACCGTGACACGGAAAAACCTGCGGCCAAGAAGATCGGCGAGCCCAAGATTGCGAAGGGCAACCAGAACTACAAGCTTCCTCCCCCTTCTCTGCTTCGCGAGGGCGAGCGTGGCCAAAAGCTAGATGAAGAAGAGCTGAAACAGCGCGCCCGCGCGATTGAAGCGAAGTGCCAGGAATTCGACGTTCAGGGCCGCGTGACGCAAATCAATCCAGGACCTGTAGTCACGACGTTCGAATTCAAGCCGGAAGCCGGTATCAAATACAGTCGCATTATCGGCCTCACGGAAGATTTGTGTCTGGCCTTGCAGGCCGAATCCATCCTGATCGAGCGTATTCCCGGCAAGTCCACCATTGGCATCGAAGTTCCGAACGACCGGCGCCAAACCATCGCCCTGCGCGAAATCATCGAAGCGCCGGAGTTCATCCACTCTCCCAGCAAGCTGACGCTAGCGATGGGGCGCGATCTGCACGGGCGGATTCGCGTGACGGAACTGGCCGCCATGCCCCACCTGCTTATCGCCGGCTCGACGGGCACGGGCAAGAGTGTGTTCATCAATTCGCTTTTGATGTCGATCCTCTATAAGGCAAGTCCCGATGACCTGAAGCTCGTCCTGGTCGACCCGAAACGGCTCGAGCTGTGCTTGTATGAAAACATTCCCCACTTGATCGCCCCTGTCGTCACCGACCCTAAGGTTGCTTCGAACGTGCTGCGCAACGCTACGCGCGAAATGGAGAACCGCCTGAAAGTCTTGGCCCAGCGCGGCGTTCGCAACATCGACCAGTACAATCGCACCTTTAAGAAAGAGCAGTCGCTGTCATTGTTCGACAATGTCGAAGAGCCTCAACACAAGCCGCTTCCCTACCTGGTCATCGTCATCGACGAATTGGCTGACCTGATGATGGTAGACACTAACAACGTGGAAGAATCCATCACGCGGCTCGCGCAGATGGCGCGCGCTGTGGGCATTCATTTGATTCTCGCCACGCAGCGGCCGTCGGTCGACGTCATTACCGGCTTGATCAAAGCGAACTTCCCTGCCCGCATCTCTTTCCGTGTGGCCAGCAAGGTCGACTCGCGCACCATTCTCGATTCGAACGGCGCCGAATCGCTGCTTGGCCGTGGCGACATGCTCTACCTGCCCGCCGGTTCGGCGCGCCTGCATCGCATTCATGGCCCGCTCGTCACTGAAGAAGAAATCACCGAAGTCTGCGAGTTCTGGCGCAACCAGGCCCAAGCGAAATACCAAGAAGAGTTGCTCGAAGCGCCTAAAGAAGAAAATGGCAACACCGCCGATGGCACAAACGAAGCCGACTCCGATGGCGGCGACGATGTCGACGACGATCTTTATCAGGACGCGGTTCGCGTGGTCTGTGACGCCGGTCGCGCTTCCACTTCCACCTTGCAGCGCCGCTTGCGCATCGGGTATGGCCGCGCAGCGCGCTTGATCGACCTTATGGAAAAGGACGGCATCGTGGGCCCGCCCGACGGCACGAAGCCGCGCGAGGTTTTGAAAAACCGCAACTGGATGAAGGAATTCGATGAGTCTCAACAATAACGGACTAAAAGGCAGCTGTATGCGGATTCCGCTCTTAGCGGCGCTAGTCTATGCGTATTTTTGTGCTCCCATCTCATTGGAACAGAAAGCATTCGTTCAGACGGTATCCTCTCCCCCGACCCAGAATAGATTAGCCGATGGCTATGATCCCCTGCGTGACGCGGGAAAAGACCTGACTGCCGCAAGCGCTGAAGCACAAAGATCAAACAAGAATATCCTTGTTGAAGTGGGTGGTGAGTGGTGCTCTTGGTGCCACATCTTGGACCGTTTCTTCGACGATCATCCCGATCTTGCAGCGCTTCGCGACAAAAATTACGTAATTATGAAGGTGAGCATGAGCGAGGAAAATCCTAACGGCGCTTTCCTGTCTCGCTTTCCTTACGTTCGCAGATATCCGCATATCTTCATTCTGGGTGCTCGCGGAAACCTGATTCGTTCTCAGCCAACCCATGGGCTCGAAGACGGCCAAAGTTACAACGCCAAGCGCTTTTGGGAATTCCTCGAGCGCTTTGCGCCAAAACGGGCCCCGGCTGATCCCCGCTGATCCCGGTTTGACTCTTCTTCTTGCCAACCCTAGAATTAAATGACTTGATTGCTGCCGGGGTAGCTCATTGGTAGAGCGCCGCCCTGAAAAGGCGGGCGTAGCCAGTTCGATTCTGGCCCCCGGCACCATCGATACTGCCACGCCCTAGAAGATTCCAAGTCCCTGATGCAACGTAGTGATCTCCGGTTGGCGTCGGCGTGATGACTGTGCGGTTTCTTCGCGGCACTCAAACATCCGCCACTGCTGGAGTAATTCGTTGCTGCTAAGCCACCCACTTCATTGTCAATTTTTTGCGTTTCTTCGCGCAATCTAGCAGGTACAAATCAATCAGCTTCTGGTAAGGCAGTCCCGTCTCTTCCGCGAGTCCCTTGAAATAGTCCACGACTTCCGGACTCAAGTTGATTCCCACCGCCTTTTTCCTCCCTGCGTACGGGTTTTTTACTTCCTTCAATTTGGAGAAATCATATTCTTTCCTCATAAAAGCGCACCTCCTTTCTAGTCGCCTTGCGCGCCGAAATAATCCTGACCACAGAATCGTTTTCCCGATAGCAGTGAACCACCTGCCGCGGAACTCACACCGAGGAGAATGAATCGATCCTCGCGCTCGGAATGCTGCGGATCGTAAAACCTTCCGTTCGTCCCAATCGAACCGCAGCAGATCTAGATAATATCTAGATGAAGGAGAAATGGCAAGGCGGATGCCTGTCGATGCCCGTACACAAGCGAAGATTGCGACCCGAATCACCCGGCTTGCCAGCGGGAACTTTGGCAATTGCAAATCTCTGCGCCAGGGATTGTACGAGCTGCGGATTGATGGGGACCAGGTTACCAAGTGTATTACGCGATGATTGGCAAGGTTTGGGTGTTGCTGCTCTGTGGCGGCGACAAACGAAAGCAGAAAGGAACGGAACATCATGAAACGCAAAGCCAGCATTTCGCACGACGAGGCCATCATTCGACGGCTCCGCAAGGAGCCAGATTTTGCAGCCGAGTACCTCAAGGCTGCCTTGGAAGATGAGGACGAACCTCGGGTCCTGCTAATTGCCTTGTGCCGCCTCGCCCAAGCTCAGGGCATCGCTAAAGTTGCCAAAGCTGCACGCATCGAGCGTGAGAGTCTTTACCGCGCTCTGTCCGTTCACGGTAACCCCCGCTTGTCCACGCTAGCCCACATTATTCATGAACGCCGAGTTTAGCGATCTTTTTTTCTGTTTTTGTGGACAGACGCGACGGCACGTGACAAAGCGGAGATTTTCTCAACCGGATTCACTGATTCTACAGCCCTTGGCGAGACGCGAGGGCACGGTCCAATCCCCCCCGGCCTCCCCCCGGCACCAGATTTTGCTTCTCCGTCAGGGCGCATGTCGTTCCAGCTCTAACTAATTATTCTCTTAGTGAGGCTCCGCACGAGATAATTTTCGTGAACACAGTTACAAGCATGAACTTCAAGCATCATCGTTCCCTGTGTAAAACGTAGGCTCGACTGCGTGCATTCCTCTTTCCAGATTCCTACAAAGTTCTCCGCCTAATGTGTCAAGCGTATACCCGATTGACGTTCCTCTCTGACATTCCTACGCTGTAGCGGGCTGACGGAGCGCTCCATACGCCCATCCGTGTTTCTTCGATTTATCTCAGTAGACCAGAACTAAAAATCGCTAATCGCGGGTTCTGATCAAGGGAGGGACCGATGTTGAAGTGTGCGTTGCCTGATCGCTTTTGGAAGTTCGTTGTTCCTGTACTGCTGTTGCTGATATCGCTCGCGTTCGTCCTGCCACCAGGGAATACGACACAACCAATTTCCAACCGAGCTCAGCTGCACGGGTTTCATCAAGCGAATCGTCAGAGTCCGGCCAACCAAACGGCGTTCCTGGAAAGCTATGGCAAGCTTCCCCTGAGCTTTGAAGCTAACCTGGGCCAGATGGACTCCAGTGTGAAGTTTCTTTCGCGAGGAAGCGGATACACGCTGTTCCTGAAAGGCGACGAAGCCGTCTTGGCCCTGCGCAATGCTAACGGAAAAGGTGCAGGGCAAAAGTCGACAAGCAGAAGAAGCGAAATGAACGTTTCCCTCGAGTCTCCTGCGCTTGATCTTTTTCATTTACAGGCCGCAAAGTCAGACAACAACTCTATCCTGCGTGAACCTCGGTTCCAAACCCCTAGCACCGAGTTGCAGGCGCCCGAAGTCTTGCGCATGAGATTGGTAGGCTTGAATCGAACTGTAAAGGTCAAAGGGTTTGACGAACTACCGGGCAAGTCAAACTACTTCATCGGCACGGACCCGACGAAGTGGCGCACGAATGTGCCGACTTATGCCAAGGTGAAATACGAAGCCGTCTATCCCGGGATTGATCTTGTCTATTACGGCCGTCAGCGGCAACTCGAATACGACTTTGTGGTTCGCCCCGGGGCAAATCCGAAGACCATCGGCCTGGAAATCGAGAATCAAGATTCGAAAATCGGCACCGATGCCAATGGCGACTTGGTAGTGCAGCTGGCCTCCGGCGAAATTCGCCTTCATAAGCCCCGTGTTTATCAGCCCGCCGACCCGGACAGCAAGTCGGCCAATTCACGAGTCACGATTCAAAATTCGAAATTTGTTGTCGCCGATAACCTCATAAGTTTTGACATTCCTAGCTACGACAAGACCAAACCCCTGGTGATCGATCCCGTGCTGGTCTATTCGACCTACTTTGGCGGTAGCGGCGCCGATTGGGCTAACAGCATTGCCGTAGATTCCTCGGGGAATGCCTACGTGACCGGCGCCACGCACTCCACTGACTTCCCTGGCGCTAACGCCCTTCAGCCCGCGTCAGGCGGAGGGTATAGCGACGTCTTTGTGATGAAAATCGACCCTCACGGCAACACTCTGGTTTATTCGACCTACCTCGGTGGCAGCTACGAAGAGGCAGCCTCGGGCATCTCTGTGGATTCATCCGGCAGCGTGTATGTCATAGGAACGACCGATTCAGCGGACTTCCCAACAGCGAACGCCGTGCAGCCTCACCTCGCCTCCACGGTCGGCTCTAACGCTTTTGTAACAAAACTAAGCCCCAGCGGCAGCGCGCTGGTTTACTCGACCTATCTGGGTGGCAGCAGCAGCGAGCAGGGCAATGCCATCGCGGTCGACGCTTCCGGCAATGCCTATGTAACTGGTGTATCCCAATCGCTCGACTTCCCCACGACTGCCGGAGCCTTCCAGACGACCTGTGGCTGCAGCAACGATGCGTTTGTCACCAAGTTCAGCGCCGACGGCGCTAAACTGGTTTACTCTACTTATCTCGGAGGTAATGCGGACGAGCAAGCCAACAGTATCGCGGTAGACCCGACGGGCAGCGCCTACGTCACAGGTTCTACCCTTTCGTCTAACTTCCCCACCACCCAGGGAGCCTTCGAGAACGCGAGCACCGGCGGCGTCTTTCCAAAGCGATGCTATTGCCGTGGATTCCTCCGGCAACGCTTACGTCACCGGACAAACCATTGCGAGCAACTTTCCCACCACTAGCGGGGCCTTCCAAAGTACCTCTGGCGGCTACTACGATGCCTTTGTTACGAAGCTCAACGCGGCAGGCAACGGCCTAGTTTATTCCACCTATCTAGGCGGGAGCGACTACGACTCTGGCTACGGCATTGCCGTCGATTCCTTCGGTAACGCTTACGTGGTCGGAACTACTTCCTCTAGCAATTTCCCCAGCAAGCAGCCCCTCAAGTCTTGCACCGGTGCTGCTGGCGGGCCGGATGTCTTCGTATCTAACTTGAATGCTCAGGGCAGTGCCCTTCTCTATTCCACCTGCCTCGGCGGCACCGATGAAAATCAGGGGCGGGGCATCGCGGTGAACTCGCTTGGTGAAGCCTACGTCACGGGATTCACTTTTGCTGGCGACTTCCCTCTCGTCAATCCCATTGAGACCGGTCACGGGGGAGAGCCGGATTCCGATGCCTTCGTAGCCAAGATCGCGCGCTGGCGTACCACGAACCAACAGGCGTATCGATCAGGTCATTCAAGCCACAGGTGACGCCTTCAGGCCTCGAACAATGATGCAAGGACAAGGGAATTATTGAAACGCGGGCGGCTGCGAAAAACACCTAACAGCCAATCGCTGATCAAATAGACACGACCTGAAAGCTCGCTCTCCATGGCACTCGCCCACCCGGGCTGAAATCGTTGCTTGCTCGCCTACGGACCTCAGCGGAGGTTCGTTTCGGCGCCTTTATATCCCTTGACACGTATATGCGTTCAAGAGTATATAAGAAGCATGGAATCGGTGTTCGACATCATCGCGGAGCCGAACCGCCGCGCGATACTGAGCCTGCTAGTCTCGTCCCAACAGTCGGTGGGAGAGATCGAGCGCCAGCTTCGCATGCCGCAGCCGACCGTGTCCAAGCACCTGCGCGTGCTGCGCGAGGCGGGTTTCGTGGAATCCAGGGTGGACGCACAGCGCCGTCTCTACCGGCTGAAACCTGAACCATTTCAGGAGCTCGACGACTGGCTGGCCCAGTTCCGCCGACTCTGGTCCCAGCACGTAGATGCGCTCGAACGCCACCTCGACCGCATGGATGCGCCCATGGATCGGGCAAGACCAACGAAAAGTAAGACAACGAAAAGACAACGCGGCCCAAACCGGGAACATGACAACGGAGAAACGAAATGAAAATCAAGTTGACCAGCATCTATGTGGACGACCAGGACAAGGCCCTGCGCTTCTATACGGAGGTACTAGGCTTGGCCAAAAAGACCGATTTCAGTAACGGCCCGTATCGCTGGCTGACTGTGGCCTCGCCCGAGGAGCCGGACGGCACGGAGCTGCAGCTGGCGCTGAACAACAACCCCGCCGCCAAAGCATATCAGCAGGCGATCTTTCAGCAGGGCCAGCCCGCAGCCATGTTTTTCACCGACGACGTCAAGGGCGACTATGAGAGGATCAAGGCCTGCGGCGCCGAGTTCACCATGCCGCCCACCGACGTGACCGGCTCGACCATTGCGATGCTGAAGGACACCTGCGGCAACCTCATCCAGCTTACTCAGCTGGCGCGCTATTCACGCTAAGGAGAACCAGGTGCTCAAGCGCGAACCGTACACACCGGGCCCGGCCAATGTGGCGCAGGTACGAAAGGATGGAGGGAAGTGGACGCTTGTTCTCGTCAGAGAATTGCGCCACTCGCGGGAAAAAGTCTGGCAGGCGCTTACCGACCCGGCGCATCTGCGTGAGTGGGCGCCCTTCGACGCTGATAGAAGCCTGGGCACGGCTGGAACCACGGTGAAGCTCACGACCGTGGGAGCGCCCACGCCGCGTGTTTCCGAAACAACCGTGACGCGGGCCGACGCTCCCGAGGTGCTGGAGTACAACTGGGGTGGCTTCGGAATGCGGTGGAAGCTCGAAGCCTTTGGTGACGGCACGCGCCTGACGCTGTGGATCAACATTGCTCGCCCCTACATCTCCATGGGTGCTGCCGGTTGGCACATTTGTTTCGATGTTCTGGATCACTATCTCGGCGGAACTCCCATCGGCCGCATCGTTGGCCACGAGGCCATTAAGTTTGGCGGCTGGCGGCGGCTGAATGCGGAGTATGCCAAGCAGTTCGGTATTGAAACGCCCAACTGGCCGCCTCAAGCAGATCAAGAATTGTGAATCGAGGGAATCACAAAGCAATGCACCAACTATTGAATGGAAATAAAAAGAAGTTGTCACCGGAACAACGTAAAGACGTACTGCGAGCATTAAACGTCCGTTTTGCGAAAAACAGGAGCCGCCATAAAGATCTTGAATGGGCTAAAGTGCAAGCAAAGCTGGAAGCGAATACGGAAAAACTGTGGTCACTCCATGAAATGGAAAGAACCGGCGGTGAACCGGATGTTGTGGGTCATGATACAAAGACGGGCGAATACATCTTTTATGATTGTTCAGCGGAAAGTCCTAAAGGCCGCAGAAGTCTTTGCTATGACCGTGAAGCGCTGGAGTGGAGGAAAGAACATAAACCCAAAAATGACGCCATGACAATGGCAGCCGCCATGGGCATCGAGCTTTTAACGGAAGAGCAATATCGAGAGTTGCAGAAACTTGGGAATTTCGATACGAAAACGTCGAGCTGGGTGAAAACGCCTTATGCAATCAGAAAACTCGGCGGTGCCTTTTTTTGCGACCGCCGCTACGACACGGTTTTCGTTTATCACAACGGTGCGGAATCTTATTATGCTGCTAGAGGATCCCGTGGCTCGCTCAGGGTCTGACTTTTGCGAGACCGGCACAATTTCAAAGCAAGGCCAGAGTAACTGTTCGGTATCGCCGATAAATGGAGGACAAATTCATCATGCAAGAGGCCACGAAGCGCTCGATTGTTCGCTGGATTCACCTCGTACTTGCCATTCCGATAGCCGGCTATATTTATAGTCCGTTTGATAAAATTCCAAACTACGCCCCGCCTATTCGATTTGTCTTCGTTCCGCTACTCATCCTTTCGGGATTGTGGATGTGGAAGGGCCATGCCGTTCGACGACTTATCTCGAAGAGATCGGCCCTAAAAGTTACGCAATAGAACTACGCACATGAAAACGCGACAAGAATTCGAGGCACAAAGATCCAATGAATCCATCGGAACCCATTGACCGGCTGATCGCAGGACTCACCGACTGTCGTGGCAAACTGCTCGCCAGCATCCGCACGACCATCCTGGAGGCCGACCGGGAGATCATCGAGGAGTGGAAGTGGATGGGAAGCCCGGTGTGGTCTCGCGACGGAATCATCGCGGTCGGCAACGCCCACAAAGACAAGGTGAAGCTTACCTTTTCCCACGGCGCCAGCCTCCCGGATCCTGGCAGGCTCTTCAACGCGGGCCTCACAGGCAATGCGTGGCGAGCGATTGATTTTTTCGAGGACGATCCGATTAACGAGCGTGCTCTGAAAAATCTCTCCCGTGCCGCCGTTGAGTACAATCGGATCCAATTGAAGAGCAAAGCGACTGCGGGTGCTCGCCCGAAAGTACATAAAAGCAAAACGCGATGAGCCGTCACCCTTTCGCACGACTCCATTTGCGGGACTGCCTGACGGCTGAAAAAAGCCACACAGCCCATCGTTCGACAGCGGAAACCTTCCGATCCGAAGCCAGCGCGAAGTTGAACGATAGACATGATCTTGAAGCTCGCTCTCGTCGGGTGCCACAAATTGCAGCGCGAACTAGATAATAGCTTGGCCTTCTTACTCCGATCCGAGGAACGCGTAGCGCAACACGAACAGGATAGACAGCGCCCAGAGCAGCGGGCTCACCTCCCGGCGCTTGCCGCTGCCCACCTTCACGAAGGTGAACGACAAGACACCCAGGCTAAGACCGGTGGCGATACTAAATGTCAGGGGCGTGCCGACTAGCGTCAGAAATGCCGGGAACGCTTCGCTGAAATCGTACCAACGGACGCGTGCTACCGCGCCGCACATGAGCACTCCCACCAAAACGAGCGCCGGAGCGGTAGCATAGGCCGGAATCGCCGCCACCAGCGGCGCGAAAAACATAGCCACGAGAAATAGCCCCGCGATGAGCAAGTTGCCGAGCCCTGTGCGCGCACCAGCTGCGACCCCGGAAGCGCTCTCGATGTAACTCGTAACTGTGGAAGTGCCGGTTAACGCGCCAAACATCGTCCCGATGGCATCAGCCACAAGCGCGCGGCCTGCACGCGGAAGTTTCCCCTCTTTCAAGAATCCGCCGCCCTCGCAAACACCGACCAGCGTCCCCACATTGTCAAAAAGGTCCACAAAGAAAAACACGAAGATGAGGTCGCCGAGCCCGATTTTCATGGCAGCACGCAAATCCAACTGCAAGAAAGTCCCGGCAGGATGCGGGAGCGAAAGGAAATGGGAAGGCCAATGGCTGAGTCCGAGCGGAATACCGGCGAGAGTAATTACCACAATCCCCAGAAGGATGGCGCTGCTGAACCGTCGCGCCATCAAAATGGAAATCAGCACGAGGCCCGCCGCGGCGAGGAGAACCTCCGGATCGGAAATCTTTCCAAACGCGACATAAGTGGCCGGATTGGCTACGATCATCTTCGCATTCCGCATGCCGATGAACGCGATGAACAGTCCAATGCCCGCTGCCGTTCCATGTTTCAGACAATCGGGGATGGCGTTGACCACCCGCTCTCGAACGTTGCTCACCGTGAGCAGCAGAAAAAGCACTCCCGAGAAAAAAACGACTCCCAGTGCTGTTTTCCACGGCATGCCGCGCCCAAGAACAATGGAATACGTAAAGTAGGCGTTCAGAGACATTCCCGGCGCAAGCGCGATGGGATAATTTGCCCAGAGCCCCATGACCAGTGTGGCCACCGCGGAAGAAATACAGGTGGCAAACAACACGCCATCCACCGGCATGCCGCCTTCGGAAAGGATTTGCGGATTCACGATCACGACGTACGCCATGGTCATGAAAGTCGTCAGGCCCGCAAGCAATTCGCGGCGAACGGTGGTCTGGTTTTCTTTCAAGTGAAAAATGCGTTCAAGCAAGCGGACTCTCTCCCCATCTCCTGATATGCTGTGCGGCGCGAGCAAGAGTTTACATCAGCGGAAGGCCTCACCAAGTAGAATTCCACCGTGCCTATTACCACCGAGGAGAAACAATGAAGGAACCAGCCATGAACCATCCCAGAAAGAATCTGTCCGATGACTTTCCTGCTGAGTGTCGCAAAATATTCCGACCATGCCCTTTGGAGTACGGCAGCCCTGTTTATCCTGAGGTACGAAGGGCTGCCGCTTTTCCGCCTGCGCACACCGCTTCGTATTTTGCAATCCTCAATAAGAGAGTCCTTGGTTTTATGGGTTCTTTCTTGCTTGTTTCGACTTTCGTAGGCGCGCAAACCAGACCGCAGCAACCTACCGCCGGACAAACTGCGGGTGAGAGGCGTGGCGAGCTGAACTTGAAGGCGGCACGCGCAAATCCACTTCAACTCCGCAGCTTCCTCAAGAAAATGCCCAAAGGCGCGGACCTCCACAATCACTTAAGCGGAGCAGTGTATGCAGAATCCTGGATTCGCGCTGCTGCGGAGGATCATCTCTGCGTGAACGTCGCTTCCCTTTCCTTCGCGAAGTCAAGCGATGACCGCTGTGCAAGTGGCACAGTCCCCGCTGAGAACGCCTCCAACGACCAGCATCTCTACGACGCACTGATTGATGCCTTTTCCATGCGCGGTTTCGTTCCATCTTCGGGTGTCACTGGCCACGACCACTTTTTCGATACCTTTGCGAAGTTTGGCGGCACGGACCGTCGTCATCTGGGTGAATGGCTCGACGAAATCGCCTCGCGCGCCGACTCGCAAAACGAACAGTATCTCGAATTGATGCACACGCCGGAATTCGCGCATGCCGCATCCATCGCAAACGAAATCGGCTGGCAGGAGGATCTCGACCAGTTTCGCGAAGCATTGCTCGCTCACGGCTTGCGCGACGAAGTCGCCACCGCGAAAGCCGAAATCGACCAAGCCGAAGCTCTCCGCCGCCAGCGCGAACACTGCGGGCAGCCCGGCGCCGTTTTGGCTTGCCGCGTCGAGATTCGCTTTCTCTGTCAAGTTCTTCGCGGCTTTCCCAAGCAGCAGGTCTTTGCGCAAACGGTCTTGTGCTTTGAAACGGTTGTCGCCGATCCCCGTTTTGTCGGAATCAATTTTGTCATGCCCGAAGACGGTTACATCTCCATGTCCGACTACACTCTGCACATGCGCATGCTCGCGTTCCTTCACAGGCTCTACCCCAAAATTCATTTGTCCCTGCACGCGGGAGAGCTCGCGCCAGGCCTCGTGCCGTACGAAGGCCTCTGTTGCCACATTCGCCTGGCCGTCGAACAAGCCAAGGCCGAGCGCATTGGCCACGGCACGGACATAATGTACGAAGATCACCCTCACGAATTGCTGAAGGAAATGGAGCGGAATCACATAATGGTGGAAATCAACCTGACCAGCAACGCCGTGATTCTCGGCGTTAGCGGAAAAGATCATCCGTTTCCGCTGTATCGTCAATTCGGTGTGCCGGTCGCTCTGGCCACCGATGACGAAGGCGTCTCCCGCATCGACCTGACGCATGAATACGTACGCGCCGTGCAAACCTACGGCCTCAGCTACGGTGACCTGAAGCACATGGTGCGCACCAGCATCGAGCACACTTTTCTCCCGGGTGAAAGTCTGTGGCGCGCGCCGGACAATTTCACTGTCGCTACGTCTGCTTGCGCGAAACAGTCTCAGGGAAGCAACAAACCTTCCTCCGCCTGTGCTGCTTTTCTCAAGTCCAGCGAAAAGGCGTCTCAGCAATGGGAACTCGAGCGGCGCTTCCGCCAATTCGAATCTGAACTCTGAGTTCTAGTGCCGTCAGGAAATTCCTGGCAACACCTGAGTCGTTCGGTAACTTTTGTTGCGGAGGAACTGGTTTCTCAGGAAGAATAGCCGAGGCAAACAATCCCTGAACGAGTACACCTCAATTGGCATCAAACCCCGAGAGGGGGACTTACCGCATGAAATTCAGGGCCGTGGTCGTCGGTTTGCTCGCAATCCTCACTCTTCCAGCTTGCCTGTGGGCCCAGACCGCTTCGATCGGCGGCACGATCACCGACGGCACCGGCGCAGCGGTGCCAAACGCGAAAATCACCGCCGAAAACGTTGATACCGGCGAAACACAAATCGCCCAGACCGACGAATCCGGCGTCTACCGGATGACCAACCTGAATCCCGGCATCTACGACGTCACCATCGCGCACCCCAACTTCAAGTCCGTCTTGTATTCGCAAATCTCCCTGAGCGTGGATCAAGTCCTCACGCTGAATGCCAAGCTCGTGGTAAGTGCCGTCCGGGAAACCGTCCGCGTCGCGAGCGAAGCCGTGGCCCCGGTGGATCTAAATGACGCCCAAATCGGCAACCTCGTCAGCAGCCGCCAGATCGAGGATCTGCCCTTGATTTTGCGCGATCCCTATCAACTTGTGCTGCTTTCCCCCGGCGTTGCGCAGACCAACACGCTTTTCAGCGGATTCTCGGTGAACGGCTCGCGCGAGCGCAGCAACAATTTCATGCTCGATGGTGCGGACAATAATGACCCGGACATGGCGGGATTCCCCGCCGGCCTCAGCGTTTTGAATCCGGAGATTACACAGGAATTCCGCGTACTCACCAACAATTATTTGCCCGAGTTCGGCCGCAACAATGGCGCCATCATCGACATTGTCACGAAAAGCGGCACGAACAATTTTCAATCGGATATCTATTGGTTCGGGCGCTACACCGCGCTCTCTGCCAAGGATTTCTTCGCCCAAGATCGCAGCCAGGATCCTTTCGTGCGCAATCAGTTCGGCTATTCGGTCAGCGGGCCTATTCAGAAAAACAAGACTTTCTTCTTTGCCAACGAAGAACTTTGGCGTTTTAGCACCACACTTTCCAAAACTAGCATTGTCCCTACGGCCGCTTTTAAGACAGGCGTTTTCACTTACACCAGCCAGGGACAATCCGCAAATGTGGATGTAAGCACGCCCACATCGCCAAACAACGGCAGCAACTTGCCGCTCGATCCCATCATGCAGAAAATCTTAGCCGTTTACCCCAATCCCAACGGAACGATTCTCGACGGCGCTCGCGGCCTCCTTCATTTCCCCAGCCGTTCCCTCGCGAATGCCAATAACGTAACCGGGCGCATCGACCATGACTTCTCCGAGCAGGCCATCCTCTCGCTCCGCTACACGTTTAACCAGTATTCTGATTCCAACTATCAGCACGAAGACTTTCTTCCAGGCATCGGCGGAGTTTCCACGCTGCACCACAATCACAACCTCACGGCGCGTTTGACTTCCACTGCCGCGCGCGGGCTGATTAACGAACTTCACCTCGCGTTCAACCGCCTCGAGTTCCCCCTCACCTGCACGGGCACCAGCCTTTTCGACAGCCTGAGCAACGGTCTCGACCCCGTCGGGCGCGGGAAAGACATCCCCTTGACGGGGAGTCTCGCCGGTTTTGGTTGCATTTTTCTCGGGGATACCAGTGGATCCACGCGCAATGCCGGAACCTACACCGGCGGCGATAACATCTCCTGGGTGCGCGGTCGACACTCACTCAAGATCGGCGGCGAGTATCGCGATGTGTACTCCAATAGCTCCAACAATTTCGCTGCTCGCACAATTACCGACTCCTCCGTGTTCTCCAGTTTCGGCATCGAGTCCACCACGGGTACCGGCTTCGAACCCAGATCTTGCGCTCCGCAACAAATGCTCGCGTGCGTGAACTTGCAAAACCTCGTTTGGGCGCTTTTTGGCGGTATTGATTTCCAGACACAGGCGCAGTTCTTCGATGCAAGCGGCACACGCACTACCACGGACGAGCGCGGCTTCCGCCAGCGGGAATTCGCGCTTTATGCGCAGGATTCCTACAAAATTATCCCCAATCTTACTCTCAGCTACGGCCTGCGCTACGAATTCTTTGGCGTTCCCGTGGAAGTGCAGGATCGCCTGTCCGTTCTTCTCGTACCGCCCGACGGGCCAGGCCCTTTCACCTTCACACAAATCGGCGAAGGCCGAGCGCCACTCTACCAGGACGACTGGAAAGACATCGAACCGCGCCTTTCCGTTGCCTGGGATCCTTTGCGCGCGGGTAAGACTTCCATTCGCGCTGGCTACGGCATCTATCATGACCGCGTGTTCGGCCAACTGGTCAGCCTGCTGCGCGGCGACCCGCCGTTCCAGATATTGGAAACACAAACGTGTCCTGGCTTTTTCGTGGGAGCTTTCCAGGCTTGCACACTTTCCGCGCAAACGCCCTTGCCCACCTTCCAAGATTCACCGGTCGTGAATGATTGCCCTCCGCCAGGAATGCCGTGCTCTCCAATTCTTCCCTACCTCGTCGATTCGCATTTGCGCACACCCTATTCGCAAAACTGGAGCACCGGCATTCAAATCCAACCGTATCCCAACCTGCTCTTGGAAGCCGACTACGTCGGATCGAAGGGGACGCATCTGCTTCGCTTGGTCGATGGCAATCCTCCTCAGCCCGCCCGGCTCGCGCAATACGAAGCCTTCTGCGTCCCCGCAAATCCGCAAAACATGGGCTTCCACACTCCCACCGGCCAGTGCAACCAGACCACGTTGCAATTCACAAATCTTTGGCTGGGCGTCAACAATGGCTCTTTGCCGCCGCTCTTTCCCGATGGCAATGCGGTTGCCAACAACAGCGCTTTTCTCCAAGCCGAATTCTTCAAGGGCATCGCCAATTCCATCTACCACGCGCTTCAGATGAATGTCACCAAACGCTTTTCGCACGGCTTCTCGCTGCAAGGCGCCTACACCTATTCGCACGCCATTGATGACGGCGCCGACCCGCTTATTCCCATCAGCAACAACATTCTTTTCCCGCCGTATCCGAGAGACTCTTTCCACTTGCGGGCCGAGCGCGGCAATTCGGAATTCGACGTCACGCATCGCCTGGTTGTGAACGGCACCTGGCAGCTTCCTTTTGGACGCGCTAAGGACCACTCTCGCGGAGGCGCTGCTGGCGCGCTCATCCGCGGCTGGACGGTTTCGGGAATTTCCGCGTTCTCAAGCGGTTTGCCCTTCGATATTTTCACGCCCGAGGACACGCAGCACACCGGCCTCGTTTCGCGGCCGAATTGGAACAGCGGCGTGACCCCTTCGCCGAGCTCTGACTTGCGCACGCAAACGGGCCCCTCGCTCGCTCTTTTCTCCATTCCGCCGTTTGGCTCTGGCGGTAATCTGGGCCGCAATCATTTCCGCGGACCCGGCATCAACAACTCCGACGCCGTGCTAGACAAGCAGGTAGGAATTCGCGAGCGCGTCAAGCTCGATATGCGCTTCGAATTCTATAATCTCTTCAATCGCGTGCAGTTCAATCAGCCCGACAACCTGCTTGCCGACGCGACGGTCTTCGGCCACTCCACCGCAGAAACCTTTCGGCCGGATTTCACCACCGGCGCGCGCCAGATTCAGTTGGGCATGAAGCTCAGCTTTTAACCTCTCCATCCATAGATGAGCGGATTGCTGAAGGGTTCGCCAAAACGGCCTCAGCCTACGGCCCATCGCCGGCGTTTCCCATCGTCTCTGGCTTGCCAACCGAATCCAGGGCCGCCGAGTCGGTAATCAGCCGCGCGCCGCGGCTAAACGTCCAGTATTGAAATCCCCACTGAATAAACACTAGCACGCGGCTCTGGAATTCCACGATGTACATCAAGTGAATAAACAGCCAGATGAGCCACGCCGGCCATCCAGAAATATGCAAGCCAAAAATATTGGCCACCGCCGCAGCCCGGCCAATCACCGCCATATCGCCTTTATTGAAGTAGTGAAACGGGCGAGTTTGCTGCTTCCCTTCCACGCGTAGTCGAATCGTTTTCGCCGCATACGCCCCGCCCTGCATCGCCACCTGCGCGACTCCCGGCAACGGCTTCCCTTTTTCATCCACCGCATGCGCCAGATCGCCAATGATGAAAATGTCTGGATAATTCGGAATCGTCAAATCCGGCCGCACCTTGATGCGCCCGTTTCGGTCGGTTTCCGCTTTGGTGCGCTGCGCCAGTCTTTCGCCGAACGGCGTACTCATCACTCCTCCCGCCCAAATCACCGTCCGCGCGGCCAGAGACTCTGTGGCATCTCCGCGCTTGAACCTCACACCTTCCGCCTTGATATCAGTCACCATCACGCCTTTGACGACTTCCACTCCCAGGCGCGTGAGCAGCTTCTCCGCTTTCGCCGACAAATCCTCGGGATAACTGCCCAGCACTCGCGGCGTTCCTTCCAGCAACAGGATGCGCGCGTCTTGCGGACGAATCTTCCGAAAATCGTGCCGCAACGTTTCGCGCGCAATTTCCGCAAGCGCCCCGGAAAGTTCCAGTCCCGTAGCGCCAGCGCCAACGATGACAAACGTCAACCAGGCGCGCGCTTCCTCCTCCGTCGCCGACCGCTCGGCGCGTTCGAACGCGTACAAAATCTTGTGCCGGATGGCCGTCGCTTCCTCAATGGACTTGAGGCTCGGTGCCCATTGCCGCCAGGAATCATTTCCGTAATAAGAGGTTTGCGAACCGGTGGCGACGATCAAGGAATCGTAGGGATATGTATCGCCGTCGAGCAGGATCACCCGCTTCGCTTCCGGGTCAACGTCCACAGCTTCCCCAAGAAGCACGCGCGCATTGTTTTGTTTGCTTAGCACGTGCCGCAGCGGGGCTGCAATTTCTCCTGGAGAGAGCGATCCGGTAGCCACCTGATACAGCAATGGCTGAAACAAATGAAAATTCCTGCGGTCAATCAACGTAACTTCCACCGGCGCTCGCTTTAGCTTCCGCGCAGCGGCCAGCCCGCCGAATCCACCCCCTAGAATGACTACTTTATGTTTTCGCTCCATTTCCTCGCCTCAGCACAACCTCGCTCCAAGGAATATCATCTCATTTAGCGTGATTCTCTTGCGTCCCTCGCGCACAACTTTTGCGCGATCCCCCGCCGCTCTTCTCTCGCTGGCATTGTTGGCGTTCAGCGCCGCCGCGTGTTCTCGTCCGATCATTCAACGCCACGACTGGCCTGCTGTCCCGCCTACGCCGCTAGCGCCTTCAAATCCGCCCGTGATTGTCGTTGGTTTTGTCGGAGGCGTAGTCAAGCACGATGACCCCATCCGCAGCGAAGTCAAACTCGCCGAGCACCTCCGAGAAGAATTTCCCAGTGGCGTCTACGTCCAGACCTTCGAGAATCGTCATCGTTCGAAGGCCAAGCGCGCGATTCTCACACAACTAGGCGCAGACTCTTCCGGCCGGCTTTCCGAAAACGAAAAGCGGCAGGCGCGTATTATTCTCTATGGCCATAGCTGGGGCGGTTCGGCCATGATCCAGCTTGCCCGAGACCTTGCCAAGCGGGGCATTCCGGTTCTGCTTACCGTTCAGGTGGACAGCGTGAGGCGTTTTGGCCTGGATGACAGGGTAATTCCACCCAATGTCGCGCGAGCCGCGAACTTCTTTCAGCCCAACGGAGTCATCCACGGTCGCGAGGAAATTCGCGCCGCCGACACTGCAAAGACCCAAATCCTGGGAAATTTTCGCTCCGATTACAAGGAACACCCGATAGGTTGCCCTGAGTACCCTTGGTACGATCGGACCCTTGCGAAGACTCACACCGAGATTGCTTGTGACCCCGCCGTCTGGTCTGAGGTTATGACCGGCAGCAAATTGTTCCCGTCGACTACGCAGTAAGATTGATTTATGACCACTTCCGAACCCGCAGGTAGACCCTTACTCGAGAGAAACACACTCCGATTCTTATGCTCCGTCTTGATTCAAGGCGGAACGCGCGGCGAAATCTGCCGCTTGCTCGATCCAAACGTTTTTCAAGATCCCCTGCGCCGCGTCGTTTTCGAAGAGATTCGGGAGCTCGGCACCATCGATTCCCGCCGCTTGCGCGAGCTTCTCCCCGCGCGTGTCACTAATCGTGGCTTCCCCGACTTCGACATTCACGCCTTCCTGGCACCTCAGGAAGCCGGCGAAATGGAGATCGACCAGCTCTTTGAAAGCGCTCTGCAGCTCCTCGATTTAAGTCATCCCAACGAAGAGACACTCCATGATTAGCTCAACAATGACCGTTACCGCTTCGCGCCGCTTCCCGCTCGCCGAAGCCATCCTTTTCAGCGCCTGCGTCGCGTGGTACATCTGGCAGCTCGAGGGCGCCTATCCGTATTCCTGGATTATTTTCCCCATTTGGCTGATTGCCAGTTTCGCGTGGAACAAAGACACGCTGCAGTCTCTCGGCTGGCGCGCGGACAATTTGTGGATCGCCACCGAGCAGGCGTCGCTGGTCCTCTTTCCTTGCGCTCTCGCCATCATGGTTACGGGTTTCCTTCTCGGAGGCAAGCACCACACGCTCCAACACGTTTTACTTCCCAGCCGATTCTTTAGTTATTTGGCTTTCTGCTTGGTGCAACAAATGGGCTTGAATTCTCTCGTCACCAATCGGCTCCTTACCTCGATAGACAGCCCGGTGCGGGTTTCGCTGATCTCGGGCACGCTTTTCGCTCTGATCCATTGGCCCAATCCCGTCCTAGTGCCTCTCACTTTTGTGGGCGGCACCTTGATGGCCTGGCTGTTCTCGAAACAGCGCAACATTCTTCCGCTCGCGATATGGCAGACGATTCTTGGTTCGCTTGTCTGGTGGGCTTTTCCGATCGCCTGGCATCACAGCATGCGCGTGGGACCCGGCTTCTATCACTTCCACCCGCACTAAGGTAGTCCCTGCTCGATCCTTATTTCCGTTCTGGGTTTTAAGTTATGGCGGAAAAGCGGCAGCCCTTCATACCTCAGGATAAGCAGGGCTGCCCCACTGCAGGAGTGCATGGCCGCAATATTTTGCGGGACTCAGCAAGTAAGAAAAAAAACTGGATGAATTGGGCTGCGCTGAACAAATTGAAGCGGCGTCTGGAAAGAGGCTTACAGATTCAGGTGAGTATAGTTCCGCGTCGCTGCTGCGCCGCGCTTTGGTTCCTGGCTTCCCTTTGCCTCGTTGATCCAGACACCTGGGATGGCAAATTTGCACTTTGGGCAAGCCCCATCTATGAGGCGGTATTCCACCACATCGTGCCACGAGCGCCGCACGAGCAACTCCTTGCACTTCGGGCAATAGGTGTTTGCGCCGTCGCTATAGATATTTCCCTCGTAGACATGGTGCAGGCCAACTTCCATGGCAATTTGTCTTGCGCGATCTAAGGTAGCAGCGGGCGTTCGCGGCTTATCCTGCAGCTTGAAGTCCGGATGAAACGCGGTGAAATGCAGCGGCACGTCCGGCCCGAGGTGCGTCAAAATCCATTCAGCAAGCTTTCGCGTTTCCGTGGGATCATCATTGAGTGTAGGGATCATCAGGTTGGTGATCTCGACCCAAACGTTCGTTTCCTTCTTCAGCCATTCCAGTGTGTCCAGCACCGGTTGTAGATGCGTCAGGGTAATCTTCCCGTAGAAATTTTCCGTAAAGGCCTTCAGGTCGACGTTAGCCGCATCGATGTGGTCGTAAATGTCGTGGAACGCGTCGTAAGTGACGTAACCGTTCGTTACCATCACCGTCTTCAAGCCATACTTTCGCGCTTCTTTGCTGATGTCGATCACGTACTCGCCCCAAATGGTCGGCTCGTTGTAGGTAAAGGCCAGCGAGTCGCAACCGTATTTCCGGGCTAGCAGCGGCACATCTTCCGGAGGAATGTGCTGAGAATGCACCTGATCCGAACGCGATTTCGAAATGTCCCAGTTTTGGCAGAAGAAGCAACCCATGTTGCAGCCTGCCGTGCCCATACTGAAAATGCGCGTGCCGGGCAGAAAATGATTCAGCGGCTTCTTCTCGATGGGATCAATCTGCAAAGCGGCCGGCGAACCGTAGCCCAGGTTGTAAAGTTTTCCGTTTTGGTTGATGCGGATGAAGCAGAATCCCGATTGCCCCGGATGAATGTGGCAATGACGCGGGCACAGATAGCAGTGGACCCGCCCGTTCGCTTCAGGTTCCCACCACCGCGCCTCGTAAAGCTCTCGTGTTTTCTGGAGGATCTTGAGTTCTTGCATGGACCCTCCTTCCAGAGACAATTATACGCTTGCCGCCAAGCCGCAGTGGGCCGTGAGACCAAAGATCGGTTCCTTGGTCTTTCTGCAGTTCGGGCGCCGGCTGGTTAAGCAACGTCAGGCTGCCTTTTTCCTGCAAGCGCGTTCACCAAGACCGCATCTGCGAGAGCGGCTTTAGCGCGCGGGACCACGAACCAGGGTTATGGCTAACACCAGGACTTGCGGGTTTTGAGGCAAAGTGAAGGTTCGAACCGTTCTCCGGTCATCCAGAGAGAAGGAGTAGCCATAGACGTGAAACTCGCGGTTGTCCCTGGCGCCGTCGCCGGTGATGCGATAGGGCAGGAGAATCGCTTCGGACTCGCCCGGGAAATTTTGCGGCGTATACCAGTCGCTGACGCCCTGAGTAAAAGAAGAAGACGTGCCGTCGGCGTAGGTAACCTTAAAAACCTGCTCCTCCTGGTTTCCGTTAACACCCAATGCGAGCATCTTGAGGCCATCGAACCTTCCCGCCGGCAGATGAATCGTTTGGCTGGTGAAGGCATTGGGGGCGTTCGGCGCTCCGAAAAAAAATGTTGCTCCGCTCCAGTCGGTGGTAGCTTTTAGCAGTTCCGCCGGAAGAGCGCTGCCTACCTGATCGATACTATAGCGTGAACCAAACGCCGTGCTTTCGCTATAAATTGCGTTGGCATTGTAAGCAGTCGAAAGGTTGACGGGCCGATTCTGGGGCGGGGATGTTCGCGACCGAGCCGTTCTTGTTGCATTGCGAACTAGAGGAATTTCGACAGGCGCGACCGGGGAAGACAGCGAGGGGGACGATAGAGGTGTAACGAGCCGCTGCGATTGCCGCGACGGCCCGAGTAACAAAAGTCTGGGAATTACAGCTGCAAGGACGATACACCCCAAGAACGCCCACTTCTTCCACGGGTTCCAACGACCGGCCGTGGTGACTCGCGCTTTCTGCGTAACCGCGGCTATAGAGATTGGCTGCTCCGAGACGAGCGCTCTCTTGAGGCGCTCCAAATCGGTGCGAATTTCGGCGGCGAATTGATAGCGGAATTTACGATCTTTTTCGAGGGCCTTCAGGATGATCTCTTCCAGCCGCAACGGAACATTCGGATTGAGATGCGAGGGCGCTTCCGGTGCCTGATGCAAAATCGCGTTCGTGATGGCTTCGGGAGTCTCCCCGCGAAAGGGCACAAGGCCTGTTGCCATTTGATACAGAACCACGCCGAAAGAAAACAGGTCGGCGCGCGCGTCGAGTTCTTCGCCGCGCACCTGTTCCGGAGACATGTAGTTTGGCGTGCCCATGGCCCGGCCCATCAGGGTGATCCCCGCCGACCCATCCAGCGGGGGTAGTGCGGAAAGATTCGAGCAAGAGTCGGGAGCCCTCTGATGCGTTAATTTCGCCAAACCGAAATCGAGAATTTTCGCGCTGCCTCGTCTGGTCACGTAGACGTTCGCCGGTTTGATATCGCGATGAATGATGCCTTGAGCGTGGGCCGCACCGAGAGCATCGGCAATTTCAATGGCCAAATCGAGCGTTTCCTGCAACGGGAGGGGTTTGCCGGAAATGCGGCGCTCAAGCGTCTGGCCGTCCAGAAACTCCATAGCGATAAAGCGCTGCGGCTCGCCTGTCGCTCCGGTTTCCAGAGTCAGCTCACCAACGTCATAGATAGTGCAGATGTTTGGATGATTCAAAGCGGATGCGGCCAGCGCCTCGCGGCGAAAACGTTCCAGCGCGGCAGCGTTTTCGGCCATTTCGAGCGGGAGAAACTTCAGCGCTACGGCCCGATTGAGGCGCGTATCCAGAGCCTTGTAAACCACGCCCATGCCGCCGCCTCCCAGCATGTCCAAGACCTCGTAGTGCGAGGCGCTTTGTCCAATCAATTTTTCGCGTGAGGGGATCGTCGGAAGTAGTGCGTCTGGCGAGGCCGGCAGCTCTTCGAATTGGACCGGGACCATGAAGCGGTAGCCGCGCCGCGCCAGAGTTTCAATAAATTGCGGGTTCTCGGCACAGTCGCTCAGAGCTTGGCGCAACCGGTTCATGGCAGCGCTGATGCTGTGTTCGAACTCGACAATGGTATCGTTGGGCCAAAGGCACTTGCGAAGCTCTTCGCGGGTCACGACCTCGCCGGGATGTTCAAGCAGGGTCTTCAAAATGCGAAAGGGTTGGTCTGGGAGGCGGGCGGTCTTGCCGCTTTCATCCTGCAACTCGCCCGCGCGAAGATCGAGGCGAAAGCCGCCGAAATGAGCCGCAACCAGGGATCTTGGGGAAACCTGCATGCCTGCGCCCCTTGTTCTGCACGATTCCAGTGTCACCTATTGTGCACGGCCCGATTCGATCGGGGTCCCGCCATCTATTTAGACTTTCACGCCCGAAAATTGTTTCCTGCAGGTTCCACGTACTTAACGCCAGGCTCCAAAAGCGCCGATAACCCATTGAAACTGCGAGACATCGGCTGGTGACGGGGAAATGAGGCGATTATGAGGCAGCCTGCATTGAGGGATTTGCGAGCCTAAACCAGAGTCGCCCGTAGCGCTCGAAACGCGCGTGCGAGGGCGACTTGCAAACGGAACGGCGGCAAATCCGAGACTCGGCAAAAGGGCAAGGTGCCTGGTCGTCAAAGCGCGTGCCCCACGATCGGACCTGCAGGCAACTGAGGAGTTGCTGGTCGGTGGCGCTGATTCTTGTCATGGCCTCGATTCCACCTGTCCGAGCTTTGGCCGAGCCCTCGCCCGGCGGGCGGCCTCGGAGCGCGGCCTTCCGAGGGGCGCTTGGGAGCCGCCAGATTTCTGGCGCGGACGTAAAGCTAACTCTTCGAATCTACAATTATGTCCCGATCGACCCGGTGACGCTGCTCCGCGCAGAGAAAATAACTGCGACAATTTTTGAGGATGCAGGCATAGAAACCGTCTGGATGGACTGTACTCCACTACCGGGGCAACTTCGTCCAGACCCCGTGTGCCCATCGGATATGGGAGCAAGCGACCTGGTGTTGAGATTCCTTCCCCGCCGCATGGCAATGAAGGTGCCCACACCGAATGAACCGTTGGGTTTCGCGCAGCAGTGCCCCGAGACTGAGCCGGCATGCGAGTTGACCGTCTTTTACTTTCGAGTCGATGAACTGGCGAGCGAAGGATATCGAGCAGAAACCATTCTGGGACACGTGATCGCGCACGAGATGGCGCACGTTCTGATTGGGCCCGGCCATTCCGACGACGAGATTATGCGGCGGGAATGGTCTCGAGAGGAATTGCGGCGCATGTCGCTGGGCCTTCAGCTGGGTTTCACGCGAGATCAATCCCCGCAGATCCGCCAAGCTGTTCTGCGGCGGGTGAAACCGCCGACTCCGGAGAGCGCAACATTTTCGGCGCAAAAGAGACCGATAGGCCGGTGAAAGCACCGGCCTATCGGAGATGCCCTAGAACTGGAATTTCAGCGACACCTGCAACTGCCGAGCCGAGCCGAAGTCCCCTGTCGGAAAGCGTGTGCTGGTGATCCTTCCGAACGTGGAGCTTTGGGGGTTCAGATTAGGATTCCCGAAGTTGGGATGATTGAACACGTCAAAGGCTTCGGTGCGGAACTGCAGGTTTATGCGTTCGGAGAGCTTCGTGTTTTTGACCAAGGATAGGTCCGTGTTGACGAAGCTGGGTCCGGTAATCGCGTTGCGGCCGAGATTGCCGAAATGACAGGTGTTGGAAATGATCGGATAAGTGTTCGAACTATTGGGCACATTGCTGAAAGTGCAGGGAAGGGCAAACGCTGCATTGGGCGTTGAGGAGCATGCTGGAAGTGCGGGCGCTGGCGAAGAGGGAAGGGGCCCGCTGTAGTTTTCGCATGCAACCGGATTGCTGAACCATTGGGCGGGATTCCCGGTATCGGTGACGGACGACAGGATGTCGGGCCGCAATCCGCCGCCAGCGACCAAAGGAACGGTGCCGGTAAAGTTGTTGATGCTCGTAGTCACGTTCAAAGGATTGCCGCTCTGGGCTTGGACAATCGTACCTACTTCCCATCCCGAAGTTAGGCGGTTGCCGTGGAACGGGAGTTCGTAGAATCCGCTTACGACGACGCGATGGCGCACGTCGAAATCCGACAGGCCACGGTTCGAAGCAAGATCCAAACTGTTTTGCAGGATCGTGCCTTGCGAGTTGAGCGAATTTTCATCGATCGACTTGGAATAGACATAGGAAGAAATGAACTGTAACCCATGGGACAAGCGGCGATTCAACTCGACCACCAGCGCATTGTAGTGCGAATTCGCGCCACTGGTAATTTCGGTGATGTTCCCGAGAGCCGCGTTGGGGTCAATCGGACTTGAGGCCGACACGGCCGCGAACGGCCGCACGAGCGCGCCACCGACCAATTCGAGCTGATTGAGGTTGCGAGCAATTCTGAGGTGCGTTCCTTTCGAACCCAGGTAGCCGACGGTCAAGCCGGTCGATGGGGTGAGTTGCTCCTCGAGGTTGAAGTTGTAGGACTGAATGTAGGGATTTTTGAAATTCGGATCAATCGTCGTGGGAGAAAGGCCACTCGCTTTAGCGAAAGAAGAATAAGCGTTCGTGAGCGAGACCGTGCTTGTCGACGTGCTTGCGGCCGTGAGGGGCGCGCTGAACGGCGGATTGCTGTTTAGCACGGTGACAATACCGGTGACCGGTTCATCGGTCAGGATGGCGTATCCCGCCCGAACAACCGTTTTTTGGTTT
>QHYI01000122.1 GCA_003223245.1 Acidobacteriota bacterium
GAGGAGGACCGCGGGCGGGGAGTTGCGGTTGGGGACGACGTCGATGTACATGGGTGCACTAGATCATAATACTTACACTTTGTAAAGCACAAACATGATTAACTACATGGGTGTATATTGGAGGTCGCGCGACGGGACAATGCACACGTTTCCAACAGTTTATCCCCGGATTCAGCCTCTGTTATTGCTGGAACTTCGGATTAGAGCTCGAGGTGGCGCTGGACGAACTTGCGGAGGCGTTCGCGGTCTTCGTCGCCCATGTGTACGAACTCGACGCCCGTGCCGTCCGAGCTGATGTTGCGGACCACGGCGGTGAAATTGATTTTGCGAAGCCCCGTGCGCACTTCGAGCTTGATGGAATCGCCCACGACGAGTTTTCGCGGAGACTCGAGGTAAGCGCCGCCCAAGCTGATGGTCTTTATCAGGGCCAGTCCCGCAGGTGCTCCTTCAATCTGAGCGCGCAGCGGCGTCTCGAGCGGCACGCGCACGTAGCGGCGCGGAATAAGATAGCCGGAACTCGCTTGGGCTGGCGCGCCAAACGCAGCTGCGGCCTGCTTGAACGAGGGACGATTCTCGATGAGGGCAAGCGCGTCTTGGGCCGCAGCGCGCAGGCCAGCGGGCTCGGCATAGGCCAGGCCGTCCCGCTTTGTCGTGAGCGTGCGCAAGAGTTCGGCGGCGTCGGAGGAGCGCATGCGGCCGAGAGCCTCAATGGCCTTGATGCGAACAAACTGGTCGCGCAACACTTCGTGCTCGCCGGCGGCGATTTCCAAAAGTTGTGCGACCGCGGTAGCTTCCTCGGCCAATCCGATTTGGTCGATCATCATCGGCACAACCATGGGATGCGCTTCCGCGAGGATCGCGGAGAAGACGAAAGCGACGCTCTGCGCAGAGGCGGAATTGGAAGGCCGCGAAAGCTCGCTTACGGCCAAATCCTGCAGGTTCCATTCCCAGCTTCCGATGGCGCGGGCCAGGCCGCGCAGCAAGCGTTCGGGATCGGCAACGGCCAGCAGCTTAATCGCCGCCGTCACGCGTTGGCGGCGCGCTTCGTATAACCGCGTTTCCAGCAGGTTGAGGACAGGAACACCGATGGTCCGCAGGAGACGAGCCATGGCCTGCAACATCTCCGCGCCGCGGGGTTCGGTGAGCAGCAGCGTCAAGCGGTCCAGCAATCGTTCTGGATCGCGCTGCAAGAGCCGCGGGAGAATGGGGTCCAGCGGCCGCTTGGCCAGCGAAGCGTCCACCAGCAAGAACCAGCGGTCTTGCGCAACCAGGCGCGTAGCGAGCGCGGCCATGTGATCGTGTTCTTTGTCGCGAGGCGCGCGTTCGAGACCGGTGAGGATGAATTCAAACCCCGCATAGTCGGCGCGAGTCAGTGCAATGCGCCCCAAAGCTTCCACAAAAGCGGCGAGCAGAGCAGCGGTTTCCGGGGCGGTTTCTTCCCCGAGAGCTTTCATCGCACAGCGGCTGAGCTCCTCCGGCAATTGGTTAGGCCACAGCGACTCGAGGATGGGAACGAGCTCGTTGAGTCCCGCAGCGACCGAACGCCTTGTCGAGGCCTCGGGAAGTTCCAAACGTCGCAAATAATTCAGCACGATGTTCCGCGCTTCACGCCGCGGAGCGTCCGCGCCAGTGTCGACGAGTTGGCCGAGCGTCTGCTGCAGAGCGGCCACCGGAACGCACCAGACCTCCGGCCCACGCACAACGGCCGATTTTTCCCGCGCGGGCAACTCCAGCCAAAAGCGGTCGATCAGTTGCTCGCGATGCTTGTCCGTTGCCCAGGTGAGCGCGAACGAAGAAAGGTGTTGCGAGGCATGAGGACCGTTGTAAGCACCGGACTCCACGAGCACGTCCGCGAGCCCGGTGAATGCCGGCCGGACCCCGGGAGGGTTTAGGGAGCCGCCGGCAAATTCGGCGCTGAGGAACTCGAGAATCATATCTTCCGAGAGGCGCAACAGGTAAGGAAGAGGCTGCTCGCCATCGCCCGGGGTGTACTGCAACACGGAGTGCAGCAGCATGCGCACGCTCTCACGGCTGGCTTCCTCCATCGCGCCGTGGATCGCGCGCGCCGCTTCTTCCGGAGAGAGGCCGCGGGCGGTCTCAAGCGGCGGTGTGAGTCGCGCCAACAGCCGCAGCGTGGCCAGCAGGTCATCGAAGTTCGGCGCTTTGATCGGCGAATCCGCGGCTTCCTTCCCGACGTGGCCGCCATAGGCCACCAAGGCGCCCATCAGGCTGGCCAGCACGGTGTCCACTTTGCGATCGGTTTGTGTGTTAACCGAAATGCCTTCCACTCGATTCTCCACAAGGCGGGAGGCCCACCACCCGTTACCGGCATCCCTTACCGGCCCGTCTAATTCTAGCAATGACTGTTTCATGAGTCGTGCCAGAGTGTCCAGTTCACCCACGTGGAACTTCCGGGAAAAGACCAAGGACCAAATGCCCACACGGTGGAGATCTGCGGCGAGCGCCTCCATCTCGCCCTTGGTATCAGGCAGGTGCCCTTGGCCGATTTTGGGAACTACAATTCCGCCGCGCTCGAGGCGAATCTCCAGGCCCTCGAGGGAATCCGCGATTTGGCGCAG
Source organism: Acidobacteriota bacterium (assembly GCA_003223245.1). Lineage (GTDB taxonomy): Bacteria > Acidobacteriota > Terriglobia > Acidiferrales > UBA7541 > Acidiferrum. Next base: position 2,580 of record QHYI01000122.1, read on the forward strand.
AGAATCGTAGGCGCTATCCAGGCTGTCGAGGCGGCTTGGGTGATTGTTTTCATAGAGCCGTTCGGAACGCAGGAGCAGATGGAAATTGCGAAGCGCGCGATGAACCTCAATGGCTTTGTGGTCCGTGCTCGGGGGATTGGCGGTAGAAATAGGGGCGACGGAGTTATGTCCGGCGGGGTTCGACGCGGGCTTGGCGGACGGCTTGGGCCAGGGTCCGCGTTGATCGTCACTGGTTGGCAATGTGGCTCGAAGAGCCAATGATTTCTCCCGAGAGGCTTTGCATTTGCCGGTTTCAAACCCCTCCCTTGAGGGGATCGACCGATTGATCCACGGCATGAAACCGGACAGCGCCTACCAAATAGGCATGCAACTGAGCATCCTGCGGTAGCGATAGCTAAGTCATTTAGATTCAACACGCAATGCGCAAGCTGTGGAAGTAAAGATCCATCTAAGGTAACAAATTGTTACGGTTTGGGTAGGCTCCCTTGAGCGCTTTTTCTCGGTAGTGACCTACTTGCAGGCGGGAGCGGGGCTTATTTTTGCTGCAAAGTCAGGTTGACTGGAACGGTGCCGCCTTCGCTGGCTTCGACCGTCCGCTTTGCGACGTTGTACCCGTCGAGCTTAAGGGTGATCGTGTGCAAGCCCGAAGGGATCTGCAAGCGCGAGGGCGTGAATTGTCCGGTGGAGTTGCCGTCCACGATAATCTCCGCGCCCTTGGGATTGCTGTTTACCTGAGCCCAAGCGACGTGCGTGGCCGATCTTTCCGTAAGAGAAATATTGAGCTTCGTTTGGCTGTCCGCCACTTGAATATTTCCGGAATACGCTTCGTAGCCGGATAGTCGCAACACCAGGTTGTATTGCCCAGACGCAAGCGGCAGGGTGACGGGAGTTTGGCCGGATTGCTTCGCGCCATTGATGAACACCTCTGCACCGGGGGGATCCGTACTGATGAAGATGCCTTTGGCAAGAGGTTCGAGCTTCACCTTCTGGTCCTGCGCTTCGCCGCCCTTAATCTGCAGCGCGGTCTCGAGCGGCTGATAGCCCTCCTTTTGCACTTCCAGGCTGTAGCTTTCCGGCTTGAGGTTATTGAAGCTGCAGGGCGTCTCGCACTTGCTCAGAACACCGCCAGCCGACCCGTGGAGAGTGGCGGTCGCACCGATCACGTCGGTGATCACGTGAATCGCGCCGCGGCCTGCCCCCGGAACGGGATGGCTGCTGTCGTCCGAGCCGCCCGCCGCGCTCACCGTCGTATCGTCGTACTCGATATGATCGATGACATGTAGGCTTGACGGTAGATTGCGCAAGAATTTCAAAAGCTCGCCGTGCTCGGAGGGGCGAAGTTTGCCGACCAGAGTTAAAGTATTGCCGGTACCTTGTACTTTCGCGCGCCCGGCGAATCCTTTCTCGGAGATGGCTTCCTCGATGCGGTCCTTGTACTCTCTAGTTTTGGAGCCGAGCGGGTTGTCAGGTTTCCTTGGCGCGGATTTTTCGGGGGCGGGGTCTTCGGGTTTTGCTTCAGTGGCCGCGTCAGACGCGTCCGTCACAGGCTCGTTGGAACCCTGTGCGGCATCGCTTCCACCCGGGTCTGCGGCAGCGTTGTCTGGAGCGGACTGCGCAGTTGTTCCCGCGGACGCGGGGGAACTGGATTCTTTTACTTGCGCATCATGCAAAGCGCGGGCGGCTTGGAAAACCGGTTTGATTTTATTCGCGCCGTAGGCAATGACGCCAAGAAGCAGCAAAGCCGCAAAAATCGTTCCAACCACGCTCTTTTTCTTTGCCGGCTCAACCGCGGACGGCGCGATGGTTCCCGTGCGGCGTATGACCGGGGTTTGGCTTGGCGAAGCCGCGCGCGCGCTGAGTGAGCGGGCCGTGGCAATGACCGTGGGATCGTCGCTTGCAATGCCTGGCGCTGCAAGGGCATGCCCTGTTAATCCGTGGCCGCCCACATTGCTGGTGGCCACCGTTGCCGCCGGGGAACCTCCGCCCATCACCATGGTCGCATGGGGATTGCTTCCGGCAATGCCCTGCGCGCGATAATTGCGCAAATCTTCCAGCATCTCGCGGCAACACTGATAACGCTGCTCCGGCTCTTTCGCGAGCGCTCTCATCACCACCGCGCTGATGCCAGGATGAATGGAAGGATCAATCTGGCGCGGCGGAACCGGCTCTTCGTTGACAATCTTATAGATCACCGTGGTGATGTTCTGGCCGGGAAAGGGTTTTTCCCCGGTGATCATTTCATAGAGCATTACGCCAAGCGAAAAAATATCGCTGCGGCCATCCACGGCGCGCCCTTTCACCTGCTCGGGAGACATGTAACTGGGCGTGCCCATGACGTGCGAGGTTTGCTGCGTGCTGCCGAACTGAAGAATTTTAGCCGTGCCGAAGTCGGTGATCTTGACGGTGTCGTCGGCAGTGAGCATCAAGTTGGCAGGCTTGATGTCGCGGTGAACGACGTTGCGTTCATGGGCAAATTGCAGGGCGCTGCAGGTCTGATCCATGATCCGCAGGGTGCGAGGCAGGGGGAAAGAATGTCCGCCGTCAAGGCGAGCTTGCAAGCTCTTGCCCTCCACCAGCTCCATGGTGATGTAGTAGAGGCCGTCTTCTTCGCCGGCGTCGTAGACCACCACAATGTTGGGATGCGTCAGCAGGCCGGCGGCGCGCGCTTCGGTCTGGAACCGGGCCAGAAGTTCGGCGTGCTTGAGTCCGGTGCCCTCTTCGCTGAGGCGGATGGTTTTTACTGCGACGGTACGCCCTATGACGGGATCGACGGCCTTGTACACGATGCCCATGGCACCGCGGCCAAGTTCGCCGACGATCTCGTATCTTCCGGCTTTTGTTACCGTTTCCATCTGCAACGAGGCGCGCGTTTTGCCCACGCACGGCCTTCCCAAAAGTCCCCGAAGCCACCCGGGCGGACTGCGCCCGGTCGGGGGGCGAGGGCCTGTGCTGCTGGACCTTAGTATTCCTTTCGCCTGACGTTCTCTCAGCGTACCTACGTAGGCTCGCCTGCCGCACGCAGGCCGACACCCGGGCGCCCTACTTGGCACAGTACCCAGCGGAATTTCTAGAGGTCAACGCTACGGGGGTACCAGTGTTTCGGACTCGATACCGGACCTAAGTGTTAGGTTGGGCGTTGTTGGTCAAACCTAACACGAAGCAACGTGATAGGCGTCACAGGGGCCAGCCTCAGTTGGTGCTACCGTTCGACCGCAGCGGTCTGGAGACGATTGCGTGCTCCTTCCTTTCGAGCGTCAACTGGTGTTGGAGGTTCCCATGGCCGTTACCTATAATCCCGCGGCGCCTACCCGTCTTGCTCCAAATCTTCGGGGACACGCGCTGCTGGAAACGCCATCGCTCAATAAGGGTACGGCCTTCACCTTGCTCGAACGGCAGGCTTTGGGCTTGGATGGGCTCCTTCCTCCGGCGGTTGAAACCATAGAAGAGCAGTCTTTCCGGGCCTACAAAGCCTATCTTCGCAAGCCGGATGATTTGGAGCGTCACATTTACTTGCGGCAACTTCAGGACACCAACGAGGTCTTGTTCTATCGGCTGCTTTTGGATCACATCGACGAGATGCTGCCCATCGTCTATACGCCGGTGGTTGCAGAAGCATGCCAGGAATTCAGCCATATCTATCGCCGGCCGCGCGGCCTGATTATCTCGTATCCGCTACAAGACCAGATTGAAAGTCTGCTGCGCAATCGTCCCAACAAGGAAGTGAGCGTGATGGTGGTCACCGATGGAGAGCGCATTCTCGGAATCGGCGACCAGGGAGTCGGCGGCCTTGAATACCAATTGGCAAGCTGTCGCTCTACACGTTGATCGGTGGTGTTCCGCCGGCGCAAACTTTGCCCATCATTTTAGACCTGGGAACCAACAACGAACAGCGGCTCGCCGACCCGGAATATTTGGGATGGCGGCACGAACGCATCACGGGTGACGAATACGATGACTTCATTGATCGGTTTGTTCGTGCGGTGAAAAACGAGCTACCGGATACGTTGTTGCAGTGGGAAGACTTTTCGAAGGCTCACGCGCGGCCGATCCTGGACCGGTATCGCGATCAGCTGGTTACGTTCAACGACGACATTCAAGGCACCGCGGCGGTCACCGCAGGCGCGATTTTCTCCGCGGTGCGCGTTTCCGGCAGACGGCTGCGCGATCAACACGTGGTGATGCTGGGCGCCGGCTCGGCGGGGATCGGTGTCGCTGATATGCTGCGCGAGGCTTTCCTTGCAGACGGATTGTCCGACGCCGAGGCGCGCACGCGTTTCTGGCTGATCAATACCGGCGGCCTGCTGCATTCCGGACGCACGGATCTGTCCGAAGAGCAGCGCCAGTATGCTCAGCCCGTGGAGCGGCTCGCAGATTTCACACCCACGCTCGAAAACCACCGCATTCGATTGAGCGATGTGATTCACAAAGTCGACGCCACGATTCTTATCGGTTTGTCGACGCTGCCTGGCGCGTTCACGGAATCCATCGTTCGCGAAATGGCCCGCAAGGCTCAGCGGCCGATCATCCTGCCGCTGTCCAATCCCACGTCCAAGTCGGAAGCGGTTGCCGAGGATTTGCTCAGCTGGACAGATGGCCGGGCATTGATCGCCACCGGCTCGCCGTTCCCCGCCGTCGAGTATAGGGGCAGCAAGGTACGCATCTCGCAATGCAACAATGTGTTCGTTTTTTCCGCTATGGGGCTAATGGTCTTGGCTACCCGTGCGCGGCGCGTCACCGACGGCATGTTTCTTGCAGCCGCGCGCGCTCTTGCCGGGCATTCTCCCGCTTTGTCCGACCCATCCGCGCCATTGTTGCCCGCGCTGACTGGGCTTCGCCGTGCAGCCGTTGATATTGCGTTTGCTGCGGGAGAACAAGCGCAGCGCGAAGGGCTATGCGTCAAGACTTCCAGGGAATCTTTGCGCAATGCGATCGTTTCCTCGCAATGGGCGCCCGTTTATCCCTCGTATCTGTAAGAGCAAAATCGTCAGGCTTAGCGGTTTAGACCTTCAATCATTCCTTGCGTGCACGCGCGCGTGTGAATCGTGAAAACAACTCAGCTGGCATGCCATCAAGGCAGGAAGCGCAAGGTGGCCGGTGGTCTAGCCACAGCCGGTGTTGCGTTGGGACTCAGGCCCGGAGCGATCTTGGCGATGCGCAGGCTCCGGAAGATGGTCGGCCAATATTCCTTGACGACGTTGGTGCCGGCCGTGAAGCCGAGCCGCACGCCGTAGCGACGAAAGGTTTGCCCCGCGGCCTGCTGCGTTGCGGGGAGATAGCTATTCGCCAAGCTTTCCGCGAAGAGCGGCCCCAAGATTCCCGGCCAATTGGCGCCTTCGGTCCCCGCATCGGTACGCGCCACCACCAAACGGCTGACCCCATATCCGATGCGGCGCAAGGTGCCTCCGCGCAGACTGACGAGGTAGCGCGGGTCCCGGCGGAATAACGACGCGAACAGAAAGGTGCTGAAAAATTCCGTCGAAGCGCCCGTGGCCATAGAAGAGGCAAAGCGCTTGCTATACCCACCGATTCCCCCACCGTAGGCTGGCACGGTATCTCGTGCCTGAGCAAGGCCCGCGCTCAGAGCGGAGGAAACAAGGCGCGAGGGCGCAATGCTCTTGCCCGCGAAGAGCTCCAGCTTTTCTTTGCTGCTTAGCGGGCCCGGGCTGGCTGCCAAATCTGGAAAGAAAATCGAACGCCGGCCCAGAACTTCAAAGGTCGACTGAAGGCGGCTGGTGTGCTTCTGCGGAGTCTGTTCTTGCTTGGGAGCGGGGGCTTCGGGGAGCTCGTTCGGCTTCGGTTCTTGGCGCCTAGCCGCGGCTGGGGCGGTAAGGATGAGGATCGCGCTGAGTCCTAGAGCCCAGGAGCCCCGGTTCATTCCGCCATGGTAGCACGCGGGCGATGCCTGTCCGGAGAAAGAATGCTGACACAGCTGACCCATGCGCTCGGTCTGCCGCGCACCGCCGAGGTTACCGACTTGAGCATTCATCCAATGCAAAAATCCGATTAGCTCCGCATGCGGGCGGACCGGCAGGTTGCGTCAAGCGCTGGCCTTTTAGTGGTACATGGGCACGGGCTTTCCTTCAAGTTGCAGAATCGCCTGGTGTGCGGGTGCCGTGAGGCGCGGACGGTGCGCGATTTCTTCCAGCGCGCTAATCGCATCTTTTGCATCAGGGCCAACCTTGCCAAGCGCATAGATCGCGCTGTCGAAGACGTAGTTCGGACCGGGATCGCTCCTGAGCCGTTCCACCAACGCAGGCACAGCCGGACGGCTGGCTGGGCCTATAGCGCCTAATGCGTCCGCTGCGCCCGCGCGGACATAGGGAACGGGATCGCTCAAGGCTTGAGACAATTGCGGAACGGCCGCCGCCGATTTCGGGCCTATTGATTTCAGGGCCAAAGTAGCCTGGCACCGAACACGCGCCGAGGAATCGAGGAGCAGTTTGCCTAATTCTGAAACCGATTTTGCTGCCGCCGGACCGATCTCGGCTAATGCGTTTGCTGTAGCGCCGCGAATTTCAGGGTCAGCATCGGAAAGCAAAGCGATTAAAAGCTCGGTGGCAGAAGCGGCTTCTGGTCCGAAACTCCCGATCGCCCGTAGGAGGTCTGGCCGTTCGCCGGTTTCCGCGGATTTGAGACGAGCGGTATAGAACCTAAGCGGCCGGCCGCGATAAACCGGCGCGTTTGGAGTTGTGTTCCCTAGAACATTGCTCTTTGCCACTCGCGTTTCCTCGACCGGCGGCGCCGGCGTTGGTGGCACTTGCTCAAGATCCACTTCCTGTATCCCCCAATTGTATCCGGCCGAGCGCTGATCTTTCCCCGTGCATAGGAACGTGAGGATGTGGCGCCCTTTCGTCAACGGAAACATACCGAGTGCGCGATCCTTCGCGACGTATACTTCCGGAAGGTAGTTATGAAAAATCTCCGGCCCGGGAAAGGGAATTTCTGAAGTTGCCGGCTGGCGCGTGTCAAGATTCGTGGGTTGCCCGTCGAGCAATGCCAGGTAATCGCCATAGTCCGGCGCCTGCGCCATCATCACAATCATTTCGTATTGCCCTGTTTCCGGAATGTCGATGGGAATGCTGATTTTCGCTCCGGCACCCTTAGCTTCGAGAAACAGTAAATCCTTCGCCCAATCCACTTCACGCTGCACGGAAGCCTTTCCGTTCTCGGCAGCGACCTCGGCCAGGGAGTCCTCGACGGCAATCTGCTTCACATTTCCGAAAGGCTGCCTCGCCGCGCCGTAAGGCGGTTCCGGCAGATCTTCCTGCACGCCTTTTTGGTACCAAAAGGCAACGCTCGAAAAATAATCGGGGCGTTCTTCAAAAGCAGAGCGAACCGATCCATCTTCGTTGACCGTCCATCCCGCGTGCTCGATTCCAGCCCACAAAGAAGTCTTGAACGCAATGGGATCGGGAACGTGCCAGCGGTAGGCGCTCCAGCGCGAGCCCCGGCGCTCGCCTTCCGCCATCGGCGTGCCGGTCCATGGCCCGTCGGAATCGCGCAGGCCCCAGGCGTCGTTGAAATAATCCTCAGAACCAGTACCGTAAATCTGAGGCTGCTTCGCTCCATCAATGTAGAAAAGATCGTCGCCCTCGCCGAACCACGAGAGCTGCGTTTGGATCACGCCCATTACGGTGCCGACGTAATGGCCGGTACCTCGAATATTCAGAAATTCGTAATTGTGTCCGGCACGCGCGGGCCGTTCCTGGCGGTAGTACGCATGAAAATAGGCAATATCCGAAGGCAGAGCCGCGTAGTTTCGATAATCCACGTGATAGTAAAACATGGAAACGATGCGGTCGCCTTCGTTGGTTACCGTGATGCGGCAAGCTTTCCGGTAAGGCATTGGCCAGTAGCTGTTGCGCGCGCGTCCGAGCGAACTGTCGCGGATCATCATGGAGTTCAGGTCACGCTCGGAGCCGTGCGCGACTCCGAAGAAATCACCGAGCGGAGAATCGACGCTCGGTGTTTTGTGTCCGTCGTAATAAACACGCAAACGCAGCAGGCGCGGCCAGCCGAATTCGTTGTTCGCAACCGTTATCCAGATGTGCGTGATCATTCCGGAGCCGGAAACATCCGCCATCACCAGAGTTTCGCCCGGAAGAATCCGCTTGCTGTCGTCGTTGCTGGCAACGTAGCGATTGCCGCTCGAAACTCGGTGGCTTGAATAACTCTTGAGCCGCGCCAAGCCAAGGCCGTCAAGAAAATCATCGGCCGCCCCTTGTGCGCGGCCAGTAGTCGCGGCGAAAAGCGGAAGCACAACGCTACAAACAAATATCACCAAAGGCTTCATGATGGCCGCACCTCCTCCAAAAAGTCCTCGGAGCATAACTGCTCCGCTTGTCGATGTCATTAGTCCTGAAGGATACGTCGATTCGAGGAAATCTGGTGGGGCTGGGGAGATTCGAACTCCCGACAGGCAGTTTAGGAAACTGCTGCTCTATCCATCTGAGCTACAGCCCCGCTAGGCCCATTGTAATACGTCCTGCCAGTTAAAGGGCGATGCGGAAAGCGAGCGATCCTGCGAATTGCAGCGGAGGGAGACGGCAGATTCGAGGAGCCCTTAAGCCTTAGATGTAACAGGGGGGACCAGCAAAAACCCGCTTCTACCAGTCCGCGTAGCGCGTGCCGTCGAGGGCGGTACCTTGTGACTTCGAGTGCACGTCGAAAACGTTGCCACCGCCCCAGGACGTAGAGTCCGGATCATCCTGGATGGATTGCAAATTCCACTCCGCGCGTCCGGTCATGGGATCCACGGGGATACGGCGCAGGAAACGGACCTTGCGATCGGAGCCGGGGCCGATCAGCACGCCTTTAACCAACGTGTCCAGGTCCGGCGGATATCCCTCGCTTCCGGCTTCGACGCGGATCAAATTGCGATCCGCGTAGTCCTTATAGCGGTCGATGGCATTGCGAATTTCCCGCAATGCCTTATGAAGTTGTGCTTCCCTGGTCCTAACAATGGTTACACGAACGACGGGCATGGCGGCCGAAGCGAGGATAAGAAGAATGGAAGAAGCGATGATAAGTTCGAGCAGAGTAACGCCTCTTTCGGAGCCCGTGCGTCGTCTAGGCGCGTCATACCGCGGCGCAATGTTCCTTCCGCGAGGAAAAGCTCGCCTCGCGTGATTTGCAATAAAATCCGCCCGAAAGTTCACGCTTTTAGGATACCGCAATTCTCGACTGTGCTGCACAACGTTGTGAAGGATTTTTATCTCTCCGCCGGTTTGCGGACCTTTGCGCCATGTACCAGCCGGCCAAGCCGGCTGAATCAGCTAAATCAGCTGAATCGCGGAAGAGGCGACAGGAGCTTATGCTATGATGCAGTTTCTCCATCCAAGCTATCCCTTCCATACTGGAGGCCCCTATGGGCAGCAAGCTCCGCGTAGTGCTCATCCTAGTCGGTGTCTTGGTCGTTTTGATTCTGGTGCTTCCGTTTTTGATTCCCGTGAACCAGTTTCGTCCCACGATTGAAGAAAAAGCTTCTGCGGCTCTAGGCCGCAAGGTGCAGCTGGGAAACCTGAGCCTTTCGCTTCTCAGCGGTTCGCTGTCCGCCGAAAACCTCTCCATCGGCGACGATCCCAAATTCAGCTCTTCGCCTTTTCTGACGGCCAAATCCCTGCAGGTGGGCGTGGAGCTCATGCCACTGATTTTTTCGAAGACTTTGAACATTACCGGCATCACCATCGACACGCCCCAGGTCACGCTGCTGCATAATTCTGCCGAGGTGTGGAATTTCTCTTCGCTCGGCGGCCAAACGGCAAAAGCCCAGGCCAAGCAGGCTCGTGAGGGAAAGACCTCTAATGCCGCCGCGGATCTTGCGGTCAAAAAACTTGAGCTGAAAAACGGGAAGATCATCGTAGGCCGGACGGAATCCAGAAAGCGCAGCACCTACGACAATCTCACGATCACCGCTTCCGATTTCTCCCTGACCTCGCAGTTCCCTGTCACGGTGACCGCAGACCTTCCGAACGGCGGCAAGTTCAAGCTCGCGGGCGCCGCAGGCCCAATCGATCAAGATGACAGTTCGCTAACGCCGCTCAACGCCACGCTTACGATTAGCTCTCTGAATCTCGCTTCCACAGGTTTTCTCGATTCCTCGGAAGGTCTTGGCGGCATTGTCGATTTGGACGGCAGGGTGACTTCGAGCGGGGGACAGGCAGAAACCAAAGGCACCGTGAAGCTTTCCAAAGCGCTTCTTGTTGCGGGTGGTTCGCCGGCAGGAGTGCCAGTCGATGTCGACTTCAGCACCAAATACAACCTGCGCAAGAATTCGGGCGTGCTGAACCCTTCGACTCTGAAGATTGGCAGCGCGGCTGCACACTTGAATGGCAAGTACGACGCTTCGGGCGAAGCGACGGTGGTCAAAATCGACACGGATGCGAAAGATATGCCCGCCAAAGATTTGCAGGCGTTTCTCCCGGCGCTGGGCATCAAGCTGCCTAAAGGAGCTTCGCTCGCGGCGGGAACTCTCAACTCCGATCTCACGATCACGGGACCGACAAACAAGCTGGTGATTACGGGGAACGTCGGCCTGTTCAATGGCAAGTTGGCGGGCTTCGATCTGGGTGCGAAAATGAGCGCCATTTCTGCGCTAGCCGGGCTTAAGACCGGTCAGGACCTCGAGATAGAAAAACTCACAACCAATCTTCGCATGGCTCCTGAAGGTCTCAAGGCGGACAATTTCAGCGCAAGTGTTCCTGCCTTGGGCACTCTCATGGGGGCAGGTACCGTTGACGCGAAGAACCATCTGGATTTCAAGATGGTCGCCACAGTTTCCAAGAATCTTGGCAGCGGAACTACCGCACCGGCCAGCACGGGTGGCGGTGTTGCGGGCGTTCTCGGTGGATTGCTGGCCAAAGCGGCGGGCAGTAGCCCGGCTACCGCGGTTCAAGGCCTGCGCATCCCATTCCTTGTTCAAGGGACAACTTCCGATCCGAAATTCGTCCCTGATGTTTCCGGCCTCGCAAGCGAAATGCTTAAATCTCAACTGGGCGGCCCGGCGGCTCCCCATAACACACAACCACAGCAGCAGAATCCCAGCAACCCGGTGGATGCCCTCAGCGGCCTGTTCAAGAAGAAAAAGCCCTAGCGTGTTTCTAGCTCTTTATCTAGCTCTTTATCTTGACTCTATGGAAACTTCGCACTAGCCTCGTGCGTCTATTCGAAGGTCGCTACCTTAGCGCCCTTCAAAGTCTTATGGCCGGGGGATTCGCATGCGCTTGAAACTGCTCCGCGGGTGTGCGTCCGCGTTGTGCCTTGCTGCTCTCGGGCTTCTCTTTGTGTATCCACCGCTGGCTCATGGGCAGGGCGGCGAGCCGCAATACTTTGCCATTCGCGGCGCGAAAGTCGTGTCCGTTTCCGGACCGCCCCTTGAAGGCGCGACCGTTGTCGTTTCTCGCGGCGTGATCACCGCGGTTGCTAAGGATGTGACCATCCCACCGGAAGCTTGGGTGATCGACGGCAAAGGCTTGACCGTCTACCCCGGGCTTGTGGATGCTTTCAGCGACGTCGGCATACCGGCTGCGCCGCCCGCTGGCGGGGAAAACACCGCTCCTCGCCGTCCGCAACAGCAAGCCCGCGGTCCGGAGGATCGTCCGGCTTCCACTCCTTGGCGTAACTGCGCGGACGAAGCGAGCCTTAGCGACAAGCGCATCGAAACCTGGCGCAACGGCGGCTTCACGACCGTCATTTGCGCGCCAAAGGGTGGCTTCTTTCCCGGGCAGGCTGCGGTACTTGACCTTGCGGGAGAACGCGTCGGCGATCTCGTGGTGAAATCGCCGGTTGCGATTCCGCTCTCTTTCCAAACCACGGGCGGATTTGGCAGTGGCTTCCCGGATTCTCTCCTCGGTGTGCTGGCCTACATTCATCAGGTTTGGCTCGACACCGCTTGGAGCATCAAGGCGCAGGCCATGTACGAGAACAATCCCCGCGGCGTAGCGCGGCCTCGATACGATCGCACCGAAGCTGCCCTTGCCGAAGCGCTCGAAGACCACGTCCTGGTTCTTGTGCCCGCAAACAATACTGTCGAGCTCCGCCGCGCGTTCGAGCTTGTTGACCGCTGGCAGGTTAAGGGCGCGATTTACGGCGGCCAGATGGGCTACGAAGTCGCTCCGGAAATTGCGGCAAAGAAGCTTCCCGTGCTCGTGGACCTGAAATGGCCGGAAGCGGAGAAGGATGCGGATCCGGAGTCGAGGCCGTCGCTCGGGACGCTGCGGTTCCGCGATCGCGCGCCTTCTACCCCTGCGGCCCTCGCCAAGGCAGGCGTGAAGTTTGCGTTTTATTCCGGAGGGATCACCGCCCCCAAGGACATCCTCAAAGCGGCGAAGAAGTCCATTGACGCCGGACTTGCGCCTGATGCCGCGTTGCGCGCGTTTACCCTTTCTCCCGCAGAAATTTTTGGCGTGGCCGATCGGCTTGGCTCCATCGAGAACGGCAAAATCGCCAATCTTGTGGTGACCGATGGCGACCTCTTCGAAGAAAAAACTAAAATCAAAATGATTTTCGTGGACGGCCAGCGGTTCGAAGCGCATGAGCCGGAAAAGCCCAAGGAACCGCCCAAGGGCGACATCACCGGAAAATGGAAGGTTTCCTACACCACGCCGGAAGGCCCCGAAGAATCCACCGCCGACCTTACGATGGACAAGGACGGCACGATCTCCGGTTCGATCGCCAGCCCGCGCGGCAACGCAAGCATCATCAGCGGTTATCTGAGCGCAGATAGGTTCAGCTTCACCATTAACATCATCCTCGACGAAGGCCCGACCGACGTGACCTTCTCCGGGACCTTTGATGGCACATCCTTGAAAGGTTCTATCAACGTCGTCCGGCTGGCCCTAACGCTGGACTTCACCGGCGTAAGGTCCGCTCCGACGGGTTCCCGCGCAGTCAATTTCGGAGGTGCACAGTGAGGCTTCGAGGGATACCCCAGAAAAAGCGCTCGCACATTCTGTTCCTTTACTTCCTCTCCCTCCTTTATCTCCTGTCCTTCTCCTTTTCTGCGGATGCCGCGACTCCGCCAGACGCGCCGCCCGTGATTCTGATTCAAGACGCCACGGTGATGACCGTTTCTCATGGCACGATCGAACACGGCTCCATCCTGATTAAGGATGGCAAAATCGCCGAAGTCGGCCAATCCATCAAAGCTCCTGCCGGCGCCCAGGTGATTGATGGGTCGGGGCAGTTTGTGATTCCAGGCATCATTGATTGCCATTCGCATATCGCTGCTGAGGCCATCAACGAGGGCAGCGTCTCGGTTTCCTCGATGGTGAACATGGAAGAGGTTTTGGATCCCCAGGACATCGACATTTATCGCGACCTCGCGGGCGGCGTTACTGCCGCGAACATCCTTCATGGCTCCGCCAATTCCATTGGCGGACAGACTGTGGTCATCAAATTGCGGTGGGGCCAGCCGGCTTCGAAGCTTCCGTTCGAAGGCGCCATGCCCGGCATCAAATTCGCCCTCGGCGAAAATCCGAAGCGTTCGAACTTCAGCATTCCCGGCCAGCCCCGGCGTTATCCCGCCACACGCATGGGCGTTGAACAGACCATTCGCGCCGCATTCAGCGAGGCTCGCGATTACAAGAAAACCTGGGATGACTACAACAAACGCGTCGCCGCTGGCGAAAAAAGTCTTATCCCGCCGCGCCGCGACCTGAAACTCGAGCCGCTCGTTGAAGTGCTCGAAGGCAAGCGCTACGTGCACTCGCACTGCTATCGCGAAGATGAAATCCTGATGCTTCTCCGCGTGGCCAAGGAATTCGGCTTCAAAGTTCGCACCTTCCAGCACGTCCTCGAAGGCTACAAGATCGCCGACGAACTCGCCGCCGCCGGTGTGGGCGCCTCCACGTTTTCCGATTGGTGGGCCTACAAAGTCGAAGCCTACGACGCCATTCCCTACAACGCGGCGCTCATGACCCGCCGCGGGGTGATCGTTTCCATCAATTCCGACGATGCCGAAGAGGCCACGCACCTCAATCAGGAAGCGGCCAAGAGCATGAAATATGGCGGGCTCTCGCACGACGAAGCGCTGAAGCTCGTCACCTTGAATCCGGCTATGCAACTCGGAATCGACAAGCGCGTGGGCACCATTGACGTCGGCAAGGACGCCGACCTTACGATTTACAACCATGATCCGCTGAGCGCGTATGCCGTCGTCCAGAAGACCCTGATTGATGGCCGCGTGTACTTCGACCGCGAAAAAGACGTCGCCCATCGCGCGGAAATCGAGAAAGAGAAAAAAGCGCTCGCCGACAAACTGAAAAAAGCCGAGCAGAAACCGGAAGAAAAGAAGCCCGAAGAAAGGCCCAAGCCGCCCGCCCCCGCTCCTACACCCACGGCGCAAGGAGAAGCCGGTCAGGGAGGTGCGCAGTGAGGAAAAAAAGGGCCAGCGGTCCGCGCAGCCCGCTTTGTCTTTTCAATTTCCTTGTATTGCTTGGTCTCGTTTGCGCCCCTGCCGCGGGAGCGCAAACGCAGACTCCTTCAGTTTACGCGATCACACACGCAAAGATCTTCACGCTCGCGGGCTCTCCGATTGAAGACGGAACCCTGGTCATCCGCGACGGCAAGATTCGGGCGGTGGGAACGGCCGTGGAAGTGCCGGGCGGCGCCCAGGTGATTGACGCGAAAGGGCTGCAAGTGTATCCCGGCTTGTTCGATGCGGTTACCCAGATGGGTTTGAGCGAAATCAGCGCCGTCAACTCTACCGTCGATACCACAGAAACGGGAAACTACAACCCGGACGTTGTCGCCGCAACGGCCATCGCCCCATCGAGCGAGCATATTCCGGTTACCCGCGCTTCCGGTATCACCGAGGTCTTGGCGGTTCCGGCCAGCGGCGGATTTGATTCTGGCGGCGGCCGGGGAACTCTCGGCGGGCAAGCCTCCGCGATTCATCTTGCGGGATGGACCATCGATGAGATGCTGATCAAAAAAAGCGCTGCGATGGTGCTCAAGTGGCCGCAAATCCAAACCCAGACTTTTGACTTCGCCACCTTTTCGCGCAAGGAAAAGCCGTACACCGAAGCCAAGCAGGAGTACGACAAGCAGGTCAATGAACTCAACGATTGGCTCGATCGCGCCCGCCACTACGCGCAGGCGATGGAGAAAGGTTCCGTATCGAAATACGACCGCGACCTGAAGCTCGAAGCTCTCGCGCCCGTCGTTCGCGGCGAACTTCCTGTCCTCGTTTTCGCTAATCGCGCGCGAGACATTCGCAACGCCGTCGCGTTTTGCGACAAGCAAAAGCTAAAAATGATCCTCGCGGGAGGCGAGGAAGCTTACAAAGTGAAGGACCTTCTTCGGTCGAAGGAGGTCCCCGTCGTTCTTCGTCCCATGCTCTCGCTTCCCCCGGAAGAAGACGATCCTTACGACCGCGAGCTCACCCAGCCCGCCGAGCTGGCGGCTGCCGGCGTGAAGATTGCCATCGCCAGCTTTGACAACTCGTTCGCGCGGCGCCTGGGACAAAATACTGCGAACGCCGTCGCGCACGGCTTGTCCTACGAAGAAGCGCTGCGCGCGGTCACGATGAATCCTGCGCAAATTTTTGGATTGGGAAGCCAGCTCGGCACCCTCGAGCAAGGCAAGATCGCCAACGTGATCGTCACCAACGGCGACCCCCTGGAATTGACCACTGAGGTGAAGTATCTGTTCATCAAAGGGCAGCTCACGTCGCTCGAAAACAAGCACCATCGCTTGTATGAGAAATATTCGAATCGGCCAAAGCCCTCAGCCGCTAATTAAGTGCAGCTCATCGAAGGGACTGCTTGTGGAGATCGAGAATCTCCCGGCTCAGCACGCGAAGCGCCTTTAAGCTTGTTTCCGGGTCGGGCATGGATTCGGGTTTTCCTTTGTAGGTATCAAGCAAAACGTATTCCGCTCCCAGGGACTGCAACTCCTGGAAATCCCGCCGGATTTGCTCGATGTTGCCTTCGCCAGCCAGGCGCTGTTGTTCAGACAGCGGATGATCGGTTACCGTCATCATGATCCTCGGGCACAACCGAGGCAGGCGAGCTCCTTCTTCTTTCGCTAGCTTTTGCAATCGGGGCAATCCGACGTTCTTCAGCCAATCCATGCGAAACGGCAGCGGGTGCCAGGCATCTCCGAAACAGAGTGTGCGACGCAACGCTGCGTCGCTCATGCCGCCGATCCAAATCGGCGGATGCGGGGAGCGCACCGGCCGTGGTCCGGTATGCACGTTTTGAAACTTCATGGAACTTCCTTGGTGCGAAATTACATCATGGGTCCAGAAATCCCGGATAATCTTGAGGTATTCGTCGGTCAAGCGGCCGCGCTGGTGAAAAGGTATGCCTAGCGTCTCGAACTCGTGTTGCGCCCAGCCGATTCCCACCGCAAAAATAAATCGTCCCCCGCTCAATTGGTCGATGTTGGCCGCCATCTTGGCCGTGTGCAGCGGATGGCGATAGGGCACGATGGTTGCCGATGTGCCGAGTTCCAGTTTCCTGGTAATCCCTGAAAGCCACGCCAAAGTGACGAATGGGTCATAGAATGGCGCGGGGTAGCGACTGGCGACGTCCGGAGTGACCGCGACGTGGTCGGAAATCATCAAGAAGTGGTATCCGAGTTCTTCTACGCTTTGGGCAAGCCTCAGCAGCACGCTGGGGGTCGTGCCGCGGCCAAAGTTAAGCAGGTTGAACCCCACCTTCATGCGCGGTCCTCCGGAGTCTTTTTTTCAGGCCGGATTTCTGTGAGATGCCGCGGAGCGCAAATCGGGCATTTCTGCGCGCCGTCCGAAGAAAGCCAGATTTCTTGCAACTTTCGGCCTCCCTCTGCGTTTCTATAGTTACAGCCATGCGAACACGTGTTCTTGCCTGCCTTGTGGTCTTAACTCTTGGCCCCCTGCCCTTAGCCACTGCCGCGCAGCAGCCCGCGAAAATCGTTGAACAATATGTGAAGGCGGCGGGAGGAGGTCGCGCACTATCCAAAGTCCGCACCCTATCTTTGGAAGGCACCTTCACGACCGGCGAGGGAAAGTCCGGCACCTACACCCTCGATACCAAACTGCCTAACCGCTACTACGTGGAACTGCTCGTGGGCGACCAAAACTTGATTGAGGCGTATAACGGCAAGTCCGCATGGCACCGGGACGCCACCGGCGAGCTCGGCACGCTGGTCGGTGCGGATGGGATGCAACTGGAAGCGGCCGCCCAGTATTACAACTCGCGCCTCGTCAACCCAAAGAAGGAAAAAATGGCGCTGGCGATTGTGGGTATCGCGCAAGTTCGCGGCCAAGAGGCCCTGGAACTTGAAGTAACTAGCGCCACCGGTATGAAGCGCCATGTGTTCTTCGACCGGCAAACTCATTTGATCGTGAAGGAAGCCGCGGCCGTTGGCGGTGTCGAAGAAGAGATCCTTTACGACGACTACCGAGCAGTGGAAGGTGTCAAACTTCCCCACAGGATTGAGCTCGAACGCGGCGGCGCAAAGTACAACATCACTCTCACGCGCGCAACCATCAACGGCACCGTTGGCGAGCGCGTTTTCGATTTCCCGATCAAGTCCCAGGTCAAACTGCCCGACCTCAAGGCCCTCTTCAAAGAAATTGACGACAACCAGAAAGCCATCGACAAGATCAAAGAAAACTACGCCGGTACCGAAACGGAGGAAGAAACGGAATACGACGGAGAGGGAAAAGTGAAGAAGCACGAGGCGCGCGAATCCACCTTCTTCTACCTCGACGGCGATGAAATCACCACGCTGGTGAAAAAAGACGGCAAGCCGCTCGGTGAAAAGGAACAAGAAAAGGAAAATGAGCAGGTCCGGAAGCGCATCGAAGAACACGAGAAGCGCCAGGCCAAAAAAGAAGCCAAAGAGGAGAAGGCCGCCGAACACGGAAAAGACGACAGCAAAGACAAAGATGAGCCGGGCATCGAAGTCTTTTTGCGCGCCTGCCAGTTCGTGAACCCACGCCGCGAGCGTTTTCGTGGCCAAGACGTTCTGGTTTTCGATTTTGAGCCGAATCCGGAGTTCAAGCCGCACACGCTGGTAGAAAAAATTGTCCAGAAACTTGCCGGTGTCATTTGGGTGGACGAAAAAGCCCATGATGTCGCGCGGCTGGAAGCTTATTTTGTCAGCGACGCGAGAATTGCGGGCGGCCTGCTCGCCAGTGTGCAGAAGGGTACGAGCTTTGTTTTCGAGCAAGCCTTTATCAACAACGAAGTGTGGCTTCCAACCTATATGGAGGGACACCTTGGTGCGCGGGTGTTGCTCGTGAAAGGGTTCAAGGTGAGCTTCGTGACGCGCTATTCCGACTACAAGAAATTCAATGTGCAAACGCTTTCCACGGTCGCCAAACCCAAAACCGCCGCGCCGCCTTCCCAGCCCTGAACGCGGCGGCCAGGGTCTCGTGGCACAAAAAAGGGCAGGAATCCCAGGAGAGCAGCCGGCGTGCCTGCGTTTGCATCCAAGAACATGTCCATGTCGGAACCAAATCCCAGTATGACCCCGCGCGAGCTCCTTCGCGCCTGGGGTAGGATCTTGCGCGGCAATTTGCCGATGCTCTCGATCGAGATCACACGGGAATGTCCTTTGAGTTGTCCCGGTTGTTATGCTTACGGCGAATCCCACCTGGCGGGCGGCTTGCAATTGCGCGACCTGAGCGATGCCAGAGGCGACTCCCTGGTCCGCGGCGTGTTGCAGCTCGTGCGCAAACATCGGCCGATGCACGTGTCCCTGGTTGGGGGTGAGCCTCTGATCCGCCACCGCGAATTGAGCGCGATTCTGCCCGTGCTCAGCTCCGAAAACATCTTCACGCTGGTGGTAACCAGCGGCGTCATTCTTATTCCCCTCGAGTGGATGAAGCTGCCACGCGTACGCGTGGCGGTCTCCGTGGACGGACTTCCGGAGCATCATGATATCCGCCGAGCGCCTGCCACCTACGACCGCATTCTGAAGAACATTTCCGGACGCGAAGTGAATATTCATTGGGTGATTACCCGGCCCATGCTGGAGCGCCCCAACTACTTCGAGGAATACGTTTCCTTTTGGAGTGCCCGGCCGGAAGTGAACCGCATCTGGGTTAGTTTCTACACGCCGCAAAAGGACGAGCAGAGTGCCGAAATGCTCACGGTCGCGAATCGCGAGTCTGCTGTCGCGCAACTCACGGAGCTCGCGAAACTGCACCCCAAACTGGTTTTCAATGCAGGGATCGCCCAAGCTTTCCTCCGCCCGCCGGAAAACCCTGACGACTGCCTTTTCGCAAAAATGTCTGCAAACTACTCCGCGGATTTGCAGAGCCGCGTCGAGCCCTGCGTCTTTGGCGGAACTCCGGACTGTTCCCAGTGCGGCTGCATGGCCAGCACGGGTTTACATTGGGTCCGCGGCGTGAGGGTTGCCGGAGAGCTGAAGGTCGGCGATTTCGTGGCCGCTTCGATTCGAATCGGCTCGTTCATGAATCGACTCAGGCGGAAACCCGTTCACCCCTCGCGCTGGAGTCCTCGCGAACCACAGCTCTCAAGTCCTTCCGACCTGGTGCAAATTAAGACTTGATTTGCCTAACTTCTGGTCCCCGGTAACGGAAAATAGTGAAATAAGTAGCGGCCAATTTTCAGCACAAGCGGTTAGATCGTTCTCACTCTTCGCGCAGGATGCGAACGGGCTCGATGCGCGTGGCGCGATACGCCGGAATGATGGTTGCCACGATGCCAACGAGCAGAAGAAGAAGAGCGACGGCCGCAAACGTGAGTGGGTCCGTGGCGCGAACGCCGAAAATGAGCGAAGAGACCACCCGGCTGAGCGCCAAAGCGGCGGCGAGACCAAGCGCGACACCGACGAGGATCGGTTTCAGTCCGTCCCTGAGAACCATCCGAATGACGTCGTTGTTGGAGGCGCCAAGGGCCATGCGAATGCCGATTTCGCGGACGCGCCGACGAACCGTGTAAGAGAGCACGCTGTAGATGCCGACAGCGGCAAGAATCAACGCGAGCCCTGCGAAGCTTGCGAGCAGAAGCATGTTGAACCGTTGAGGAGAAACAGACTTCGCCATCACGTCGTTCATGCTCATCACGTCGACGATAGGAAGATCCGGGCCGACTTCGTGGATCGCCTTAGTCACGGAGGAAGCAGAATTCATCGGATCGGAACTGGTGCGGATGGCGAAGGTCATGCCGAAGGAGCGCCAGGGCTCGCTCGGAGGAGCAGTGAGCTGCCCGAGCGCGTGGTAAATGGTTGCGGCTGGGCGAGTCTCGTCGAGAGCATCCTGTTTGGTATCCCCCACGATGCCGACAATTTCCCGAACGACATGGGGATAAAAAGTCAGCGTGAGATGCCGGCCAATGGGGTCTTCGTTGGGCCAGAAACGGCGAGCCAAAGAGTCGCTGATGAGCACTGCGCCGGGTCTCCCCGCAACGTCGGAGTCGGTGAGGTCGCGGCCTCGAACGATAGGAATGTGCATCGCGCGGAGGTAGCCGGGACTAATCACGCGAACGTCCACTTCGGGCTGGTCGGACATCTGCGCGACGGGGCGGCCCTCGATGGAAAACGGCTGAATCGAGCCGCCCCCGTTTAGCGGCAAGCTGTCGATGACGCCCGCGGAATCGACCCCGGGAAGAGCCCGGATTCGCGTCAGGACGTCCTGGAAAAAGCTAATTTGGCCGGCAGGAGACGAATAACGGTTTGGCGGCAGCGGGACGGTCATGGTGAGCACATTGTGTGGATCAAAGCCAGGCTGGACTTTGCGAAGCTCCCAGAGGCTGCGGATCATGAGCCCGGCGCCGATGAGCAGCACTAAACAGAGTGCGACCTCGGAGACGACGAGAAGGCGGCGCGTTCGGCCGCCGCGGGCATGCGAGCTGCCGCGGCTCTGGCCTTGTTTGAGGGCTTCGTTGACATCCGCTTTCGTGAAGCGCACTGAGGGAATAAGGCCTGCCAAGACGCCGGCAACCACCCAAAGCAAGAGCGTAAAAGCGAGCACCGGAACATCCACAGTGATTTGCATAAACGCTGGAATGCGGTCGCCGAGGACCTTCACGATCAAGGCCATACCAAAGCGAGCAAGGAATAGGCCGAGCGCTCCGCCCACAACCGAGACAAGCACGGTTTCGGCAAGAATCTGACGCAGGACAACCAGGCGGCTGGCGCCAAGCGCAGTTCGAATCGCGATTTCCTTGCGCCGCGCGAGAGTCTTAGCCAGAACAAGATTCGCCACGTTCGCGCAAGCAATAAGCAAAACGAAAGCGACAGCGCCGAGCAGAACGAGCAGCGCCGGCCGCACATCGCCAACCAGCTGCTCCCGCAGAGGCACGATGATGGCGCCCCAGCCTTTATCATCTTCGGGATAAAGCTGTTCAAGGCGCGTCGAGATGGCGCTCAGTTCGGCCTGCGCCTGTCGCATGTCCACGCCTTTCTTCAACCGGGCGATGACGCCGTAGTTGTGATTGCCGCGAACGGCGCGAATTTCATTGGTCCAAGCGAGCGGAACCCAAATCTTGGCCCAACTGGGAAACTGCAGAGTCCCCGGCATCACGCCGACGACGGAATAGGTCACGCCGTCAAGTAGGATGCTGCGGCCAAGGACGTCAGGGTCGGAGGCAAAGTGATCGCGCCAGAAGTTGTAGCCAAGGACAACAACCCTGCCCTGTCCAGGGAGGTCTTCGGCGGGCGTGAAAGTGCGGCCCAGCAGCGGCCGGACGCGAAGTAGGGGAAAGAAGTCAGACGCCACGGCACCGGCCTGGATGTCTTCGGGCTGTTCCGTGCCGCCGACCGTGAATGACCGGAAGCCGTACGCCGCCATTTGTTCGAACGAAGAGCTTTGGCTCTTCCAGTCCAGATAGTTGGCGGGAGAAACCGCAAACCTAGTCAGGCCCGGGAAGCTCTTGGCCGGCGGAACGTGCCAGACCTGCATGATGCGCGAGGGATCGTCGAAGGGCAGGGGGCGGAGCAGCACGGCGTTGACGACGGAGAAAATCGCGGTGTTGGCGCCAATGCCCAGAGCAAGCACGAGGATGGCGGCCGCCGAGAACGCTTTATTGCGCCGCAGGGTACGCAGGGAAAAACGCAAGTCGGAAAACAGGTTTCTCAGAGACATGAACTCCTCCGGTTGCTGGATGGGCCGCCAAGATGGTGACATTCACTAAAACGAGGAAAAGAGAAAATAGTTTCCTGAAAAATACGGTCAACTGCCCCAGGCCGACGCGGGAGCGGCGGGGCCCGCGCTGCAAAAAAGCATGAGCGAGGTGAATGGGGGCGGACCGCGTGGCTAGTTTCTTGACGGGCGCGCGCCTGAGGGCATAGAGTTTTTGCAAACTTAGCCGGAATCTGTGCGCTGAACGCCTGCCGTCAGCGACACCCTGGATGGAGCCTTTGGCGAGCAGAGAGCACACGGAAGCAATCGCAGGCCGCCTGGCGGGCAGCGCCGACTCCCTCGAAACCAGAACCATTCAGAAAGTGCAGATTCGGCTAATCCCTTTCCTGTTCCTGCTTTATGTAGTCGCGATGGTCGACCGCATCAATATCGGCTTTGCCGCGTTGACCATGAACAAGGACTTGCGTCTGAGCAGCCAGCAATACTCCATTGCCGCGGGGATTTTCTTCATCGGGTATTTTCTTTTTGAAGTGCCCAGCAATTTGATCTTGCACAAGGTCGGGGCGCGGGTGTGGATTGCCCGCATTCTTTTGAGTTGGGGCTTGGTGGCCTCGCTGACCGGCCTGGTAGAGACTGTCCATCAGTTATACGCCGCGCGCGTTCTGCTGGGGTTTGCCGAAGCGGGGTATTTTCCGGGAATCGTGCTGTACATGACCTATTGGTTTCGCCAGCGGGAGCAAGCGCGAGCGCTGTCGCTGTTCCTGACCGGATATGCCGTTACCAACATCGTAGGCGCGCCGGTCTCGGGCTTTATTCTGGATCACGTAGATTGGCTGGGCATGGGAAGCTGGCGATGGCTCCTGATTCTCGAAGGAATTCCCGCCGTCGTTCTCGGCATCCTCACGCGGTTCATTCTGCCCAACCGTCCGAGCGAAGCAGAGTTTCTGACGACGGAAGAAAAGGAGTGGCTGAAAAAGGAATTAGACCAGGAAGAGCAGCAGAAATTGCAGCAAAGGCGGCATTCCGCGTGGCAAGGACTCACCAACGGGCGAGTGTGGCACCTCGTGGCCATCTATTTCGGAATAATGATTGGCGCCTACACCATGAGCTTTTTCATGCCAAAGCTGGTGCAATCCCTGTCAAGCAAGTATTCCAACAGCCTGATCGGGTACCTGGTCATGATTCCTTACCTGGCGGCGCTCGGCGGAATGATCCTGGTTGGCCGCAGCTCGGACCGCCGGATGGAGCGGCGCCATCACGCGGCGAGCGCTTTGCTTGTGGGAGGAATGGGATTTTTGTCGCTGACGGCGATGCACTCACCGGTTGTCACGATTGTTCTGCTTTCGCTTCTCATGGCTGGCTATTGCAGCGCGCTCAGCCCGTTTTGGGCGATGCCCAACGAGTTCTTGACGGGTTTCTCGGCTGCCAGCGGAATCGCGGTCATCAATTCGTTTGGAAACTTAGGGGGGTTTTTTGGACCCTCGGTCGTCGGGTTCATCACGCAAAAAACGGGCGCTTTTTACGGCGGCCTGGCCTTCGCGGGAATTTGCATGCTGCTTGCCGCCATTCTGGTATGGCTTCTTCCCCACAGGGCCACCGAGGCGAAGCCCGCAGGAGGGCAAGAGAATCGCTGAACTGCAGTCGAAACGTCGCTTCATGAGGAACAGAGGAGCGGGATCATGCGTGTAAATCGGCGGGAATTGCTCTACGGCGCGGCCCTTGCGTGCATGGGTTCTGCTGTGCCCGGGTTGTCCGGCGCCCAAGGCGAGCACTCCGCCTTGCGCATTGATGCGGCGCGACTCCGGCGCCGCCTTGAAGATCTCAGTGTCTACGGACGGCCCGCCGGAGGAACATTCGCCGATGGCGTAAGCCGCGTGGCCTATTCGGATGCCGATGTTGGCGGCCGAAACTACGCGATGAATGCGATGCGTGAGGCCGGGCTCAAGCCGCGCATTGATCCGGCGGGAAACATCTTTGGAGCACGCGCCGGTCGGGACGCGTCTTTGCCGCGCATCCTTTTTGGGTCGCACATCGATTCCGTGCCGAACGGCGGAAACTTTGACGGCGATGTCGGCTCGATGTCGGCGATCGAGGTAATGCAGACTTTCGAGGAACATCATGTGACGGCGAAGCATCCGCTAGAGATGGTTATCTGGTCGAACGAAGAGAACCTGGTGGGCAGTGCGCTAGCCGCTGGCGGACTGGACGAGAGGGTGCTCTCGCGGGTTTTCAACGCTATTCGCGTAGAAGACGGCCTTCGCAGGATTGGAGGCGATCCAACTACGCTGGCGGAGGCGCGCATACCTCCGCATTCCTTTTGCTGCTATCTGGAGTTGCACATTGAGCAGGGCGGAACGCTCGATAAAGCCAAAATTCCCATTGGGGTGGTGGAAGGCATTGTCGGCATCGATGAGTACGAGGCAGAAATCCACGGCTTCGCGAACCACGCGGGCACCACACCTATGTCAGAGCGGCGCAACGCTCTGCTTGGGGCGGCCAAGCTGATTCAAGCCGTGCAAGACGTAGTGACAGGGGAGCCGGGTCGCCAAGTTGGGACGGTAGGACAGCTACAAGTTTTTCCCAATGCTCACAATGTGGTGCCTGGTTTGGTGAAGCTATCGATCGAGCTGCGCGATCTCTCTGCGGAGAAGATCGCGCGCCTGGGCGAGGAGATTCAGCGGCGGGCTCAGGAAATTGCACGCGAGACGAAGACGGACGTCCGGATCAAGACAGTAGATCACGATCCGCCGGCAACGGCCGACCCCGAAATTCAGGCGAAAATCGAACAGGCCGCAGCCAGCTTAGGGTTGCAAACGATGCGCCTCCCGAGCGGGGCCGGTCATGACGCCCAATGGGTGGCGCGATTGGTACCGATGGGAATGATCTTTGTTCCCAGCATCGCAGGCATCAGTCATTCGCCGAAAGAGCTTACCTCGTGGCAGGATTGCGCTGGCGGGGCCAATGTGCTTTTGCAGACGGTTCTTTCGCTCGACCGCCGTCATGGTTGAGACTCGGAACATTCGGAGCCCATATGGCCTTCTGCCAAGCAATCGTCATCCCGACACTCCCATAGGGTGTTCGAGCGCAACGCCTTTATCCACATCCCGCAAAAGCCGACTGGTCCAAAAACCGACTGGCCGTTGCCGCGTCTAAGGGTTCGGGAGGATCCTCGAATGATGAAGCGGCTACCGAGTTGTGTGCTTTTGCTGTTAGCGGCTCCCGTTTTTGGGCAGGACAAAAAACCAACAACGCTAGGAGAGGTTTTGCTGGCGGAACTGAGGTCTACGCACGGCGCCGAAGAATGGTTTGTGCCCGCGAATGTTGCGGTGAAGGGTTTGACCGCGGAGCAGGCAAGCTGGACCGACGGCAAAGGCAATCACTCGGTCGGCCAGTTGGCGTATCACCTGGTGTATTGGAATCGGCGGAATCTGGCAAACCTGAAAGGGGAAAAGCTTGAAAAATTCAGCGGCAACAATGATGAGACGTTCGACAAGTTCGACGCCAAGAAATGGAATGAAACCGTCCGGCAACTCGATGAAGTTATGAACGAGCTGGAAAAATGGGTGGAAACCGCCGACGAAGCCAAGTTGAAAGAGTCCGCCCAGGTATTTACGCACATCAGCACGCATAACGCGTACCACATCGGACAAATCATTTACGTTCGCAAAGAGCAACGCTCCTGGGACCCCAACAACGGCGTCCGATAAGCCACTTGGCTTTTACTGCAAGCCTTTCGCAAGCTGCTTTTGTCGGTTCGCCCTTCGCGGTATATAGTGGAAAATGACCGCGCGGACCTCTCTTGGCGCGTGGCCGGGGCAAATTCAACAACAGCAGGCGCCGCAGAGGCAGTTCAAGCGAATGGCCGGAGACGTCAACAAGCATTTGGAACGCGCCAAGCGCTTCCTGGAGAAGAATCGTGTGGCGGACGCCATTCAAGCATATCTGGCGGTCCTCGACGAAGCGCCGCAGCATCAGGAAGCCACGCAAGCGCTGGGCGATTTGCACGCCCGCATCGATCAAGCCGACCGCGCGGCGGTGTACTACGGCATGCTGTTTGATTTGCTCGTTGACCCGAAGGACGAAAGCAAGGCGCTAGCGATTTACAACCGGTTTCTTCGTTCCATCCCGGCGCAGCAAGCCCCCGAGCGCGTGGCGCGCTATGCCTTTCTGCTGCAGCGGCAGAATCGCGCGGATGAAGCGGTGGAACAATACAACAAGGCCGGAGAGCTTTTTGTCGCGGCGGGACGCGATGAGGACGCGCTGTTTTGTTGGGAGAGAATCGCACAACTGGA
Organism: Acidobacteriota bacterium; assembly: GCA_003223245.1. GTDB lineage: Bacteria > Acidobacteriota > Terriglobia > Acidiferrales > UBA7541 > Acidiferrum. Next base: position 28,911 of record QHYI01000122.1, read on the forward strand.
GCCCGACAACCTGGCGCGGCAGATCAAGCTGGCGGAAGGCGCTGAGCGTCTGGGGAAAAATTCGCTCGCGGCGCGCGCGTTCCTGCGCGCGGGGCAATTGGCGGGCACCAAGGGCTCCTCGTCAGATGCCATGAATTTTCTGGGCCGGGCGCAAAAGCTGGCGCCGCAAGAACGCAGCGTGGCCCTGCTGTACGCGCAGGCGAATCTGCAAAGCGGAAATGCCGTGCGCGCGGTGTCGATTTTGGAGCCGTTCGCGGCTACGGAGAATGACGCAGCGTTCCTCCTGACCCTTTCCGAGGCGCTGATGGGCGCGGGGCAATTGGAGCGCGCCAGCGAAGTCCTGCAGAAACTGCTGCGCGAAAAAAATGAAGGCTTGCCACAACTTTTTGACTTGGCAGAACGTCACGCGGCCGCCGGGCAAGATCAGCGGGCCACGGCCATCCTCGAAATGCTGAAGAAGCGGATGTTCGCCGACAAGCGGCAAAACGATTTCGCGACGATGACGGACGGCTTGGGCGCAAAATTTCCGCACTCACAGGGCATTCTGGAATTCTGGGCCGCCATCCACAACGAACTGAACCGCGAGTCGCAGTATTTCGAAGTGATGATCAAGTTGTTCGACGTGTACCTCACCTCTGGAAACGTCAAGAAGGCCGCGGAGTCGCTCGAACGCCTCGTGGATATTGATCCGTACGATTACCGGAACCAAGAGCGTCTGGAAACGTTAGGTGGACGCGTAGACGACGCCTATGTGAACCGCCTATCCAGCCGAATGATGAAAGCGGGCCAGGCCACCGGGGGACACGCTCCGAGGTCGGGAGCATCGCCGGCAGCTTCCGGGCCGCTTGCTCCTCCAGAAGCGGGACGGCAAATGCAGGCCCTGGAAGATTTGATCGTACAGACGGAAATCTTTTTGCAATATTCGCTGCAGAGCAAAGCCTTGGAGCGTTTGCAAAAGATTGCGGCGATGTTCCCGGGGGAAGAGGTGCGAAACGCGCGGCTGGCGAGCTTGTATCAAACGGCGAATTGGTGGCCGGCGGGCGCGCAGAAGCCGAAAGACGAGCCTCGGTCGAAGGGTGCGCCGACAGCGGGGCCGTTCGCTGGGGAACCGCAAGCAGGGACCATTACCGGCAAGACGGGCGTGTATTCCGCAGAGACGCTGCGCGATTTGTCGAAAATTTCGGAAATTAATCAGAAAATTTTCCGCCAGCAGACGCCGCGGGCGATGCTCAATACGGCCGTGAATGAAGTGGGAACGTATTTGCACGCGACGCGCGCTCTGGCCGTGGTGGGCGCACCGGGGCGGCCGCCGGAAATGGCGGCGGAATTTTGCGGAACCGGCGTGAAAGCGGCGCCCGGCGCGCAAGTGGTGTTGCTGCTCGCGCAGATGGAGATGGCCAAACCGGACGAGCTTGGCGGGCTGGTGGTGCAAGCTTCGGAAGGCTCGATTTTGCGTGACCTGGGCGTGGAAACCTCGCTCGGCGTCATGATTCTGGACAAAGAGACGCAAACACCTGCAGGCATGTTGATTGCCGCGCATGCCGATCGCCACAAGTGGAAGCCCAACGAAGTGTATTTCTTGCAGGCCATCGGCGACCAGATGCTGATGAGCGTGAGCCACACGCGGCTGCGCTCGCTGGTGCGGCGCATGGGCGTGTCGGACGAGCGCTCGGGGTTGCTCGGCCGAAGCTCTTATGTGATTTGTTTGCTGACCGAAGCGGACCGCGCGAAGTCACAGGGCACCCCGTTGTCACTGGCAGTTCTGCAGATTGACCGCGGAAGCGAAATTTTGCGGCAACAGGGCGAGCCGCCGCTCGAGCGCTTCCTCGAACAATTGGCCCGCGCGCTGCAGCCCATCGTGCGGCAAAACGACGTAGCGGTGAAGTACACGGCGTGGTCGCTGGCGTTCATTTTGCCAGACACGACTTTGCGGGGAGCGCAGAACCTGGCCGATAAATTGCGGCGTGCGGCCCTGGGCCTGCGACCGCCGTGGGATTCCACGCAAATCACGCTGAGCGCGGGAATCGTCGAGGCCGTGCCGAAGCCGGATTACGACAGCGAAGACATTGTGACGGACTTGATCAATCGGGCGGAATTCTCCATCGAAGAAGCGCGCAAAAAGGGCGGCGACAGCATCATCGCGCTGGAAATACCAAAACCGTAGACAGCCGAACGCCGCTGCTCATGTGAGCCGCTCGGCCGCTGTTTGCTAGCGCCAGCCTCCCATTCAGCCTCCCATTTCAGCCTCCCATGTACGTCACGTGGACGTATTGCGCACGCGTTTACCCATTGCAGGTTCGGCAAAGAGAGGTTCTTGCATGACGCGTTGGGTTCCTGCACTGGCCATGGTAGGGATAGTCATGCTAAGATGACTATGGACAGGAAGAGGGTACCATGAAGCAAATGCGAGCAAGCGTGTTTAAGTCCCGTTGCTTGAAGGTGATGGACCGCGTGCAGGCAACCGGGGAGCCCGTGATTGTCACGAAACGCGGGAAACCTGTGGTGAAGGTGATTCCCGCGGGCCCGGAAAAGGATGACTTGTTTGGGTTCATGAAGGGTAAGTTTGAAATTGTCGGCGACATTATTTCTCCTGTTGTGCCTCTCGATGATTGGGAGGCCCTAAAAGAGTGATCTTGCTGGATACGCATATTCTCCTTTGGCTGGCCCAGGAGCCCGCCAAGCTCTCGGCGAAAGCGGTCAAGGCCATTCGCGAATCGAAAGACGGACTGGCCATTTCGGATATGACCGTTTGGGAGCTCGCATTATTGGCGACCAGGGGACGCCTGAAGCTCACCGGGACCGTGGAAGCTTTTGTGGAAGAAATCATTTCACGGGCGGCCATTCTGCCGATCACTGCAAGAGTTGCGGCAATCGCAAGCCAATTTCCATCGAGCTATCCAAAAGATCCTGCTGACAGGCTGATTGGTGCGACGGCAGTTTCTGAAAGCATGCAACTTGTGAGCGCGGATACACATATTCAGCAAAGCGGCGTTGTGCGAACGATTTGGTAAACGGAACGAAGATGGGCCATCCAGAGAACTGAGCTGTATATGGGCCCGTTCCTGCGGTGAGCAGCGAAGCGGTAGAATTGGATTCTGGAATACCCAAAAGTGAGGAAGCATGTTTCCAACCGACGTGGTGATCGTAGCCGGGGCGCGGACGCCGATGGTGCGCTACACGGGCGCGTTTTCCGATGTCAGCGCGATTGATTTGGCAGCGCACGCTTCAAAAGAAGCAATTCGCCGCTCGGGTGTGGCCACAGACGGGTTCGATCACGTGATTTTTGGCAACGTGATGCAGACTAGTGCCGATGCGATCTATGGCGCGCGGCACGTAGGGCTGAAAGCTGGCTTGAAACTCGAAACACCGGCGGTGACGGTGAACCGGCTTTGCGGCTCCGGTATCGAGGCCATTGCGCAAGCAGCGCAGCGGCTGCTTCTCGGCGAAGCGGCCATGGTGCTGGCGGGCGGCATGGAAAACATGACGCAGGCGCCGTTTGTGATTCGCGGGTTGCGCAACGGTTTGAAGCTTGGCGGCGGCGCGCTGGAAGATTCGCTGATGGTCGGTCTGACCGACACCTATTGCGGGTTGCCAATGGCCCTGACGGCGGAAAAACTGGCCGAGCAGCACGGAATCACGAGAAAAGATGCCGACGCCTACGCGCTGCGCAGCCAGCAAGCAGCCGACGCTGCGTACAAAGCGTGCCGCATCAGGGAGGAACTTGTGCCGGTGGAAGTGAAGCAAGGGAAAAAGACGATTGTAGTGAGCGAAGACGATCATCGACGGCCGGACACGACCATGGAAAGTTTGGAAAAACTGCCGCCATCGTTCAAGAAAGATGGGATTGTGACGGCAGGAAACGCCAGCGGGATCGTAGACGGCGCTGCGGCCGTGGTCGTGACGCGCGAAAAAACCGCAAAAGATCGGGGCTTGAAGCCCGTCGGACGTATCGTGTCGTGGGCCGTGGCTGGTGTGGATCCGAGCATCATGGGCATTGGCCCGGTGCCGTCTTCTCAAGAAGCGCTGAGACTCGCTGGACTGACGCTGGATCAAATGGATCGCGTGGAAGTGAACGAGGCGTTCGCGGCGCAATACCTGGCGGTCGAAAAGGTGCTCGGCCTGAAGCGCGACAAAACCAACGTGAATGGCGGAGCGATTGCTCTGGGACATCCGCTCGGAGCCAGCGGCACGCGCCTCGTGATTACAATTCTGAACGAGCTGCGGCGAAATGCCTTGCGTTATGGACTGGCGACCGCCTGCATTGGCGGCGGGCAGGGCATTGCGATGATCGTGGAAGCCATGAAGTAAAGGAAGTGGACGAGGTAAAGGAAATAAGAGGACAGAACCAAAAGGCCCGCTTGCGCGTTTTGCATGCTGCTGATGGAATTGGTGCCCGTTCACACCGCACTGCAGTGAATTTCTGATAAACTTTCGGTTCCCGGACGAGCGTTCGTCCGCGGTCTCAGCGAGGAAAAGCATGGCGATTCAAAACCTGGGTGTCGTGGGGTGTGGCCTGATGGGCTCGGGCATCGCGCAAGTTTGCGCGGCCGCAGGATTCCCCACATTAGTACGCGAGGTCAGCGCTGAGCTCGTCGACCAGGGGCTTAGGGGCATCGAGAAGAACCTGAGCCGCTTGGTCGAGAAGGGAACGATCACGGAAGCGGCGAAAGGTGAAATTCGCGGGCGGCTTAAAGGAACGACTTCGCTGGAGGATTTGAAGAGCGCTGATTTAATTATCGAAGCGATCATCGAGCAATTGCCTGCCAAGCGGGAGCTGTTTGCAGCCCTCGACAAGATCTGTCCATCCTCAACGATTTTTGCCAGCAACACTTCTTCGCTGACGATCACGGAAATTGCCACCGCCACGAAGCGCCCGCAACGCTTCGTGGGGCTGCATTTTTTCAATCCCGTGCCGGTGATGAAGCTGGTGGAAGTGGTACGCACGATCGCAACCGAGGATTCCGCCTACAAAGAAGTCGTAGCGTTTGGCACCAAGCTGGGCAAAACCGCAGTGCGCGCGAAAGACAGCACGGGCTTCATCGTGAATCGCTTGCTCGTGCCTTATCTCCTGGATGCAATCCGCGCGCTCGAAGAGGGCGTGGGCTCGATCGAGGACATCGACAATTCCATGAAACTCGGCTGCGGGCATCCGATGGGGCCGCTGACGCTGCTGGATTTTGTGGGTCTGGACACGACGTACTACATTTCGCAGATCATGTTCGATGAATTCAAGGAAAAGCGGTTTGCCGCGCCGCCGCTATTGAAACGCATGGTCCTGGCCGGATGGAACGGACGAAAGTCGGGGCGCGGATTTTACGATTACGCGGATCCGCAAAAGCCCAAAGCAATGAAATTCTAGCGGCAGGCAGGGAAAGAAAAAAGCAAAAGATAACGCAGAGACGCGAAGTTCGCAGGGGAACGCAGAGCAGAAAAGCATGGCTTACGAAAACATTTTGTACGAGAAAAGAGACGGAATTGCGTACATCATATTCAACCGGCCGAAAGTGCTGAATGCGCTGAATCGCAAAACGGTTGAGGAATTGCATCATGCCCTGCTGGATGCGCGCGATGACGCGAGCGTGCGCGTGCTGATTCTGACCGGCGCGGGCGAAAAATCGTTCGTTGCCGGCGCGGACATCAGCGAGCTGGCGCTGGAAACGCCGGTGAATGGCAAAGAGTTTTCGTTGTACGGCCAGAGTGTTTTCCATTTGCTGGAGACCATGGGCAAACCCTCGATCTGCGCCATCAATGGATTCGCGCTCGGCGGCGGGTGCGAGCTGGCGCTTTCCTGCACGATTCGCATTGCCAGCAAGACTGCGAAGCTCGGCCAGCCCGAAGTGAAGCTCGGGATTCTTCCCGGCTACGGCGGCACGCAAAGATTGGCGCGGCTGTGCGGGAAGGGCGTGGCCCAGGAGCTTTGCCTGACCGGAGAAATGATCCTTGCCGACCAAGCGCTGCGCATCGGCTTGGTCAATCATGTTTACGAGCCTGCGGAACTCCTTCCCGCCGCGGAGGCCATGGGGAAAAAAATCATTGCGAACGCGCCGCTGGCGGTGAAATACGCCATGGAAGCGATCGAGCGCGGCGTGGAAATGCCGCAGGAAGAAGGCTTGTTCCTCGAGGCGACGCTCTTTGGTCTGGCGTGCTCAACCGAGGACATGCGCGAAGGAACGAAGGCGTTTTTGGAAAAGAGGCCGGCCCAATTCAGAGGCAAGTAAGGGAGTTGTAGCGCGGGGCGCGAGCCCCGCGGCTTTTCTCCTAGATGAGCAAAGGAAGTATAGGTCAACGACGACAGAGGATTGCGGCCGCTAATCAGCAATGTCAGAGAAACTTCAGCCCGGCAAGATTCACGGCGAGCTCCGCGCCGAGGGTTTGCGTTTTGGCGTGGTCGTGAGCCGCTTCAACAGTTTCATCACCGACCGTTTGCTGGCCTCCGCAATGGATGCACTGGGACGGGCTGGCGCCGAAAGCAAGGACGTGGATGTGGTGCACGTTCCCGGCTCCTTGGAACTGCCGCTAGCGGCAAAAAAACTTGCCGCCACGGGTAAGTACGGTGCTTTGATTGCCATTGGCTGCATTTTGCGCGGCGAGACCGCCCATTACGACTATGTCTGCTCGGAAACGGCGCGGGGTCTGCAGCTCGCCCAAATGGACAGCGGCTTGCCCATCATCTTCTGCGTGCTGACCTGCGACACCCTGGAGCAGGCCATTGATCGCGCCGGGCTAAAGGGCGGGAACAAAGGCTTTGAAGCAGGCCTGGCGGCCGTCGAAATGGCGCAACTTTCGCGAAAGCTTCGCGCTTCCGAAACAAGACCGGCCCCTTCATCCGAACCCCGGCGGCGTAAGTAACGTGTCCCTCCGCAGCAAAGCGCGCGCATTTGCCATGCAAATGCTCTTTCAGTGGGACATGAGCCAGCAGGAGCCCGCGAAACTCGCGGCCAAATTCTGGAAGAGCGCTAAGGCCGCAGACAAGACACGCGAGTTTGCCAACCAACTTTTTGAAGGCGCCACCAAAGACGTTGTCGCCCTCGATGAAATCATCGGGAAACACTGCGAAAACTGGCGGTTCGAACGCCTCGCCGCCATCGATCGCGCGATTCTCCGCCTGGCCATTCACGAGATGAGTTCGACCGATACTCCTGCCAAGGTGGTCTTGAACGAAGCGGTCGAATTGGCCAAGAAATTCTCCTCCGAGGAGTCCGGTGCTTTTGTGAACGGCGTGCTGGACTCTGTCCATAAATCATTGACCACACAGTAGTTATCGCAAGCTTCAAACATCCAAACCTCCATTAGCCAGTTCGCTCGATCGGGTTGCAACTTTGCTGGGCCGCGGGTGTTTCATTCGATAAGTGTGGTGGATCCAGGAACGCTTTTACGGGGAGAAAAAAATGAAAGTAGAACTCTTGGTGCGACGAGGCGTACTCACGTTCGCGTTGGCGGGCTTGCTTGCGGCGGGTGCTTATGCCCAGGACCCGAACCCTCAGCAACAGGACATGCAGAGCGACAAGAAAGACATTCGGCAGGATAAAAAAGACCTGGCGAAAGATCGCTTCGACCGCCATGCGGATCAGCGCGACATCAACCACGACAAAGTCGACCTGGCCAAGGACCGCAGAGACCGCAATGCCGACCAGCGCGACCTCAATCGCGATAAGAGGGATCTAGCGAAGGACCGCAAAGATCGCAGGAAAGATCAGCGCGACATCAACAAGGACAAGCGCGATCTGCATAAGGACCGCAAAGATCTGCGGGCAGACCGCCGCCATCGGTAAAAGTCGATGCGAAACACAAAGGGCCGCCGGAGCGATTCCCGCGGCTCTTTTTCTTTCTTTGCGCCAGGCCCCTTCTCAGACGCTAATCGTTCCCTCAAACACTTTGACCGCCGCGCCGCTCACGCGCGGAACGAGTTTCTTGCCTGACTGTGTGACTTCCACTTCGATGTGGCTCGGTCGCCCCATCTCCGCTCCTTGCAGGATGCTCAGCGTGTGACCCGGCGCCAGCTTTCCGTGGCGCACAAGGTAGGCGCCCAGCGAGCCCGCTGCCGAACCCGTCGCCGCGTCTTCATAAAGTTCCCAGGGAAGCATGCCGCGCGAGCACACTTTTCCGTTGCCGTTTGGCGCGAAGCAGTAGGCCATCGTGGCGTTTTTGCCTTGCAACTTGCCCAGTTCCATCATGTTCATCGTGATTTTGCCGAGCGCGGCGCGATGGCGCAGCGGGACCATCAAGTTAAAGATGCCTGTGGAAACAAGCTCGGGTTCTAGTTTGGTATCGAAATCCTTGGGTGAAAGCCCCAGCGCGGAAGCCAGTTTCTTTTTGTCGATCTTTGCGGGCTTGAAGAGGGCTTCTTCTTGCGTCATGGTTACGCGGTTCGGGCGGCCATCCTTGAAGCGAATTTCCACCGGCAAAACTCCCGCACCCGTTTGCTGAAGAACATGTACGCCCCCTTCCTGCGCCGGAACGACGCCAAGCTCCGCGAGCAGAAACCACGTCCCGATGACCGGATGTCCCGCAAGCCGCAGCTCTTCTTTCGTTGTGAAAATGCGCAGGCGCGCGAGTGCTTCCTCATCCGTGGGCTTTTGCACGAAGACCGTCTCGGAAAGGTTCATCTCGCGGGCAATCGCCAGCATTTGATCGTCGGTGAGCTCGTCGCCATCGGTGAAAACGGCGAGTGGATTGCCGGCAAAGCGCGTGGTCGTGAAAACATCAAGCGTGTAGTAGCGGTGTTCCATGGAGGAGATTCCCGTGCGCGCAGCGGCGCGTTTCAAATGCGCTGGAGCCGGGCGACCGTCCTTTCGTTCACGATATTCCCGGTATTCAAAGTCGTTTTTGGTTCGATCAGCACGACGTGCACTTCCTCATCCGCAGTGGGGCAATGCTCAACGCCGCGCGGCACAAGGACGAATTCGCCTTCCCGCACCACCGCTTCGCGATCGCGGAACTTCATTCGCAGCGTGCCTTTGACCACCAGAAAGAGCTCGTCCTCGTTTTCATGGTGATGCCAGACAAATTCTCCGGCGAATTTGACGGCTTTCAAATAGCAATCGTTCACTTCCCCCAGGATGCGTGGATTCCAGTGGTCTGAAAACTGCGCGAATTTCTCCTTGAGATTGACCGTGTCCATGAGCGCACCCCGCGCGCCACTGATTTAGCTACAGCTGGTGAACTGTTTCCTCTGCGGCTTCGAGAACGCGGCGCGTCGTTTCCGGCTCGGCAGTCTCGCAGTAAATGCGCAGCACGTTTTCCGTGCCTGACGCGCGCACCATCACCCAGCCCGTTTCTCCGAGATACAGTTTGATGCCGTCCAGATTCTCCCGTTGCACGACCGGAAAATCGAGCACACGGTTTAGCTTGCCGTCGGAAAAATGCTCCATGGCTTTTTCTTTTTGACCGGGCTTGAGCTCCAGGTCCACGCGCCCGTAATGATATTCGCCAAATTCCGCGTGCAGCGCAGCCAGCAGCTCGCCCAGCGATTTGCCGTGCCAGGCCAGCAATTCCGCAAGGAACAGAGCGGAAACCGTGGCATCGCGTTCCGGAAGATAAAGGCTCGTGCCGATGCCGCCGCTTTCCTCGCCGCCGATCAAAATGTTTTGCTCCAGCATCAATTCGCAAATGTATTTGAAGCCGATGGGCACTTCGTGGAGTTTGCGGCCGAATTTGGCCGCGAGTTTGTCAATCAGCTTGGTGACAGAAAAGGTTTTCGCAATGTCTCCCGGAAGCTTGCGGGTTCCCGCCAGATGCCAAACGAGCAGCGCAAGGATTTGATGGGGAGTCACGAAGGCGCCGGCGCGGTCGATCGCGCCGATGCGGTCGCCGTCGCCATCGGCACAGAAGCCCGCGTCATATTTGCCTGCCCGCACCGCTTGCCGCAGCGCTTCGATGTGCGGCTCGATGGGCTCGGGATGCACGCCGCCAAAGCGCGGGTCGCGTGTCCCGCGAATCTCGTCGCACGAAATACCGTTCCGGCGCAGCAGCTCCGGAAGCAAGCCCGCGGCGGCTCCGTGCATGGGATCGAAAATGAAGCGCAGCTTCGCTTCGCGCAAGCGTTTCCAGTCCACGAGTTTTTCGAGCGCCTCGAGATACGGCGCGCGAGGATCGAGCGACTGGATCAAATCCCTGCGCGGTGGCAGCGGCGGCACACCTTTTTCCAGCACCCCGGCAAGTTCCTTTTCGATTTGTGCGACGATCGATGGAAGCGCGCTGCTGCCGTAGCTTGCCTTATATTTGATCCCGTTCCAGCGGTATGGATTGTGGCTCGCGGTGATGACCATTCCGCCCGCAGCTTTCTGATGCCGCACCAAAAAGGAAACCGTGGGCGTGGGGCAGGGCTTGTCTGTAAGCCACACCGGAGTTCCCGATGCGCTGATGACTTCGGCGCCTGCGGCGGCCACGCGGTCCGAAGCATAGCGGTGATCATAGCCGACGATCACTCCTTTGCGAGCGTCTTCGCCGCGCACCACGTAACGCGCAATGGCGTGCGCCACGATGCGCGCGTTCGCAAAGGTAAAATCTTCCGCGATGACGCCGCGCCAGCCATCCGTGCCAAATTTGATTGCGGGAATCATAAAAAACAAGAAGTATACGCGAACTGCAGTTCCCGCCAACAGCCGGATTGGCCTGTCCTAAAGCAGCTCTTTTCGCTTCTGTCTGTCGAGCTGTTTGACGACTTTGGCGACGTCCTGGGCGCGGTTGCGGGGGCAAATGAGCAGCGCGTCGGGCGTTTCTACCACGACCAGATCGCGCACACCGATGGCCGCCACGTATTTCGACGGGGCCCACAGAAAATTGCCTTCGGCGTCATCCGTATAGCCCGCGCCTGCAAGCACGTTGTCGCCATTTTTCTTGGCCAGCAGTTCGTACACTGCGGCCCAGGAGCCGATGTCACTCCAGCCGATTTCCGCGGGAATGACGAACACGCGCGGCGGACCTTCTATGCGTGTGGCGGGTTCGAGCACGGCATAGTCCACCGAAGTGCTTTGCAACTTTTGATACATCGCACGCAGGTGCCGCTTGTAGTCCCGCTTGCCAATAAAGCCCGAGAGCTCTTCGAGCGCCGCGTGCGTCTTTGGCAAAAAAGCTTTCAGATTCTCGAGGAACGTCGACACGCGCCAGAAAAACATGCCGGCGTTCCAGTGATACTTGCCGGAACTCACGTACTCCGTCGCGAGCGGCAGCGCCGGCTTTTCCGTGAAGCGTTTCACCGCAAAAACGGGGAACCCCTTGTCGGTAATCGGTTCGCCCATGCGTTCGATGTAGCCAAACCCCGTTTCGGGCCGCGTGGGCGGAATGCCCAGAACCACCATGCGTCCCGGCTCGCGAGCCACATCCAACGCCGCGGCGACGATCTCGCGATATTTCTGCGGCTGTGCGATGTAATGGTCCGCGGGCAACACCGCGAGCAGCGCGTCGCCGCGCTCCACATGACGCGCATGAATGGCCGCTAGGCCAATGGCCGCCGCCGTGTTCAATCCCTTTGGCTCGATCAGTACGCGCTTGCGTGCGGCGGCGGGGACCTGCTTGCGAACGGCAGCAGCTTGCTCCGCGTTCGTGACGCTCCAGATGCGTTCGGCGGGAATCAGCGGGCGCAACCGCGAGACGGTCTGCTCCAGCATCGTCTCTTTGCCCACAATGTTCAGCAGTTGCTTCGGCGTGCGCGTCCGGCTTCGCGGCCAGAACCGCGTGCCTCGCCCTCCGGCCAGAATCACCGCATGTGTGACCAATGTTTCGCCGGGCATCGAAGCTCTTTCCTAATCGAAAACCGTCTTCTCGATCTCTCGCCACGAATGTTCTTGCGCGAGACTGTCGCGCAACGCCTTCAAGTCGGGAACGTAGCTTCTCAGTAGTTTCGTAGGTTCCTTGGGATTTACCACAAATCGGGTCAGACTCGCGGGAATCAACCAGCATTCACCGAATTGGTATTTTGCGGAGTCGCCGTTCCAGCGGAACTCGCCGCCGCCCGCCAAAATGACGTACAAATCAAAATGTCCGTCATTCGAGGCAGCTTCTACACCCGCCATGATTTTCCAGTGCTCGGTTGCGAAATGCTTGCAGGCCGCCAGCAGGGCTTTTTCTGACCCACCTGAAGCCAAAGGGAGCCGTGACACTTTACCGCCAATGGACCTCCCAAACTCGATTACGTCTAGAGCTTTTTGGATGTGCAGTTCTCTGGGCTTCCCATGGTCATCCACGCGGCCATAATCGTAGACGCGATAAGTCAGGTCGGAATACTCCTGGATTTCGCACAGCGTCATGCCGGGCCCAATGGTGTGCGGCGTGCCTGCGGGTACAAAAAATGTGTCCCCAAGCTGCACCCGCCAATGAACAAACAGCTCCTCGAGCTCTTGAGTTTCGATGCCTTTCACGAATTTCTCCCGGTCGGCCCTTGGCACGAGGCCAAGGAGGACCTGCGCGCCAGGTTCGGCGGAGATGGCGTGCCACATTTCCGTCTTTCCGCGCCCACCCGCAGCTTGCTCGTGGGCCGCAGCATAATCATCGTCGGGATGCACTTGGATGGAGAGTTTGTCATTGGGGAAAATGAATTTAATAAGGATGGGAAAATCGTCTGCCTCTTTGAATCCTGTTCCGCGCCACTCTGGCGACATCTCTCGCCACGCTTCTCCCAGGGTCTTACCGGCAAAGGGGCCGGTCGCAACTCTGCAATCGACACCGGTCAGCCAAACTTCGCCAATCGGCTCTGGCAGATCTGTTTTTTGAGGGAAAAGCGGCGCGAGCGAGCGCATTCCCCAGATGCGCTCTACAAATTTCGGCTGAATGCGAAACGGCTCGGGATTCACGGTCTAGGCGGCGGCTTCCGCGCGCGCAAAGAAGCGTTCCAGGCGGCCGAGACCTTCCTCGATGCGCTCAATCGACGTGGCGTAAGACAGCCGCAAATACCCGGGGGCGCCAAATGCTTCGCCGGGAACCACGGCAACATGCGCCCGATCCAGAAGCATCTTCGCAATTTCTGTGTCTGATTTTGCCAGGGCCTGTTTGCCTCCGCCATTGCGCAAATGCTCGGAAATGTTCGGGAAGGCATAAAATGCCCCTCCGGGCCATTCACAGGTCACGCCCGAAATCGCGCGCAGTCCTTCAACAATCCGTTTGCGCCGCTTCGCGTACTCCGCAAGCATTACCGGAACCGTGTCCATGGTACCCGTCATGGCTTCGAGCGCCGCGTACTGCGCAATCGAAGTGGGGTTCGACGTGGACTGGCTCTGCAATTTGACGAGCGCCTGAATCAGCGCTTCCGGCCCCAGCGTGTAGCCGATGCGCCAGCCGGTCATAGCAAATGTTTTCGACATCGAGCCAATGATGATGACTTTCTCTTTTGCGCCGTGCGCGCTTGCGACCGAGTACGGCTTGTTCGGCGCGTAGGTAAAGTGCGAATAGCACTCGTCGCCCATTAGCCATACATTGTGTTTTTTGCAGACCGCGAGAATCCGCTCATACTCTTCGGGAGGAACAACGCCCCCCGTCGGATTGCACGGCGAGTTCACGATCAGAAGTTTCGTCTTCGGCGTAATGGCTTTTTCAATCGCGGAAGCCCGCACCGTAAAAGCGTCTTCGGGATGCGTTTGGACAAACACCGGTGTTCCTCCCGCGTACTTCACAATGTCCGGAAAACTGACCCAACAAGGGACCGGGATGATGACGTGATCGCCGTGCTGAATGAGCACGCTGATGACATTGAAGATGGAATGCTTGCCGCCCACGCTGACCACGCATTCCTTCGCTTCGAACGACGAGTGCAATTCGCGCTTATGCCATGCGCAGATCGCCTCGCGCAGCGGCAGGATGCCTCCCGCAGGCGTGTATTTTGATTTGTTGCTCTCGATGGCCCGCATGGCGGCGTTCTTGATATGGTCCGGTGTCGGGAAATCCGGCTCGCCAGGGCCGAAGTCGGCGACGTCGACGCCTTTGGCTTTCAGCTTTTCCGCCTCGGCAAGAACTGCTGCGGTCGGCGAGATTTGGATACGGTTGATGCGGTCGGTGAATTGCACTTCTGGCTCCTTGGTTCAAGCTCGTTCGAAATGACGGGCAGGTCTACACTCCACAGTTTACAAGCAGGAAGGAGAAGGGCCAACACCGAATTGGCC
>QHYI01000123.1 GCA_003223245.1 Acidobacteriota bacterium
TGGCCGACTACCGCGAAATTCCTTATTATTTTGGAGTGAACCACTGCTGGATGACGATCAAGCGTGGTCGCGTGATTCACGCCTCCAATGAGTCCAGGAACTAGCTATACGGGCAAGCCCGTATTGGCGGCCAGCCTGCAAGACGCGTTTTGATTCCGCCACGTTAAATGCGCCGCGGTCGCAAAACACATCGCAAAATTCCGCGAGTTGGTGCTCGGCAATGGCTGGGAGGAGATTTTCTTCGAGCAGTTGGATATAGCGCTTTGCTCCGTGTGCTTTTTTGCGAAACTCTTCGGGCACCACATGCGCGCCAAGAAACGTCGAGACAATTTCGAGCGGCTGCTCCGCCGCAAGTTCCTTGTGTAGCTTCAGAATCCTCAGCTCACTGGCAACGTCCAGCCCGTAGCCGCTCTTGGCTTCCATCGTCGTCGTTCCATACGCCGCAAACTGCTTCAGCGCCGCATGCGCCCGCTTCTTGAGTTCCTCCGCCGTCGCCGCGCGCAGCTGGTTCACGGAATTGAGAATGCCGCCGCCTTTGCGCGCAATTTCTTCGTAACTGGCGCCTTGAATCTTTCGTTCGTACTCTTCGGTGCGGCTCGCTGCATGAACCAGGTGCGTGTGCGAATCCACGAATCCCGGCAAAGCCACGCGCCTGCCCAAATCCAGGTTTTCCGCGGAGCGCGCTTCCGGCAACGCTTCCACTTGTGCTCGCGTGCCGACGGCCGCGATCACGCCATCGCGCACCAGCAACGCGCCTTCTTTGATGATGCCCGGGTTGGAAAGGGACTGGCCCCGCCGCGGTCCACGTCCGCGCAGCGTCAGCAATTGCGATGCGCCCGTGATGAGCAGGGAGTCACCCAAAGCCCTGGTATTATGCCGGAAAGGTTTCAAGTAGCACAGACGTCCGTCTGTGCCTTCGACTTCTCGGCACAAACTCTGTGTACTGTGCGTCTGTGCGTTATGCTTCTTCTTTTTGCTGGTTTCGCATAGGGGGCAATGTCTAGGCCATGGGGATTTTCACGCCAGTTTTCTTTGCGAAGGCCATGGCTTCGGGGTAACCCGCATCGACGTGGCGCGCCACACCCATCCCCGGATCATTCCTCAGCACGCGCTCGATGCGCTTGGCCATTTCTTTGGTTCCATCGGCCACCGTAACTTGGCCTGCGTGCTGCGAATAGCCAATCCCCACGCCGCCGCCGTTGTGGATCGACACCCAGGACGCGCCGCTCGCCGTGTTAATCAGCGCATTCAGCAGCGGCCAATCCGCCACCGCGTCCGAGCCGTCGCGCATGGACTCCGTCTCGCGGTACGGTGATGCCACCGACCCGCAGTCCAGGTGATCGCGCCCCATCACCACCGGCGCTTTGACTTCCCCGCGGGCCACCAAATCGTTCAACGCCAAGCCAAATTTATCGCGCTCGCCATAACCTAACCAGCAAATCCGCGACGGCAGCCCCTGGAACTTCACGCGCTTCTGCGCCAGTTTGATCCAGCGGGTCAAATACTCGTCGTGCGGAAACATTTCCAGCACTAACTGGTCGGTCCGCGCAATGTCGGAAGGCTCGCCCGAAAGCGCCACCCACCGGAACGGCCCTCGGCCCTCGCAAAAGAGCGGACGGATGTACGCCGGCACGAATCCCGGAAAGTCGTAGGCGTTCTTCACGCCCTGCTCGAACGCGAAGGTGCGAATGTTGTTGCCGTAATCAAACGTCACTGAACCTAGCTTCTGCAAATCGAGCATGCCTTGCACGTGCACTGCGATTGCTGCCAGCGCGCGCTTCTGATACTCCTCGGGATTTTTCTTCCGCAGCTCCAGCGCGGCTTCGAGCGACATTCCATTTGGCACGTAGCCCCCGAGCGGGTCGTGCGCGCTCGTTTGGTCGGTGAGCAAGTCCGGCACAACGCCGCGTTTCGCCAGCTCCGGAATCACGTCCGCACAATTGCCCACGAGCCCGACCGAGGTGGCTTCCCCCTTGCGCACCGCGTTTTTTAGAATGCGCAACGCTTCGTCCAGCGTGGTGACCAGCACGTCGCAATAGCCCGTCTTCAGGCGCCTCTTGATGCGCTCCGGGTCGACGTCAATTCCTAGAAACGCCGCGCCGTTCATCGTGGCTGCCAGCGGCTGCGCTCCACCCATGCCGCCCATGCCGCCGCTGACCACCAGCCTGCCCTTCAAGTCGCCACCAAACTGTTTCTTCGCCGCCGCCGCAAAGGTCTCGTAGGTACCCTGCAAAATTCCCTGCGTCCCGATATAAATCCAGCTTCCGGCGGTCATCTGCCCGTACATCATCAAGCCCGCGCGGTCCAGTTCGTTGAATTTTTCCCAGTTGTTCCACTGGCCTACCAGGTTCGAGTTGCACAGCAGCACACGCGGCGCGTAGTCATGCGTCCGAAACATCGCCACGGGCTTTCCCGACTGCACTAGCAGCGTCTCGTCCGCTTCGAGCGCCTTCAGCGAACGCACAATCGCGTGAAAGCACTCCCAGTTTCGCGCCGCTTTCCCCGTTCCGCCGTACACCACCAATTCTTCGGGCTTCTCTGCCACTTCCGGATCCACATTGTTCAGCAGCATGCGCAGCGCCGCTTCCTGCTGCCACCCTTTGCAGGAAATCTCCGTCCCGCGCGGCGCGCGATACGGCCCTTTCGACAATCCGGCCTCCGCCAAGGTTCCTGGCAATGTCGCATTCATGACTTTCTCTCTTTCCCGCTCATCCTAACGCGAGCTTCACGCATAGACAGACTCGCCCCGTTTCAACCGGGGAAGCCGCTCGATGGACTTCCCGGCCTTTTCCTGGGCTCGGCGCAGGTCATAGAGACTTTGCAGATTGAGCCAAAACTGGGCGCTCGTGCCAAAGAAATGGCCAAGGCGCAGAGCGGTGTCGCCGGTGATCGAGCGCGTTCCATTCAAAATTTGTGTGACGCGATTGGTAGGCACGCCGAGTTTTCGAGCCAATGCTGCTGCGCTCATATCAAGCCTTTGCAGTTCCCGGGCCAAATGTTCTCCCGGATGAATAGCCGTAATGCCCATTAAAATGCTCCTAGTGATAGTCAACCATCTCCACATGCGATGGCCCGGGTGCGCCGTCGAGCCACTCGAAACAAATTCGCCACTGACCGTTAATCCGGATACTGTACTGGCCCTGGCGGTCGCCAGCCAAAGCCTCACCACGATTTCCTGGCAGGGCCGCGAGGTCTCCGAGGTAAGCCGCTGCCTCTAGCCGGTCGAGTTGCAGGCGAGCGGGACGCGCAAACCCGGAAAAAGCTTTGACCCGCCTCCCCCCAGCGAAGTCTCGGGTCGGCTGGTCCCGGCAGCTGACGATCACCACTCGGACGGTATCAAGGATTACGTGTTACGTCAAACGTAACGAAATACGTTTTTTCACCGCTTGTCCAACCTCAGCGTCTCCCGCTTTGGCCTTAGCAGGACTTCCAATCAACCGGGGCGTTTCCTTTTAGTTTGCACGCCTCCTCGCAACTCGCGCCCCCATGCTTGCTTTGCAGTAAAATCTCTCTGTGATGAAGCGTGGCAAGCGCAAGCTGAATCCCACACGGGACCCGAAGCCAGTCAAGAAAGACCGAAGACCCGTGGGAAAGGCCGCGCAAGTGGCCGAGAACGACCCGCAGCCGGTGGAGCGCGACGCCAAACTCGGGGCACAAGTCACGCCCGTTGACCCGCGCATCGAAAACGATAGCCCCGATATGGCCATCGAGCTGCAACAGGAAATCGAGAATTTCACGAACTCCTTCCACGTTGAAAGGCACCCTGGAACGCCCCCCGCTTCTCGAAAAGCGCCGGCGTCGCCTCCAACCGCGGCCGACCGCCGCACCAGCCCTCGCTACACATTCCACGCCACCGCGGAAGTCCTAGCCACCGACTCCGGCGCAAAAAGCAAGACGCACGTGCGCGACTTGAGCCAGCAGGGATGCTACCTTGACGCCGACAATCCGCTCCCCCTAGGCACCACGGTCCATGTGCGCATGATGAAGGGCGGCAGATCGCTCGAAGTGCAGGGCCGAGTCGTCTATAACCAGCCCGGCAAGGGCATGGGGCTCATGTTTACTGCGGTCAAGCCGGAACACGGCGGGACTCTCGATGTATGGATCAACGAGTCCCGCGAAACTTCCTGGCTTGCAAACAATCGCCGCCGCAGCCAGCGTGTCCTGATGAAAGTTCCCGTGCGCGTTTCGGTTCAAGCGGGCGCCGCCGCGCTCACCGAGCAAGAAACCTACACCCTGGCGGTCAGCGCCCACGGCGCACTGCTCGCCGCGTCCGCGCCGCTCTACCGAGGCCAGCGGCTCACGCTAGAGAATCCGCAGACCAAAGCTTCGCTCGAGTGCGTGGTCGCGCACATTGACCGCTTCCCTGATGATGACCAAGTGAAGGTCGGCGTGGAGTTCCTCTTGCCCAATCCCACTTTCTGGCACGTGGCCTTCCCGCCCAAAGACTGGTCCCCGCGCCATCCTGACGCGAAATCCCGTCCAAAATAATTTCACCTACTGGTCTGTGCGTTCTGTCTTCGATCTTCCTCTCTTTAGTTGCTTTCCTTGCCGGTGGCGCGCGCCGGCCTTGTCGAGCGACTCCGTCCCTGCGATCGTCGAAATTCCCTATAAGCGCGACGGTAGTCTCTTCGTGATTCCAATTCAATCGCTGGCTTAAAGCGGGCTTCTTTGACCGCTTCGGGTGTGCATGTTAGTATCGGTTCCTGCCCGGGCGATAGGAATGGAATCCTCCACAACTCCACAAATTAGCGCGCTTCGCAAAACACCGCTTAACGCATTGCACCGCCGCCTTGGCGCAAAAATGGTCAATTTCGGCGGCTGGGACATGCCGGTGGAGTATCCGCCGAGCGGCGGCCTGATCACGGAGCACAAAGCGGTGCGCGGAAGTGTGGGAGTTTTTGACGTCAGCCACATGGGGGACATTCGCATTCGAAGCGGCAAGAGACCGGGCGGAGCGCTCGAGGCGGTTCAGCACATCACCATGAACGATGCGTCTAAGCTGGCAATCGGGCAGGCGCAATATTCGGCGATTCTTTATCCGGACGGTACGTTTGTGGACGACGTGATCGTACACCGCCTGGGGGAAGATGATTTTCTGCTGGTGATTAACGCGGGAACGCGCGAGAAAGACATTAACTGGGTACGAGAGAACACCAAGGGATTCGATCGGGTGGTAGAGGAATTGAGCGACGCGTACACGCAGTTGGCGATCCAAGGGCCGCGGGCGGCGGAGGTCGTGCAAAAGCTGACAGATGTCGACCTCAGCGGGATCAAGAATTACTGGTTTACGCACGGCACCGTCTGCGGGCTGAAGAACACGTTGATTGCGCGCACGGGATATACGGGCGAGGATGGATTTGAGATTTATGTTCCGTCCGACGTGGCGACAAGCGAAAGAACCTGGAATCAGGTGATCGAGGCGGGGCGCGGATTCGGCATCGTTCCTTGCGGCTTGGGCGCGCGCAACACGTTGCGCCTGGAATCGAAAATGGCGCTGTACGGACACGAGATCAGCGACAAGATCAATGTATGGGAAGCGGGGCTGGATCGCTATTGCAAAATGGAGAAAGGCGATTTCATCGGCCGCCCGGCGCTGGAACGCGCAAAAGCCGCGGGATTGACGCGGACGCTGGTGGGCATCGAGATGATCGACCGCGGAATTGCGCGCGACGAATACTGCTGCTGCAACGAAGCCGGAGAACGCATTGGTGTAGTGACGAGCGGTTCGCCCTCACCGACATTGGGCAAGAACATCGCGCTGGCGTATGTGCCGCCGGCGTATTCGGCGCTGGGTATGATTTTGTACGTGGAAATCCGCGGGCAGAAGTATAAAGCGCGGGTGGTTGCGACTCCGTTTTACAAGCGGCAAAAGAAAGCAGCGGCGCCGCAGGCAAGGTGAAGCTAGTCTAACTTAGACTAACTGCGAGGAGCAGGTTAATGGCCTATCCGAAGTCATACCGCTACACCAAAGAGCATGAATGGATTGAGGTGAAAGGCGACCTCGCTACCATCGGCATCACCGATCACGCCCAGCATGAATTGGGCGACGTGGTTTTTGTGGAATTGCCCAAGCCGGGCGCAAAAATTGAGGCTGGAAAATCGTTTGGCACCGTGGAGTCGGTGAAAGCGGTCAGCGAAATTTACGCCCCGGCCAGCGGAGAAGTCATCGAGGCCAATGGCGAACTGCAGAACAAGCCGGAAACGATTAACAACGACCCGCACGGAGCCGCGTGGCTGATCAGAGTGCGCTTGACGAATGCGAAGGGAATCAGCGACTTGATGGACGCGGCCGCCTATGAAGCCTATATCGCGGAGAAGGGCAAGGAAACCTCCGCGTAATGCGCTACCTCCCGAAAAGCCCCGTCGAGCGGCAGGGAATGCTGGCCGCCATTGGCGCAAAATCCATCAACGAGTTGTTTTCGAGCATTCCGGAAAAGTACCGGCTGCGTGAGGCGCTGAAGATTCCCGGGCCGTACTCGGAAGCGGAAATTATCCAATATTTCAAAGAGCGCGCCGCCGAAAATGCGGCCGGGTACACCAGCTTTCTTGGCGCGGGCGTTTACAACCATTTGCGTTCGGTGGTGACGGACACGATCATTCAGCGCGGCGAATTCCTCACTTCCTATACGCCGTATCAAGCAGAGATTTCACAAGGCACGTTGCAAGCCATTTTTGAGTTTCAGACGTTGCTGTGCCAGCTCACCGGGCAGGACGTGGCAAACGCGTCGATGTATGACGGCTCGACGGCCACCACGGAAGCCGTGTTGATGGCGGAGCGGCTGACGGGGCGTCGGCGCGTGCTGGTGGCGCGCTCCGTGCATCCGGAATATCGCGAAGTGCTGAAAACCTACGCCAAAAATTCCGGGTTGCGGATTGAAGAGATTCCGTTCACCGCGAGCGGAACGATGGATACGAAGGTATTGCAGGGCGCGCTGAAAGATGACGTGGCCGCGGTCGTCGTACAATCGCCGAACTTTTTTGGCGCGATCGAAACGTACGCGCCCCTGGCCGAGGCGGCGCGCGCGGCGGGCGCCCTGTTCGTGGTGGCCATTGCGGAAGCCGTTTCGCTGGGACTGTTGCGGCCGCCAACGGAGGCAGATATTGTGGCGCTGGAAGCGCAGAGCTTGGGCTTGCCGCCAAGTTACGGGGGACCGTTTGCCGGAGTAATCGCCGCGCGCGAGAAATACGTTCGTCAAATGCCGGGAAGGCTGGCAGGACAAACGACAGATTCCGAAGGTCATCGCGGATTTGTGCTGACGCTTGCGACGCGCGAGCAGCACATTCGCCGCGAGAAAGCCACCTCGAACATCTGCACGAATCAGGCGCTCTGCGCGCTAGCCGCTACCGTGCACCTGACCCTGCTCGGCAAGGAGGGCTTCCGCGAGATGGCGGAGCAGAATCTTTCAAAAGCGCAGTTTGCGCTCGGGGAGCTGCTGAGAGTTCCCGGCGTGCGGCGCACATTTGACGCGCCATTTTTCAATGAATTCACGGTCGAACTGCCGCGCTCGGTGAAAATCGTGAATTCACATTTGGTGCGCGAAAAAATCATCGGACCGTTGGCGCTGGGCACGGCATACCCGGAATTGACGAAAAATGCCTTGGTGTGCGTCACGGAAACGACGCCGCGCGCGGAGATCGAAAGATTTGCTGGCGCAGTGAAACGGGCGCTGGAGCAGCCGGTCTAGCAGGCGGAAGGGTTGTGATGACCAGCGCGCTTGCAGCGGCCTCAAGCACAAGGAAGAAATGAACGAAAAAATCAAAAAAGCCTCGCGGCACATGAATCAGAACGAAGGCCTGATCTTCGAGAAATCGTCCCCGGGCAAGCGCGCGTTCGAATTGCCGCCGCCCGACGTGCCAAAAGCGGACCCGGCAAAGGCGCTTGGTGCGCATCATCGGCGGGAAGGCGTCGAAGGTTTTCCGGAAGTCAGCGAAATCGAGGTGATTCGCCATTTCACGCGGCTTTCTACCTGGAACCACGCCATTGATCTGGGCATGTATCCGCTCGGTTCTTGCACCATGAAGTACAACCCGCGCGTAAATGAATTCGTGGCGCGGCTCGAAGGAATCGCTACGGAGCATCCGTATCAGCCGCAGGACCTCTCGCAAGGCTGCCTGAAAATTATGCGCCTGCTGGAGAAGTGCTTGCTGGAAATCACCGGCATGGATGCCATCACCTTGCAGCCGGCGGCGGGAGCGCAAGGTGAACTTACTGGCTTGCTGCTGATTCGCGCGTACCTACAGAAACAGGGCAATCCGCGCAAGAAAGTGCTGATCCCCGATTCTGCGCACGGCACAAATCCGGCGACGGCGGTGATCGCGGGATATGAGGTTCAAAACATCAAGTCGAGCGTCAACGGACAGATGGACATAGAAAATCTACGCCGGGTGGTAAACCAAGACGTCGCAGCGCTGATGATCACGAACCCTTCGACCCTGGGAATTTACGAGCAGCACCTTCCTCATGTTGCCGAGATTCTGCACACCCAAGGCGCGCTGCTATACATGGACGGCGCCAATATGAACGCGCTCGCCGGGATCACGCGGCCGGGCGATCTCGGCGTGGACGTCATGCACCTCAATTTGCACAAGACGTTTTCGACGCCGCACGGCGGTGGCGGGCCAGGGGCTGGACCCGTGGCGATGAAGAAAATCCTCGAGCCGTTCCGCCCGGTGCCCATCCTCGTGGAAAAAGAGGGCGGCCGATTGGCACTGGAGCCGGTGCGGCCGGAGTCCATTGGTAGAGTGAAAGCGTTCAGCAGCAATTTTGGCGTGCTGGTTCGCGCGCTCGCCTACATCCTTGCGTACGGTCCGGGCGTGCGCCAGGCCACCGAAGACGCAGTACTGAACGCGAACTACATTCGAAAGCATCTTGAAGGGGTTTACGAACTGCCGTATTCCCTGCCTTCGATGCATGAGGTCGTGTTCAGCGACGCCATTCAAAAGAAAAACGGCGTGAACACCATGGATATCGCCAAGCGGCTGATTGACTATGGATTTCATCCCTATACCACGGCGTTTCCGTTGATTGTTCCCGGCGCGCTGATGATCGAGCCGACGGAATCCGAGTCCCGGGAAGAGTGCGACCTATTCATTGATGCGATGAAATCCATCGCAGAAGAGGCTGCGACGGAACCCGAAATCGTGAAGGCGGCACCTCACACTACGCGCGTGCGGCGGCTGGATGAAGTCGGCGCGGCGCGCAAGCCTGTCTTGCGCTGGAAGCCCGCTGCGCCGCGCAGCACCGCTGCGGATTAGCCGCTGGCGCGATTACCTTAATTTCGCAGAAAATCCGCTTCTTTCCGTCTATTTGCAAGAACGCACAGCAAATCGCGTCAGTTAGCTTGCATCTTTTCTGCTTCTGATAAACTGACATGCACTTCTTTCTCCTCGAAGATCGAAGAAAGCATGAAATTCGAAATCGAAGACTGGCTACCCAAATCTGTAATCCTGCTGCGTCATTACGACCGGCACAAATTCGTCTCGGATTTGATTGCCGGGGTCACCGTGGGGCTAGTGGCGCTGCCACTGGCGATGGCGTTTGCGATCGCGTCGGGCGTACCACCACAAGCCGGGTTGTACTGCGCGATGGTCACAGGCTTTTTGATTTCGGCTCTCGGGGGCTCAAAAACGCAAATTGGCGGCCCGACGGGCGCTTTCGTCGTGGTCGTCGCAGGAATCATCGCCAAACACGGCATCGCCGGCTTGTTTATGTGCACGATGATGGCGGGTGTGCTGCTAGTACTGCTTGGAATCACTGGCATGGGCACGCTGGTGAAGTATTTCCCACGGCCAGTGGTGGTCGGCTTCACCAACGGAATCGCCATTCTCATTGCCAGCACGCAAATCCGCGACTTTTTCGGCTTGAAAATGGATCACGTCCCGGGCGACTTCTTTCATCGCATGAAGGCGTTGGCCTTAGCGTGGAACACGTTCTCCATGCCCTCGACCGCGGTTTCCATCCTTTCGATTGCGGTGATGATTTTCTGCTTGAAGTACGCCAAGCAAATACCGGGAGCGATCCTGGTCACTTTCGGAGCAACCGCCGCGGTCGTTCTCTTCCACATGAACGTGGAAACCATCGGAACGCGCTTTGGGGGCATTCCCAAAGGTCTCCCGACGATTGTCATTCCGCAATTTCATTACGACATCTTCCGGCAACTGCTCTCTTCTGCGTTCACGGTAGCGATGCTGGGGGCGATCGAATCGCTCATGTCGGCTGTCGTGTCGGATCGTATGAGCAACGACAAGCACAATCCCAATATGGAATTGATCGGCCAGGGCGTAGCGAACATCCTTTCGCCTCTGTTTGGCGGATTGCCCGCCACGGGTGCGATTGCGCGCACCGCCACCAACGTCCGTTCCGGAGCGAAAACGCCCGTTGCCGGAATGATTCACGCACTCACGCTGCTGGGGATCATTCTCTTCGCCGCGCCCCTGGTGAAAAGTGTGCCGCTCGCGGCGCTGGCTTCGATTCTGATGATCGTCGCCTACAACATGGGTGACTGGGAGGAAATTCCGGAAATCCTGAAACTGAGCGCGGCGGATATTACGGTGTGGCTGCTGACAATGACGCTGACTGTAGTAGCCGACCTAACGTTTGCGGTCGAAGTGGGAATGGTGCTCGCGGCGCTGATGTTCATTCGCAAGGTTTCGCGAACCACCACCGTGAGCCCCGTCACTAAGGATTACGTTGAAGACAGCCGCGTCCACGTGCTGCAGGGCAAGGACATCCCGGACTATGTAATTGTTTACCGCATTCACGGGCCGTTTCTGTTTGGCGCGACGGACAAGTTTGCGGATATTCTCCACCACCTCGACAAGCTCCCGCCCATCATCATTCTGCGTTTAAGAAACATGACCGCGATTGACGCCACCGGGCTCGGCGCGATTCGCGACCTCGCCGATACGGTGCACGAGTCGGGGCGTTCCCTGCTGCTTTGCGGCGCTCGAGAGCAACCTTCGCAATTAATGAAGCAAGCGGAGTTCGAGCGCCATGTGAGCGCGGAAAACATTTGCGGAAGTATCACCGAAGCCCTGGAACGCGCGGCGGAAATTCACCGTTCGCAGGACGCAGGCAAAACGGCGGAAGAGTTCCTCCCAAGCCGCTGCTAGTACGCGCCCAAGCACCTATTTGGCTTGTTTTGAGAGCTCCAGTACTCGACTTCTCCGATTCATTAAGCCGACAAACTCCGTTTTCTCTCCTGTAACACAGCACTCCTAATGTCTACCGGGGAAACGCTGGTTTCCATTTGTTTCCCCAATCAAAAGGAGACCGACTTGAAACAAAACTTTCTGGCTGTCGCCCTGTCTCTTGGATTGATCGGAGCCACTGTCCCGGCTTCCGCACAAAACGTCAGCGGGTCCAATATTAAGCACGTTTTGCTCGTCAGCATTGATGGCATGCATGCGGTTGATTATGAGAATTGCGTGGCATCGAAGACTTGTCCAAATCTGGCCGCACTCGGCAAGACCGGAGTCAACTACACACGCACGACCACCTCGAGGCCGTCCGACTCGTTTCCCGGCCTGATGGCACTCGTGACCGGTGGGAGTCCGCGAACGGTCGGCGCATTCTACGACGTGGCTTACGATCGCGTTCTGGCGCCACCGAAGATTGCTACAGGCAACGGATTGCCGGCCGGAAGCTGCCTCGAGGGACAAATCAACGGGACGCAGACCGAATACGAGGAAGGCGTTGAAATCGACCAGACGCAACTCAACGGCGGCTTTTCCGGATACTCCCCCATTGACGGCGGAGTGAAATCCATTGATCCCAACAAGCTCGAACGCGATCCGTTTAACGGCTGCAAGCCGGTTTATCCCTGGAACTTCATCCGCACCAACACGATTTACGGCGTGATCCACGCCGCTGGCGGCTACACAGCGTGGTCGGACAAGCACGCTGTTTACGCTGTTGTTTCGGGCCCCACCGGAACCGATCAGCCCAGCAACGTGGATGATTACTATTCTCCGGAAGTCAACTCCAATAAGATGCCGCTCCCTGGCCTGACTACGGCGGGAACCAACTACAAATGCGCCAACGTCGTAATGGACGGGAATGATTGGACGACCGATTTCGATGCCATCCAATGCTATGACCAGTTGAAAGTCAACGCCGTGGTGAACCAGATCAACGGCAAGAACCATCTCGGTACGAGCAATGCCCCAGTCCCTGTGATCTTGGGCATGAACTTCCAGGCGGTTAGCGTCGGCGAGAAGCTCGTTAGTCCCGCAGCTCTGCCCGCCGACCGAAGCGACATCAACTCAGGTGGTTATGAGGATGCCCAGGGTACGCCCAGACCCCTCATGATGAAGGAAATCGTATTCGTGGATGGGGCGATCGGGCAGATGGTGTCTGCGCTCAAACACGAAGGTCTTCTGGATTCGACCGCCATCATCATCACCGCAAAGCACGGGCAGTCGCCGATCGACCCGAATCGCTTCTTCCCGATTCCTGGGAAGACCAACAACGGTGAGCCGCCCTCCGCCGTGCTCCTGCCCCCTAATCCCAACCTTTTGCCTGCAGTTTATAGCGATCCGACCAACGGTCTCGGAATAGCTGAGGACGACATCTCCCAAATCTGGTTGGCAAATTCAAGCCAGACCGGGAATGCAGTGGCGGCTCTCGAGAATGCCGCGACGGCGATCGGACTAGGCCAGATCTACTACGGCTCCTCGCTGAACACACTGTTTAACCGGCCTGGCGTGCCGGACCACCCTGGCCCCTGCTGCCAGCTTCGAGAAGGGGGCGACCCGCGTACACCCGACATCGTCGTGATTCCAAACGTCGGCGTGGTCTATACCGGCGGCGACAAAAAGCAGTCCGAACACGGCGGCTACGCATGGGACGATACCAACGTGATGCTGTTGGTATCCAATCCTTCCTTTCCGGCACGCACCATCCACAGCTTCGTGGAAACCGCTCAGGTGGCTCCCACGATTCTGCAACTCCTGGGCCTGGATCCGAACGCCTTGGACGCTGTTAGGATGGAAGGGACCCCAGTGCTGCCGTCTCTCTTCGCCGGCGGAAACTGATAATGGCTCAATCGAATGGAATGACAGCAAAAAGGGCGTTCCCAGCCGGAGCGCCCTTTCTATTTCCGCCATCCCATGGCAGGCGACTGACGTCACTGTGACTTACTTTGTGAAGCGCACGCTGTCGAGAATGGCGTTGAAGGTCTTGTCGTACTTTTCGTACGCAGACTGCGGAGCCACGCAAACGAAGGAGACCAACCCTTCGGGACGCAGCGTGGTGACGATCCAATCGGTTTCCTGCCCGCCCACGGGAGAATCGTTGCTGAGATACGTCGCGAGGCCGGGCTGGCCGTTTAGGCGCACGCGCTCCGGCTGGCGCGTGATTTTCATGTTGGGATTCGACTTTTGAAGTTCCTGAATGGCCTGCTGCGTGGCGTTGTTTAGGGCGTCCCAATCATTGGAATCGCCTGTGGCCTGGGCCACGCTCACGATAAGCCCGTACGCAAGCGCTGCATGACCCGTGCCATCGTCCACCACACCGTCTTCGGGAGCGAACGAAACGTTGTTGCCGCCGTTGTCGGCATACTTCTTCCAGTTGTCCGGATATTTCAGCGTGTAGGCACTCGCCTGATAAGCAGTGAAATTCCCCGAAGGAGGCGCCGGAGGTTTTGCCGCTCCCCGAGCGGCCGGCGTCAGCTTCTTCGCCGCCGGCAACGCCAGCACTTCGCGCTTGATGGCTTCGAATTCTGAAGAATCGCGCTTGGCGTTTGGCGGAGCCCCGCCTAGCTTGTCGATTTCCTCCTCTACGCGTTCTACGCGGTGCTCGGGGCTCGGATGGTCGGAGAAA
Organism: Acidobacteriota bacterium; assembly: GCA_003223245.1. GTDB lineage: Bacteria > Acidobacteriota > Terriglobia > Acidiferrales > UBA7541 > Acidiferrum. The sequence goes on from QHYI01000123.1 coordinate 13,823, forward strand.
AACTCCGGCGGATTCTTCCCTTTCCCCTCTGCTTCGAGCTTCTCGAAGAACTGCGCCATTGCCCGCGGATCGTAGCCGCTATCGTAAAGCACCTGCGTGCCCATCACGTCCGCCTGCGATTCGGCGCTTCGCGAGTAGCGCAGCAACACGCCCCCGGCGGCAAACGCGCCTAGCTTGCTCAAAAGCGCCCCACCGGTAGAGCCGCCAAGGATTCCATCGGCAATTCCAAGAACGCCGTTCGCAAACTCGGCTTTTGAGGCTTGATTTGTGCCGTGGCGCAGCGCAACGTGCGAAAGTTCATGCGCCATCACCGCAGCGAGCTGCGCTTCATTGTCGGCTACCTCGATGGCTCCGCGGTTGATGAACACATAACCGCCGGGCAAGGCAAACGCGTTGATGGCCTTGTCATTCACGCAATGAAATTCGAAAGGATACGGTACTCCGCCAGTAGGGAGCTTGGCTGCCAGCCGCATTCCGAGTTGCGTTAGATAAGCGTCGACTTTGGGCGCATTGCAGAGAGGCAATTGTCTCTCTGCATCGGTCGCGGCTTGCTTGCCCAACTGGATGTCTTGTTGCGGGGTGAACATGTTCCAGCCCGGCTTGAGCACGGTGCGCTGCGCAGATGCCGCCGGCGCGAGCAGAAAGCACAAAAGGGCTAGGCAGGCCCAGGTGGCATGGCCCCCGAGAGGCTGCCACGCCCGGAAGGAGCCCCTTCCTAACCCATATTCTTTCTTACTCCGCGCGTTCACACATGCCTCCGTAAACCGTTCCAACCCTTCTCACAAGGAAATCTCTCGTTTCGGAATTACTTTAGCACTCGGGCGAGACAAAAAGAAAAAGCCCAGGTGGCTGGGACACCCGGGCTGGGGGGTAAAGCAAAGAGGAAACTCGATTTAGCGAGCGACGCGCGGCGACGGCTCCGGAGAAGGGGTCGTGTTCGGCGCCTCGGCTGCCTTGCTTCGCGCGGCAACGGCGCGCGCAGCCGGCGGCGGCTCGGGCTTACGTGCCGGAATCGCGAGATTTTCGCCTTCACGGACAAAGGTCAAACGATTCTGTTCTTTGTTCCAGTCGATACAAATGAGGTCGCCCAGGTGCACCTGCTCCGTGGCGAGCAGGTTGGCCAGGGGATAGACCACGTGGCGCTCAATGGCCCGCTTCAAGTGGCGCGCGCCGTAGCGCTGATCCGTGCCTTCCTCGAGCAGAAAATTGCGGCCCGGCTGGGTCACGCGGAAGAGGAACTGCCCTTTGGCAGTTTCCAGAACCCGCTCCTGCACCTGGGCCAGCTCAATTTCAAGAACTTGCTCCAATTGTTCGCGACGGAGAGGATGAAATACCACCACTTTGTCCAGGCGGTTCATGAATTCTGGCGAGAATTTGCGCCGCGCGGCTTCGACGGCCGTGCGCTCTACTTTTTGATCCAGTCCGGAGGCCGGTTTGTCGGCTGGCTGGACAAAGCCCATGCCACCCTGCATCAGTTGCGTAATCTCGCCGCCGCCAAGGTTCGAGGTCAGGAAAATGACCGTTTGGGAAAGGTCGACGCGGCGGTTATCGCCCAGTGTCAGCGTGGCCTTGTCCAACATACCCAGCAACAATTGCCAGAGAGCGTCGCTGGCCTTCTCGATTTCGTCGAAGAGCAGGAAGCTGAGCTTCAGCTTGTCCGTGTGGCAGGCAGCCAAAGCTTCCTGGGTGATCAAAGGGTGGGTCTCGCGGTGGCCGAGGTAGCCCGGAGGGGAGCCGATGAGCTTGGCAATCTCGTGGGAGTGTTGAAATTCGGCGCAATCGACCTTGATGACCGCCCGGGCGTCCCCAAAGAGGATTTCGGCTGCCGCTTCCACGATGCGGGTCTTTCCTGAGCCCGTAGGGCCAAGGAAAAGGAGGTTGCCTACTGGGCGGCCGGGCGAGTTCAACCCGGCACAAAAGACCTGGTACATATCCACCAGGGACTGTATGCCTTCTTCCTGGCCGACGATCTTGGCGCGCAAGGACGCATGGAAATCCCGGGTGTCGTTGCTGCGGATACTTGGGTCCAGTTGATGACGAACAGCAGCTCTCATCGCTTTGCCCCTTCTCCGCGTCTGTTCCCCCAAACGCGAACGCGCGTCTCAGGCTACGCACGAAAAATAAGATAGAGCATGGAGAGTGCCAATTCTTTTCTGCTTGTTGCTGAGGAGGAAACGCACTGGTTTCAGTTAGATACAGGATTTCAAATTTTGTAGCGCGTCTCACTGCTTGAGATTACGCCCCAATTGAGTCAAGAATGAGAGAGCGATGCACAAGAGCAGAACATTTTGTGTCATGCGGCAAACGACAAAAAGGGGCGGATTCCCCGTTGCGCCCAGTCGCAGGCTCGAAAATTTCGAAGATGCTTCCTTTGCTCTTTACTGCGGCGTTCGCAGCCTGGGCTCTTATTGACTCCCCGACTCTCCTCGTCACCAGCTAAAGTCTTACTTTAAGAGATTTGCGCCGTTAAAGGCACTACGAATTCGACCGATCCTGCTTCTTGCGGCTCGGCTGCGCCGTGGAAGCCCCACCACCCGACTGGGCCGCGCGCGACTTCCTCTCCTCTGCCACGGTTTCCTCGGGCAGACTAGCCGATTTGCCGTCGGTCGCTTCGGCGCCCGCGGCAGCCGCTCCAGCTTTTCTTGCGGCTGGCTCCACAAGGGCCCCCTCACCTTCGCGCACGAAAGTGAGCCGGTTGTTGGTCTTGTCCCAATCAATGCATACCAAATCGCCCAAATTCACTTGATCGGTGGCCAAAAGGTTGGCCAACGGATAAACGACATGGCGTTCTATGGCGCGCTTCAAGTGCCGCGCTCCGTAGCGTTGGTCAGTGCCTTCCTGTAGCAGGAAATCGCGGCCCGCAGGAGTTACGCGAAAGAGAAACTGTCCCTTGGCGGTGTCCAACACGCGCTGCTGCACTTGGCCCAGTTCGATGTCCAGCACTTCCTGCAACTGATCTTTCCGGAGGGGATGAAACACTACAACTTTATCTAGACGGTTCATGAATTCGGGGGAGAACTTGCGTCGCGCCGCTTCGACGGCGGTGCGCTCTACCTTTTCGTCCAGTCCGCTTGCCGGTTTGTCTTTCGGCTGAATAAAGCCCATGCCGCCTTCCATCAATTCGGCGATTTCCCCGCCGCCCAGGTTGGAGGTGAGAAAAATGACCGTTTTGGACAAGTCCACCTTGCGATTGTCGCCAAGCGTCAACGTGGCTTTGTCCAGAATGCCCAGCAGCAACTGCCACAAAGCGTCGCTGGCCTTTTCTATTTCATCGAAGAGCAAAAAGCTGAGTTTCAGCTTGTCGGTGTGGCAGGCCGCCAGGGTCTCCTGAGTGATCAGCGGATGGGTTTCCCGGTGTCCCAGATAGCCTGGAGGCGAGCCAATCAGCTTGGCAATCTCGTGAGAGTGTTGAAACTCCGCGCAATCCACCTTAATGACCGCGCGCGCTTCTACAAAGAGGATTTCGGCGGCCGCTTCCACAATACGCGTCTTTCCGGAACCGGTTGGACCGAGAAACAGCAGGTTCCCCACCGGGCGGCCGGGGGAATTCAAGCCCGCGCGGAAAACTTGATACAGGTCGACGAGCGCCTGCACCGCCTCTTCCTGGCCCACAATCTTCGAACGGAGCGCGGCCTGAAAATCGACCGTTTCCGCGCTGCGCTTATTCGGATCGAGAGAAAGGGTGTAGTCGCTCATAACTGCCTCCTAGCGAACCCGCCCGTGCGAGTTGCCATACCGCCCGCGTCCTCGGTCAAACTGTTCCAATTTGACCTGGATGGTCGACTGCAGGAGCCGCAACTGCATCAGCAGCTCCCTTGCCACCAGGGGCGATCCTGAAATTCCGAGCAGCGGCGGAAACACATCCGCCAATTCAAGATTGAGCGTACGAAGAGAGGAAACAAGTTTTTGGACCGCCGGAGAGTGGGGATCCGCCAGGTCCGCGGAGTGGTTGCACTGCTCACGCAGAGCTCTCCAATTGAGCTCCACAAACGGATGTTTCTTCGAAACTTCCTTGACAACCTCCTCGGTAATGCGCGCACGCTGTCCCAGCCGCGCGAGATGCAATTGCTGCACTTTTCCGCCGCGGCGCACATTGTGCACCAGATAGAAGGAATTCCCTTTGCGGCGGACGAAAGCCATGACTTACCTCGTCTTAAGCTCCATTCCGTGCGCGTAGTGTAAACATCTTCCACTACGCTCTGCAATATTAGACACAGAATTTCATCAAAAGTTGCACCTTATCAGTAACGCCTTCACCTGAAACATGCTAGCGGTTATCACCCTCAATTCTTCTCTAATTTTCATCGATTTCGGTGCCTTCTTACTTGTTGTTCCGCAATCTGTCTGTCCTTTTTCTGCACATTCCCCGCTGATTCGATGCGCAGGAAATAGGAAATACGCCTTGATTCTCCCTAGGTCCGCAACAGCGGCTACTCATTAAACCCGGCTGCGGCACTTTTCTCTTGTTCTTCGGAGGGGCTCAAACCTACCATGACGATGCCCTCGATTGTTGGCGATTTCGACTCAGGAGTCACGGCAAAATGTCATGGGATCCCGTCTATCGTCTGGTACAACGAATTCCTCGCGGAAAGGTTCTAACGTACGGAGGGTTGGCTAAGGCTCTGCGCTTGCCTGGCGGAGCGCGCACGGCTGGACGCGCCATGGCCGCCACCCCTTCGGGAAAAGGCATTCCGTGGCACCGCGTGATTGGCGATCGCGGGAAAATCCTCATTCGCGGGCCACATGCTTTGCTCCAAAAGAAGCTCCTTGAAAGCGAAGGCGTACCCGTCGTCGAATTTCGTGTCGACCTGAAACGCCACTTCTGGCGGCCCTCCCAAAAACGCAAATCGAAAGCCGCTGCTCCGCGAAAGCGCTCTCCTCGAGTATAACGTTCCCTGCGAGCGTTCTCGGCACGTTCGCACACGGGTTTTGCATTCCGATTAGCTGCGAGGGGAGACGTTTCGGCGTGTTTCAACCGGCAAAAATAAACGGGTCATATTGCGTGCGACGCAAATGCAAAGGCATGGTACTGCGCTACTCCTCGCGCAAAACCTGCATGGGCTCCACTCGCGCGGCACGAATGGCGGGCGCGAGAGACGCAATCGCGGCGACAAAGAGCACCAGGAAAATTACAAAGGACAAGGTCACCGCATCGGTCGGTGAGACCCCATAAAGCATCCCAGAGAGCACTCGTGTGAAGCCCACGGCGAGCCCCCAGCCGGCAACACAGCCAAGTAAGGTAACGCCGAGTCCTTGGAGAAGAAATTGCTTCACGATTTGCCCGCGCAGTGCACCTAGCGCCAAGCGCAAGCCCACTTCCCGCCGCCGCTGGCTCACGGTATAGCTGAGTGTTCCATACAGACCCACGCACGCGAGCGACAGCGCTGTAGCCGAAAAAAAGCTCAGCAGAATGGCGCGCAAGCGATCTTCCCCAAACGCTTCGCCCAAATGCTCTTCGAGCGGCATGACCTCAAACACCGAGCGGGCCGGTTCGACCTCGTGAACCTTCTTACGCAGTGTTTCGGCCATGGCCATTGGGTTCGTACTTGTCCGCACTAGGTAATACGGGTCGGGATCGAAACCGCTGCCACACCAATACACCGTGGGCGTAGGCTCGCGGTTCAAACCTTCTTCGCGCGCATCGCCAACGATTCCTCGGATTTCGCCCGGCCCGATGAACGCCGTTTCCATTACGGCTTTCAAATGTCGCCCGATGCCCGTTGAACCCGCTAGATATGTATTCGCAAAACTACGGTTGATGAGCGCGCCCCCTTCCTGCGTGCCAAAACCTGGGCGGCAGTCCTCACCCTGCAGAAGCGGAATCTTCATCGTGGCAAGATAGCCGTCGGATATGAAACGATCCTCGGCAAGAATTTTGCGGTCCGGATTTACTTCTCCATCCGTAAACTTCAGCTCCGTTTCATACTCGCGCGCCAACCCTGGTAGGCCGCCCGAAGCCGCCGCCGCTTCTACGCCCGGCACGCGGCGAAGCGCGGCAATCGTCCCATCAATTCGCTGCGCTAGAGTCTTGGGGTTGGCCGTCTCGGCATAGGAGCCGGTGAGGTGAAAAGTCAGAACGTGGCTAGGGTCAAAGCCGGGCGACACTCGGCCCAGCGCCTGAAAACTTCTCAGCAGCAATCCCGCTCCCGCGAGCAGCGTCACGGCAAGCATCACTTGCAGGCCTACAAGTAGCCACGGCAACGAGTGCCTTCCTGAAACCTGACCGCGGCCAGCGCGTGCTAACGAACTCGATAAATTCTCTCGCGTCTCGCGAATCGCCGGAAATAATCCGCACAGAACGGTCACCATGATCGAACAAGCGATCGTGTAAAGCACGATTCGGGCGTCGAGCCGGATTTCATCCACACGCGGCAGCTCCCCGGCGAGAGCCTGGAACACTTTTGACGCTGCCCCTGCCACAAACAATCCGAGCGCCCCACCGGCCAGCGTCAAAACAAACGTTTCTGTCAACAGCTGCATAACGATAGCCCCGCGCGGAGCGCCCAGCGAAAATCGCAGAGAGATTTCCTGTTCACGCTGCCGTGCGCGGGCCAGTAACAGCGTTACGATGTTCGTGCATGCGATCAGCAAAAGCAGCGATACCGAACCGAACAGCATCCACAACGACTTGCGCGCGCCGCCAACCGTCTCCTCCTTCAAAGGCTCGATCCTCACCCCCAAGTCGCCGTCCGTCTTCGGATACGCTTTTGCGAGTTGCGCTTGAACGGCCTCCAGGTCGGCCAAGGCCTGCGGCAAAGTCACACCACGCTTCAGACGCCCGATCGTCAAATACCATGTGCTGTCTCTACTCTGCGCCATGGGTGCATCCGTTGGAACTGCACCCCACAGATCTACATCCCGGTCCGGAAATAAAAACGACGCAGGCATCACACCCACAATTCTGCTGGAGAATTTGCCGAAGCTCACCTTTTCCCGCAACACGTTTGGATCACTGCCGAAGTGATTGCGCCAGAACCGGTCGCTAATTACAACCGCGCTTGGCCCACCCCAATGTTCCTCCTCCGTAGTAAAATCGCGGCCTAGCTCGGGCGCAACTCCCCAAACCTGCACAAAACGCGGCGCCACAAACGCTGCCGTTACTTTCTCCGGCAGGATTCCAGAAGTCTCCGATTCATCTTCGGTGTAATACCCCGTGATGGCCTGGAACGTGGAATTCATCCGGTTCCAATCCTCCAGGCGAGTGGGCGACAGACGACCCAACGGGTTCTTCACCTTGCGATGGAACTGTTCGAGCCACATCAGTTGATCGCCTTCGGGAAAAGGCAAAGGCCGCAGGAGAATCGCATCCATCGCGGAGAACACCGCGCTGTTCGCGCCGATTCCGAGCGCCAAGGTCAGAATCGCCGTGATGGAAAACGAAGGGGATTTGCGCAGAAATCTTAAGGCGGACTTTAGATTGGCGACGGTGCTGTCGATAAACCGAATCTTGTACACATCGCGGACTTCTTCCTTGATTTGTTCTTTGCCGCCGAATTCCAGCATGGCCCGCCGGCGCGCCTCCCCCGGAGGCATGCCCGCGGCGATGTTGGCTTCGACGAGTTCTGCAATGTGAAAGCGCAGCTCGGAATCGAGTTGCGCGCCCGAGGCACGTTTGGGAAGAAAGAATTTCCACCAGGACATGACCGACTCCTAATTCGCGGCTTGAAGAATCTGCGCCACCGCGCCCGCCAGGCGATTCCAATTCGATTCCTCACTGGCCAATTGCTTGCGGCCCTTCGCCGACAACTTATAGAACTTCGCGTCTCTCCCGTTGCTCGACTGCCCCCATTCCGCTTCAAGCCAGCCGCGTTTCTCCAAGCGGTGCAGCGCGGGATAGAGCGAGCCTTGTTGCACCTGCAGGACTTCTTTGGAGATTTGCCGGATTCTTTGCGAGATGCCGTAACCGTGAACCGGGCCAAGCGCTACAATTTTCAAAATCAGCAGGTCCAGAGTTCCCTGCAGGAGATCCGACTTTTCCATGGGCATGACCTCTCCTAGACACTCGACATATAAACATGCATATGTGTAGATTGTCAAGGAGAGACTAGCAAACGACCTTTGAGAGGCCCTCGCTCGAGCGAATTCCGCCACCCCGGCTCATCGGGGGACTTCCCGCCCGCAATATTCAGGAGCGGGACCCCTACGCATTTACGGGAGCATCGGCCCCGGGCGGCTGACTTATGAAAACACAAACAGAACAACTGCGGTATCCTATACCTTCTCCTTGGTTCCGGATTAGAAGCGGCAATGGACAACGCCATCCTTCAAGTGGAGAGTCTCGTCAAGCGCTACGGCGACGTGGAGGCCGTGCGCGGAGTCAGTTTTTCCGTGGAAGAAGGCGAAGTCTTCGGGCTGCTCGGCCCCAACGGCGCTGGCAAAACCAGCACCGTGGAAGTGCTTGAGGGCCTCCGTGACCGCGACGGCGGCTACGTCTCGGTCTGCGGACTAGATCCGCAGCGCGATGAGCAAGCGCTCAAGCACGAGATTGGCGCAGCGCTGCAATCTACAGCGCTTCCCGACAAGCTACGGGTCATGGAAGCTCTGCGCCTCTTTGCCAGCTTCTACAAAAGGCGGCGCAATCCGGAAGAGTTGCTCGAGCGCTTCGGCCTTAAAGAAAAACGTCACGCCTTTTATAGCCAACTCTCCGGCGGACAAAAACAGCGGCTGGCCTTGGCTATGGCGCTCGTCAACGATCCAAAACTGCTTTTTTTCGACGAACCCACCGCTGGACTCGATCCCCAGGTCCGCCGAGAGATTTACGACATCATTGAGGAACTGAAGCGCGACAAAAAAACCATTCTCATGACCACGCATTACATCGAAGAAGCCGAGCGCCTCTGCGACCGCGTGGCCATCATCGATCACGGGAAGGTAATCGCCTTGGGCACTCCCCGCGAACTCAAATCGCGCGCCAGTGGAACCACGCGCATCGAATTGCGCCTGTCCAAACCCGTAGCGAATGGCAAGCTCAAATCGCTCGAAGGCGTCGCGGACGCGCGTGAGGTGGATGGCGCTTTCGTGCTGCATTCGCAGCGACCGCCGCAAACCATCGTCTCTCTGGTGAAACATCTGGAAGCGGAAGGCAACGAACTGGTCAGCCTGGAAATCGCCACCCCCTCGCTGGAAGACGTGTTCATCGAAATGACCGGAAGGAGGCTCCGCGATTGAATAACTTTGCCAGCTTGACCCTCCTGCGCATCCGTCTCGCCTTGCGCAACAAAATGTTTTTCTTTTTCAGCTTCGTGATGCCCCTCGGTTTCTTCTTCCTCTATCTCGGCGTGTTTGGCAAGGGCATCACTGGCTACGCCGCCTTTTTCCTGGGCGAAGTTCTTGCTCTCAACGTCATGGGAAGCTTCTGGGGCCTCAGCGCCACCATCGTGATGTTCCGCGAGCAGGGAATCCTTCGGCGTTTCCACGTCTCTCCCGTCACCGCGAGTGACATCCTCGCCTCGAGTGTCGTCGCCAATTTCGGCCTCGCTCTGCCGACGGTGCTTGTGGAACTCTTTCTTGCCACGGTCATCTACCACATCAACACCTGGAGCAGTCTGTTTGGTATTCTCGTCTTCATCGCCATCGGTACCACCTCTTTCGCTTCCCTCGGTTTGGTTATCGCCAGCGTCACCAACACCATGCAAGAGACTCAGGTCCTCAACAACCTCATTTGGCTTCCATTGATCTTTCTCTCGGGCGCAACCCTTCCTCTTGCCTATCTTCCGCGCATCGTTCAACGCGTGGGCCTATTTCTCCCCGCCACGTATCTGGTCAACGCGTTTCAGCAGATCATCGTTAATTCTGCCTCGCTGCTCAGCCGCTACGCGGAAATCATCTCGCTGGTTGTCTGGGCTATCCTTACCTTTTTCCTTTCCATGCAGCTTTTCCGTTGGGAGCCGGAAACCAAGATCCCGCGCCGCGCCAAACTCCTCGTCGCGGCCACGGCCATTCCTTTTGTCCTGCTGGGCGCCTGGGAAAATCGCACCGACCGCATCCTCAAGGAGTCCCGAACCACCTTTGAAAGCGCGGTCAATTCGCCGCATCCGGCCCTTGGTAGAATTTCCATGCCATCTGCAGGCGCAAGCAAACCATCCGACAACTCCTCCAAATAGCAGCCGTCTCTTGCCGCCAATTTGGTTCGCGGGCTCTCTCCTTCCATACTTCTCCTGATTGACGCTCCCTCTGCTCTTCCCTTATTCTGAATTTTCAACCTGCACCGCTAACACGCGGCTCATTTCAAGGGGAGTGTATATGGCCATTCAACCGACCGAGAAGATCTGGCACAACGGAAAATGGATCGATTGGGACGACGCCAAGCTGCACGTTCTCTCCCACGTCGTCAGCTACGGCTCCGCGGTTTTCGAAGGCATCCGCTGCTACGAAACCAAGCAAGGCCCGGCCATTTTCCGGTTGCGCGAACACATGCAGCGGCTTGTCAACTCCGCCAGAATTTACCGCATGACGCTTCCCTACTCGGTCGACGACTTCGCGAACACTGCCTGCGAACTTGTTCGCATCAACAAACTGAATTCCTGCTATGTGAAGCCTATCGTGCTTCGCGGCTATGGCGACGTTGGCGTGAATCCCCTGAATTCTCCGATCGATCTTTACATGGCCTGCTGGAGTTGGGGCGCCTATCTCGGTCCCGACGCGCTTACCAAAGGCGTCGATGTCGGCGTCAGTTCATGGACCCGCATTGCGCCCAACACGTTGCCCGCCATGTCCAAAGCCGCGGCTAACTACATGAATTCACAACTCGTGAACATGGAAGCGCGCTTGAATGGTTTTGTCGAGGGCATTGCCCTGGATGACTCCGGTCATGTCAGCGAAGGATCCGGAGAAAACGTTTTTCTCGTCCACGAAGGCACGCTCTACACGCCGCCACTCGCGACCAGCATTCTTCCCGGCATCACCCGCGACTCCATTTTGAAAGTTGCCGAAGACCTCCGCATCCCCTGCAAAGAAAGCGTGATTCCGCGCGAGATGCTCTACATTGCCGATGAAGTCTTCTTCGCGGGCACAGCTGTGGAGGTCACGCCTATCCGCTCCGTCGACCATATTCAAGTCGGCAAAGGAGTTGCCGGCCCAATCACGCGAAAGATCCAGGAAGAATTTTTCGCCATCACCAGCGGGACCAAGCCCGACCGTCACAACTGGCTCACGCCGGTCGGCGCTCCCGTCGTGGCCGCCACGCGCTAGTTCCGGAGATGAGCATGAAACTCGCATCGAACGCGCCCAATCGATCAGCGTGGTCGTTCTCGCAAACGTTTCGCGGCCCATACCCGCACTTAGTGTTGCTCTACAAACTCATTGCGGATGCATTTCGCGCGCTTCGTGCCGGCTTCCGATAGCCCGGCGCTCTCTACGCCAAATCAAAGCATTGTGACCGTTCACGGTCTCGTAAGCGTGCTTTCACTGCGGGGGCGCCATTGGATGGCTGACACCCGGCGTGCTCTTTTTCCGCCGATGAAGCGCGTAATATCATGTGCCGCATCATGCAGCCGAGAGGAGCCTGAATTGTGACCGCACGCATGCTGCTCGCTATCGCTGTCGCTGTTATTTCAACTCCCGGCCTTCTGGCGCAGCAGCCCGAACCTTCGCATCGGCCTCGAGCGCGCGAACTGGGTATTCATCCAGGTATCTACGATCCCGGCCCGAACAACGCCATCACCGACGTCCCCGGCGTCCAAGTGGGTCAGGTCACTATCGTCAAAGGCGAAAACGTCCGAACGGGAGTCACGGCCGTTTTGCCGCACGCGGGGAATATTTTTCAGGACAAAGTCGCGGGTGCAATTTTTGTGTTCAACGCGTTTGGCAAGCTCGTCGGCTCCACACAGGTCATCGAGCTCGGACAAATCGAAACACCTATCGTGCTCACCAATACTCTGAGCGTCGGGGAGGCCTCGACCGCTTTGGTTAGCTGGACCCTGGCGCAACCCGGAAACGAAGACGTCCTCAGCGTTAATCCCGTCGTCGGTGAAACCAACGATGGCTGGCTCAACAACATCCGCGGATTCCACGTCGGAGCCGAGGACATCAAGCGCGCTCTGGACGAAGCTCGCAGCGGCCCTGTCGAGGAAGGTTCCGTGGGCGCGGGCCAAGGAACGATTGCCTTTGGCTGGAAAGGCGGCATCGGCACAAGTTCGCGCCATCTTCCCGAAAAAGCAGGGGGCTTCATGATTGGCGTGCTGGTGCAGACAAATTTCGGAGGTCGGCTCACGATTGCGGGCGTTCCCGTCTGGGAGAAGCTAAAGCCCACTCACGCAACCAGCCGCAGATCTAAGTCGCCAGTCCGAAATGAAGCGGACGGCTCGTGCATGATTATTATCGCCACCGACGCGCCGCTCGATGCGCGGCAGTTGCGGCGGCTTGCGGCGCGAGCATTTCTCGGCATGGGGCGCTCGGGCTCGACCGGAAGCAACGGCAGCGGCGACTTTGCTGTGGCCTTCTCCACTACGAATCGCATTGCCTTCAACGCCGCTCGCACCCCCGCCATCTCCTTACTCGGCGAAGATGCTCTCTCCCCTTTGTTTGAAGCGGCCATCGACGCAACGGAAGAAGCCATCGATAACTCGCTCCTGAAAGCCCAGACCGTTCACGGCCGCGACGGCCATGTCGCTGATGCGATTCCGATTGATCGCCTCCGTGAAATTTTGGGCGCCGCCGCGCGTCCTTCATCTCACTAAATAGCTTGACGCTAACGAACCGTGTCAGCGCTTTCTGACGGTTATTGGTTTGTCGAATTTCTATTTTCCCTTTTTTATTTTCCACTTTGCTGCCTTTTGCTGTCGGCTGTGGGCTGTCGCTTCTCCCGGGACTGGCGTTTCGCGCGGCATTGCGGCTAGAATGCCTCCGTTCGAAGCGCGCCCGTTTCCCCTTTCCGTTCTTGGGAGGAACTGTTCATGTACAGCCTCACGCAAAAACTTGTCGCCGAATTCCTCGGCACTTTCGCCCTGATTTTCTTTGGCGCCGGTTCCATCTGCGCCGATCAGTATCTCCGCACCTCCGGCGGTCTTGGCCTTCTCGGCATCGCGCTTGCGCATGGCCTCGCGATGGGCATCATGGTTTCCGCACTCGGCCACGTTTCCGGCGGCCACTACAATCCCGCCATCACCATCGGCGTTTGGGTCACCAAGCGCATCAATACGATGGAAGCCCTTCTGTATTGGGCTGCGCAGCTCCTTGGCGGCATCATAGCAGCCTACATCCTCAAAGCCGCCATTCCTGATGACAATTGGCGCGCGGTCGCCCTCGGCACCCCAGAACTGGCGCGCGATTTTCCTGTCTGGGCCGGAATGTCCCTCGAGGCGGTCGGCACATTCTTTCTCGTGCTGGTGTTTTTTGCCACCGCCATCGATGAAAAAGGCGCGCTCAAAGCCATTGCCGGTTTCGGCATCGGCCTGACCATCACGATCGGCATTTTGGTGGCCGGCCCGCTTACCGGCGCAGCGCTGAACCCTGCCCGCGCCTTTGGACCTGCGCTGGCAGCGAACCATTGGGCGCACCACGGCGTCTACTGGATCGGCCCGCTTGCGGGAGGCTTTATCGCCGGACTTCTTTACGACAGCCTGTATCTGAAAAAAGGCTGAAGCCAGTGACTGGTGACTCCAGCCTCGAATGGCTCAAGCCATTTTCCACTTTCCATTTTCCATTTTGGTCTACTTCCAGCGCATAATTCCAAGCTCAGAAGGATTTGCACGCCTCACGCCTCCCGTACAGGTAACTACCGCGCAACCTGCCTCCACGACTTCCCTGTTCCTTTTTCGTGCTCGATGCTACTTTGGCTTCACGGCAAACTCGGAAACCGAATTTCCGGGCTCTTACCGAGTACTGAGAACCGAAAACTGAGAACCGCTCATGCCGACTAGCGTTGATGATCTGCTGCGCCGAGCCGTCGAAAACAAGTCCTCCGACTTGCACCTGAAAGTCGGCAACCATCCCTATTTGCGCGTCGACGGCTTGCTGACTCCGCTCACCGACGTCCCTCGCATCACGCCGGAAGAAATGCTCTCCATGGCTTTCAGCATGATGACCAATCGCCAGAAGCAAAAGTTCAAGGAAACGGCGGAATTGGACATGGCGTACGGCGTTGCCGGCCTGGGCCGCTTCCGCGTGAACGTCTTCCAGCAGCGCGGCAACGTCGGCATGGTTCTCCGCGTCATTCCCACAAAAATCCGCACCGCGGAAGAGCTGAATCTTCCTCCCGTCATCAACAAAATTTGCGAGGAGCAGCGCGGCCTCGTGCTCGTTACCGGAACCACCGGTTCCGGTAAATCCACCACGCTCGCGGCCATCATCGACCGCATCGACGCTACCCGCGCCGACCACATCATCACCATCGAAGACCCCATCGAATTTCTGCACCGCGACAAGAAAAGCTTCATCAACCAGCGCGAAGTCGAAGTCGACACCGCGAATTTCTCGACCGCCTTGCGCGCCGCTCTTCGTCAGGACCCCGACGTCATCCTCGTCGGCGAAATGCGCGACCTGGAAACCATTTCCACCGCCCTGCTCGCCGCCGAAACCGGCCACCTGGTGCTTTCCACCCTGCACACTCTCGACGCCACCGAAACCATTCAGCGTATTATCGCGGTCTTCCCGCCGCCCGAGCAGAAGCAGATTCGTTTGCAGCTTGCCGCCACGTTGAAAGCGGTCATTTCCCAGCGTCTGGTGCGCCGCGCCGACGACAAAGGCCGCGTTCCCGCGGTCGAAATCATGATCGCCACCGCGTACATCCGCGATTGCGTGATCAACCCGGACAAGACCCGCCTGATTCACGACGCCATCGCCGCTGGCACCAGCCAGTACGGCATGCAGACTTTCGATCAGTCGCTGTTCGATCTCTACTCGAAGCAGCTCATCACCCTCGACGAAGCTCTGGCACGGGCCTCCAACGCCGACGAATTCAAGCTGCGCATCCAGGGCATCCGCTCCGCTTCCGACGCCGCCCGCGAGGAAATGGAGCGCCAGATGGCCGACTTCGAGCGCTTCGCCCGCAAGTAAAGTTCAGGAGTCGACCGTTCGCAGTTGAAGGTGAAAGACTCCTTCCTTCTTTTTGTCTCGAACCCTGGAGCGGTTTAACTTTCCGACTCTGGAACTTGGAACTTTTGAACCTTTCTTTCCTTCTCTGTTACGGTTTTCAACCCTTTTGGGCTACGTCGTGACGAAGTCCAGATTTGTTGGGTAATTCACCCGATTGCCTTCAGAATTAACCGCACGTTAGGCTTCCTTGCTTGGGGTCAATTGGGGATCGCTTATGAAAGTTCTTTCCTGGAAGGCCTTTCTGGCACTCGCGTTCTTCATTTGCACTCTTTCAGGGTGCGGCGGCGTTACCAATTCGACTCCGCCTCCGCCTCCGCCACCGCCACCCCCCAAGCCCACCTTCACCAGCACCCCACCCACTTCCGCCGCCGAAGGCGTAGCGTACTCTTACCAGGTCACCGCCACTTCCCCGGATTCCAGCGCCATCACCTTCACGCTCACCACCGCTCCTTCCGGCGCAACGCTCTCTCGGAGCACCGTTGCCTGGACTCCCACGCACGCCGAATCGCGCACTGCCAACTCCTTCACTGTCACGGCCACCACCGCGGCTGGCGCCAGCGCCACGCAATCCTGGACCGTCACTCCCAACGGCACCGTCACGATCACCGCCGTTGCCACTTACTGGACGCCTTCCGGCTCGGTCAATATCCCTCCGCAATGGCCCGCGAATGTCAATTACCCCGCCGCTCTCATCCCGCAACCCGACGGCTCGCTGCTACGCCTACAGGGTGCCGCGAACGCCGACGGCTCCTTCAGCATCCCCAACGTTCCTGCCGGCAATTACTGGCTCGAGATCAACCCCAACGCCAACTATTGGACTACGGCGAGCGACTTCGACGACGGCTACGATGTGATCGGGCGTCCTCTCGCCACGACGGCGACAGAGAACACTACCACGTTCACCTCCTCCATCTCCGGAATCAACCCTTCCACTACAGGCGGTGATTTTTTCCTGGCCCTGACCGACTTCGACGATTCTTTTTCGCCGGCATTCGGCCAGATCCCCGCCAATTCCACCACCTTTACTTCCAGCCTTCCGGTCACCTCGAACGTGAATTGGACACAGGTAACCACGCTCTATTTAGGGCAATATGTATTCACCACTTCTGGTAATTTCACCGGCTATCTCCTCGGCCCTTCGCAGACGGTTTCCAACGTAGCGTTCGTAAACGGCGCAACCAATCCGATCAACGGCACTCTGTCCTCTAGCCCGACGGTCTCTTTGCCTCTCAGCATCACTGGTTCGGCTTGGGCTGCCCTTGCCGCTTCAGCCGGCCCCGGAACACCATCGCCGACGGTCTCCGATTACTCCGTCTTCGCGCAACCCTACGCCACGGATCGCTTGGCCCTGCCATCTTCCGGATCGCTTCTCGGACCCGATCTGATTTTGATTGCGCCCGCCGTACCTCCCGCCGCAGGCTCAACTCCCGTTCCGGCTTCCTACGCTTGCAGCTTCTCTGTGGCCTCTCTCACTTCCCCGCTCTCGGGCTTGGGCTTAGCTCCGATAACCACCGATGTAAACTACGGCACACTTTCTTACGGCGATCCGTATCCCTCCAGTTGGCCGCGAATATTTGAGTACTGTCAGATTTCCACCGTCACTCTTCCCCGGCCCAACTCCACCGTGACCGACACTTTCATGGTCACCAACAAGCAGGCGACTGCGCTTCCCACGTCCGCCGTCGCGCCCCTTCTGGGTCCCGTACAATCCGCCACACTGAACGGGGGCAGCTTTTTTCAAACCGCAACCCTCAGCACCACCGCGGTCACCATCAGCTGGAGTTCTCCCTCGACCGGTCAGCCTTACGGTTACTTTGTCCAGGTTTATCAACTGGGGACTCTTCCCAGCGGCGGAACCGGCTACACTCTGGCTGGAATGTACGGCACCGCTCAAACTTCCGTAGCCCTCCCCTTTTTGTCCGCTGGCAACACCTACGTCTTCGCCATTCTGGCGGCCTCCGATGCCAACGCCAACATCGAGACCAAGCCCTTGCGCCACCAAATCCCCTCGGCCGAATCTGCCGTGGTTTCCGCCCCTTTCGTCACTCAATGACCTGGCGAGGCCGACCAGCGTGTCATCCCGAGCGAAGCGCGGGATCTGCTTTTTCGTTGTCCCCTTACCTGTTTCCTTCTGGTGTTCCGTCTCTCCCTTCCAAACTCTTGGATCTTTAGCTCTTCGACTTCTTCTCTGTGACCTCTATGCTCTGACCTCTCCTGTCCTCCGTATTAGCTCTTCTCTTCTTCTCGCCACTAGCCAGTCGCGACTTCTTCCTCTATGCTTTCCTCGTGTTCCCCAAGCCTCGCCAGCTCGACTCCGAATCCGCCCTTTACGACGCCGCCATTAAAATCCTCATGCGCCGCGCGCATTCCATCCATGAAATGAGGCAGGCGCTCGAGCGCCGCTGCGAAGACGCCTCGATGGTGAAAAACGTGATGGCCCGCCTCAAAAGCGCGGGGCTGATTGACGACGCGCGCTACGCGAGCCAGTTTGCCCACCAGCGCACCGAAGGCCGAAAGCAGGGAAAGTATCGTGTGGCGCGTGACTTACGCGCCCGCGGCGTCCCCGACCGTCACATCGAAGCGGCGCTAGAAGAGGTCGCCAAAAGTACCGACGAAGCCGCTCTGGTCCGCCAGCGCATCGAGCGCAAGCTGCGCTCGTTCCGCGGCGAAATCGATGAGAAGAAGCTCGCTTCCCTCTACCGCAGCCTCCTTCACGCCGGATTTTCCGTTGACATCATTCGCCGCGAACTGCACCTCATGACTCGCGAAAATGTCCCCGAAGGTGATCCTGGAATGGAATAATCTTCGGACCCTCGGTCTTGAGACGGAACCGAATCTTGTTTCTGTCCTCTGATCTGCGATCTCCGTTCTCTGCTCTTCAAGACAGCGCTTTCTTCAGAAAGCTGAGCGTGCGGTCCCAGGCCAACTTTGCTGACGCTGCATGATAGACCTCGGGCCGCATTTCGTTCATGAACGCGTGATGTGCGTCGTAGCGGTACATCTGGAATTTTGATTTCGACTGTTTGAGCATGTTTTCAAGCTCGGTCACCTTCGCGGGCGTGCACCAATCGTCCTGATTCGCAAAGTGGCAGATCAACGGAATCTTGATCTTCTTGAACTCGGCGGGCTCGACCGGCGGAAGACCGTAGAAGCATGCGCCCGCATCCATCTCCGGAACCCGCAGAGCCGCCAGGAGCGTCAGCGCGCCGCCCATGCAGAAACCGCCTACGGCAACCTTTTTCTTGGAAGCTTGCTTCAGGTGCTGAACGGCTCCGCGAATGTCCTGCTCGGCCGCATCGGGAAAATTCAGATCGGTCATCAAGTGCTTTGCTTCATCGGCCACGGTTGCCAGCTTGCCGCGATACAAATCCGGAACGAGCGTCCGGTATCCCGCTTGCGCAAAACGGTCAGCGGTTTTCTTGATCTGCTCGTTCAGCCCCCAATATTCCTGAATGCACACAAAGCCAGGCGCGTTTGCTCCCTTGGGGGTTGCGAGATAAGCGGGACAGCTCTTCCCGTCCGGCCTCTTGACTTGAATCATTTCACCCATAACGTTTCTCCCATCGAAATTGGCGCACGTTCCTATGTTCGCGCCCCCCGCGCGCTCCCCGCAAGGCTGACAAGATGGTCAATCTCGACTGACCCTGGCTTTTTTAATGCTTTCCTCACAGCCGCACCACCGGCAAAATTATCTTCCGCTTCTTCAATCACTTACAAAAATGCCCGGGTGTACGGGGCCCCTCCCATTTCTCATCTTCGCTTTTCCATTTTCCGCTCTCGCCCACGCGCCACTTTCTGACTCATCCTCCCTCTGCGATAATGGCTATACTCCAAAAATGACCGCACCCAAATCCAAATCGACCACTTTCAGCGGCAATGAGATCCGCGAGATGTTCTTGCGCTTCTTCGAGGGCAAGGGCCACAAGCGCGTGCGCAGTTCGTCGCTCGTGCCGCATGGCGACCCCACGCTGCTGTTCACCAACGCCGGGATGAACCAGTTCAAGGACGTCTTCCTCGGCCTCGAAAAGCGCGATTACGCGCGCGCCACCACGGCGCAAAAGTGTGTGCGCGCGGGCGGCAAGCACAACGACCTCGAAAACGTGGGCTTCACCAAGCGCCACCACACCTTCTTCGAGATGCTTGGCAATTTCTCCTTCGGCGATTATTTCAAGAAGGAAGCCATCGCCTACGCCTGGGAACTAGTCACTTCGCCGCAATGGTTCGGCATCCCTAAGGACAAACTCTACGTCACCGTCTTCGGCGGCGCAGAGCTCATCGGCGTCGACGAAGAAGCTCGCAACTTCTGGCTCGAACAAAAAGTTCCCGCGGATCGAGTCTTTGCCATCCCCGGCCTGAAGGAAAACTTCTGGCAGATGGGCGACACCGGCCCTTGCGGCCCCTGCAGCGAGCTTCATTACGACATGGGCCCCGCCGCTTCCGATGAGGGCCATGGAACGACCGCGCCGGAATGCAAATTTCCCTGTGATTGTGGCCGCTTCGTCGAAATATGGAACCTCGTCTTCATGCAATTCAATCGCGATGCGTCCGGCAAGCTCACTCCCCTCCCCAAGCCCTGCGTCGACACGGGCATGGGCCTCGAACGCACCGCCGCGGCCCTCCAGGGCGTCATCTCCAACTACGACACCGATCTTTTCGTGCCATTGATGAAGCGCGCCGCCGAACTTTGCGGCGTGGATTTCACACGCGAAGAAAAACTGGAAGAAGGCAAAGGCGGTGCCGCTTCTCTCCGCGTCATCGCCGACCACGCCCGCGCCACGACATTTCTCATCACCGACGGCGTTCTTCCTTCCAACGAAGGCCGCGGCTATGTCCTTCGCAAAATCATGCGCAGGGCCATTCGTCACGCGCGCCTGCTCGGGCAGAAACAACCGGTGGTTTTGACAGAAATGGTGCACAAGGTTCAAAGGCTAATGGAGGAAGCTTATCCGGAATTGCGCGAACCGTCGTTTGCCCATGTACCAAAAGTGGTGAAATCGGAGGAGGAAGCTTTCGCGCGCACTTTAGACATTGCTTTGGAGAGGCTGGAGGACCAGCTACGCCCCCTCACTCGATTCGTAGGGACGCCCTTTCAGGCTAAGGAAGGAACGTATTCAGGTAAGCAGGCTTTTCAACTCTATGACACTTATGGCCTACCCCTAGATTTTATCCTGGACTCGGCTCGTGACCTTGGCATTCCATTCGATCAGTCCGGTTTTGACGAGGCTCTCGAGGAGCAGCGCAAGCGAGCTCGCGCTTCGTGGAAGGGCGGAGCGAAAGAAGCGGCGAATCCGGCGTATGCGAAGCTGGCGGAAACGTTCAAGACAGAGCCGGGCTTTTACGCCGGCACGAGCACGAAGGATTGCCGCATTGAAGCCATCATCACCAAGAATGGCCCCGTCAAGGAGCTCAAGCCCGGCGAATCCGGTGAAGTGGTGCTCGATCGCACGGCGATTTACGCCGAATCCGGCGGACAAGTCGCCGACACCGGCTGGTTTTACGACAACTCGGAATCACAGGAACTCGCCGAAGTGAAAGGCGCGTTCTATCCCGTCGCGGGACTGATCGCGCACAAAGTCGTCGCCAAGGAAACGCTGCGCGTAGGCGACCGCACGGCGGTCGTGGCCGATGCCGAACGCCGCGCGCGCATCATCCGCAATCACACCGGCACGCATCTGGTCCACGCCGCGCTACGCAACATTTTGGGCACACACGTGAAGCAGTCCGGCTCGCTCAACGCCCCCGACCGCCTGCGCTTCGACTTTTCGCACTTCGCGCATGTGGATGCCGAGGAACTGCGCGACATCGAGCAGCAGGTCAACGAGGAAATCCGCCTGAACTCCCCGACCGAAACCAACGTCACCTCGCTCGAAGACGCGCTCAACTCCGGGGCGCTGGCCTTCTTCGGCGACAAGTATCCCGAATCGAACGTTCGCGTGGTGACCATACCCGATCCCCGCTCTCCCCGTGGCTTCTACTCGAAGGAGCTGTGCGGCGGCACGCACGTCCAGCGCGCTGGCGACATCGGCGTGCTGAAAATCGTGAGCGAAGAGTCGGTTGCCGCCGGGGTGCGCCGCATTGAAGCCGTCACCGGCATCGGCGCACTGGAGCATTACCAGCAGCAGGCGCAAACCCTGCGGCAACTGGCCGCCCAACTTAACGTTGGCGAAGACGCCGTCCTCGCCCAGGTCGAAAAGCTCTCTCAAACCGTCAAGCAGCTGGAAAAGGATCTGGAAGCTCAAAAGCGCAAAGGCGCGCTAGGCCAGCTCGACGAGCTTGCGGGACGCATGCAAGTTATAAAAGGCATTAAGGTTATTGTCGCCGAGGTGCAACCTGGTGACCGCGAAGGACTTAGGCAACTCGTAGATAGTTTGCGCCAGAAGCTCGGTTCTGGCGTGGTCGCCCTAGGCATGCCCGAGAACGGCAAAGTGGCCTTGATCGCCGGCGTGACCAAGGATCTCACCGCTAAAGTCCATGCTGGCAAGCTGATAGGGGCTCTGGCAGAGAAGCTGGGCGGCAAGGGGGGTGGCAGGCCTGATTTGGCCGAGGCTGGCGGCAAAGATACAGCTGGCCTGAAAACGGCCCTCGAGACAGTTCCCTCTTACATCGAAAGTCTGCTATAGTTCGGGGCGACCGGCAGTTGTGTTCCAGATTTTACGGCTTGGGCGTGTGTCCGTTTGGACGAGGGCACGATCTTCGGGCTGCTGCTCGGAATTTAGGTCCCGCGCTCCTACGGTTAAGTGAACTTAGCCATTGGTTGGAGGCGTATAGTACTCGCGATTTATTGACGGTTAGACCGTCGTCGCGATATGAACGAGCGCATGGGAGTGGGGTAAATCCCAGGAAGACAGGGGTTAATCCAAGAAGGACATGACCTTCCTGCGAGCCATGAGGAACAAGAGCGTCGCATTCTCAGGTTGCCTGATTCTGGGTTCGCTCGGTTTATGCGCGCGGCCGGTTGAAGCCCAGATCGCCAAGGTTGTCGACGATAGCGGACGCAGCTTCTTCATCAATGCCAACCCGCAACCGATCAAAATTGCTCCTGTCACGAAAACGCATGCCAATATTTATTTGCCCGGTGAGATCTCGTTTACCGGACGCGCGCATCCGGCCGTGGATATGAACCGCGACGGCGTGGAGAAGATTGTGCGCGAGGCGGCAGATCGCTTCCGGGTTGATCCGGCGCTCGTGCGCGCAGTGATCGAGACGGAATCCAATTGGAACCCTAAGGCGTATTCCCACAAGGGAGCCGGGGGATTAATGCAATTGATCCCCACGACGGCCCAACGCTATGGCGCCTATGACGTTTTTGACCCGCAACAGAATATCGCCGCTGGAGTTAAGTATCTGAGGACGCTTTTGGAGCGCTACCATGGCAACCTCGATCTGGCGCTGGCGGCGTATAACGCGGGAGAAGGCGCGGTGGATCGCGCCCACGGAGTTCCCTCGATCCGCGAAACGCGGGATTACGTACAGAAGGTTCAGAACGCCTACTTCCGGCCCGGGTCCGGGCGCATGCCTGACGCTTTCGTCAACCCGCACGCCATCCACAGGGCCGTTACCCGCGAAGGACGCATCATATTTACGAACGACTGAAAATTACTCGAAGTTTTCAGTCCTAAGTTTTCCGTTCCGGGCTGCGAAGGCTGCAGATCCCGTGAGCGTTGTACGGGAATTCCAGGTTTTTCACTAATGTTGGTTCCAGTACGGTGTATTTAATATTTAGAGTAAGTCTTGCAAAATGACGGTATAACACGTACGGAAGTGGACTAATATTCCGAAGAACGGCAGCACGGGCCGTATGTTGAAAGCGGCTACCACAATGTTCAGGGAGATGAAGCGAGCAGTTTGGGGGAACAGTCGGATGCTTGCGGCGGAGAAGAACTTGCTTCGGGTCTTCGCCCCCCTTTCGCTAGGCTTTGTGCTGGCCACTGCAGTTGCCGCCTTATCCGCAAGGGCGGCGCCCAACCTAGCAGAACCCAATTCTTCGGCAAAACGCCAATCCGCCTCCGCACAATTTGCGCGAGCCGAAGAGCAGCGCGCTGCGCTCAACGCGAAGCCCAGCGATAAGCGATCGCTCGCCGATTACAAGCAAGTGGTAATGAGTTACCGACGCGTGAAGCTGATTACGCCGCGCGCGCCGGAAGTGCCCGATTCCGTGCTGGCCGTCGCGGAACTTTACACCGAGATGGGCGATCGCTTCGGGCGAAGCTATTACCAGCAGGCGGTGACCTCCTACGAATTTCTGGTGCGCGAATATCCGGCGCACAAATATTGCCAGGAAGCTTTACTGCGCATCGCCAGGCTGCAGCGCGATCAGCTTGCGCAGCCCGCGCAGGCGCAAAGGACCTACAGCGAATTCTTGAAGCGTTTCCCGCGCTCCCCAAAGAAGCGCGAAGTGGAAGAAGCGCTGGCGGAATTGGCGCTGCTGCAAAACAGCAGCGGCGTTGAGGCGGCGAGGAGCAGTGTGCGCGAGAATGGCGAAAACTCCGCGCCTGCGAGAAGCGTGGCAGTCGACGAGGCGCGGCCCAGCGCGCCGCTGCATGCCGGCGGAAAATCGGTAGCAACGTCGAGTTTCACGGAGATTCCACGCGTGCGACGCATTCGCACGTCGCTGAACGGCGACGCGACACGCATCACGATTGATCTCGACAACACCGTGGAATTTACCTCCGGCCGGATCAACAATCCCGACCGCGTCTTTTTTGATTTGCACGCGGCGCGGCTCACGCCGGAAGTCGCGCGGACAAGCATCCACGTCGAAGGCGATTTATTGACCGCGGTGCGCGTGGCGCAAAATCACGCTGGCGTGGTGCGCGTCGCCCTGGATGTGAACGGAGTGAAGGAGTACACCGCTCTGCTGACGAAAGACCCGACGCAACTGGTGATTGATCTCTACGGAAGTTCTTTTGGCGCGGAACCGCTGCGCACTGCCAGCGTCAAGCGTCCAGAAAAAGTAGAGAAGATGGCTGCGGAAGAGTCGAAACAAACCGAAGTGGCCGCGGGCAGCGCGCCGCGAGACACGCAAATTGCTGCGGCAAAAGCTGGAGATCAGGCAGCTCCAGCGGGCGAACAATGGCCCGCCGTCCCCAATACCAAACCCGTTGTCACCGGCACATTAGACGCATCCAATACCCCCGCGAACAATGCTCAGCCGAACCCGCGCAATAGTCCGCCAAGCGCCAAAAGCAGGAACTCAAAATCATTGCGAGCATCCGCAACGGAGGCGAAGCCGGATTTGGTGCGGCCAACCAGCCCTCCGCAGCCACTGCGCGACGGCCAGTCTACCTTGACGCGCACACTGGGCCTGAAAATTGGGCGCATCGTAATCGATCCCGGCCACGGCGGGCATGACACCGGTACGATCGGTCCGACGGGCCTGATGGAAAAGGACCTATGCCTGGACGTAGCTCTGCGGTTGGGGAGAATCATCGAGCAGCGCCTGCCGGGTGCCGAGGTGATTTACACGCGCTCGGACGACACCTACGTGCCGCTGGAAGAGCGCACCAACATCGCCAACCAGGCGAAGGCTGATTTGTTCATCTCCATTCACGCAAATTCGAGCCGCAACACCGGCGCGCGCGGAATTGAGACGTATTACCTGACGCTGAAAAGCACGCCGGAGGCCATGGAAGTGGCTGCGCGCGAAAACGCCACAGCACAGGAAGGAGTGCACGACCTGGAAAGCCTGGTCAAGAGAATCGCGCAGACGGAAAAAATCGACGAGTCCAAGGAATTTGCCCAAGATATCCAGGAATCGCTGACGAACCGAATCCAAAAATCCAGTAAAAGCGTAAGAAACCGCGGCGTGCGCAAAGCGCCGTTTGTGGTGCTCATCGGCGCGGATATGCCTTCGATCCTCACGGAGATTTCTTTCCTGAGCAATCCCGCCGACGAAAAGCTTTTGAAGCAGCCCGAGCAGCGGCAAAAAGTGGCCGAAGGACTTTTTCAGGGTATTTCCAGCTACTTGCAGAACATGAACAGCGTGACCGTGAACCTTCCGGCAAGAAAGGGCGCGGAGCGGCCTGGCTCCAGCCGGTCAGTTGAACAATCAAGAAACCAGCGGTAGGCTGGTATGGTCTAAGCCAACGACATGAAACTTTACACCTGCGCCTGCGCGTTCTTCCTCCTGGCCCTGGCCGCACCGGCGAGAGCCCAGAATGCCCTGCTGCCCAACCAACTGGCCGGCTGGCAGGCGTCTGGTCCCGCTATTCCGGTAAAACCAAGCGATTTGGGACCCCAGTGGGATCGTTGGCAAGAAGGCGAACAGATTCTGGCCGAGAGCGGGCTCGGCAAAATCGTAGACCGCCCGTATAAGAAAGGCGATGACCAGTTAGGCCTGCGGCTCTACCAATTCAAAGACCCGAGCGGCGCGTACGAGTTTTACACGTTTGCCGTAGTTCCGGGCATGCAACCCCTTGGTGTGGGAGAAGACTCCGCCATCCGCCAGGATGACGCGCGGATGCTGCTAGGGAATCTCGTGATTCAGGCGGGCCTCTCCGATCATTTGTCGCCCACAGTTTTGCAGGATATTGCGGCAGGAGTGAAGCCCCACGCCGATCAGACACCTCTCCCTGCGATTCGCAACTACCTGCCGGCCGAAGGGCAAGTTTTTGGGTCGGAGAAATACGCTTTGGGCCCGCAAGGGTTTCTGAGCGCCGCAAAGTTCCTCGACAGGCCGGAAATTGCGGGCCTTGTAAATGAAGTTGGATTTGAACGAGACGATGCGGAAGCCATGTTCGCGCAATATCACTCGGGAAAGGGTGAAGCAGTTTTATTGCTCATCGAATACCCCACGCCGCAGTTGGCCGAGCAACATTTGCATCACTTCGAGGCGGACCTCCCATCCGCGTCCAGGCAAGCGGGGACAACCGTTGCGCGCGAGGGTTCCCTGCTCTCGGTGGTCTTGAAGCCTTCTTCCGCGGCATTTGCTGAATCTCTGCGAAACGCGATTCGCTATCACACAGAAGTAACCTGGAACGAACCGACACACAAGCTGACGGACCCGCCGTGGCTGCTCATCGTGGGCCGAATTTTCATCATGACGCTTCTGTTTATGGGACTGGCCGTTGCGGTGGGAGCGGCGTTTGGGGGAGTGCGGGTTCTACTGAAAATGATATTTCCTGGGAAAATTTTCGACCGGCCGGATCAGATGGAAGTGCTGCAACTGGGGCTTTCCGGCAGCAAGCGCATCGATTCCCGCGATTTTTACTGAAACTACGGTCCCAATTGCCCCTGCTCCGGCGCAAAACTGAGCAATTTTCTGCACTTTTCCACTTCTGGGGCGCTTGCAGTCTGTTAGAGTAGGGTCGATGAAAGCGCGAGTCTCAAGCGTAATACCTGCAGCTGCATTGCTCACCTGCATGGTCTGTCCCGTTTTGGAGATGTTTGACCGTTGGGATCACACGCTGCAAACCGGACAGGACACGGAATACTCTTTGGTCTTGCTTGCGTTGTCTCTCAGCATCGTGTACGTGCTTTCGCGATTTGTTCTTAAACTCCGGCTCCCCGACCTTGGTAAGAAGTTTGTTTCGAGCTGGCGTCTCCCCAAATCTCTTCTGTCGTGCGGAAGAGGTTGTCTTTTTGACGTTCCTATCGACGGCAGTCCTCCCGTTTTTGCACTCCGAATCTAAAACTCACCGGTAGCTCTCGCTAAGACACGTGCCCTGAGAGTCCCGCACTGTTGTGTGGATTCACAGATGGGCCTTGGAAGCTCAACCATTCCACACCATCTATCGGTTGGGCTTTAAGCAAAAGGGGAGCGTGAGATGATTTTGCACCGCCGCTGGTTCCCCCACGTGGTGTTTGTCGCGAGCGTATCGCTTCTGATTCTCGCCTCTCCGGCTGCTGCAAGAGCCCAGGCCTCGAAAGTGGCAGCTACAGTCGAGGGCAGTGTGAGAGACAGCAGTGGCGCTGTTGTTCCAGGCGCCACGCTCACGATTCTCGACACTCTAACCAATCAAACTCGTTTGGTGACCACGGATGAGCAGGGCTTCTTCCGAGCGAGCCAGCTTGCGGTTGGCAGCTATGAAGTGCGTCTGGAGCACGCTGGCTTTGCGCCTTATCGGCGCACAGACATTACCTTGAGCCTTGGCCAGACGCTTCATCTGGCTATCGTTCTTTCTCCCGCATCCACAACGGCCCAAATCCGAGTCAGCGCGCCGGTTTCGGGCTTGGACACTTCACAGACGTCGGCCGTCGCTTCGGTGGACCAGGAAAGAATCGAAGAACTGCCGGTGCGCACGCGAAACTATCTCGATTTTGTGCTTCTCGCTCCCGGAGTTTCGAGTTCTCCTGCAGCAACAACTTCTGCCGCCTCAACGCCGCTGGCTGGCAGCGGCTTCACCTTCGGAGGCTTGCGGCCTCAAAGCAATAATGTCTTGATCGACGGTTTGGATAACAATGATGAGTTCACCGGCTCGAGCCGGACCGAGCTTTCCCCCGAAATCGTGCAGGAGTTTCAAGTCGTCAACAACGGCCTGTCCGCGGAGTTCGGCGGAGCGTCAGGAGGTTCCATTGACGTCATTACGCGCTCCGGGACAAACACGATGCACGGTGACGCCTTCATTTTTGCGCAAGATAGCGCAGCCAATGCGCGAGATCCCTTCCAAACGCAGCCGGAAAAACCATCGTTTCGTCGTTCTCGCCCTGGATTCTCACTCGGTGGGCCCGCGGTGCAAGACAAAAGCTTCTACTATGCGGCTTTGGAACAGGAACACAATCGCGGGCAAATTGGCTCGGACATTGATCCGGCCATCACCTCCGCCATCAATTCGTTTCTCGCAAGCGGAGCTTTCCCGGGCTTGAGCACGCGGCAGATCACTACAGCGTTCTCGCCAACCGCTCGTGCGGAAACTGAGGCAGCCGGAAGGTTGGACCAGCAACTCAGGAGAAATACTTCGCTGATGCTCAGGTACGCCTTCACCAACAATAAAGAGGCGGGCAACGGCTTCAACACCGGCGGTCTCAGCGACGCGAGCGCGCGCGGCAGCAGCTTCCTGAGCGACAATGCGCTGTCGGGATCGCTTACTTCGATACTCGGGTCGGAGGCGGTGAGCGATTTTCGCTTTCAGCTTGCAACGCGCCACGCGGTGTTGCGCACGAACAATTCCGCTGGACCGGAAATAGACATTGCCGGGCTGCTCGCCTCCGGGCGTGCTTACGCCGGCAACAGCGAGCGACGCGAAAACCACTATCAAGCCGTTTATACCTACTCGCGCACCAAAGAAAAACATTTGTGGAAAGCGGGCGGAACCATCAGTCGCGTTCGCGAACGTGCTGACGTTCCGGACGGTTTCGGCGGCGTTTATCTGTTCGGTTCTCTCGCGGATTTCCTGGCCGGAAATCCGGATCAGTTTCGCCAAGTCTTCGGGAATCCTCATGTGGATTTTCCGGTCACGAGTTACGGCGCATTTCTCCAAGACCATTGGCCGGCCACGCGCCAACTTACGCTGGACCTCGGCGTACGCTACGATTTCGAACATCTGCCATCGGGATTCCATCAGGATGCGAATAACATTAGCCCACGGATTGGTCTCGCGTGGAATCCTCTCAGCAGGTGGCTGTTTCGCGCGGGTTACGGAATCTTTTTCGATCGCTACGTTCTGGCGAACCTGACACGCGCCATTGATACAAACGCATTGCAAGCGTTTGAGCAGGTGGCTGACGGAAACGCTGCGGCAAGCTTGTTCGCAGCAGCACAAGGCGGCGCGTTAACTGCTCCCGCGCCGGGAATTGCGCCTTCGATCTTCCGCTCGGACCCGCACATGGCTACGCCTTATAGCCAGCAAGCCAGCACCGGCGCCGAATATCTGCTGGCGAACAACTTCACCCTTCGCACGGACTATCTCTTCGTTCATGGCGTCAAGCTGCCGCGAACCCTCAATGTGAATCTGTTGCCTCCCTTTGTCCTGACGCCTGCAAATGCCGCTAGCCTGGGAGTTCCTAATCCCACGTCGCAACAGATTGGCCGGGAGGTTTTTTCAAGTGCCCGGATCAACCCGCAATTTAACGATATTTACGAGTTGCAAGACTCTGCAAATTCCACGTACAACGGCCTTTCCTTCACCCTGAGCCGCACGATGAATGAAGATTTCGAGTTTTCTGCGAGCTATACGCTCTCGAAGACCTGCGACGACGCCTCAAACTACGACGAACAACCGCAAAATCCGTTCGATGTTCGCGCTGAAAACGCCCTCTCGCGGCAGCACCAGCAGCACCGGTTGGTGTTCAATGCGCTCTGGGACTTGCCGATCGGCGACAGAGAGGACAGCTCTCAAAAGTCAGAACAGAACCTCAGCTGGCCTCTGCGCGCGTTCAGCCACATTGAAGTTGCGCCGATTTTTACGGCCGAGAGCGGCCGCCCGGTGGACCCTTTAACCGGTCTTGACTCGAATCGAAGCGATGCTTTTCCTCTCTCCTCGAGACCGCTGGGCTTTGGGAGAGACTCGCTGCACACGCCCATGGTCGTGAAGTTGGACCTGCGCGTTCTCAAATACTTTCCCTTCGGAGGGCTCCGGCGCCTGGACGTGGTCGCCGAGTCCTTCAATTTGTTGAATCGGGCAAACGCGGTTCAAATCAATCCGGTTTTCGGTTCAACCTTGGCCCCTATGCCAGGTTTTGGGCAAGCTATAGAGGGGCTCGGCGCCAGGCAAATCCAGTTTTCCCTCGATTTCGAGTTTTGAAGCCGGAACCTATTTAGCAAAGGACTAGAGAGCGGCGGCAACGCCGAATTGTCGAGCAGAATTTCACTCCATGAAAGATCTCCGGTCTCTTACGATGAATTGCGCAAGGAGGACGAACACAGTGCGTCTGCGACATTCGATGGCCGCGCTCTTATTCTCGGTCCTTTTAGGATTCCCAGGCGCTATCCGTTGCACTGCAACAGAACTCCAACAGAAAACGCTTGAAGCTTTCGATCGTTACGTGCGCTTCACCGAGGCTCGGAGAGAGGAGCTTCGCGCGAACGGCTCGTTCCTCTGGCTCGACTCTTTGCCGGAACCCCGCCGAAAGCAGCTCTACGATCGACTACGGCGTGGTCAGCTTGAGATACGGCAGGAAAAGATAGAAGAGGACGGCAATCCCGTTGAAGTTCCTGACGGGCTGATCCATGACTGGTCGGGCGTTGTGTTCATACCGGGTGTTTCTTTGGACCGGGTCGTAGCTTTGTTGCATGACTACAACAATCACTGCCACACCTACGCCCCCGACGTGCGCCGCTCGAAGTTGCTCGAACATGCAGACGACACATTCAAAGTCTACCTGCAGTTTTACAAGGAGTCCCCACGCCGTGTTTCATTCAATACCCTGTTCGAGGTCCATGACACGCGGATCGATGCTACGCATTCGATCAGCCGCGCGATTTCTGTCCGGATCGCCGAACTCGAACACCCGGATCAGCCGGACAGTTCGGAATTTCCGGTGGGCCAGGGGCACGGCTATCTTTGGCGCCTGAACAATTACTGGCGGTTGGAACAAAAGGATGGCGGCGTCTATGTGCAGGTGGAAACGATTGCCCTCAGCCGGGATGTTCCCGCAATCTTCGCCTGGTTCGTTAATCCCCTTATTCGGCGTGTCTCGCGCCACACGGTCGCAAACCTGCTAACCGCCACGCGCCGCGGCTTGGTGAACTCCGCCACCAATAGAACAACGCCTGGCCAGATGGGTTCTCTGCCAGGAATTTCGGATTCCGCCTGTGGCAGGAGGGAACGCCGGCAGATCCAATTCTGTTCAAATTTGTGGGCTTTGAAATTGCTGCTAACCAAAGTTTTGGCCGGGCATCCAAACTCTAGGGACGGACCCTGTTGGATTATGTGGCGGCGCGAGATTGTCGTAAAATCCAAGTGACGTGACCGGGATGAAAGTGCCTATTCAAGGTCGTAGCTGGAAGAGTGCCCTGTGCACCGAGAGGCGACTGGCGAGCGGGACGCTCGTTCTCGCGCTCGCCGCGTTCGTAGCTGGCTGCGGCAAGAGTTCCGCCAATGCACCTAGTGGCAGTCCAGCCGCAATGCCTGTGCAGGTGCGCATTGCAACATCGGCAAAAATCCCGGAAACCACCGAATATTTGTCCATCCTGAAGTCGCGCCACTCGGCGGCCATCAATCCGCAGGTGGAAGGACAAATCACCAAAATCCTCGTCCAGTCCGGCGACCGCGTGAGGGCAGGAACGCCGCTGCTGCAAATCGACCCGCTCAAGCAGGAAGCCACGGTAAGCAGCCAGGAAGCTTCGCGACTAGCGCAGGAAGCCAATGTGCGCTACGCGAAGATTTCGCTGGAACGCGCGCAAAAGCTCTTTGACGCTGGAGTCGTCAGCAAGCAGGACCTCGATAACGCACAAACGGCTTACGACGCAGCCCTGGCGCAGCTCAAGGCGCTCGACGAACAAGTCAATCAGCAAAAGGTCGAGTTGCACTACTACAGTGTGAGCGCGCCGATGGACGGCATTGTCGGCGACATTCCCGTGCACGTTGGGGATCGCGTGACCGTTGCGACGCTCCTGACCACCGTAGATGAGCCCGGGGCGCTCGAAGCTTACATCTATGTTCCCGCCGAAAAGGCGCGCAATCTGAAGCTCGGATTGCCGGTGCGTTTGTTCGATGGTGCGGGAAATACCGCGAGCGACACGCAAATCACTTTTGTCTCCCCGCAGGTGGATACCGATACGCAGACGGTGTTGGCCAAGGCCGCGGTCCAGAACCCGAAATCGAAAGTGCGCATCGCTCAGCAAGTGCGCGCGCAGATTACCTGGGGAATCCACGAAGGGCCGGTGATTCCCGTGCTCGCCGTGCAGCGCATCAATGGCGTGTTCTTTGCGTTTGTGGCGGTCAACGAAGGCCAAGGAACGGTCGCTCGCCAGCGTGTGGTGAAACTCGGTGACACCGTGGGAAACGACTTCGCCGTGCTGGATGGCTTGAAACCCGGGGACCACATCATTGTTTCCGGCACGCAATTCCTGCAAGACGGGATGCCCGTCACCGAGCAGATTCAAAACGACGCCAAAGGCGCTTCGGGCAAGTAGTTTCTTGTAGACAGCATGAACAGCGGCACTCCAACTCAAACGGGGACGGAATCCGGCCTTGTTCGTTGATTTCTTTATCCAACGCCCGGTTTTCGCCACAGTCTGTTCCCTTTTCATCATTCTAGGCGGCGCCATCTCTATTCCCTTATTGCCGGTCGCGTACTTTCCAGACTTGGCTCCGCCGCAAGTCGTCGTCAGCAGCGTTTACATTGGCGCAAACGCACAGACGGTGGAATCGGCGGTCACAATTCCCCTTGAACAAGCGATCAACGGCGTTCAGGGCATGAAGTACATCGCCTCAACCAGCGGAAATGACGGTACGAGCCAAATCACGGTTGTTTTTGACGTGACGCGAAATGTGGACCTCGCCGCTGTGGACGTGCAGAACCGCGTGAACCAGGCCTTAGGGCGTTTGCCCAACGAAGTCAAGAATACCGGAGTCATCATCACCAAGCAGATTGGAGGATTCGTCTTCGGCGCGGGCGTCTATGCCGGCGAAGGGCAATACGACAGCCTGTTCCTGAGCAACTACCTCGACGTTTACGTGAAAGATTCCGTGAAGCGCGTAAAAGGCGTAGGCGACGCGATTGTGTTTGGCGAGCGCAAGTACGCCATGCGCTTATGGCTGGACCCGTCGAAAATGGCGGAGCACGGCTTGGCGGCCACCAATGTTTTGAGCGCGCTAGAAGAGCAAAACGTGCAAGTGGCCGCGGGACAGATCGGCCTTCCTCCTACCCAGCAGGAACACTCCTTCCAGATCAGCGTAAGGGCCGTGGGGCGGCTTAGCGAAACCTCGCAATTCGACAACATTATCTTAAAAACCGGAACGGATGGAACGCTGGTTCGAC